>JBFWSW010000001.1:0-106628 GCA_050248155.1 Ilumatobacteraceae bacterium
CCCGTTGGTGAACGCGACCTCGCGGCCGTCGAGCCAGCGACGCACCCGCGTCACCTCACGCAACGCCGCCTGCAACTGTGCGAGATCGGCGGTCACCGGATCGAGCCCGTGCACGCCCCGGACCGCGTGCAGCACCACATCGACGTCCACACCCACCACCCCTCACCACGCGCGACGATCAGACATCGAGGGCCGACATGCGGCCGATCACGCCCGGGGGAAGTCGAGCACCGATCACCCTACGCCGAGGGTGTCACACGCACCCCGGACGACGGCTGACCAGCGACGATCACCCTACGACAGGGGTGTGGCACGGCTTCGACGCTGAGAGAAGTGCGGGTCGAACGGCTGGGGCACCACCCGGCGACGAAACTCGTGTGACACGGTCTCGACGGCGACACACTGATCGGGGTGAACCCGCCCGGCAGTGAGAGCACGCGCAGCGCACGACCTGCGTCCGCCCGCGCCGTGGCGCTGCGGTGTCTCGAACGCATCGAGCAGGAGGGGGCGTACGCCAACCTCGTGGTTCCGGCCGCCCTCGGATCGAGTGGTCTCGACCGTCGTGACCGGGCATTCGTGACCGAGCTCGTGAACGGCACCACGCGCATGCGCCGTGCGTGCGACGCGGTCGTCGACCGGTTCGTGCTGAGCGAGCCCGAGCCCGCTGTGCGAACGCTCCTCCGGCTCGGCGCCTACCAGCTCACCTTCATGCAGATGGCCCCGCATGCGGCGGTGTCCGAGACGGTGGCCCTCGCGCCGAAGCGGGTCCGCGGCTTCGTCAACGCGATCCTCCGCAACGTGTCGCGCACCCCGATGCTGTGGCCGGACCGTGCGACCGAGCTGAGCTACCCGGACTGGATGTTCGACCGGTTGTGCGCCGATCTCGGCGACGAGGCGATCGCCGCGATGGAGCGCATGAACCTCGCCCCTCCCGTCACGGTGCGCGACGACGGCTACACGCAGGACCTCGCGTCGCAGTGGGTGGCCCAGTCGGTCGGTGCCCTGCCCGGCGAGCGGGTCCTCGACCTCTGCGCCGCTCCCGGGGGCAAGGCGACCGCGATGGCGAGGCGCGCGGGTCACGAGGGCGCCCACGTCGTCGCGGCCGAGGTCTCGCCGGGGCGCGCCGGGCTCATCGTCGCCAACTCGACGCGCCTCGCAGCCGACGTGGCGACGGTGGTCGCCGACGGGACGAGCCCACCGTTCCCTCCGGCGAGCTTCGACCGAGTCCTGCTCGACGCGCCGTGCTCGGGTCTCGGAGCCCTGCGCCGTCGAGCGGATGCCCGCTGGCACATCACCGACGGCGACATCGCCTCACTGGTCGTGCTCCAGCAGCGACTGCTCGAGGCCGCGTCTCCGCTCGTGCGTGTGGGAGGCACGCTGGTCTACAGCGTGTGCACGCTCACCGCGGCCGAGTCGGTCGACCATCCGGTGCCCACCAGTTTCGCGCCCATCGGTGAACCTCCGCCCGGGACGTGGCGCCCGTACGCGCACGGGTTCCGCGTCCTCCCGCACGACAGCGACACCGACGGCATGGTCGTCGTTCGATACCGTCGGACGTCATGAGCACCGAACACGTCCAGCTCGACCACCAGCCAGAGCCGCTGCGAGCCAAGGTGCTCACCGTCAGCGATGGGGTCATCCACGGCACGCGCGACGACTCGAGCGGACGAGCGCTCGTCGAGCAGCTCGTCGCAGCAGGCTTCGAGGTCGTCGAGCACCGTGTGACGGCCGACGGTGCCAACGAGGTCGCTGCGTCGCTGACCGACATGACCAACGGGTTCGCAGGCCTCGTCGTCACCACGGGCGGCACCGGCTTCGCCCCGCGCGACCAGACACCCGAGGGGACGCGCAAGGTGATCGACCGCGACGCACCAGGTCTCGCCGAGGCGATGCGGCTCGTCAATCCGCTCGGCCGTCTGTCCCGCGGCATCGCCGGCGTGCGTGGCCAGGCGATCGTCTGCAACACGCCCGGGTCGCCGAAGGGGTGCGTCGAGCAGCTCGGTGCGATCCTCGACGTGTTGCCGCACGCGCTCCGCCTGCTCAATTCCGAGCCCACCGCTCACTGACCGCCGGTAGCCTCCGCAGTCGTGCTGCGGCTGGTGCTGCCCAAGGGCTCTCTCGAGAAGGCGACGCTCGACCTGTTCGAGTCCGCCGATCTCCCGGTCGTGCGCTCGTCCGCCGTCGACTACAAGGCCACCATCGACGACCCACGAATCGCCGAGGTGCGCATCCTGCGCCCGCAGGAGATCCCGCGCTACGTCGCCGAGGGCCTCTTCGACGTCGGCATCACGGGGCGAGACTGGGTGGAGGAGACGGCGAGCGACGTCGTCAGCCTCGGTGAGATGCGCTACTCGAAGGCGACGTCGTTGCCGATCCGCGTCGTGGTCGCCGTCGCCGGCGACTCACCCGCTCAGCGCATCGAGGACCTGCCGCACGGCCTGCGCGTGAGCACCGAGTACCCCGAGCTCACCCGCCGGTTCTTCGAGGCGAAGGGCATCGATGCCGACATCCGGCTCTCGTACGGCGCGAGCGAGGCGAAGATCCCCGACATCGCCGACTGCATCGTCGACATCACCGAGACGGGTCGTGCGCTGCGCGCGGCCGGGCTGCGCATCATCGACGAGATCATGCAGAGCTACACCGAGGTGGTCGCCAACCGCGCGGCTCATGACGATCCGACCAAGCGGCATGCGATGGGGCAGTTGATGACGCTGCTCAACGGCACGCTCGACGCGCGCGGCAAGGTGCTCGTGAAGCTGAACGTCGGGGCGTCCCAGCTCGATGCGGTGCTGCCCCTGCTCCCGTCGTTGAAGGCGCCGACGGTGAACGAGCTCGCCGGTGGTGACGGGTTCGCCGTCGAGACGGTCGTCGCCAAGAACCAGATCAACCGGCTCATCCCCGCCCTGAAGGACGCCGGCGCGACCGGCATCCTCGAGCTCCCGATCAGCAAGATCATCCAGTAGCAGCGATGGGCACGCACGGACACGGGACCGTGACCCAGTTCGACCGCGACATCGGGCTCGGCCTGATCACCGACGACGACGGGCGAACCTGGCCGTTCCACTGCATCGCGATCGCCGATGGCTCGCGCGACATCGAGACCCGGGCGCGGGTGGCGTTCGACGTGCTGCCCAAGCTCGGACGCTGGGAAGCCACGGCGATCCGGCCCGGATGAACCCCTCGGAGGCTCGCGACGCGCGGATCGTCGACGTCATCCGCGCGATCGGAGAGGGAGAGGTCGTCACGTACGGCGACATCGCCGAGGACGCCGGCTACCCGAAGCAGTCGCGGCTGGTGGGCCGCCTGCTGTCGACCAACGACGACCCCGACCTGCCGTGGTGGCGCGTCGTCAACGCCGCTGGTCGACTGGTGCCGGGCAACGAGCGTGAGCAAGCGGCTCGGCTTCGTGCGGAAGGCGTGACGGTGCGCGACGGCAAGGTGCGGCGCGCGCCGATCGGACGGTTCAGTCGGCCGGATCGGCCGGCTGCGCGCCCTTGATCTGCACGAACGCGAGCCGGATGTTGGCCAGCGCGTCGCGCATCGTGCCGGCGTCGGGCCCGAGGCGATCGCCGAGCCCCTCGACGAGACAGGCGACCGAATCGATCGCGAGCGCGGCCTGGCGCAGATCGGGCGGCGCGCCGCCGAGGTGGATGGCGGCGAGCTCGTACAGGCCCATCACATGGTTCGAGACGACGACCTCGGCGGGCACCTCGGCCAGTCGGCGACGGGCATCGTCGAGCACCGACTGCGCCGCCTCGATCGGGTCGTCGTCCTGACCAGGGACGTTCGAGTCCGCGGGCGTGGTTTCGTCGCTCACGTTTGGTACCCTATCGGCCTGACAACTGAGGCGAAGTGGGGCTGGTTCCCCCACCCGGCCACTTCTCGTGCGCCCGGGTCGACGAAACGATCGGGACGATCGTGCGCTGTGCGGCACCTTGCCGGGCAACGCAACCTGGCAATGACGGCGTCCCAGTCGTGTCTGCGGCTTCGCATCGCGAACCACGGACCCGACTGGGAGGACAGCCCATTGCACAGGAGTGATCAGCCATAGCACCGCCGCAGCAACCAGAGCACCGGTACAACGACCGCATCCGCGCCCGTGAGGTTCGCCTCATCGGCCCCGATGGTGGTCAGCTCGGGATCAAAGCCCTTCCCGACGCACTCGCCATGGCTCGCCAACTCGACCTCGACCTCGTCGAGGTCGCGCCGATGGCGAACCCCCCGGTGTGCCGGATCATGGACTACGGCAAGTTCCGCTACGAAGAGAGTCAGAAGGCCAAGGAGTCACGCAAGAAGACCGTCCAGGTGTCGATCAAGGAAGTGAAGTTCCGACCGAAGATCGGCAAGGGCGACTTCGACACCAAGGTCCGTCACATGCAGGACTTCCTGCACGACGGGCACAAGGTGAAGGTGACCCTGCAGTTCCGTGGGCGCGAGATGGCCCACCCCGAGCTCGGCTCGAAGATCCTCGATGCGGTCATCGAGCAGCTGGGACCGATCGCCAAGGTCGAGGCCTACGCCCGGCTCGAGGGCCGCAACATGACGATGGTGCTCGCTCCGGAGAAGAAAGCAGCTCCCAAGAAGTCAGACAACCGGCACGAGCGGTCGCCGGCGGCGCAGGACGCGCCGCCCTCCGAGCCCGCTCCGGCCACCGACCAGGCCTGACGATCCACCCACCCGACCGATCCGCTCGCGACGCGCGAGCGGCTGCTCCGGTCTGTTCCCCGACACCTCGACAGGACACACCATGCCCAAGATGAAGACCAGCAAGACGGCGGCCAAGCGCTTCCGCAAGACCGGCACCGGCAAGCTCCGCCGACTGCAGCAGAACCGCCAGCACCTGTTCGAGAAGAAGCCGTCCACGCGCACCCGCCGGCTCGACGGCATGGTGGACGTGCACTCCGGCGACGAGAAGAAGATCAAGCGGCTGCTCGGCGAGCGCTGACCGCCCACACCAACCGCAGCACGCGACAAGCAGAGCAGAACACGACAGGACAGGACAACGACGATGGCACGAGTGAAGCGAGCAGTCGGCTCGAAGAAGCACCGCAAGCAGGTGCTCGAACGGGCAAAGGGGTACTACGGCAACAAGAGCCGGTCGGTGCGGGCGGCCAACGAGCAGGTCATGCGCAGTGGCCAGTACGCGTTCCGCGACCGCCGGGCGAAGAAGGGCGAGTTCCGTCGCCTCTGGATCCAGCGCATCAACGCGGGCTGCCGACTGCACGACATGAGCTACAGCCGGTTCATCGCCGGGCTGAACGCGGCCGGCATCGAGGTCGACCGCAAGATCCTGGCCGACTTGGCGGTCACCGAGCCCGAAGCCTTCGGCCAACTGGTGGCAGCCGCCAAGGCGGCTCTCTGAGCGATCGGCTCACGTACTCGAACCCGAAGGTTCAACGACTGCGGCGCCTCTTGGGGCGCCGCAGTGCGCGTCTGGAGGAGGGTGCGTTCGTGGTCGAGGGCCCGTCGCTCGTCGAGCACGCGGTCCGCGCCGGATGGGAGCTCGAGGCGGTGTTCGTCGCCGCCGACGAGTGGTCGTACCGTCCGCCCGACCTCGCGCCCGATGTCGGCGTGTTCGAGCTCGCCCCCAACGTCATGGAGCGGGTGGCGACCACCGAGTCTCCACAACCGGTGCTCGGCGTCGTGCGCCGACGGGTGGCGCCGCTCGACGCGCTGGACGATGCGACGTTCGTGCTCGTCGCGGATCGCATCGCCGACCCGGGCAACGCCGGCACGATCCTCCGCTCCGCCGAGGCTGCGGGTGTCGACGCCGCCGTGCTCACGGCGGGATCGGTCGATCCGTTCAACCCGAAGGTCGTCCGGTCGAGTGCCGGCGCCTTGTTCGAGGTGCCCGTCGTCGTCGACGTGCAGATGGACGATGTGCTCCGCCGGGCCGCGCCGCGGCTCCGCGCTGTCGGCACCACCTCGCACGACCAGCCAGGCGTACGGCCGTACACATCGGTCGACCTCACCGTCCCCACGCTCGTGATCGTCGGCAACGAGTCGTCCGGGCTCGATCCGTCGTTGGCGGTCGACGAGTGGATCAGCGTGCCGCACGCCGGCCGCGCCGAGAGCCTCAACGTCGCGATGGCGGCAACCGTCGTCGTCTTCGAAGTCCTCCGTCAGCGGCAGGGCCGCTAGGGTGCACACATGCGCGCGTTGCGATTTCGACGCCCCCGGGGCGATGTCCGGATCGCGTGCGCCCTCGTGCGCGGCTGATCCACCCGAGCCCCGGGGGAGCACCTCCACCGGCCGGACCGACATCGCGAGAGAGTGACGACACCCAATGCCCACGTCGATGATGGAATCAGTGAGCGCGGCCTGTGACGCCGGGCTGCAACAGATCGCCGCGGCGACGACCGTCGACGAGATCGACGCCCTCGACACCGAACTGCTCGGCAAGCGGGGTGCCTTCGCCCGCTTCAAGACCCAGCTCGGCGGCCTGCCATCGGCGCAGGACAAGAAGGCTGCGGGCCAGGCGCTGCACGCGGCGACGGGGGCGGTCACCGAAGCGCTGGCTGCCAGGCGGGCCGAGCTCGCCCGAGCCGAGCGTGAGGTGCGTTTGCAGGCCGAGCGTCTCGACCTGACCGAGGAGCTCACCTCACCTCAGCGCGGTCACGCGCACCTCGTGACGCAGGCGTGGGAGCGGCTCGAGGACGTGTTCATCGGCCTCGGCTTCCAGATCGCCGAAGGACCCGAGGTCGAGACCGACTTCTACAACTTCGAGGCGCTCAACATGCCCCGCCACCATCCCGCCCGCAGCGGCTTCGACACGCTGTTCACCGATTACCGCAGCGACGGGTCGGTGCTGCTGCGCACGCACACCTCGCCGGTCCAGGTGCGGGTGATGGAACAGGTCGCGCCCCCGATCTACATGGTGATGCCGGGCCGTGTGTTCCGCCGCGACACTCCCGACGCCACCCACATGCCGGTGTTCCACCAGATCGAGGGGTTGGTCATCGACCGAGGCATCACGCTCGCACACCTCGCGGGGACCATCGACGCGTTCACCAAGTCGTTCTTCGGCGGCGAGTTCGCCAGTCGGTTGCGGCCGAACTACTTCCCGTTCACCGAGCCGTCGGCCGAGTTCGACATCCAGCGGCCCGACGGTTCGTGGATCGAGCTCGGCGGCTGCGGCATGGTGCATCCGAACGTGCTGCGCGCGGTCAACCTCGATCCCGACGAATGGGGAGGTTTCGCGTTCGGGTTCGGCATCGATCGCATGGCGCGCGAGCGACACGGCATCGACGACATCCGCGACATGTACAGCAACGACGTCCGCTTCATCGAGCAGTTCTGAGCGCGCCATGAAGTACGTGCTCTCCTGGTTGAACGATCTCGCCCCCGTCGGACACGACGTCGACGACATCGCCGATCGGCTGACGCGCCTCGGCTTGCAGGTCGAGCGCGTCGACGTCGCCGGTGCGTCGGTGCAGGGCGTCATCACCGCCCGCGTAGTGCGCACCGAGCGGCACCCCGACGCCGCCAAGGTGCACCGTGTGTGGGTCGACGCGGGTGATGGCGTCGAGCGGCACGTGTGGTGCGGCGCGTTCAACATGACCGCCGGTGACGTCGTCCCGCTCGCCACGCCGGGGACCGAGATGCCCGACGGACGGGTGATCAACCCCAAGCCGATCCTCGGCATCGACTCGCAGGGCATGCTCTGCTCGGCCCGCGAGCTCGGCCTGGGCGACGACCACACCGGCATCCTCATCCTGCCGACCGACACCACCCTCGGCCTGCCGTACGGCGACGCCCTCGGCATCGAGACCGAGGTGGTCTTCGACTGCGACCTCACCCGCAACCGGCCCGACTGTTGGGGTCATCTCGGCGCGGCGCGCGATCTCGCGGCGAACCTCGGCGTCGCGATCCTGCCCGGGCCGCCGCCGATCGAACCCGACGGGTCGGCTCGGTCGGCTCCGGTCGAGCTGGTCGACGGCGAACGGTGCCCGCGCTTCACGACGATCGTGCTGTCGGGCATCGAGGTCGGGCCGTCCCCGCAGTGGCTCGCTCGACGGCTGCAGGCGGCGGGCATGCGATCGATCAACAACGTCGTCGACGTCAGCAACGCGGTGATGCTCGAGCTCAACCAGCCCAACCACGCATACGACCTCGATGCGCTGGGTGGTCACGGGTTCCGCATCCGCCTGGCGCGCGAGGGCGAGACGATGACCACGCTCGACGACGTGACGCGCACGCTCACCGCCGACGATCTGCTCATCTGCGACGCGAACGACGTCCCGATCGGCATCGGTGGCGTGATGGGTGGTCTCGAGTCCGAGATCACCGAAGCCACGACGGTCGTCGCGCTCGAGATCGCGATGTTCGAGCCCACCGCGATGACCCGCACGATGAACCGTCTCGGATTGCGCTCGGAGGCGTCCGGGCGGTTCGAGCGCGGCGTCGATCCGTACGGCATCGAGCGGGCCCAGGCCCGCTTCGTCCAGCTCCTGCGCGAGACGTGCCCTCGCCTGGTCGTGCACGCCGGCGCCGTCGACGCCCGGCATCCCTCGCTGCCGCCCGCCGATCGGTCGGTCGCCGTGCGGGTCGCGCAGGTGAACCGTGTGCTCGGCACCGACCTCGACGGTGCAGCGATCGACCGGCTCATCACGCCGATCGGCTACACCGTGACGCAGGGCGACGACCCCGGCATCGTCACCGTCGTCCTGCCGTCGTGGCGTCCCGACAGCACCGACGAGATCGACGTCGTCGAAGAGGTCGCGCGCCACTTCGGCTACGACGAGGTGGGCAAGGCGGTGCCGAAGTCCACGGTCCACGGACACCTCAGCCCGCAGCAGCTGCGTCGACGCGCGCTGCGGCAGGTGCTGCTCGGCCTGGGTCTCGACGAGGCGATCACCGACACCTTCCTGCGCGAGCGCGATCTCGTGGCCGCCCACCTGCCGACCGACGTGGTCCGGATCACGAACCCGCTGCAGGCCGACGAGGACGTCCTGCGACCGTCGATGCGCCCCGGCCTGTTGCGGGCGATCGCGTTCAACGAGTCGCACCGCCGCTCCGGCGTGTCGTTCTTCGAGATCGGGCACGTGTACCCGCCGGGCGACCGCACCTCCGACCTCCCGCTCGAGTTCGAGGGTCTGGCCGTGGCGCTCGCGGGGCGAGAGGCCCCCTCGGCGATGGCGGTGTGGCGCGAGATCGCCCGGGCGATGGGCTTCGGCGCGCGCGTCGACCAATCGAAGCCGCCCGCCGGTCTGCACCCCACGCGTTCGGCGACCCTCTCCGTTGGCCGCGACGCGGTCGGCGCCGTCGGCGAGATCCACCCCGACGTCCTCGATGCGTTCGACGTCACCGAGCGCGTCGCGTGGCTCGAGCTCGACCTCACCGCGATGCTCGCCGTCGAGCCGAAGATCGCCCAGTGGCGACCGGTGAGCCGGTTCCCGAGCACCGACCTCGACCTCGCCTTCGCCGTACCCGAGTCGGTCACAGCCGACAAGGTCGACAAGGCCATCCGTCAGGCAGCGTCGGGCCTGCTCGTCGGGCTCGAGCTGTTCGACGTGTTCCGCGGCCAGGGCATCGACCCCGGCACGCGCAGCCTCGCGTACCGGCTGCGGTTGCAGGCGCCCGACCGCACGCTGACCGACGCAGAGGTCGGCGGGGTGAAGGAGAAGGCGGCCGCCGCCCTCGCGAAGATGGGCGCCGTCCTACGCGGCTGATCGTCGTTCGGGCTGCGCGCCGGCCGACGGCGTCAGTTCGCGGCGATGTCGTCGGGCGCGTCGGCGATCCACGCCAGCGATCCGCCCTGCCGGCGGACCACGTCTCGCCACAGCTGATCGGGGCGTGGCGTGAACACGTCGTCGTCGGTCGCGTCGAAGACCATCCACGCGCCGGCGTCCACCTCGGCGTCGAGCTGACCCGGCGCCCATCCGGCATAGCCGCGGAAGATGCGCACGCGCTCGATCTGCTCGGCAGCCTCGTCCGGCGCGACCGTCAGGTCGACCGTCCCGATCGAGCCCGTGAGCGCGCCCCAGGTCTCCGACGAGCGTCCGACCCCTGACGCGACGGCGATGAGCGAATCGTCGCCGACCGGGCCGCCGACGAACATCCGGCGCGGGGGAGCGAGGAGCGGTTGCCACGCCTCGAGGACCGCGAGCGTCGCGTCGACGTCGTCGAGCGCCATCGGGACGTCGTGCAGCGTCGCCGGATCGAACTGTCCGCTGACGGTTCCAGTCCGGTTGAGGATCAGGCCGACCGCGCCGGCGGAGGAGTGCTCGAGGACGTACACGACGCTCCGATCGAAGTTCGGGTCGCCGAGCGGCGGGGTGGCCACGAGCAGGCGGCCGCGGGTGCTGGGTCCGTCGAGCACATCTCCATTCTGCCCCCGGGTGGACGCGACCGCGCGTGCGCCGGACGGTGCAGCACCGCGGGAACCGATCCCTCGGGCACGCCTACACTCGGACGGGTGGCGGAGGTGCGATCGGCTGCTGACATCGGCACTCGCCGGCGCGCGATCGGCCTCGATCTCGGCGCCCCGGTGCTCGAGGTGGCCCGACGGGGGTTCAGCTCGACGTTCTCGAACCAGATGGGGCAGCTGGGCCGCTGGATCTCGGTGCCGGTCGGAGCCGACAGGGTGGCACCTCCGCCGGTGCTCCACCTGCTCGATGACGTGGTCGGCGCGCTCGTCGGGCGAGCGCCCGATGGCGCACGGGACGACGACGGGCAGGTCGAGCGGATCGGCCTGGCGGCGCCCGGCTGGCTCGGTTGGGCCGACCGTCACCACGTCACGCGCCTCGTCGATCCGGCCGGTCGCGCTGAGGTCGTGTGGGCCTCGACGCCGCTGGTCGCCGCATTCGCGACCAGCGCCGTCGGCTCGGCGGCCCTCGACGCGGAGGTCGTCGTGGCCGTCGATCTCGACATCGGGGTCAGCGCAGCGGTCGTCTCGATCGACCGCTGCGGCGTGCGCGAGCAGGTGGCGGCCGCGCTGGCGCCGTCGACCGGAACCCGCAGCGAGGCCGTGGCGACGGTGCTCGCCGAGCTCGCCTCGGCGGCGGCGGCGCGCGGGGTGCTCGCCGCCAACCGGATCGTGCTCGTCGCCGACGGTCCTGCGTCGAGCTCGCTGGTCGAAGCAGCGATCCGAGCCCTCGACCAGCCGTGGGGCGAGTGCCCCGTCGACGTCGTCCGGTCGCGTGGCGACATCGCCCGCGCGGTGATCGAGCTGGCGGAGATGGACGGGATCGAGGTCGTCAACGTGGTGCCGTGCGCTGTCGGGGTGCTCCTCGACGACCGCGCCGACTCCGACCTGCACGTCATCGTGCCTCGGCATCAGCCCATGCCCTTCCAGGTCACTGCCCGCGTGGACCTCGGGCCCGACGACGGCAGTGACGTCTTCCTCGACCTGTACGAAGCACCTGGCGCGGCGGCCGCGTCGTCTGGCAACGCGGTCAGGCCGCACTCGCTCGTCCTGTCCGCCCAGCTGGTCCCTGCCGCCGAAGGGGCGGCCGGCGCGGCACCGAGCGCGGCACGGGAGGTCGACGTGCTGCTCGAGGTCGGTCTCGACGGGTCGCTCAGCGTGTCGCCGGCAGGCGCTGCGAGGGTCGCGACGTGGACGTGTTCGTGGGCGCCCAGCCAGGTCGTGATATCGGTGGCCGAGCTGGCTCGATCCCAGGCGGGCCGGCTCGCGCGCCTCGACGGATCGTCCGCCTCGCCAGAGGTACCGACGCGCGCACGAGAGATGGCACCACCCATCGGGTTGGCCGAGGCGCTCGGCCGCGCCGAGCGGTTCGTGAGCCGCCGCGTCGGCCGTCCGGTGGCCATCCGCTCGGCGATGGCACTCCTCGGGCTGGGTGATCGTGACGACGTGGCCGCGCTGGCCGGCGGTGCCGACCGGCTCGAGCGCGTCCTCGCCACCTGGGATGACGGCGAGTCGGCGCACACGTTGCGGGTGGCGCTCGATGTCGCTCGGCGCGCGATCGAGGGTCCGCTCGGGCGGGTGTACGCGGGCGGCAGTGCCCACGAGGTCGCCCGCGAGATCGAGCGCGTCATCGAGCACCTCGGTGTCGTCATCGGTGCCGTCACCCCCGCCGAGCGCAACCGCCTGATCGACGATGCGCAGCTGCTCGGCCTCGAGCACGATCGGGCTCGGTCACTGGTTCACGAACTGATCGACCAGCTGCGGCTCGACACCGATGGTCCGCCCGATCCTGCGCGCGATCGAAATGCACGGGTCGTCGTGGGAGCGCACGGGTTGCGGCTCGGCGACGCGGACGAGCACGTCGGTCCGGACGAGACCGTCATCCGGGTCCTGCTGCTCGACAGCTGAGCGGCTCGCTCGAGGTCAGGCGACCGTCGACCGGCGTTCGGGCGCCCCGACCGGCTGCTCGATCGGGACGGCCGGCGCGATCGGTACCACCTGGGCGGGCTTGCGCTTGCGCAGCTGGCCGATCATCCTGCCGAGCAGGTGCTCGGCGGTGTCCATCATGATCTCGAGATCGCCGACGACCGTCCAGTTGTCGACGTAGAACAGGTCGAGTCGGCGGTAGGCGTCGAACGACGGGCTGTCGCGCGCTTCCACCTGCCAGAGTCCGGTGATGCCCGGCTTCACGAGCTCGCGGCGGCGGAGCTCTTCGTCGAAGTCGACGACCTCGCTCGGCAACGCAGGACGTGGGCCGACGATGCTCATCTGCCCGCGCAGCACGTTGAGCAGCTGGGGCACCTCGTCGAGGCTCGTCAACCGGAGCAGGCCACCGATGCGGGTGACGCGCGGATCGACGTCCATCTTGAACAGGGGACCGGAGCGTTCGTTCGCCGCCATCAGCTCGGCCTTGCGGGCCTCGGCGTCGACGACCATCGTGCGGAACTTGTAGACGTTGAAGAGCCGACCGTTGCGGCCGACCCGCTCCTGCTTGAAGAGGACCGGTCCTCGATCGGTGAGCTTGATCGCGACCGAGGCCGCCAGCAGGATCGGCGAGAGGAACAGCAGTGCGAGGAAGCTGACCGTGACGTCGATCGTGCGCTTGGCGACGAAGTCGATGCGGCGTGGGCGGGACGGCTCGAGGTAGATCATCGGCTCGTGGGCGAGATGGAGCTGGCGCAGCCGCTGCACGTCGAAGCCGGCGAGCCCGTTCGAGACCTGCACGTGGATGTCTCGTCGCTGGAGGCGTTTGACGAGCGTCGTGATGTCGGGGTGCTCGGCTGCCGAGGCGCTGAGGACGACACCGGTCACCTCGCCGCGGAGCGCGACCTCGATCGTGTCGTCGATCGTGCCCAGCCAGAGGTGGCCGAGGCCGTTGGCCTCCGCGGCGTCGCGGTCACCCACCAGGCCGATGACGCGCATGCCGTAGTCCGGGTGGTCCCCGATGACGGACACGATCCGGGCGGCGTGTGCGCCACTGCCGACGACCAGCACGTCGCGGGCGTGTGCGCCGCTCTGCCGGGCGCTGCGCAGCACCGCCCGCACGACGCTGCGCTCGATGATGAGCAGCAGCAGCATGGCCGCGGCGCCGATCGCGACCTCCTTCAGCCGGATGACCGTGCTGACGTGGGTGAACACCATCCGGTCGACCAGCACGAGCGCGAGGCCCGTGTAGACGGTCGAGCGGGCGATCAAGCGGACCTCGATCGAGCGGATCGCGCACAACCTCGACAGGTAGAGACCCTCGTAGCGCATGACGAGGAGCGAGATGGCGACCGCCGTGGCGGCGACGCCGAACGACTCGGTCGGGCGGCGGTCGTCGAGTCCCATGAGCAGGACCGGGAGCCACGCGAAGGCGAGGATCACCCCGTCGACGGCAGTCAGCACCGCCTTCAGCCCAGGTGTCTCGATTGGAGCCCGCCTCACGATTCGAACATAACCCTGGCGGCTCGCCAGGACAATGAAGGGACGGGCTCGTTTGCCGCAAGAAGATGTCAACTTCGTCACGTCGTGCGCGAAACCTCGCGCGGATCGTCCCGGGGCCTGACAGGATCTTTCGAGAACGCATCCCAGAGTGAGATGATCGCTCGCTGTCCGCGTGAATTCGATGGCATGATCATGCACCCGCATGTATGATCATGCGCCATGTCGAGCAGCAACGTCAACGGACGGAAGCGGGTGGCCGTGGTCGGTGCGTCCGGCTACACGGGCGCCGAGCTGCTCCGGCTGTGTGCGCAGCACCCGACGTTCGACCTCGGGTTCGCCACCGGGGACTCCCAGGCCGGGACCCGTGCCGCCGACGTGTACCCGAGCCTCTCGGCTGCCTATCCGGACCTGGTGTTCGAGCAGTTCGACCCCGCTCGCGTCGATGGGTTCGATCTCGTGTTCCTCGGGTTGCCGCACGAGGCCAGCATGTCGCTCGCGCCCCAGCTCGTGGGTCGCGTCGGATGCGTCGTCGACCTGTCGGCCGCGTTCCGGCTCCGCGACGCGTCGCTGTACCCGCGTTGGTACGGGTTCGAGCACGACCAGCCCGAGCACCTCGCCTCGGCGGTGTTCGGACTGCCCGAGCTGTACCGCGACGCTCTGCGCGGTGCCCGGCTGGTCGCCACACCGGGGTGCCACGTCACTGCCGCTGCTCTCGCGCTCGAGCCACTCGTCGCCGGCGGTCTTGCCGACCCCTCGGGCATCATCGTCGACAGCATCACCGGCATCAGCGGTGCCGGCCGTGCGCTGAAGCAGGGCTCGATGTTCTGCTCGGTCGACGAGGACCTGCAGGCGTACGGACTGCTCGACCACCGGCACACGCCCGAGATCGAGCAGGTCGTCGGACGCACGCTGCCGGACGGAACCTGCTCGGTGGTGTTCACACCGCACCTCGCACCGCTCAACCGGGCCATCCTCGCGACGTGCTACACACGCCCGACGGCGTCCGTCAGCACCGACTCGCTGCTCGACACGCTTGCGGCCGCCTACTCGGGCGAGCCGTTCGTCGTGGTCGGGCCCACCTCGCCGTCCACCAAGGCGGCGCTCGGCACGAACACAGCGTTCCTCACCGCCCGCTTCGACGAGCGCACCGGGACGATCATCTCGATCTGCGCGATCGACAACCTCTGCAAAGGCGCGAGTGGTGGCGCGGTGCAGGCGGCCAACGTCGCGCTCGGCCTTCCCGAGACATCGGGACTGCAGAAGGTGGGCCTCTACCCGTGACCGTCACCATGGGCGCGAACGGCGCCGCTGCTCGAGCAGCTGTGCTCGTCGAAGCGCTGCCCTACATCCAGCGCTTCGCCGGCCAGGTGGTCGTCGTGAAGTACGGCGGCAACGCGCTCGCGGGCGCGAGCGACGACGACGCGCTGGCCCTGTTCGCGCAGGACCTCGTCCTCATGCGGGCGGTCGGCATGCACCCGGTGGTCGTGCACGGCGGCGGACCGCAGATCAGCGAGCTCATGTCGCGGCTCGGGAAGCAGACCGAGTTCCGCAACGGCCTGCGCGTGACCGACGCCGAGACGGTCGGGATCGCCCGGATGGTGCTCATCGGCCAGGTCAACCCGCAGCTGGTCTCGGCGATCAACGTCCACGGGCCGATCGCCGTCGGGGTCTCGGGCGAGGACGCCGGGCTGATCCGCGCCTCGGCGCGCGACGTCGACCTGGGCTTCGTCGGCGACGTCGACGCGATCAACCCGATGATCCTGGAGGGGATGATCGCCAACGACTTCATCCCGGTGGTCGCCACCATCGGCACCGACGCGGCGGGCCAGGCGTACAACATCAACGCCGACACCGTGGCCGGCGCCATCGCCGAGGCGCTCGGCGCCGAGAAGCTCGTCTACCTCACCGACATCGAGGGGCTGCGCCGTGTCGTCGACGATCCGTCGAGCCTCATCCGCCAGACCTCGCCCGACGAGCTCGACGCACTCGTGGACGCCGGGATCATCGCCGGCGGCATGATCCCCAAGGTCGCCAGTTGCATCGCCGCGGTCAGGTCCGGGGTACGCCGTGCGCACATCCTCGACGGCCGCATCCCCCACGTGCTCCTGCTCGAACTGTTCACCGACGAGGGCATCGGCACGATGGTCAGCCTCGACCCCAGCACAGGGAGCCACCCATGACCGACACCGCCGCTTCACACGCGTTCGACACCGCTCCGGCGGGCGCGGCGTGCCCGTTCATGCCGGTCTTCGGGCCCCCGCAGGTGATGTTCGTCCGCGGTGACGGCACCGAGCTGTGGGATGCAGACGGTCGGCGCTACCTCGACTTCCTGTGCGGCCTGGCTGTCACCTCGCTCGGCCACTCGCACCCGGTGATCACCGACGCGCTCTGCCGTCAGGCGGGCACGCTCATGCACGTCAGCAACTTCTTCACCAACGACGCAGCGACGGCGGCCGCGCTGACGCTGCGCGACCTGTTGCGCGAGGCGAGCGGCGACGAGGGCCAGCTGTTCTTCTGCAACTCCGGGGCCGAGGCGAACGAAGCCGCGCTCAAGCTCGCGCGCAAGTGGGGTGGACGCGGCCGCCACGTCGTGGTCAGCGCCTACGGCAGCTTCCACGGTCGCACGCTCGCGACCTTGGCGGCGACCGGGCAACCGGCCAAGCACGAGCCGTTCTTCCCGATGCCCGAGGGGTTCCGCCACGTCCCCTTCGGCGACCTCGACGCGCTCGCCGCGACCGTCGATCCGTCGGTGGCTGCGGTCCTCATCGAGACGGTGCAGGGCGAAGGTGGCGTGATGGCCGCCGACCCCGACTACCTTCGCGGCATCCGGGCTCTGTGCGACGAGCGGGGGATGTTGCTCATCGTCGACGAGGTCCAGACAGGCTTCGGACGCACCGGCGCGTGGTTCGGGTTCCAGCACGCAGGCATCAGGCCCGACATCGTGACCATGGCCAAGGCGATGGGCAACGGGTTTCCGGTCGGCGCGACATGGGCACGCACCGACGTGGCAGCCGCGTTCCGGCCCGGCGACCACGGCAGCACGTACAGCGGCACGGCGATCGCGACCGCGGTCGTCAGCGCGGTCGTGGGCGAGATGCGCCGCATCGACGCGCCTCGCCTCGCCGTCGAGCGCGGCGCGCAGCTGCGGGCAGGGCTCGAGCGCTTGGCGGGTGTCGAGTCGGTGCGCGGCCAGGGCCTCTTGCTCGCGGCCGAGCTCGCGGGCGGGCGCGACTCGAAGGCTGCATACACCGAGCTGCTGGAGGCGGGGCTGGTGACGAACGCCGTCACGCCGACGGCTCTCAGGTTCGCGCCGCCGCTGACGGTCAGCGCCGCCGAGATCGACGAGGCGCTCGGCATCCTCGCCCAGGTGATCGGATGAGCCTCCTCGACATCGTCGACCTCTCGCCGGGGGACCTCGACGCGGTGCTCGACCTCGCGGCCGCACCCATCCCGTCGCTCGGTCGCCCCCTCGACGGGCTCGGGGTGGCGCTCATCTTCGAGAAGCCGTCCAACCGCACCCGGCAGAGCATGGAGATGGCCGTCGTCCAGCTCGGTGGCCACCCGGTGTACACACGGGGGGAAGAGGTCGGCTTCGATGTCCGCGAGACCGTCGAGGACGTGGGCCGCATCATGTCGGGCTATCACGCCGTGCTCGCCGCGCGGGTGTTCGATCACGCCGTCGTCGAGCGGCTGCGCGCCGCAGCGACCGTGCCCGTCGTCAACATGCTCAGCGATCGCAGCCACCCGCTGCAGGGCCTCGCCGACGCGCTGACGATGCGCGAGGTGCTCGGGCCCCTCGCCGGGCACACCGTCGCCTACGTCGGCGACTACAACAACGTGGCACGATCGCTCGCCGAGGCATCGATCATGCTGGGCATGCACGTCCGGCTCGGCTGCCCGACCGGGTTCGAGGCGTCCGACGCCGAGCTCGACCGGCTCGACCAGCTCGGTCCCGGCACCGTGCAGCAGGAGGCCGATCCGTCCGCCGCCGTGCGCGGGGCCGAGGTGGTGCACACCGACACCTGGACGTCGATGGGTCAAGAGGCCGAGAAGGCGTCGCGCGCCGAGGTGTTCGGCCGGTACCAGGTGAACGCCGAGCTCATGTCGCACGCAGCCGGCGACGCCTGGTTCATGCACTGCCTGCCCGCGTACCGAGGGCTCGAGGTCAGCGCCGACGTCATCGACGGCCCGCGATCGCTCGTGGTGCGCCAGGGCCACAACCGCATGCACAGCGCGCGCGGCGCGCTGGCCTTCCTGCTCGGAGCACGGCCATGACGACGAAGGTGCAGCGCCAGCAGACCATCGCGCGGCTCATCGCCCGCAACTCGATCACCTCGCAGCCCCAGCTGCTCGACCTGCTCGCGGCCGAGGGCATCGTCGCCACCCAGGCGACCGTCTCCCGCGACCTCGACGACCTCGGTGCGGTGAAGGTCAGGGTCGCCGGTGGCGAGACCGTGTACGCGATCCCCGAGTACGAGCCGGCACGGCTGGCGCCGAGCGATCATCTCCGCCGGGTGATGGGCGAGTGGGTGGCCGAGGTGCGCTCCTCGGCGAACCTGGTGGTGCTGCGCACGCCACCGGGTTGCGCGCACGTCGTCGCGTCGGCGCTCGACCGCTCCAGCCTCGGCGGTCTGCTCGGCACCGTGGCCGGTGACGACACGCTGCTGTGCGTGGCCGACGACGAGACCGGTGGCCCGGCCCTCGCCGCGACGCTCAGCGATCTGGCAGGTCTCACGTGACGGGCTCGACGTTGTGGCACGGCCGGTTCGAGGGTGGACCCTCCGACGAGCTGATGGCCTTCACCGAGAGCCTCTCGTTCGACCGCCGCCTCTGGCCAGACGACATCGAGGGATCGCGGGCTCACGTGCGCGGCCTGTGTCGCGGGCAGATCATCGACGAGACCGAGCGCGACCAGATCCTCACCGCGCTCGACGCCGTCGCGACCGAGATGGGCGACGGGACCTTCGTGTTCGTCGCCTCCGACGAGGACATCCACACCGCGATCGAGCGCCGGGTCACCGAGCTGGCCGGGGCGGCCGGGGCGAAGCTGCACACCGGCCGCAGCCGCAACGACCAGAGCGCCACCGACGTCCGCCTGTGGTGCAAGCGCGAGCTCGTCGACGTGGCCCGCCGCATCGTCGGTCTGCAGGAGGTGCTGCTGCAGCGCGCCGTCGAGGCCGGCGACGTGTACCTCCCTGGCTACACGCACCTCCAGCGAGCGCAACCGGTCCTGCTGGCTCACCACCTGCTCGCGCACGGCTGGGCGCTCGGCCGGGACGTCGGGCGCATCCTCGACGCACTCGACCGGCTCGACGTGTCCCCGCTCGGGGCCGGGGCGCTCGCCGGGTCGTCGCTGCCGCTCGACCCCGACGGCGTGGCCGCGGACCTCGGCTTCGCCCGCCGGTTCGAGAACTCGCTCGACGCGGTCGGCTCACGCGACCACGTGGCAGAGGTGTTGTTCGTGCTCGTGCTCGTCTCCATCGACCTGTCGCGGATCGGCGAGGAAGTGGTGCTCTGGACCACCGAGGAGTTCGGGTTCGCGGTGCTCGACGACGCCTATGCGACAGGGTCGTCGATGCTGCCGCAGAAGAAGAACCCCGACATCGCCGAGCTGGCCCGCGGCAAGGCCGGCCGGTTGATCGGCGACCTGACCGGCTTCCTCGCGACGATGAAGGGCCTGCCGCTCAGCTACAACCGCGACTACCAGGAGGACAAGGAGCCGCTGTTCGACGCGGTCGACCAGGTGCGGCTGGCGCTCGGTGCGCTCGCCGGGATGCTGGCGACGACGGTGTTCCGTCCCGAGCGCATGCAGCAGGCCGCCGACGCCGAGACGACGGCGGCCACCGACCTCGCCGAGTGGTTGGTGCAGCGTGGCATGCCGTTCCGCGAGGCACACGCCGTCGTGGGGCAGCTGGTGCGCCAGGCGCTCGCTGGTGGGACGTCGCTCCGCGAGCTGGTCGCGGCCGACCCACGGCTCGGGCCTGATGCCGCAGCGCTGGTCGCGCCCGGCGTCTCGGTCCGGCGTCGGGTGACACCGGGCGGAGCGGGGCCGGTCCCGGTCGCCGATCAGATCGAGCGGTTCCGCGCCCACCTGGCGGAGCTCCGCGAGGCGCTCTGAGCGCGAGTCGGCTCCCTCTCGGGCGGCGGTTGCCGCAGTCCTTCTTCGGTCGCCACTCGACCGAGGTCGCACCGGATCTGCTCGGTCGCATCCTGCGCGTCGGGCTGCATCGGGCCAGGATCACCGAGGTCGAGGCGTACTCATCGGACGATCCGGCCAGTCACACCTACCGCGGCCTCACGGCGCGGAACGCGGTGATGTTCGGGCCGCCCGGGCGGCTGTACGTGTACTTCATCTACGGCATGCACCACTGCGTCAACATCGTGACGGGCGCGAAGGGCGACGGTCAGGGCGTGCTGATCCGCTCGGTCGAGGTGCCCGGCATGGATCGCCGGCTCACGACCGGGCCGGGGCGGGTGTGCCGAGTGCTCGGGATCGACCGCAACCTCGACGGCACGATCGCGGTGGTGCACGAGGGTTCGCCGCCGACCGAGTCGCCGCTGGTGACGCCACGCATCGGCATCACGCGAGCCGCCGACTGGCCCCGCCGGTGGGTCGTCAGCTGAGCCACCGGATGTCGCTGCCGTGGTAGCCGACGTGCGCGAGGACCTCGTCGGGTGGATCGCCTGCGTCGCCGGTCCGGGAGCCGTCCCAGGTGGTGAGGCGCAGATCGGCGTGATCGGGAGTGGCGGGCTCCATGCGCAGCCAGCACACGGGCTGCGATCCCGTCGGTCGCGAGCCGGTGTCGCGCAGCGCGGATCGCACCCCGTCGCGGGTCGATGGTGAGAGGTACTGCCACACGATCGAGTGGAAGACGACGGTGACGACGGGTCGCGATGGCCGGTCGGCTCCGAGCCGCGCGGCGAGCCAGTCGCCTGCGTCGGCCCGGTCGACCGTGACCGGGTCGTCGGCCGCGACGTCGAGCGCCATCCGGAGCCGGTCGAACCGATCGAGCTGATCGGGCCAGAGGAACGAGAGCATGCGGAGCCGGCCGGTCGACGTGGCGGCATCGACCGGCGCGATGTCGCAGGCGGCTCGCTCGACGACCTCGATGTCGGTGCGCAAGCGAGGGAGCGTGGGGCCGCGGAACCACGACGCGCCGAACTGCACTGCGCTGCCGGGGTCGCCGGCCCTCGTCTCACCGGTGTCGTACCCGAATGAGGGCCACCGCGACAGCAGTCCCGCCGACGCCCCGATCTCGAACGCACGCACCCGGGTGCCGTGGCGACCGGCGATCGCGCAGAACCCGGCCGTCAGCACTGCGGCACGACCCACCTCGTTGGTCTGCACCGTCCGCCCGAGCCCGTCGACGAACTCGTCCCGGTGACCTTCGACCGTGCGCAGGAACGCGGGTGTGGGGTCGTCGCCGTCCCACACACCGCCACAGGAGGGGTAGATGCCCGCCAGCTCGGACGCCGATCCCTCCAACGCGAGCCGGTGGCCGGTCGCCAGCAGCCGCAAGGGGATCGCGTCGTGGAGCGGGCGCTCGCTGACGCCGTCCAGGAGCTCGGCCGTCACGCCGCCGGCACGATGATCGAGGGCGAGGCCGCGCAAGAGTGCTCCGTACAGAGGTGACCCGGCGCGCTCGCACCCGGCCGCCTGGTGCTCGATCGCCTCGATCACGGAGTATCGCTTCGCCGCCACGGCAGCGACCGTAGCGCCGAATCTCCGGCCGATCGGCGGGACCGGCTGGCAAGATGGTGCAGCTATGGACCTGATGGCCGAACTCGACGCGCGTGGGCTCATCCACGACACGACCGACCGCGAGCGCCTGACCGCCCGCCTGGCCGAAGGTCCGATCGGCCTGTACATCGGGTTCGACCCGACCGCCGATTCCTTGCACGCCGGACACCTCGTCGGGCAGCTGTTCATGCGGCGCTTCCAGCTCGCCGGCCACCGGCCGTTCCCTCTGGCGGGCGGCGCGACGGGCATGGTCGGCGATCCGGGCGGACGGAGCGAGGAGCGCAACCTGCTCGACCCGGACACCCTTCGGCACAACGTCGAGTGCATCAAGCGCCAGCTCACCAAGCTGCTCGACTTCGAGCCGGGACCGTACCAGGCGACGCTCGTCAACAACGCAGACTGGACCGCCCCGGTGACGATGCTCGAGTTCCTGCGCGACGTGGGCAAGCACTTCACCGTCAACCAGATGATCGCCAAGGACTCGGTTCGCTCACGCATCGAGAGCGAGCACGGCATCTCCTACACCGAGTTCAGCTACATGCTCCTGCAGGCCGACGACTTCCGACACCTGTACGAGCACCACGGCGTCGAGCTGCAGGCCGGGGCGTCCGACCAGTGGGGCAACATCGTCGCGGGCGTCGAGCTCATCCGGCGCCGACTCGGCCGGCAGGCCTTCGCGATGACCCATCCGCTCATGACTCGCGCCGACGGTTCGAAGTTCGGCAAGTCGGTCGGGGGGGCGGTCTGGCTCGACCCCGAACGCACCTCGCCGTACCAGTTCCGCCAGTTCTGGATCCAGAGCGACGATGCGATGGCCGGGACGTACCTCAAGATGCTGTCGTTGCGACCGCTCGCCGACGTCGAGGCCCTGATCGCCGAGCACGAGACGGCTCCGGAGCGTCGCATCGTCCAGCGGGCGCTCGCGTCCGAGATGACCGAGCTGGTGCACGGTGTGGCTGCGGCCCAGGCGGCAGAGCGCGCTGCCGCCGTCCTGTTCGGCGGTGACCCGACCGGGGCCCCGGCCGAGGTGCTCGAGGTCGTGGCCGCCGAGGTGCCGTGCGTCGAGCTTCCATCCGACCTCGGGGCGACCCGCGTGCACGAGCTGCTCATCACTGCCGGCGTGGCCAAGTCCACGAGCGAGGTCGGGCGCCTCCTGCAGCAGGGCGCGGTGCGCGCCGGCAACCGCGTGCTCGACGCGGACGGCCTGCTGACGACGAGTGACCTGCTCGAGGGCCGCTACCTGCTGCTGCGCAAGGGCAAGCGCGACTTCGTCGTCGGAAAAGTTTCGCGCGCAGGTTGACGCTCGCGGCCGCCCGGGGTAGCGTATTCAGTCGCCCCGGAAGCCCCTCGTGAGCTCCGGGACGGGCACCACCAGCCGCCTCTGGCAGCTGCGTGCCCCGAGCTTCGGCTCCTTGAAAACAGAAGAGAAGATAGAACGCCAGTGCGGGCAGCACGTCGGTCGACCGTCTCGGTCAACCGGTGGAGCTGTCTGTCAATTCACAAGTCCACCGATCCCATCGGTGGCAATCAGCCAGCGTGATGTCGTCGGCACGGGCATTCCCCCGTGTGGCATCACACAGGCTCTTGACGAACGGTCTGGGTCAAGCCAGACAGGTTCTTGTTGGAGAGTTTGATCCTGGCTCAGGACGAACGCTGGCGGCGTGCTTAACACATGCAAGTCGAACGGGGCCCATGCAGTAGCAATACTGCGGAAGGCCGAGTGGCGAACGGGTGAGTAACACGTGAGAAACCTATCCTGGTCTCTGGGATAACAGCTGGAAACAGCTGCTAATACCGGATGCCGTCGGAGCACTGCATGGTGCACTGACGAAAGGGTTCACTGGATCAGGAGGGTCTCGCGGCCTATCAGCTTGTTGGTGGGGTAACGGCCTACCAAGGCATCGACGGGTAGCTGGTCTGAGAGGATGATCAGCCACACTGGGACTGAGACACGGCCCAGACTCCTACGGGAGGCAGCAGTGGGGAATCTTGCGCAATGGGCGAAAGCCTGACGCAGCAACGCCGCGTGCGGGAAGAAGGCCTTCGGGTTGTAAACCGCTTTCAGCAGGAACGAAAATGACGGTACCTGCAGAAGAAGGTGCGGCCAACTACGTGCCAGCAGCCGCGGTGACACGTAGGCACCAAGCGTTGTCCGGATTTATTGGGCGTAAAGAGCTCGTAGGCGGTTCAGTAAGTCGGGTGTGAAAACTCTGGGCTTAACCCAGAGCCGCCACCCGATACTGCTGTGACTAGAGTCCGGTAGGGGAGTGGGGAATTCCTAGTGTAGCGGTGAAATGCGCAGATATTAGGAGGAACACCGGTGGCGAAGGCGCCACTCTGGGCCGGAACTGACGCTGAGGAGCGAAAGCGTGGGTAGCAAACAGGATTAGATACCCTGGTAGTCCACGCCGTAAACGTTGGGCACTAGGTGTGGGCCTCAACCAACGAGGTCCGTGCCGTCGCTAACGCATTAAGTGCCCCGCCTGGGGAGTACGGCCGCAAGGCTAAAACTCAAAGGAATTGACGGGGGCCCGCACAAGCAGCGGAGCGTGTTGCTTAATTCGATGCAACGCGAAGAACCTTACCTGGGCTTGACATGTAGGGAAAAGCCGTAGAGATACGGTGTCCTTCGGGGCCTTACACAGGTGGTGCATGGCTGTCGTCAGCTCGTGTCGTGAGATGTTGGGTTAAGTCCCGCAACGAGCGCAACCCTTGTCCTATGTTGCCAGCGGGTAATGCCGGGGACTCGTAGGAGACTGCCGGGGTCAACTCGGAGGAAGGTGGGGATGACGTCAAGTCATCATGCCCCTTATGTCCAGGGCTGCAAACACGCTACAATGGCCGGTACAAAGGGCTGCTATCCCGCGAGGGTGAGCGAATCCCATAAAGCCGGTCTCAGTTCGGATTGGAGTCTGCAACTCGACTCCATGAAGCTGGAGTTGCTAGTAATCCCGGATCAGCACGCCGGGGTGAATACGTTCCCGGGCCTTGTACACACCGCCCGTCACACCACGAAAGTTGGCAACACCCGAAGCCGGTGGCCTAACCGCAAGGAAGGAGCCGTCGAAGGTGGGGTCGGTGATTGGGGTGAAGTCGTAACAAGGTAGCCGTACCGGAAGGTGCGGCTGGATCACCTCCTTTCTAAGGAGCAGTTCTCGAGTCGTTGTCAGGCATTTGTCCTGGCCGGCACGAGCACTCCTTGTTGGTGCACTGGTGGGTTCGGTACCACGGTCGGTCAATGGAGGTTCTGCCTCTTGGCTGACTCGAAGCATCAAGCTTTGTCTTCTCTTCCGTTTTGAGGGAGTAGTCCCTCTCGCCCCTGCGGTGCACCGGTTCGGTGCATCAATGGCAACACGGGTAGCAGGCCTTCATGGCCTCCCCGTTGTGGCGCTCCTTGAGAACTGCAGAGCAAGCACGAGCATCTTTATTTTCCAAGCTACAAAGAGCCAACGGTGGATGCCTTGGCGCCAAGAACCGATGAAGGACGTGAGTGACTGCGAAAAGCTGCGGGGAGCCGTCTACTAGGCACTGATCCGCAGATGTCCGAATGGGGAAACCCGGCACCCGTCATGGGGTGTCACCCCGGTCTGAACACATAGGGCCGGCGGAGGGAACCAGGGGAATTGAAACATCTCAGTACCCTGAGGAAAGGAAAGCAACCGCGACTCCCTTAGTAGCGGCGAGCGAAGAGGGAAGAGACTAAACCGTGCCGGTGTCAAAGCCTGGTGGCGTTGCCGGTATGGGGTCGTGGGACTGACGGGTGTTGCACCAGCTGCACCATGGAGTTACCAAGTTGCTGTGTAGTGGAACGGTTCTGGAAAGGCCGGCCGCAGTGGGTAAGAGCCCCGTACACGAAACACACGCAGCCTCCAGTCAGTATCCCAAGTAGCGCCGGGACCGTGAAAACCGGCGTGAATCTGCGAGGACCACCTCGTAAGTCTAAGTATTCCTTGGCGACCGATAGTGAACCAGTACCGTGAGGGAAAGGTGAAAAGTACCCCGGGAGGGGAGTGAAATAGTACCTGAAACCGTTGGTTTACAAACAGTCAAAGCGTCGTCACCGCAAGGTGGCCGCGATGGCGTGCCTTTTGAAGAATGAGCCTGCGAGTTACGGTATGTGGCAAGGTTAACCCGTGAGGGGAAGCCGGAGCGAAAGCGAGTCTGAATAGGGCGTTTAGTCGCATGCTGTAGACCCGAAGCCAAGTGATCTATCCATGGGCAGGTTGAAGCGGGGGTAAGACCCCGTGGAGGACCGAACCCACGTCAGTTGAAAATGGCGGGGATGACCTGTGGATAGGGGTGAAAGGCCAAGCAAACTTGGTGATAGCTGGTTCTCCTCGAAATGCATTTAGGTGCAGCGTCATGAGTTCAGCGCCGGAGGTAGAGCACTGGATGGGTTAGGGGGCCTACAAGCTTACCGACCCCAGCCAAACTCCGAATGCCGGTGCTCCAGATCATGGCAGTGAGACCACGGGGGATGAGCTTCGTTGGTCGAAAGGGAAACAGCCCAGATCATCAGCTAAGGCCCCTAATTCAGGACTAAGTGGAAAACGATGTGGGACTGCTGAGACAGCCAGGAGGTTGGCTTAGAAGCAGCCACCCTTGAAAGAGTGCGTAATAGCTCACTGGTCGAGTGGTCCTGCGCGGACAATTTAACGGGGCTCAAGTCCTGAGCCGAAGCTATGGGTTCCTCCGTAAGGAGGAGCGGTAGAGGAGCGTCGATGGTGCAGCGAAGCGGCGGGAGAACCCGACGTGGAGCGCCATCGAGTGAGAATGCAGGCATGAGTAGCGAGAGAGGGGTGAGAAACCCCTCCGCCGAAAGCCCAAGGGTTCCTGGGGAAGGCTAATCCTCCCAGGGTGAGTCGGGAGCTAAGGCGAGGCCGAAAGGCGTAGTCGATGCACAACTGGTTGATATTCCAGTACCACCGTGTTCGCGCCAAGCCCAAGAGTCGCAACATGGGGGCTGTCTTCGGACGATCCCATCGCGTGGCTGGCGGGTAGCTGGAGGGGGACGCAGGAGGGTAGGTGAACCGGGGCGATGGTAGACCCCGGGTAAGCGTGTAGGAGGGTCCCGATGAGAGTTGGGGCCATTCAACTCTGAGACGTGATGCCGAGACGATTCAGTCGAAGTCACTGATCCCATGCTGTCAAGAAAAGCCCAACAGTGAGTGAGCACGGTGCCCGTACCCCAAACCGACACAGGTGGGCGGGTAGAGAATACCAAGGCGATCGGGAGAACTATGGTTAAGGAACTCGGCAAATTACCTCCGTAACTTCGGAAGAAGGAGGACCCCATTAGCGTGACGACACTTGCTGTCCGAGCGTGAGGGGGTGGCACAGACCAGGGGGTAGCGACTGTTTACCAAAAACACAGCAGCGTGCGAAGCCGCAAGGCGCTGTATACGCTGTGACGCCTGCCCAATGCTGGAAGGTCACGGGGAACGGTTAGCCGCAAGGCGAAGCTGTGAACCTAAGCCCCAGTGAATGGCGGCCGTAACTATAACGGTCCTAAGGTAGCGAAATTCCTTGTCGGGTAAGTTCCGACCTGCACGAATGGCGTAACGACTTCCCCGCTGTCTCAACCATAGACCCGGCGAAATTGAAGTACGAGTAAAGATGCTCGTTAGCTGCGGAAGGACGGAAAGACCCCGTGGACCTTTACTATAACTTGGTGTTGAGTTTTGAACTGCGTTGTGTAGGATAGGTGGGAGACTTGGAAGCATTGGCGCCAGCCAGTGTGGAGTCAACGTTGAAATACCACCCTGCGTATTTTGGAACTCTAACCTTGGTCCGTGATCCGGATCAGGAACAGCGCCAGGCGGGTAGTTTGACTGGGGCGGTCGCCTCCTAAAATGTAACGGAGGCGCCCAAAGGTTCCCTCAGGCTGGTTGGCAATCAGCCGTCGAGTGCAATGACACAAGGGAGCTTGACTGCGAGACCAACAAGTCAAGCAGGTACGAAAGTAGGGCATAGTGACCCGGCCATCGCTTGTGGAAGCGTGGTCGCTCAACGGATAAAAGGTACCCCGGGGATAACAGGCTAATCTTTCCCAAGAGTCCATATCGACGGAAAGGTTTGGCACCTCGATGTCGGCTCATCGCATCCTGGGGCTGAAGCAGGTCCCAAGGGTTGGGCTGTTCGCCCATTAAAGCGGTACGCGAGCTGGGTTCAGAACGTCGTGAGACAGTTCGGTCCCTATCCTCCGCAGCCGAAGGTGTATTGAGGAAGGCTGTCCCTAGTACGAGAGGACCGGGACGGACGGAGCTCTGGTGTGTCTGTTGTCCTGCCAAGGGCATGGCAGATTAGCCACCTCCGGAAGGGATAACTGCTGAAAGCATCTAAGTAGGAAACCCGTTCCAAGATGAGTACACCCATGCGGTCAACGCAGTAAGGCCCGTGACAAGACCATCACGTTGATAGGCCGGAAGTGTACGCACGGCAACGTGTTGAGCTGACCGGTACTAATCGGCCGAGGGCTTGGTTGAAATCGCTCGTGCTTGCTCTGGAGTGCTCGGAGGTGTCGTACAGACACACTCCTTGACAACAGGTTTCGGTGACCATACCGGCAGGGTCACACCCGTTCCCATCCCGAACACGGAAGTTAAGACTGCCAGGGCCGATGGTACTTGGGGGTAGACCCCCTGGGAGAGTAGGTCGTCGCCGAATTCATCGCTCGAACGCCCCTGGCGCGACCACGTGGTCCGCGCCGGGGGCGTTCGTCGTTTTCCGGCGCCGGACCACCGGTCGCGACGATCCTCCCGTAGGCTCGGTCGCCCTATGCCCTCCGAGCGAGACCGTTCACGCCCTGCGCGCCCCGGCGGCCGCCCGGCGCGCCCCGCTGCCGGTGGGACGGGCGGGTCGACCACGCCCGGTTCACGCGGGACGTCGGCTGGTCGCGGGACATCCGGGTCGCGCACCTCCCGTGGGTCGGCATCTCCGGCCGGCGGGGGCGGCACCGGTCGACCACGCCGCGCCGGGCCACGTCCGGCGGGCGAGGACCGACCGCGTCGTGCGCCCGGCGAGGGCCGCGAGCGCGGCGCAGGTGGCCGGAGCGGATCCGATCGTCCCGGGCGTGATCGTCCCGACCGTGATCGCTCTGGTCGTGGGGGGTCGAGTGCGGCTCGGCCGGCTCGGGCACGCGGCGGGCAGGCGGCGAGGCCGCGCAAGCCACCGACGGCAGCCGAGCGTCGCGCCGCCGAGGTCAAGGCGCTGCGCAAGGAGACCGGCGAGCGTCAGGACCGGGCGGCTCGGCGCCAGGCCGAACCCGAGCCATGGGTCCGTGAATCGTGGGTCGACGAGGGACCGATCCGGACGGCCGCCGCCGCGGCTGCCGAACGTGCCGGAGCCGCGCCGGCTGCAGCAGACCGCACTCCCCGGCAGCGACCCCACGGCGAGCTCGATCCGGCATCGGTGGCCGAAGTGGCGCGCGAGGCCGGCCCGCAGCGCTCGGCGCGCTATCAGGAGCGGCTGAGGTCGGCAGCAGAGGCGCTCGAGCGTGGGCGCTTCGGCGATGCCCGGCGCATGGTGCAGCCGGTGCTGCGCGACCTGCCCAACGTCGCGACCGCACACGAGATCGCCGGGCTCGCGCTCTACTCCCTCGGCGAGTGGCGCAAGGCCGCCGCCGAGCTCGAGCTCGCGCGGCAGCTCGACGGGTCGGTGCGGCACCATCCGGTGCTCGCCGACTGCTACCGGGCGATGCGCCGGTACGACGTCGTCCGCGAGCTCTGGACCGAGTTGAAGGCCGCTTCACCGGCGCCGGCGCTCATGGCCGAGGGTCGCATCGTGGCGGCCGGTGCGCTCGCCGATCAAGGCGACCTGCGCAGTGCGCTGTCCCTGCTCGCGAGCGCCCGGGCGATGCCACGCAAGGTGCGCGAGCACCACCTCCGGCAGTGGTACGTGCTCGGTGACCTGCTCGATCGCTCGGGTGACGTCATCGAGGCTCGCCGGTTCT
Organism: Ilumatobacteraceae bacterium; assembly: GCA_050248155.1. Lineage (GTDB taxonomy): Bacteria > Actinomycetota > Acidimicrobiia > Acidimicrobiales > Ilumatobacteraceae > VFMC01. The sequence goes on from JBFWSW010000001.1 coordinate 29,485, forward strand.
TCGGCCTCGTCGCTCAGCACGACGCCGACTTCGCCGACGTGACCCAACGGCTGGCCGCGCTCGGCCGCTGACCCGTTGCCCGCCGGGGCGGCGGGGCGTACGATCCCCGGATGGATCGGCGGGCGTTCCTGGGCACGATCGGCGCGGCCGCGGCCGGATCGATCCTCGGTCGGCAGTTCTGGGACGGCCTCGCACACGCAGCCACGGTGGTCGGGCCCGGGCCCTACGGCGCGCTCGGCTCGACCAACGGCGACGGGCTGCGCCTCCCTGCCGGGTTCGTCAGCCGGGTGGTGGCCACCACTGGCGCGGCCGTCGGCCCCGCGACTCGTCCCTGGCACGGCGCCCCCGACGGCGGCGCCTGCTTCGCGCGAAGCGGTGGGGGATGGGTGTACGTGTCGAACTCGGAGATCGACGGGGGCCGGGGAGGCGCCGGCGTGATCGTCTTCGACGCCGCTGGTGGGATCGTCGACTCGTACTCGATCCTCTCGGGGACGAGTCGCAACTGCGCGGGCGGCCCGACCCCATGGGGGACGTGGCTGTCCTGTGAAGAGCACGCGAGCGGCCGCGTGTGGGAGTGCGATCCCTCCCAGCCGGGCCAGGGCGTGGTGCGGCCGGCGCTGGGGACCTTCTCGCACGAAGCGGCCGTCGTCGACCCGGCGACCTCGGTCGTCTACCTCACGGAGGACGACCCCGACGGGCGGCTGTACCGCTTCGTCCCGACCGTGCCAGGCGATCTGTCCGCCGGTCGACTCGAAGCGGCGTCCGTGTCGGGCACCACGGTCACGTGGCGGACGGCATCGACGACTGCCCCGAACCGGGCATCCAACACCACGCGGTTCGCGGGCGGAGAGGGGGCGTGGATCGCGGACGGCTCGCTGTTCTTCACGACCAAGGGCGACAACCGGGTGCGCGAGCTCGTGCTCGCGTCACAGACGATGACGGTGCTGTACGACGCGTCGGCGCAGGCGGGATCGCCGCTCACCGGAGTCGACAACATCACCGGGCACGCACCGTCGGGCGACCTGTTCGTCTGCGAGGACGGGGGCAACCTCGAGATCTGCGTGCTCGCCCGCGCCGGCGCCGACCGGGTCGTCGCCCCGTTCCTGCGGGTCATCGGGCACACCGGGTCCGAGCTCACGGGTGCCGCCTTCTCGCCCGACGGGTCTCGGCTGTACTTCAGCAGCCAGCGAGGCGTCGACGGAGCTGGCCGCGGGGTCACCTTCGAGGTGAGCGGCGCGTTCCGCACCGCTCCGGACCCCGAGCCCGAGAACCCTGCGCCCGTCGCCAGGTTCACCGTCGTGCAGACCGGGAACCACGTGGCGCTCGACGGCACCTCCTCGACCGCGGCGGGGTCGATCTCGACGTGGTCGTGGGACTTCGGTGACGGCACCACGGGCACGGGAGCTCAGGCGGCGCACGACTACCTGCCGGGGAACTACGCGCTGGTCCTCACCGTGACCGACGACCGGGGTGCCACCGCGAGCTCGGGCCGACAGGTGACCGTTGCTGCACCCAGCACGGTCTCCTTCGTCGGAGCCCGGTCCGAGAACGCGAGCACGCGCACCCCCGGCGTCCGTGTGCCCACCGCCGTGCGCGCCGGGGACCTGCTGGTCCTGATCGTGACGGCCAACTCGCCGGCGACGCTCGGCACACCATCTGGTTGGACCCTGCGCGGCTCGGTCGCCGATCCGCAACCCGACACCCGCTCGTGGCTGTTCACCCGGACCGCGCCCGGCAGCCTCGCCGGCTCGCGCGTGAGCGCGACGCTGTCCGCCACGGCGAAGGTGTGCACGACCGTCGTGGCCTACCGTGGGGCCTCGCCCTCCGTCGTCGTCGCCGCGACCGAGGAATCGGCATCGACCGCGCGACACCGGTCCCCGGCGCTGTCAGCCGTGCCCGCCGGCGCGTGGGTGCTCGGCTACTGGGCGGACGAGACGTCGGGCAACACCGGTTGGAGCGCGCCCACCGGGCACCGGACCCGGTCGTCCAGCGCCGGGACCGGCTCGGGGCGGATCACCGCGCTCGCTGCCGACACCGGCCCCGTCGGTGCCGGCTCGTGGCCGGGCGCAACCGCGACCAGCACGGTGGCGTCACGCAAGTCGGTCGCGTGGTCGGTCGGCATCGTGCCCGCCTGACGGCGTCGAACCTCGCCACACCCCGCGCGTAGGGTCGTCCTGCTTCCCCTCTCTGCACGTCCCCTGCACCTTGCACGGAGGTTCTCCCATGAACATCGTCGTCCTCAGCGGTCACCTCAGCAGCCCACCCCGACGCACCGAGCTCCCGAGCGGAGACGAGCGGTGGGTGCTCGAGCTGTCGTGCCCCTCCGACCCCGGGTCACCCGTCCCGGCCACCACGGTCGCCGGCGAGTCGGCCGTCCTGTCGGTGCCGGTCGCGGTGCACTCGCGCGTGGCCGGCATCGAGCGCTTCGACACCGGCACCGAGCTCGTCGTGACAGGCGTGGTGCGGCGCCGCTTCTACCGCGCCGGTGGCAGCACGCAGAGCCGCACCGAGGTCGTGGCTCAGTCGGTGGTCGAGGTCACGCCACGTCGCTCGGCCGACCGCGCCCTGTCGTCGGTCCTGCGCGCGCTCGGAGCCGACCAGTCGGCGCGCCTTCGCGTCGCGCTGCCGGTGTCGACCGGCGTCAGGTGATCGACGCCGCGTAGATCCCGGCGATCGACCGATCGAGCGCAGCATCGAACTCGGCGTCGCTCTGCTGGGCGGTCAATCCCTCGGTCAGTGCTCGCGAGAAGCTCGCGATCACGCCGTGGTTGCGAGACAGGCGGTCGTTGGCGTCGTCGCGCGAGTAGCCGCCCGACAGGGCCACCACGCGCAGCACACGTGGATGGGCGACCAGGTCGGCGTAGAAGTCGTCCTCGGACGGCAGGGTGAGCTTCAACATGACGACCTGCTCGCCCAGACGGTCGAGGTGCGACACGATCGCGGCCTTCAACATCGCTTCGGCATCGGCCTTCTGCGGGCTGTGGATGTCGACCTCGGGCTCGATGATCGGGACGAGCCCTGCGTCGAGGATCTGACGTCCCACCTCGAACTGCTGCTCGACGATCGCCGCGATGCCGGCCTCGTCCGCAAGCTTGATCACCGAGCGCATCTTCGTGCCGAAGATGTCCTTCTTGGTCGCGCGTGCCAACAAGGAGTCGAGGTCGGGCATCGGCTTCATCAGCTGCACGCCGTCGGCTTCCGCGGCGAGGCCCTTGTCGACCTTCAGGAACGGCACGACGTGCTTCACTCGCCAGAGGTACTCGGCCGAGTCGCGGCCCTCGATCTCGCGATCCATCGTGTCCTCGAACAAGATCGCACCCAGCACCCGGGTCCCATCGAAGCTCGGGCTCGTGATGATGCGACTGCGCGCCGCGTGCATGCACGCGAACATCTCCTCGTCGTTCGAGTAGGCGTCCTCGCCGATGCCGTAGAGCGCGAGCGCCTTCGGGGTGCTCCCGCCGCTCTGGTCGAGCGCGGCGATGAAACCCTGACCCGTCCTGACCTTGTCGAGCTGCTCCTGGTTCATGAACTCTCCTTGCCGGTGATGACTCTAGTGATCGGTGCTCGGCTGATCGTCCCCACCCGCTGTCACCTGTCGAGCGGCCGGACGACCAGTCCCGTGCGCAGCTTGGGCGTGAAGAACGTCGACTTCGGCGGCATGAGCAGGCCCTCGTCGGCGGTGCGGCGGATCTCGGCGATGCCCGTCGGGCGGATGATGACACCGGCGACCGCAGCGCCGTCGGCCAACCGCTCGAGCACGTTGCTCACCCCGTGCTGGTACGCGACCTCGACGGCGAGATCTCCCAGCGCGTGTTCGAGCAGCGCGCCGTCGAGATCGCGGACGCCCTCGAACGCCTCGGGGCGGGGGTGCATCCATGTGCCGGTGCCGTCGGGCCGCACGAGGCACAGCACACCGCGGTCGACGACCTCGCGTGACGTGCCGGTGCCCACCTCGCCGGCCGGCTCGAGGTCGAAGCTGCGGGCCAACCTGTCGACGAGCACATCGATCGAGCATCCGCTGTAGAGGCGGTGGATGGCGTCGATGCTCAGCTGTGACTCGACCAGTTCACCGACGTAGGCGAGGGTGAGGTCCCACGGACCGGTTCCGTCGGCGGCGCGTCGCTCGTCGCGGTAGGTGCGGCTGATCGCGTACCGGTGGTGCCCGTCGGCGATGAGGACCGGATTCGACGACACCGCCTCGGCGATTGCAGCCACGCGCTCGGGCTCGTCCACCCGCTCGACGACGTGCTGGTTGCCCGCTTCGTCGACGCAGCTCCCGACGAGATCGCCCGGCGCGACGAGCAACGACGTCAACCCGCCGGTCAGTGACAGGCCCCAGACCGGCGACAGGTTCGCACGAGTGGCGCGCGTGAGATCGAGGCGGTCGGTCTTGGCCTTGGGTGTGGTGCGTTCGTGCGGCAGGACACCACCCGCGCCCTCGTCCACCACCTCGAGCGCACCGATGACGCCGACGGTCTCGCGCTCCGTGCCGTCCTCGGTGACGAAGCGCATGCGGTAGATCGTGAAGGTGGGCCGCGGGTCGCGGACGAGGGTGCCTTCCGCCTCCCACCGGGTCAGCGCCGTGGCCGCCCGGTCGTACCGCGCCGGGTCGTCATCAGGGCCGGGAACGTCGATCTCGACGATGTTGCGTGGGTGCCGGTCGCGGAGACGCTGCGTGTCGGCCGGCGAGAGCACGTCGTAGGGAGGAGCGCTGACGTCGTCGAGGGGGAGCTGCGGGCCGTAGCGCAGCGCGGGAAAGGCTTCGAACCGGGGCACCTGCACACAATGGCAGCTCACGTGCCACGATGGCCAGATGGTCGCCCCCGACTCGATGTCCGCCCCGGCAGTCGTGCTGCTCGATCTCGACGGCGTCGTGTGGCTCGCGCACCAGCCCATCGACGGATCCGTCGATGCCGTCGCGCGCCTTCGCGCTGAGGGCATCCGTGTCCTGTTCGTGACGAACAACTCCGCGTCCACGCTCGCCGAGCACGAGGCGGCCCTGGACGCGATCGGCATCCCGGCCGCGGGTGACGTGCTCACCTCTGCGCAGGCCGCGGGCGTGCTGGTCGAGCCGGGTGAGCGCGTGCTGGTGTGCGGAGGTGCCGGCGTGGTCGAAGCAGTCGAGTCGCGCGGCTGCACCGTGGTCGATCAGGGACCGTGTGAGGCCGTGATGGTGGGCTTCCACCGCACCTTCGACTACGAGGAGCTCCGCCGAGCTGCGTCGGCCGTGCACATGGGCGCACGACTGATCGGCACCAACGACGACGCGACCTATCCGACACCCGAGGGGCCGATCCCGGGCGGCGGGGCCATCCTGGCCGCGGTCAGCGTCGGCTCGGGGGCGACACCCGTCATCGCCGGCAAGCCGTACGGGCCGATGGCCGGCCTCGTCCGATCGACCGTCGGTGACGCGGCCGCTGCCGAGGCGGTGATGGTGGGGGACCGGCCCTCGACCGACGGCCGGTTCGCTGCCGAGCTGGGATGTCGGTACGCCCAGGTCTGGTCGGGCGTGACGGCGTTCGGGACGGCGATCGAGCCCGTTCCGGCGATGTCCGCCGCCAACCTGGCAGCCATCGTCGACCAGCTGCTCCGGTGAGCGCTGCAGCACCCCTGGCCAGGCGCCCAGCAGTACACTCGGTGACATGCCTGCGAACGCCATCCTCAAACGCCTGCTCGACGCCGGGATGCACTTCAGCGCGATGACCCAGCAGGCCGCCGAGAAGCTCGTCGACGAGCTCGTGCACAACGGCGAGGTCCGCCGCAAGGACGCCGAGAAGACGGTCCGCCTGCTGGTCGAGCGCGGCCGCAACTCGACGGAGCACCTCGTCGCCTCCGTCCAGAGCGAGGTGGCCAAGCAGCTCAGCCGCTTCACGGAGCGGATGGACGACATCGAGGACCGCCTCGAAGACGTGGCCGCGCAGCTGGGCCTGCGCGCGAAGCGCGCCGCGAAGCCGGCCGCGCCGTCCGCACCGCCGGCGAAGAAGGCCGCGGCGAAGAAGCCGCCGGCGAGAAAGGCCGCGGCCAAGAAGGCTCCAGCCAAGAAGGCCGCGGCGAAGAAGTCGCCGGCGAAGAAGGCCGCGGCCAGCTCGGGCGTGGGGCGCGTCACGACCAAGAAGGCTGCGAAGCGCTGACGCGTGTCGCGACGGCTGCGTCTCGACGCCGAGATGGTGCGCCGTGCACTCGTCACCAGCCGTGCCGAGGCCACCCGCATGATCGATGAGCACCGCGTCCTCGTGAACGGCGCCGTCGCCGACAAGGCGTCGCGTCTCGTCGCCGCCGGCGATGCTCTCGTGCTCACCGGCGAGCCACCGAGGTTCGTCAGCCGCGGTGGTGAGAAGCTCGATGCCGCGCTCGGGGCGTTCGGGCTCGACGTGGCCGGGTGGGACGCGCTCGACGCCGGAGCGTCGACCGGCGGCTTCACCGATTGCCTCCTGCAACGCGGCGCGCGGCGGGTGGTGGCGCTCGACGTCGGGCACGGGCAGCTGCATCCGAGGATCCGAGACGATCCCCGCGTGGTGGTGATCGAACGGTTCAACGTGCGCCGGCTCACCCCCGACAACCTGCCGTTCGTGCCCGACCTGGTCGTCGCCGACCTCTCGTTCATCTCGCTCACAAAGGTCGTCGGGGTGCTCGCCTCGGTGCTCGCCCCCGGCGGATCACTCGTCCTGCTGGTCAAGCCGCAGTTCGAGGCTGGACGTCGCGAGGTCTCACGCGGGCACGGGGTGATCACCGATCCAGCCGTCCACGCTCGCGTCCGCGACGAGGTCGAGGCCGCGCTCGTCGGCGCAGGGTGCGAGGTGCGCGCCTGGTGCGACTCGCCGATCTCTGGTGGCGACGGCAACCGCGAGTTCCTCGTGCACGCGACCATCGGGCAGGTCGAGCCGTGACGGGCGGCGGACCGTCGATGCACGTCCTGCTCGTCGCTCATCGCGAGCGCGCCGACGCGACCAGCCTCGCGATCGCCGCGGCGGCGTGGCTCGAGCAACGAGGCCACGTGGCCTTCATGATCCCCGACGACGCTCGTGCGCTCGCATTGCCGCAGCTCGGCGCCGACTTCCCCCCGCCGTCGGCCGATCTGGTCGTCAGCCTCGGCGGCGACGGCACGATGCTGCGCGCCGTGCAGTTGCTCGACGGCGCTCCCGTGCCGATCATCGGCGTGAACGTCGGGCTCCTCGGCTATCTCAACGAGGTCGAGCCCCCGTCGATGACCGCGGCGCTCGAGCGATTCGCCGCCGGGCCGGCCCCCGACCACGGTGATTGGGCGCTCGACGAGCGGATGATGGTCGATGTCGTCGTCAGCCACGTGGCCGCACAACCTGATCCGGTCGAGCCGCGCCAGGATCGATGGCGTGCCCTGAACGAAGCCGTCCTCGAGAAGTACGAGGCGGGGCACACGGTCCGTCTGGCAGTCAGCATCGACGGCGCGCCGTTCACGTCGTATGCCGCCGACGGGTTGATCGTCGCGACGCCGACGGGCTCCACGGCGTACTCGCTGTCGGCGCGGGGCCCTGTCGTCTCACCCCGCCACCGCGCGCTCTTGCTCACGCCCGTGTCGCCGCACATGCTCTTCGACCGCTCACTCGTGCTCGATCCCGACGAGCTGATCGAGGTGGAGGTCATCGGTCACCGCCCGGTGGCCCTGTCCGTCGACGGTCAGCGCGTCGGGCTCATGGCGGAGGGGGACACGGTGCGGTTCTCGGCCTCCACGGCCACCGCACGGTTCGTGCGCTTCGGCCGGCGCCGCTTCCACCAGATCCTCAAGACCAAGTTCGGACTCGCGGACCGCTGATGTTGATCGAGCTGCACATCGAAGACCTCGGGGTCATCTCGTCGCTCGACCTCGTGCTCCACCCCGGACTCACCGTGTTCACCGGCGAGACCGGGGCGGGGAAGACCATGCTGGTCGAAGCCATCGATCTGCTGGTCGGCGGCCGTGCCGACGGCACGGTCGTACGTGCCGGCGCCCGGGAGGCTCGTGTCGAGGGCCGCTTCGTCGAGGGTGACGAGGAGATCGTGCTCGCCCGGGTCGTGCCAGTCGAGGGCCGCTCACGGGCCTACGTCAACGGGCGTCTCGCGACGGTGGCCAACCTCGCCGAGCACGGCGCTCGCCTCGTCGACATCCACGGTCAGCACGCGCACCAGAGCCTGCTCGGTGCGGCGGTGCAGCGCGGTGCCCTCGATCGCTTCGCGGGAGTCGACCTCGAGCCGCTTCGATCAGCGCGCGCTCGCCTGACCGAGATCGACGCGTCGCTCGCAGCCCTCGGCGGCGACGCCCGCACCCGCGCACGCGAGATCGATCTCCTGCGGTTCCAGGTCGACGAGCTCGATTCGGCGGGGCTCGACGACCCGGACGAGGACGAGTCGCTCGAGTCGCTCGAATCCCTGCTGTCGGGGGCGCAAGGCCATCGCGAGGCGGCCGCCGCAGCCGTGGCGGCGCTGTCGAGCGACGACGGAGCGATCGACGCCGTCAGTGCGGCGACCGGATTGCTCGCTCACCACGCGCCCTTCGACGGCGCGACCGACCGGTTGCGTGCACTCGCTGTCGAGCTCGCCGACGTCGCCGCCGAGCTGCGCCAGGTGTCGGAGTCGATCGACGACGACCCGGCGCGACTCGCAGCAGTCGTCGAGCGGCGTCAGCTGTTGCGCAACCTCCGCCGCAAGTACGGCGACACGCTGGCCGACGTCATCGCCTTCCGGGCCGAGGTGCGCGACCGGCTCAGCGAGCTCGAGGGGTACGAGCAGGCGGTCGAACGCCTCGAGGTGGATCGGCAACGCGCGGTCGCCGACGAGCGACGTGCGGCAGCGGCCGTCGGCTCCGCCCGCCGCGCGGCGGCCGGTCGACTGGCCGAGGCGGTCGAGTCGGGTCTGCACGAGCTCGCCATGCCACACGCGCAGCTGTCGGTCGTGGTCGGCGACGACGACCCGGGCGACGACGTCTCGTTCCTGCTCTCGGCGAACCCCGGTTCCCCCGCACAGCCGCTCGCGAAGGTCGCCTCCGGCGGCGAGCTCGCGCGCACCATGCTCGCCCTGCGCCTCGTGCTCATCGAGGCACCCGGCACGCTCGTGTTCGACGAGGTCGACGCAGGCATCGGGGGTGCCGCGGCAACCGCCGTCGGACAGGCGCTGGCGCGTCTCGGCACCACCCACCAGGTGTTCGTCGTGACCCACCTCGCGCAGGTGGCCGCCATGGCCGACCAGCAGATCCGTGTCTCGAAGAGCTCCGACGACCGGGTCACGGTCGCCGTCGCCGAACAGCTCGACCACGACGAACGCGTCGCCGAGGTGGCCCGCATGCTGTCGGGCTCGCCCGGCTCCGATGCGGCACGAGAGCACGCAGCCGAGCTGCTGCGTGGTCGTTCGACCCGCTCGAGTCGCAGGCGGCGGTGATGGCGGCCCGCTTCGACGTCGTGGTCACCGCTCGCGCGCGTGCGGATCGACGCACCAAGGATCTCGTGAAGCGGCTCGGGCCGGGTGAGATCGCGATCATCAACCACTCCGACGTCGACCTCGTCGCGGCCGACGCGCTCGTCGATGCCGGAGTCGTGGCCGTCGTGAACGCGACCTCGTCGTTCACCGGTCGGTACCCGAACCTCGGTCCGTTGCAGATCGTGCGCAGCGGCGCAGTGCTGATCGACGACGTCGGTGTCGGCGTGTTCGAGCGGGTCGGCGAGGGCGAGGTCGTCACGATCGACGGCGACCGGGTGATGATCGGCTCGGACGTGATCGCCGAGGGCCGGCGCCAGACCGAGGACGACCTCGTCGAACGCGTCGCGGTCGCACGCACGAACGTCGGCGAGCAGCTCGAGCTGTTCGCCGCAAACACGCTCGAGTACCTTCGTCGCGAGCGCCACCTCGCTACCGACCAACCCGATCTCCCCGAAACGCGGGTCGAGTTCAAGAACCGTCAGACGCTCATGGTGGTGCGCGGCATCGACTTCCGCGAGGACCTGCTCGCGCTGCACCGATCGGGCTACATCCGCGAGCTCCGGCCGGTGCTGATCGGTGTCGACGGGGGATCGGACGCGCTGCTGGCGATCGGGCTCAAGCCCGACATCATCATCGGCGACATGGATTCGGTCAGCGAGGCGGCGCTGCGCTCCGGCGCCGAGCTGATCGTGCATGCCTACGCAGGCGGTCGCGCGCCGGGGGCCGAGCGCCTGCGCACGCTCGGACTGCAGCACCTGCTCTTCGAGAGCGAGGGGACGAGCGAGGACATCGCGATGCTGCTGGCGTACGAGCGAGGCACGGAGCTGATCGTCGCGGTGGGCACGCACAACTCGCTCGAGGACTTCCTCGACAAGGGCCGCCAGGGGATGGCGTCGACCTTTCTCGTCCGCCTGAAGGTCGGGCGCATCCTGGTGGACGCGAAGGGCGTGAACAACCTGTACCGCCCGGTGGTGAAGGGCCGCGACATCGCGCTCTTCGTCGTTGCGATGCTGTCCTCGCTCGTGCTCGTCGTGGCGGTCAGCGAGCCGATCCGCTTGTGGTTCCGGAGTGTCTGGTTGTGGCTACGCGCACGGATCGGATGGTGAATCGATGATCAGCCTGCGACAGCACATCTTCAGCCTCGTCGCCGTGTTCGTCGCGTTGGCCGTGGGCATCGCCGCCGGCTCGACGGTCGTGCGTGGGCCGCTGCTCGACAGCCTGCGTGCCCGGCTCGAGAGCGCGGAGCAGAACATCTCCGTCGAGCGGGCCGAGAACGACCAGCTGGCCGCCGAGCTCGCCCAGCTCGATGGCTGGGAGGTCGACGGCCCGACCCAGCTCCTCTCCGGACGGTTGGGTGGGTCGGCGGTCCTCCTCGTGGTCGCCGGTGATGTCGACAACGACGTCGTGGCCGGCACGGTCCGCTCGGTCCGGGCCAGCGCCGCGAGCCTCGCCGGCGAGGTGCGCATCGACCGGCAGGTGTTCGATCCCGATCAGGCCGGCAAGCTGTACGAGGCGCTCGGACTCGACATCGCCGACACCCCGAACCCTGCGATCCCCTTCGGCGAGCAGCTCGGCACATCCCTTGCCGCCGTCGCCACGCAGATCGAGGAGAGCCCGACCGCTCGCGCCGACCAGATCCTCGGTGCCACGTTCGGCGAGTTCGAGGACGCCGGGCTCGTCGACCTCGTGCAGCTGAACGCGACCGAGCTCGACGTCGACGACGTCGACCTCCTCGTGCTCACCGACCGCAACCTCGTGCACGACCCCGCCGACGTGCTCTCCGGGATCATCGCCGTGTCCGACCCCGAGGTCGCCGGGATGACCGTGATGGTGGCCGAGGTCGGGCGCGTGCTGCAGGGCAACGACTCACCGGTGCCGTCCTTCGTCGGTGCGATCCGTGACAGCGGTCGGCTGCGCGACGAGGTCGCGACCGTCGACAACGCGGAGACCTTCCTCGGATGGGTCGAGATGATCCTCGGGCTCGAGACCGCGAGGCGCGGTGTCATCGAGCACTACGGGTTCCGCGACGGTGCCGGCCGGGCGTTGCCGCAGTACAGCCCGTGAGCTCGGTGGCGCCGCCACCGGCGGGCGCGACGGACGGCGGCGGCGCACCGGGTTCGGGCATGGCCCGGGACGCGCTCGTCGTGACGGTCTGCACCTTGCTGTCGCGGCTGACCGGGTTCGCCCGGGTCCTCGTGGCGGCGGCGGTGTTGAGCACCGGCGTGCTCGGCGACACCTACCACGCGGCGAACATCGTGCCCAACCTGTTGTTCGAGCTCGTCGCCGGCGGCGTCCTGCAGGCGGTGCTGCTGCCGTCCTTCGTCGCCGCACGGCGCGAGGGGGGAGACGAGGAGCTCGGCCGGACGGCCGGGGCTGTCGTCGCCGCGCTCACCGCGGTGCTCGCCGCCATCGCGGCTGCCGGGATCCTGCTCGCCCCCGTGCTCGCGTGGGCGATGACCGCGCTCGAGTCGGACCCGTCCCTCGCCGCCGACAAGCGCTCGCTCGTCACACCGATGCTGATCGTCTTCATCCCCCAGATCGTCTTCTACGGCATCGGGATGGTCGCCACGGCTGCGCTCACGGCTCGCCGGCGGTTCGCTGCAGCAGCGCTCGCACCGGCGGTGAACAACGTGGTCGTCATCACCTGCTACCTGCTGTACCGGTGGTCGCGTGGCGATCGCCCGGCCTCGCTCCACCTCGACCCCTGGCAGTTCACCCTGCTCGCCGGGGGCACGACGCTCGCCGTGATCGCGTTCACCGCTGTGCCCGGCATCGTGCTGTCCGTCCAGGGCGTCCGCTGGCGCGCCACCTGGCTGCCGCGCCATCCGGCGATCGTCGGCCTGCGTGGCTCGGTCGGCTGGGCGATGCTCTCCGTCGTCGGCACGTTGGTCCCGACCGCGGCAGCCGTCGTGCTCGGGTACGGAGCGGACGGCGGCGTCGCGGTGTTCACGCTCGCGTTCGCGTTCTTCGTGCTGCCGCACGCGCTGGTCGCCGTCCCGGTCGCCACCGCGCTCGCCCCCAGGGCGGCCGAGACGTGGCAGCGTGGCGAGCATCACGACACCCGGGAGCTCATCGAGAAGGCGATGATGGTGGTGCTGCCGAGCCTCTGCTTCGCCGGATCGGCGATGCTGGCCCTGTCGTGGCCGGTGGCGCACGTGGTGACCTCGCTCGGCCAGGCCGGTAGCCAGGGGCCGGCACCGATCGCGCACACCCTCGCTGCGTTCGGGCCGGGGCTGGTCGGGTACGGCGTCGCGTTCGTGAACACGCGTGTGCTGTTCAGCCTCGGGGACGTGCGCCGCACCGCGTTGCTGGTGTCCATCTCCGCTGCGGTCGGCGTGATCTCGATGATCGTCGCGTCGGAGGTGTTGAGCGACGGCGAGCGCGCTGCCGCTCTGGCACTCGGTTACGGCATCGCTCAGGCAGCTGCTGCTGTCCTGGTCACGGGACGCGTTCGCACGCTGACCGATGCCCCGAGCTGGGTGCGGCTCGGCCGCCTCGGGCTCGGCTCGCTGGGGGCGGCGGGTCTGAGCGCCGCCGCGATGCTGCTCGTGCAGTCGCCGTTCGGAGCCGATCGCTGGTCGGCGGTGGCAGCGCTGGTACTCGCCGGCAGTGCTGGGGCCGTCGTGTTCGCCGCGGCCGTGACGGTCCTCGCCGGGGTTCGCCCGTCCACGCTGCTGCGCCGGAGGTTCGCCCGTGTCTGAGCCCGACACCAGGCGCGACTCCGGGCGCGACGTCATCGCCCGTCGTGTGCTCCTCGTGCTCGCGGCCGGCTCGGTCCTCCTGCTCGGCATCCTGGGTCTCGTCCGCCGATCCGGACCAGCCTCGGCGTCGCTCCCCGCGGCCGATCGCGTCGTCATCGTGGCGGTGCCCGGTCTGCGCTGGCAGGACCTCGCCGCAGTCGAGACGCCGCACCTCGACGACCTCCTCCCGGCATCGGCACTGCTGAGCGTGCGGGCGATCGGCGCGGAGACCACGTTGCTCGAGGGTTACCTCACGCTCGGAGCGGGCAACCGGCTCGACGCACCACGTCCGGATGCGCTCGACGTGGCCGGCAGGACGTGCGTGCCCGAGCTGGTGCCCCTCGCCGAGGCGCAGGCCGACGACGAGCTGAACGGTGCCGTGCCCGGCGCGCTCGGCACTGCGCTGCACGCCGCCGGCCGGTCGACCGGCGTGTTCGGATCGCCCGATGCCATCGCCGCGCTGATGGACGGCCGAGGATGCGTCGACGCGCGGGGCGACCTCGATCACGTCTCGTTCGAGGCGGACGTGTCGCTGGTCGAGTTGCCGGGTCTCGACGACGCCGACACCGCAGCCGAGCGTGTGGAGGTGCTGCGATCCATCGACGGGAAGCTGGCCCAGCTCGCCGTTCCGGACGACGCGTTGGTCATGGTGCTCGCGCCGCACGCCACCGACGACGAGGGCAACGTGGTGGTCGCCGGCCTGCGCGCTCGGCACGCCGGCGGCGATGACGTGAGCTCGCTCGTCAGCCCGTCGACGCGACGTTCGGGTTACGTGCAGCTGATCGACGTCGCACCGACGGTGCTCGACGTGCTCGGGGTCGATCGTCCGGAGGCGATGAGCGGCACACCCATCCAGTCGTCCGCTGCCGGCGAGCGCGACATGCCGTCGCGCGTCGCGCAGCTCGCCGACCTCGCAGATCGCGTCGCGTTCCGCGACCGCGCCGTGGGGCCGGTCAGCGTCGTCCTGGTCGTCCTGACCGTGTTCTGCGGCGTGGCCGGCCTGTCGCGGCGATCCCGCATCGCACGCGGCCTGGCGGCGGTCGTCGCTGCGTACGTGCCGATCGCCTTCCTCGTCGGGCTCGTGGGCTACGACGAGCTCCCACTCGACTTCGTCGTCGTCGCCATCCCGGCCGTGGCGGCGTTCGTCGGCGCGGTCGTCGTGGGGTCGACGTCACGGTGGGGGCCACGTGCACCGGTGTTCACGCTGATCGCGGCTCTCTGGCTCGTCCTCGTCGTCGATGTGTTCACCGGCGGCTCGTTGCAGATCAACACACCGCTCGGCTACTCGCCGACGGTCGCCGGTCGTTTCCAGGGCTTCGGCAACCTGGCGTTCGGGCTCGTGTCGTCGGCGTCGCTCGTCGTCGCGATGGCCGCCGCCGTCTGGTCCGGACGGCGGCTCGCTCCGGCTGGGTGGGCCGCATGGATCGGTGCCGTCACCGCGATCGCGGTCGCCGCGCCCGCCTTCGGGTCCGATGTCGGAGGCACCCTCGCGATCGTGCCGGCGTTCGCCGGCCTCGTCGCCGTGCTCGCCGGCCGGCGCATCGGGGTGCGCAGCGCGGTCCTCGTCGGGGTGGGCACCGTGGCGCTCGTCGTCGGCCTCGCGTTCGCCGATCGGGCGCGACCCGAGTCGTCGCGGACGCACCTCGGCCGCTTCCTCGACCAGCTGCTCGACGGCGAGGCGGGTCTCGTCCTGCGTCGCAAGCTCAAGGGCAACCTCACGATCCTTACGTCCAGCTTCTGGTCGTTCATCCTGATCGGCGTCGTGCTCGCGTTGGTGGTGGTCTGCTGGCGCCACCGCGACGACGTCCGGCGCATGTTCGCCGGCCGCCCGACGGAGCGTGCGTTCCTGACAGGATTCGCGATCGTGGCCGTGCTGGGCTTCGCCCTCAACGACAGCGGGCTCGCCGTCCCCGCGGTGATGCTGAACGTCGTCGTCCCCTGGCTCGTCGTCTCGCTCCTGCCCGTCGTCGAACGGCGCGGTCGATGATCGCGCTCGCCTTCTTCGCGATCGGCGGCACCGTGTCCGCGCTGCTCTGGCTGGGCCTCGCCCCGTCGATGCAGGCGTCGGACGTGCTGCGTCGCCGCAACTACCGCGACGCCGAGCTGCCGGTCGCCGCCGGCATCGTCGTGGTACTCGCCGTCGTCGCCGTGTGGGGAGGCTACGAGGCGGTCACCCGGTACTCCGGCTGGTCGGCCGGCGAGCTCGCCCGCGGCGCCACCATCGGCGGCGGGGCGACGATCGGGTTCGGGTTCGTCGGGCTGCTCGACGATCTCGTCGGCGGCACGACGACGAAGGGCTTTCGCGGCCATCTGGGCGCGCTGCGTCACGGGCAGATCACGACCGGCTTGGTGAAGCTGGTGTTCGGTGTCGTGCTCGGCGTGCTGGCCGTCGGCGGCGACCTCGCGGGCTCGTTGCGTGGCGGGGTCCTCGTGGCGGCCAGCGCGAACCTCGCCAACCTGTTCGACCGTGCGCCGGGCCGCGTCGTCAAGGTCTCGCTCGTCGGCGCGATCGTCGTCGCCGCCCTCGGCGCGCCGGGCTGGCACCTCAGCGGGCCGATGCTGGTCATCGGTGCCGGCGCCGGGATGCTGTGGCCCGACCTCCGCGAGCGGTGCATGCTCGGCGACACGGGATCGAACGTGCTGGGTGCAGCGGTCGGATGGGGCCTGGTCATCGCGTGTGGGCGGAGGGGGGAGTGGGTCGCGCTGGCCGTCGTCGTCGCGTTGAACCTCGCCAGCGAGGTGGTCAGCTTCAGCCGCGTGATCGACGCCGTCACGCCGCTGCGTTGGCTCGATCGGCTGGGCGCTCGCCCGGAGCGGAAGTCGTTCGATGCCGGCATCCGCGCGGTGCCGGGGGGTCCGGCGATATGATGTGCTCCCGTTGTCAGTTCGACTGAGACGGAGGTCGTTGCGATGCCGAAGCACATTTTCGTGACCGGAGGCGTTGCCAGCTCCCTCGGGAAGGGCCTCACGGGCTCGTCGCTCGGTCGCCTCCTGAAGCTCCGTGGGCTGCGGGTCACGATGCAGAAGCTCGACCCGTACATCAACGTCGACCCGGGCACGATGAACCCGTTCGAGCACGGCGAGGTGTTCGTCACCGATGACGGTGGCGAGACCGATCTCGACCTCGGTCACTACGAGCGCTTCATCGACGAGAACCTCAGCCGCAACTCGAACGCGACGACCGGGTCGATCTACCAGGCCGTCCTCGCTGCCGAGCGGCGCGGCGACTACCTCGGCAAGACGGTGCAGGTCATCCCGCACATCACCGACGAGATCAAGCGCCGCATCCGTCGGCTCGCGACCGACGACGTCGATGTCGTCATCACCGAAGTCGGGGGCACTGTCGGCGACATCGAGATCCTCCCGTTCCTCGAAGCGATCCGCCAGTTCCGCAAGGAAGCAGGCCGAGACAACGTCTGCTACGTGCACGTCACGCTCGTGCCCTTCATCGGTCCGAGCGGCGAGCAGAAGACCAAGCCCACGCAGCACTCGGTCACCGAGCTGCGCAGCCGTGGCATCCAGCCCGATGTCATCGTCTGCCGCAGCGAGGAGCCGCTCAGCGACAACCTCAAGCGCAAGATCAGCAACCTCTGCGACGTCGACGAGCGCGCCGTCATCAACGCGGCCGACGCGCGCAACATCTACGAGCTGCCGCTCATCCTCCACGACGAGGGGTTCGACGACATCGTCTGCGAGACGCTGCGCATCGACGCGCCGGTCGACCTGCGGCCGTGGGAGCAGGTCGTGGCCAAGGTCGAGCAGGCCGACCGGCCCGTGCGCATCGGCTTGATCGGCAAGTACGTCGACCTGCAGGACGCCTACCTGTCGGTGGTCGAGAGCTTGAAGCACGCCGGGTTCCACCACGGTGCCAAGGTCGAGATCGACTGGATCCAGGCAGAGGAGGTCGAAGGCCTGCTCGCCGCCGGTCGCCTCGCCCATCTCGACGGCATGGTCATCCCCGGCGGCTTCGGACCGCGCGGCATCGAGGGCAAGATCGCGGCTGCGGGCTACGCACGAGAAGAGCGCGTGCCGTGCCTCGGCATCTGCCTCGGCATGCAGGTGATGACGATCGAGTTCGCCCGCAACGTGCTCGGCCTCACCGACGCAAACTCCACCGAGTTCGATCCGACCTGCGAGCACCCCGTCATCGACCTGATGCTCCAGCAGCGCGACATCAGCGACAAGGGTGGCACGATGCGCCTCGGCGCCTACTACGCGGTGCTGACGGCGAACTCGAAGATCGCTGCCGCCTACGGCGAGCCCGTGGTCAGCGAACGTCACCGGCACCGCTTCGAGTTCAACAGCAACTACAAGGCGCGCTTCGAGAACCACGGGTTCATCTGCAGCGGCACGTCGCCCGACAAGCGCCTCGTCGAGTTCATCGAGCTCGCCGACCACCCCTACTGGGTCGGTACGCAGGCCCACCCCGAGTTCAAGAGCCGTCCCGATCGCCCGCATCCCTTGTTCCGCGAGCTGATCGGCGCCGCGCTCGAGCTGCGTGCCTCGCGCGAGCCGGCACAGCCGGAGCCTGCCGTCGTCGCCCGCCCGGCACTCGCACCGGTGGCGGGGTCCACCGTCGCCTGATGCCGACGCCTGGGTTCAGCCATCTCGACGATCGGCTGGTCCACCAGGGTCATGTCTGGCACGTTGCGGTCGCACGGTTCGCGGCACCCGGCGGCGAGGTCTTCGAACGCGACGTCGTCCGGTCGCCCGGAGCGGTGGCGGCGGTCCCGCTGCTCGAGGGAGACGACGGCGAGCCGCAGGTCGTGATGGTGCGTCAGTACCGACCGCCGCTCGACGAATGGGTGCTCGAGATCCCCGCGGGCATGCGCGACGTGGAGGGCGAGCCCACCGAGCTGACAGCCGCGCGAGAGCTCGAGGAGGAGGTCGGCCTGCGCGCCGGCACGATGCGCCACCTGCTCGACTTCCGGCCGTCGCCCGGCATGACCGACTCGACGCTCTACTTGTTCGTCGCCACCGACCTCACCCCGGTCGAGCGCAACACGCACGGCCCGGAGGAGGCCGCGTCCGAGGTCGTGGTGCTGCCGCTGTCCCGGGCGGTCGACATGGCGTTGTCCGGTGAGATCGAGGACGCGAAGACGATCATCGGTCTGCTCGCCGTCGAACGAGAGCTGCGAGCGGGACCGATGTGAGCGCGATCTCGATCGATGCCGACGAGCTGCCGATCGAGGTCGAGGAGTTCTTGTCGTGGCTGCTCACCGAACGGGGGCGCTCGTCGAACACGCTCGCTGCGTACCGCCGTGATCTGACCGCGTACACGAGTTGGCTCGACCGGCGCGGCCGCACGCTCGAGGCGGTCCAGCCGGGCGACATCGAGGCCTACGTCAGCGAACGCCGAGGCCATGCCGCTCCGTCGAGCGTCGCCCGGCAGCTGGCGGCCATTCGCATGGTGCACCGCTTCCTGGTCGAGGAGGGCCGTCGGCCGGACGACCCGACGGCCGATCTCGACGGTGTGCGCGTGCCGGCGGGGCTGCCCAAGCCGCTCAGCGAGGCGCAGGTGACGTCTCTGCTCGACGCCGTCACCGGGGGCGATCCGGTGGCCTTGCGCGACCGAGCGATCCTCGAACTCCTGTACGCGACGGGCGCGCGGATCGGCGAGGTCTGTGGCCTGTCGATCGGTGACGTCGACCTCGACGCCCGAACGGCTCGGTTGTACGGCAAGGGCTCGAAGGAGCGGCTGGTGCCAGTAGGTCGGCCGGCGATCGCGGCGATGCGCGAGTGGCTCGGCGAGCGAGGAAGGCGGCACCTCGAGCCCGTTCGGTGGGCGCGACGGGGCGACGCCGAGGCGATCTTCCTGAACCAGCGCGGCGCGCGGCTCAGCCGGCAGTCGGCGTGGGCCATCGTCAAGCAGCACGGTCGCGCCGCCGGCATCAGGGCCGACCACCTGTCGCCCCACGTCCTGCGTCATTCGTGCGCGACGCACCTGCTCGACCACGGAGCCGACCTGCGCGTGGTGCAGGAGCTGCTCGGGCACGCGTCGGTGTCGACGACCCAGATCTACACCAAGGTGAGCCAGAAGCGGTTGCTGCAGGCGTACCGCGACGCGCACCCCCGAGCGCGGCGGCGATGAGCCGCCTGCATCGCATCGCGCACCTGGCGAAGCGCTTCGCCGCTTCGCTCTCACGGCAGCCGCCGTCGGCGTCCGACGAGGAGTGGGCCGAGAGCTGGCTGTTGCCGCGTGAGTCGACGCTCTGGCGCCGGATGCCGAACGTCGACCGACGGCACGCGATCGACGTCGCGCGACGGTTCCTCGTCCTTCGCGACGGTGCCACGCGCGACGAGATGGCCGGTGCGTTGCTGCACGACGTGGGCAAGGTCGAGAGCGGGCTCGGCACCTGGGGACGAGTGCTCGCGACGATCACCGGACCGAGGACGCGGCGATTCCGCGCCTACCACGACCACGAGGCCATCGGGGCACGCTGGCTCGCCGACGCCGCGTCACCGGCCGCGACGATCGACGTCGTGCTCGGCCGTGGACCCGCAGCCGCCGACCTGCACGCCGCCGACGACATCTGACCCTCGCGATGAGAGATGAGTGGCAGATGGCCGCTCATCTCTCATCGCGTCGGGACGTTCGGCCCTCTCGCCGCCGTCCTTGCCGGCGGCACCGGCGCGATCGACGCCAGGACGCGGGCGAACCTCGCGTCGATGCGCGGGCTTGTCGCGGGAATGCTCACCGAGGCGATGGCAGCGTTCCGCAGCGCCGACACGGCGTCCGCGTGGCAGGTCGCGGCGCTCGACGGGGCGGTGGACGACCTCCATCGGCGCACGGTCGAGCACCTGGTGGCGCTGTCGGGCTCGCACGACCTGCCGACCCTCATGGTCATCGACCGGTCGTCGCGCCTGCTCGAACGAGCCGCTGACCACGCGGTCGACATCGCCGACTGTGCGCTGTTCCTCGCCACTGGCGAGCTGTGCGAGCTGAACGGCCCCGACCGTTGGTTTCGCCGAGACGGTGCGGTTCAGGCCGGCAGGAAGCCGATCGCGTCGTACGCGCGCCGCAGGGTGACGCTCGAGACGGCACGAGCCTTGTCGGCGCCCTTGCGCAGCAGCTCCGCCAGCTGGCCCCGGTCGTCCATCAGCTCGTGGTACCGGGCTTGGATCGGTCGCAGCAGCTCGACCACTGCCTGTCCGGCATCGCTCTTGAGCGGCCCGTACTGCGAGTACCGGGCGGCGATCGCGTCAGGCGCTTCGCCGGTGCAGGCCGACATGATCTCGAGCAGGTTCGAGACGCCGGGCTTCTCCGCCGGGTCGTAGCGCACCTCGGTCTCGCTGTCGGTGACCGCCCGCTTGAACTTCTTGGCGATCGCCTCCGGCGCTTCGAGGAGGTAGATGATGCCCGCGTCGGCGGTGGCCGACTTGCTCATCTTCGACGTCGGGTCCTGCAGGTCCATCACCCGTGCCCCAGCCTTCGGTGTGACCGCCTTCGGCACCACGAAGGTCCGGCCGAAGCGGCCGTTGAACCGGATGGCGATGTCGCGGGTGATCTCGACGTGCTGGCGCTGGTCGTCGCCCACAGGGACCTCGTCCGCGTCGTAGAGGAGGATGTCGGCTGCCTGGAGCGCCGGGTAGGTGAACAGCCCGCCCGAGATGAAGTCGCCCTCCCGTTTGGACGACTTGTCCTTGAACTGGGTCATGCGGCTGAGCTCGCCGAAGCTGACGGTGCACTCCATCACCCAGGCCAGCTGCGCGTGTTCGGGGACGTGGCTCTGGACGAAGATCGTGGCGACGTCGGGGTCGAGCCCGACTGCGTACAGCATCGCCGCCAGCTCGACCGTCGTCTGCCCGATCACCCCCGGCGTGTCGGTCACCGTGAGCGCGTGCAGGTCGACGATGCCATGGAAGGCATCGCACTCGTGCTGACCGCTGACCCAGTTGCGCAGCGCCCCCAGGTAGTTGCCCAGATGGACATCACCGGTGGGCTGGATGCACGAGAGCACTCTGGTCACGCCGATCCACGCTAGCGAGGCGGGGGTCAGCCACTCACGGAATTGGCTCCGCTAGGTTGGGGGGCCGTGAGCTATGACGTCGCGACCCCGGTGTTCGAGGGGCCATTCGACCTGCTCCTGCACCTCATCCTCAAGGAGCAGGTCGACATCTACGAGGTGTCGCTCAGCCGCATCGTCGACGCCTACCTCGTCGAGATCGAGCGGATGCAGGCGCTCGACCTCGACGTCGCGACCGAGTTCTTGATGATCGCGTCGACCCTGGTCGAGCTGAAGGCGCGACGGCTGCTGCCCGGCCGCGACGACATCGATCTCGACGACGAGCTGGCGCTCTGGGAAGAGCGCGACCTGTTGCTCGCCCGGCTGCTCGAGTGCAAGACGTTCAAGGACGTCGCCTCGGTGTTCGGTCGCTTCGCCGACGACGCCGACCGCCACTTCGCCCGACAGAGCGGGCCCGACGAGCGCTTCGACGACCTCGTCCCCGACCTGATGGACGGCGTCACGCCCAAGCGCCTCCACGCTGCCTTCCTGCGGGCGATCGAACCCAAACCGGTGCCCCGCATCGACCTGTTCCACGTCGCACCGGTCCGCGCCAGCGTCGCCGACGCCGTCGCCGAGCTGCTCGACGAGCTCCCGCGGGTCGGCCGGATCAGCTTCAGCCGGTTGACCAGCGGCCTGGTCGAGCGGCTCGAGATCATCGTCCGCTTCCTCGCCCTGCTCGAGCTGTTCAAGCAAGGGGCGGTCGAGCTCGACCAGACCGAGCGCTTCGGTGACATCGAGGTCGTGTGGAACGGCATCAGTGCCGCGACCGGTGCTGCCGTCGGCGCCGACGGCACGATCGACATCGACGACTACGAGGGATGATGAGCGAGTTCGACGACCACGAGCCGGCCCCGGCGCCGGCGGGCGCGCCCGGCACACCCGACGCCGACTCGGTGCGGGCGATCGAGGCGATCGTCCTGGTCGCGGTCGAGCCGGTTCCGGCCGAGCTGCTCGCGCAGCTCCTCGAGCTGCCGATCGCGGTGATCGAACGTCTCTGCGACGAGCTGGCTTCCAGCTACCGCGAGGCGGGCCACGGGTTCGAGCTGGTCAAGGTCGCCGGCGGCTACCGCTACCAGACGTCTGCCGACCTGGCGCCGTACATCGAGCGGTTCCTCCTCGACGGTCAGCGTTCGCGGATGAGCGCGGCGGCACTCGAGACGCTCGCGATCGTGGCGTACAAGCAGCCGATCTCGCGCGCGCAGGTCGCGTCGATCCGCGGTGTCGACCCCGACGGCGTGCTCCGGACGCTGCAGGCCCGTGGCTACATCACGGAGGTCGCGCGTGACGCCGGCCCTGGGCAGGCCATCCTCTTCGGCACGACGCCCGCGTTCCTCGACAAGCTCGGCCTCGCGTCGCTCGCCGACCTGCCGCCGATCGCCGATTTCGTGCCCGGTGCCGACGTGGTCGAGGCCATCGAGCACGGGCTCCGCGTCGACCCGGGCGCACCCGACGCGTCGCGGTGAGCGACGCGCCCGACGCGCCACGGGAGCGGAACCAGCCCGAGCCGCCGCTGTGGGAGCAGTGGGCCGCCGCGTCGGCGGCGTTGCCGCAGGGTGAGCGGCTGCAGAAGGTGCTCGCTGCCTGGGGGTGGGGGAGCCGCCGCGTGTGCGAGCAGTTCATCTCCGCCGGACGCGTGACGGTGAACGGCGAGATCGCGGTCCTCGGCCGTCGCGTCGACCCCGAGCACGACCTGATCGAGATCGACGGTGTGCCCCTCGGCGTCCGCCCCGGGCTCGTGTACTACCTGCTCAACAAGCCCGCGGGTGTCGTCACGACGGCGAGCGACCCGCAGGGCCGACGAACAGTGGTCGACCTCGTGCCACCCGAGCCGAGGGTCTTCCCCGTGGGCCGGCTCGACGCGGCGACCGAGGGCCTGCTCGTGCTGACCAACGACGGGGCGCTGGCGCAGCGGCTGACGCACCCGAGCCACGGCGTCGACAAGGAGTACCTGGCCGAGGTGACGGGCGGTCGCGTCGCGCAGGGCGCGATCAGGGCGCTGCGCGAGGGGATCGAGCTGGACGACGGCATGACTGCGCCGGCACAGGTGTCGCAGCCGTCGCCGGGCGTCTTGCGCATCGTCATCCACGAGGGACGCAACCGCCAGGTGCGGCGGATGTGCGAGGCGATCGGGCATCCCGTGCAGCGGCTGATCCGGGTGCGGATCGGCACCCTGCACGACCGATCGCTGCAGCCGGGTCGGTGGCGCGAGCTCGACCATCGCGAGCTGAAGACCCTGATGGAGGCGATCGCCGGACCCGCCGCGAGCCCGCCGGGCCGCGCAGCACCCCGGTAGATTCCTTGGCCGTGACGAGCACCACCACCGGGCCCGACGGGCGCCGGGCCAACGTTGCGGGCCTCGGTCTGATCGGTGGCTCGATCGGGCTGGCGTTGCGCGAGCGCGGGTGGTTCGTCACCGGTCACGATCTCGACACGGACCGGGCCAAGCGGGCTCGCTCGATCGGGGCGATCGACGACATCGGCTTCGACCCCGCGGCCGACATCACCTTCGTCGCCACGCCGGTGCTCGCCGTGCCCGACCTCGTCAAGCGGGCGCTCACAGAGACCACCGGCGTCGTCACCGACGTGGGCAGCGTGAAGAGCGGCGTTGCCGCAGCTGTGCAGGATGCTCGGTTCGTCGGCGGCCATCCGATGGCGGGTAGCGAACTGGAAGGTCTCGACGGCGCCGACGGCACGATGTTCGAAGGCGCGATCTGGGTGCTCACGCCGACCGAGGCGACGTCGGACGTCACCTTCGCCGCGGTGGCGTCGGTGGTGAACGAGCTGGGGGCCGAGGTGATCGCGCTGCCCCCGGAACGTCACGATCAGGTCGTCGCAGTGATCAGTCACGTCCCGCACCTCACTGCGGCCACGCTGATGGGTCTCGCCAGCACCCGCGCCGAGGAGCACGCCGCGCTGCTCCGCCTGGCCGCGGGCGGGTTCCGTGACATGACGCGCATCGCGTCGGGCCACCCGGCCATCTGGCTCGACATCTGCGTCGAGAACAAGCCCGCCATCCTGTCGGCCCTCGACGGCCTCATCGGCGGGTTGGGGGAGATGCGCGAGATCGTGGCCAGCGAGGACCGCGGCGGTCTGCAGCGCCGCCTGCAGCGGGCGCGCGACGCTCGGGCGAACCTGCCGAGCCGGGTCAACCAGCCGAGCGAGCTCGCCGAGCTGCGCATCCCCATCCCCGATCGCACCGGTGCCGCTGCCGAGATCTTCACCCTCGCCGCCGAACTGGGCGTGAACATCGCCAACTTCGAGGTCGTGCACAGCCTCGAAGGCAGCCGCGGCATCGCCGTGATGCTGGTGGACGCCAGCATGGCCGACCTCTATCGGGGTGGGCTCATGGCACGCGGGTACCGTCCCGCGATGCAGCGGCTCGAATGAGCGCCTACTCGGTCGAACCGCTCGCCGGTCCGCTGTCGGCGCGTGTCGTCGTGCCCGGGTCGAAGAGCGTCGCGAACCGCGCCCTGGTGTGCGCAGCGCTCGCCGGCGGGGAGTCCGAGCTCGACAACCTGCCGCCCGGCGACGACACAGCGGCCATGCTCGGCGGGCTGCAACTGCTGGGCGTCGGCATCGAGGCCACGGGCCGGGCGGACTCGGTCGTCGTCCGCGGTCTGGGTTCGCCGACGTTGTTCCGGCCGGGTCCCGTCACGTTGCCGGCGCGCCTTGCCGGTACGACCTCACGGTTCCTGACGGCGCTCGCAGCGGCGGGACCGGGCCCCTACACCGTCGACGGCGAACCGTCGCTGCGCACGCGCCCGATGACACCGCTCCACGATGCACTCGTGACGCTCGGGGCGACCGTGCGTCCGACCGGTGAGTGGGGGCACCTGCCCGTCACCGTCTCGGGCCCGATCGGCGGTGACCGGGTGGCAGTGCGCGGCGATGTCAGCAGCCAGTACATCACCGCGCTCATGCTCGTCGCCCCGACCCTCACCTCGGGTCTGCGCATCGAGCTGACCACGCCGCTCGTCTCACGCAGCTACCTGGGCATCACCTCGTCCGTCATGGCAGCCTTCGGCGTCGAGGGGGTCGAGATCTCCGACGACGTGGTCACCGTGCCCGCCGGCACCTATGGCGCCACGAGGTACGGCATCGAGCCGGACGCCAGCTCGGCCGGCTACCCGCTCGCGGCCGCCGCGATCGCCGGTGGCCAGGTGCACGTACCGGGACTGACCGCAGCCAGTCTGCAGGGCGACGCACGGTTCGCCGCGCTGCTCGGCGCGATGGGCTGCGAGGTCACCCTCGACGACACCGGCGTCACGGTCGCCCGGCACGGACGGCTGCACGGCATCGATGTCGACATGAACGATCTGTCCGATCTCGTCCCGACACTCGCGGTCGTGGCCGCGTTCGGGACCTCCACCACCACCATCCGAGGGGTCGGGTTCATCAGGCGCAAGGAGAGCGATCGACTCGGCGACCTCGCCGCCGAGCTGCGGCGCGCCGGCATCGATGCGGCCGAGACCGACGACGGCCTGGTGATCCGGCCGAGCGAGGTGCGGCCGGCACGGTTCGGCACGCATCACGACCATCGGCTGGCGATGGCGCTCGCGCTGATCGGGCTGGTCGTGCCCGGAGTCGAGATCGACGATCCGGGCGTGGTGTCGAAGAGCTGGCCCGGGTACTGGCGCATGCTCGAGGACCTGGGATGAGCGAGGTCGTCGCCGCGTTCGACTTCGACGGCACGCTGACGGTGCGTGACTGCGTGCGGCCGTTCCTCGAGCGGATCGGCGGTCGCCGTTCGCTGATCGCTGCCGCCGGTCGCCGTCCCGGTGCGGCATGTGTCGCCGCGATCCGGCGCGACCGCGACGCCCTGAAAGAGGTGTTCGTCGGTGGCGTGTACCGCAACCGGCGCGTCGACGCGGTCGCTGCCCTCGGTTGCTCGTTTGCCAACGAGATCGCCGAGCGCCTGATGCGGGACGACACGCTGCAACGGCTGCGCTGGCACCAGCGCATGCAGCACCGGGTCGTCGTCGTGTCTGCGTCGCTCGCCTCGTACCTGGTACCGCTCGCCGCTCGGCTGGGCGTCGACGACGTCCTGTGCACCGATGTCGCGACCGACCATCGCACCGGTGGGGCCGTCTACGTCGACCGACTGCTGGGGCCGAACTGCCGTGCGGCAGAGAAAGCAGTCCGCCTGCGTCGGTGGTTCGACCTCGAGGGCCTCGACGGCCCCGAGCTGTGGGCGTATGGCGACAGCCGTGGTGATCTCGAGCTGCTGGGGATGGCGCATCACGCGGTCTGGGTGCACGACGCGGTGATCGACGCAGCGCCGCACGGGGCGTCGACGTGAACCGCGCCGTGCTGCGCGGGCTGTGGCACGAAGCGCGGCCGAGGCAGTGGGTGAAGAACGTGCTCGTGCTCGCCGCGCCGGGCGCCGCCGGTGTGCTCGACGACGGCTCGTACGCGTGGCGCACCGCCGTCATGGTCGTCGCGTTCTGCATGGTCGCGAGCGGGGGCTACTTCTGGAACGACGTGCACGACCACCCGCACGACCGCCATCATCCCGTCAAGCAACACCGGCCGATCGCAAGTGGAGCAGTGAGCGTCCGTCTTGCACAAGTGGTGGGCAGCCTCCTCCTCGCGGCCGGCATCGCGCTCGCATCGGTCACCCGCTGGGAGGCGGGTCTGGTCGCGGCCACCTACGTCGTGCTGTCGTGGCTCTACAGCACGGTCCTCAAGCACGTGGCGGTCATCGACCTCGTCGTCGTGGCGTCGTTCTACGTGTTGCGGGCGATCGGCGGCGCGGTCGCCGTCGACGTGAAGATGAGCACCTGGTTCCTGCTCACCACCTCGTTCGCGTCGTTGTTCATCGTGACGGGCAAGCGCTACGCCGAGCTACGCGAGCTGGGTGACGAGGCCCAGACCCGGCGCACGCTCGACGAGTACTCCTTGGGATACCTCCGCATCGTGCTGTCGGTCAGCTGCGGCGCGGCCTTCGTCACGTACTGCCAGTGGGCGTTCGAGACGCAGGAGGTCGCCGGCACCGACTGGCCCTTCTACGAGCTGTCGATCGTGCCGATGGTGACGGCGATGCTGCGTTACCTGCTCATCCTCGAGCAGGGCCACGGCGGTGCACCCGAGGAGATCTTCCTCACCGATCGCACGCTGCAGCTGATCGGTCTGGTGTGGGTCGTCATCTTCGGGCTCGGGGTGTACGCAACGCGATGAACCTCCGCTCGCTCGCAGACACGCTCGACGTCGTCGAACACGTCGACGGCTGGATGTCGCCCGACCAGGGGGCGCGGCTGTACGCAGCAGCGGCACGCGTTCCGCCGGGCCGGCAGATCGTCGAGATCGGCAGCTTCCGTGGCCGGAGCACGATCGTGCTCGCGTCGGCTGCGCGCGACGGCGTGACGGTGATCGCGATCGATCCTCACGCCGGCAACGACCGGGGTCCGAACGAGATCTCGGGGTTCGCCGACGAGGCCGCCGGTGACCACGAGGTGTTCCTCGCCAACCTCGCCGCCGCGGGCGTGACCGATCGGGTGCGGCACGTGCGCGAGCTCAGCGACGCAGCACATGATGCGGTCGAGGGTGACGTCGCGTTGCTGTACATCGACGGGGCGCACCGGTACGCCCCGGCCCGCGCCGACATCCGCGACTGGGGCGCTCGTGTCGCGCCCGGAGGCACGATGCTGATCCACGACTCGTTCTCGTCGGTCGGCGTCACGCTGGCGATCCTGCGCGAGCTCGTCTGGTCGGGACGTTTCCGATACGTCGGCCGTTCGCGCTCGCTCGCCGAGTACCGCGCCGACCTGCAGCCCGGGTTGCGTGCCCGACTCGTCAACGCACTCCGTCAGCTCGGCCAACTGCCCTGGTTCGCGAAGAACCTCACCGTCAAGCTCCTCCTCACGTTGAGGCTGGGCAGCGTGCTCCGTCGCCTCACCCACCGCGACATCGAGTGGCCGTACTGACGACAAAGCCGGAGGATCGAGGGCGCTCGCCGCGCCAAGCTGGACCGGTGCGACGTCTGCGGCGAGCTCGATCGGGGGCATACATGGCCCTCCCCGGCGGCAAGATCCTCCGCCTGCACGGACGCGCCGGTCCGGTGGAGCGATGGACCAGCTGGCGATGGGAACGTCAGAACCTGCGGCGCGAGGCCGAGCAGCGCGCCGTGGTGGAGCAGATCGCCGCATGGCTCGTGGAGCTGATCGGCGACCGCGGATCGGTCGTCGCCACCCGGCTCGACCCGCGCAGTGCACACGTCGACATCGACCTCATCGTCGATGGCCATGCGATGACACTCGACTTCTCCGGGATCACCCAGTGGCCGGAACACGACTGGAGCGGCTCGCTCAGGACCGACGTGCTCGAAGCCCTCGCCGACCACTCCGACGGATGCGGCTTCAACGTCAGCGGCTACGCAGAGGAGATCTGGCTCGACCAGCACGGACCCTGGTGACCGATCCGTGTGAGCACAAAGGCCCGGCGGGTTCAATCGCTGGCGGCGGTGACGGGTTCAGGGCTTCCAGCGGCGGCGTCGTCGGCGTTGCACGAGCTGATATCCCCACTCGTCGGCCTGGGAACCGCGCCAGCGCGAGCGTCGGATCCACGTGGCGCGACGGAGGTGACGGAGCAGCGACCAGCGGCCGAGGCGTCGCCACCGACGGAACGATGCCTCGACGGTCATGATGACCGCGGTCTGCGAGATCCAGGTGTCGGGGATGTCGAAGAACGCCCTCGTACGGCTCGCTCGGGTGAGGTCGCGGTGGTAGCCACGAGGACGCTGGAACAGGTAGTCGGCGAAGAACTCGTTCGTCTCGTCGTCGAACAGGTCGTCGGTGAGCGTGCCGCCCAGGCGCCGGTACAGCTCGGGTCCGGTGATCTGCTTGGCCTCGAACGCAGCGAGGTCGTCGTGGATCACCTCTGCCCATCGGGGTGTGAGGTGACCGCGGGCTGCCGCCCATCCGAGCAACAGCCCCCCTGGGACGAACCACGCGCTCTGGTCGACGTTCGCAGGCGCATCCTTCCGGGTGTTGCCGTCGTCCCACACCATCGGGCGAGGACACGGGGTCGACACGGTCGCGAACCAGGGCGTCCCGATGAGGCCGAGGCCGACCATGAGCCATCCCGCGAGCGCCGCGGGTGACGGGGCGAGCAGCGCGACGGCAACCCCGGCCGGCACCATCGCCGCGAGCAGGACGGTCAACGAGGCACGCACACGGCGGAGCAGCTTCAGCACGTGGGCAGGTGCCGACGGGCGGGTGGGCAGGCCGTATCGAGGGCCGACCTGCACGACGCGATCGGGACGCGTGCGTGCGTCGATGTCGGCGATCGCCGCCGCGCCGTCGACGAACCGGGTCGGCTCGACCAGGATGCCTTGACCGCGCGCGTCGATCACCATGCGGGTGCCGTCGTGCCATCGCATCACCGCGTCGACGTCGTTCCACAGCACGCTGGTGTGCGAATCCGCCGCCTCGATCGACAACCCGGCCTCGCCGACCACGAGGCCGCCGCGTGCGTGCTGCGGCTGGAACAGGACGGCGTACCCGTGGGGGCGGCCCTCGATCCGTGGCGACACCAGTCGCGGGTACGGCGTGAAGTCGGGGGCAGTCACGCCGACGTTCGGCGGCACCATGACGAGCAGGTCCTTCGCGAGTTGGTTCAACTGTTGCCACACGTCGAAGCGGGCGACGGCGTCCTCCGCGGCTCGCTCGGCGGCTGCGGTGGTGCGCGGCGCACCGAGGAGCAGGTCCAGCGACCACTGGTCGAGCAGCGTGCGGGCCTCGTCGTCGGCCGAGCCGGACTGACGTCGAGCGCGGACCTCGTGGATCAGGTCTCGGGGGACGTCGTGGGCGAGCTCGTCGGCGATCGCGATCATGGTGCGAGCCAACTCGGCCTCACGCTGGGGCACGGTGTCGCACGCGACGACGAGGGCCCCCTGGCGCAGATCGAGGCGATGCCACGCGGCGTCGACGGCGTAGCACAGCCCACGGCTCCGCAACTCGCGCTGGAGCGTCTCGACCAGGATCTGGGCGGCGATCGCCGACGCGTGACCCCGCGCGCAGCGAGCCATGAAGGCGACCTGGTTGGTCTGGTGACGGAACCAGAGTCGCCCGGAGGCGATGTCGTCCGGTTGCGGTGTGGCGACGCGACAGCCGCTCGGCAGCGGCAAGGTGAACGACGGCGAGGGCAGCGCGGTCATCCACGCCGAGGCGTTCTCGAGCGAGAAGAACGTCCGTCGCCAGTGCTCGAGCTCGTCCGCACGCGCCCCACCGATCGCCATCTCCCACCACGCGCTGCTGCCCCAGGCGCGAGCGCCCCACCGGCGGGAGAACAGCTCTCCGGTGATCGACGGGCCACGGCGGCGCGCCTCGGCCGCGAGCACCCGACGCTCTGCCTCGAGCCGGTCGAGGGGGAGGTCGCCGAGACTCCGGCACACGTCGTGGAGGAACTGCTCGACGCGATCCTGCGGACCTGTCGCGTGGAAGACCGTGCGGTTCAGGTCGACGAACCCGTTCCACTGGATCTGGCGGTCGTCGATGCGGCTGAGCGTGAGGTGCTCGACCATGTGGGTGAAGCCGCGGCGCACGAGCGTCTCGTCGCCCACCCCGACGCGGAACACCAGTGCCCCGGTCACGGGACCGTCGAGCGGTGCGAACCACAGCGGGAGACCCTTCGCGTCGTGGGCGAGGGACGGTTCGAGGAGCGTGTCCACCACGACTGTCATCGGCCTCACCCGTTGAGGGCTGTACGGCCCGATGGGGTGACAGACGTCCCGCCGTTAGCCTGCAGGCGTGACGCACACGCTGCTGACCGGCTGGGGGCGGACCAAACCCACAGCCGGCGACGTCGTGGAGGTCATCCCGGGCGAGATCGCCGGCACGATCAAGGAGGCCGGCGACCGCGGTGCGCTCGTCCGGGGTCTCGGGCGGAGCTACGGCGATGCGGCCCAGAACGGCGGGGGCACCGTGCTGCGTCTCCTCGGCAGCGCGGCGGACGCTCGGCTCGACCGCGAGGCAGCGACCGTCACGGTCAGCGCCGGCGCGAACCTCGACGAGCTGCTCCGGCTGATCGTGCCGCGCGGGTTCTTCGTCCCGGTCACCCCGGGCACACGCTTCGTGACGATCGGCGGAGCGATCGCGAGCGACATCCACGGCAAGAACCACCACGTCGACGGCTCGTTCGGCAACCACGTCCTGCGGTTGTCGTTGCAGCTCGCCGACGGGGAGGTCGTCGACATCGGGCCCGAGCACGATCCCGAGCTGTTCTGGGCCACGATCGGTGGCATGGGGCTGACGGGCGCGATCCTCGACGCGACCATCCGTCTGCTGCCGATCGAGACCAGCCGCATGTCGGTCGACACGCGCCGCATCCCCGATCTCGACGCGCTGTTCGCGGCGATGGACGACGGTGACGACCACCGCTTCCGCTACAGCGTCGCCTGGATCGACCTCGTGGCGAAGGGCAAGCACCTCGGTCGCAGCGCGCTGACGCGCGGCGATCACGCCCGCCGCGACGAGCTTGCTCCCCAGCACACGGTCCATCCGTTCGCGTACGACCCACGCCAGCTGGTCTCGGTGCCGCCGCTGGTTCCGCCGCCGGGCCTGTTGAACCACGCGTCGATCGCGGTCTTCAACGAGCTCTGGTTCCGCAAGACGCCACGCGCCCGCACCGGTGAGATCCAGTCCATCAGCTCGTTCTTCCACCCGCTCGACATGGTCGGCAAGTGGCCGCGGTTCTACGGGCGACCGGGCCTGGTCCAGTACCAGTTCGTCGTGCCCTTCGGCGCAGAGGAGACGATGCGGGTCGTCGTCGAGCGGATCGCAGCCAGCGGCGCCGCCAGCTTCCTGGCCGTCCTGAAGCGGTTCGGCAACGGCAACGACGCGCCGCTCAGCTTCCCGCGGCCAGGATGGACGCTCGCGCTCGACATGCCCGGTGGTGCCGCCAACCTGGGTGAGCTGCTCCACGGCCTTGACGACCTCGTGCTCGACGCGGGCGGCCGTACCTACTTCGCCAAGGACGCGCACACGACGCCCGAGACCATCCGTCGTGGCTACCCGCGGCTCGCCGAGTGGCAGGCGGTGCGCGACCGGGTCGACCCGCACCACGTGTGGCAGAGCGACCTCGGTCGTCGCCTGCGGCTGGCCGAGCACTGACGAGGACCGAGAAGGACATGGAGAACGCGTTCGGAGAGCCGCAGACCATCGTGGTGCTCGGCGGCACCAGCGACATCGGGTTGGCGATCGCCCATGCGCTGGTCAGCCCCGTCACCCGGACGATCGTGCTGGCGTGTCGCGACCTCGAGCGAGGTGAGCAGGCTGCGGCATCGCTGCGCGACCCGTCGGTCGAGGTGGTCGTGACGCACTTCGACGGCGCCGACACCCGGTCGCACGCCGGCGTGATCGACGAGATCGCACGCCGTGTCGGCGACCTCGATGTCGTCGTGCTCGCCTTCGGCGAGCTGGGTGAGGGCGAGGCGACCGGCACCGATCCCGAGGCCACCGCGCAGCTCGCGCACGTCAACTTCACCGGTGCGCTCTCGGCGAGCGTGGCCGTGGCCAACCAGCTGCGCCGTCAGGGCCACGGGACGCTTTTCGTGATGAGCAGCGTCGCCGGCGAGCGGGTTCGCCGCGCGAACTTCGTGTACGGCGCGACGAAGGCCGGCCTCGACGGGTTCGCACAGGGCCTCGGCGACTCGCTCGCCGGCAGCGGTGCGCGTGTGCTCGTGGTGCGACCGGGGTTCGTGCACTCGTCGATGACCAAGGGTCTGAAGCCTGCGCCGTTCGCCACGACACCCGACCGCGTCGCCGCGATCACAGTGAAGGGCTTGCGTTCCGGCCGTCGCACCGTGTGGGCGCCAGGGGTCTTGCGCTACGTGTTCATGGTGCTGCGCCACCTGCCCGGCCCCGTGTGGCGCCGGTTGCCGCTCGGCTGATCGCGGCACCTCGTCTCGACGCTGGTCAGCCGGCTCGCTCGGCGATCTCGCGTTCGAGGTCGGCTCGCCGTTCTGCGCCGATGCCGATGCCGGCAGGGCTGACGCCGTCGCCCTGCTCGCAGGCGCGGTAGAGCAGCACGAGCGCGTCCTCGTAGTTGCCGACGAGGCAGAACTGGTCGGCGACGACCTGGTTCGGTTCGTCGCTGCCGAACTCGATCGACGCGTTGGGCTCGTACCAACCGGTCCAGAAGTTGGTGAGCAGCAGCCAGTCGGCCGAGGCCACGTCCTCGGCGAGGCCCGAGCCCGGTTGGTCGGCCAGACCGGGGTCCATCTCGATGAAGTACGTCGCCGGGGTCAGCTCGGGGAAGAGGTAGTAGAAGACGACGTCGCTGTAGATGGTGCGGCTGAGGTCGGCCGGGCCCACCAGCAGTCGCTCGCCTGGACGGCTCTGCCGTTCGAGCTCGTCGATCGCGGCCTGACTGGCTCGCTGGAGTGGCTCGTTGCCGAAGTAGAACCGGCGGTCGTCGCGGCTGACCTCGAAGCCTCCCGGCTTCTGGCCGACGCTGATGCGGCTGTAGAGCAGGTAGTAGCGATACGTGTAGAAGGGGCAGACGACGAACAGCACGGCGGCGAGTACGGCACCCGCGAACAGGTCTCGGCGCAGCCACGCGAGGCGCGGGCGCCACACGCCCGCCAGCTCGTGCACGAGCGCGGGCAGCAGCGCGAGCGAGACGCAGGCCCCCCACGCGAGGTGGGTGCTGTCGGGGCGTTGCATCGCCTGGGGCAACATCCCGAGTCCCAGCAGCGCGCCGGCGAGGAGCACGGTGCGTTGCCGGCTCCAGCCGTGGCGGCGGACGAGGAGCACGGCGGCGCACACCGTGCCCACCGCGACCACGATGTCGAGGAAGAACCAGAGGAACAGCTGGTGGTTCGCCGAGAGGGCGGGGAACCGCCACCACGGAGCATCGAGCGGCCCTTCGGCCACCGCCTGCAGCGCCCCGTCGATCGTGCCGAAGCTGGGCGGGCGCGGCAGCTCGCGACCGGGCCGCAGGTCGCGCACGGGTTGGACGACCATGCCGCGCCACGCGTCGCCGAGGCCGGCCATCGCGAGGTGCACCCACATCGAGGTCAGGCCGACGACCGCGCCGAGCGCGGGCACGCGCCATGCACGAGCACGCCACCACAGGAAGCCGTGGGCGAGCCCGAGCGCGAGGACGAGGTCGGGCCGAAAGGTGAGCGCGAGCCCAGCCAGCAGTCCGGCGACGGCGAGCGCCACGACCCATGATCGACCCCCGGTGTGCAGCGCGCGCAGGCCGAACACCACGCTCCACAGCCCGATGCCGACCGCGCCCTCCCACGCCAGCGCTGACAGCCCGATCGGCGTGAGGACGAGCAACGTCACCCCGACCGCCGCGACCACGGCGAGGCGATGGCCCCACGATCGGCCGAGGGCATAGACCGCCGTGATGATCGCGAGGTGTTGCAGCAGCCCGAACGCGCGCTGGCTCTCGAGCGTGTAGCCGAACACCTCGTACCAGCCCATCAGGAGGTGCAGGGATCCGGGTCCGTAGAGGTGGAGGAAGTCGACGTTCGGCACGTCGCCGGCCAGCATGCGCTTGGGGAAGACGAGCATGAAGCCTTCCTCCATCGAGCTGCCTGTTCCCTTGAACAACCCCCGCACGGGCAGCGCGACGACTGCTGCGATCACGATCCAGCTGATGATCCCCGCCCTGCTCGGTCGACCGCGAAGAGATCCTCCGTGCACGAACGGGACCCGCTGACCCTCGATCGGTGCTTCGACGGGTGCAACGACGTCGTCCACGGTCTGCTGCACGGTGCGAGGATACTGAGCGACTGCGCGCCGTCTCGGTAGCCTCGATCCGGCCATGAGCACCGCTGAGTCGTCAGTCCCGTCGCTCGACGAGCTCGCAGCCGACCTGATCGACCGGGGCGTGCGCCGCATCCATTCGCTCGCGTGGCGCGACCTCGACGACGACGACGCCGGTGGCAGCGAGGTGCACGCCGACGAGTTCATGCGACGCTGGGCGGCCGCGGGCCTCGAGATCACGCACAGGACGTCGTTCGCCACCGGACGGCCGCACACCGCCGGGCGCAACGGGTATCGCGTCGTGCGACGGGGGAGTCGCTACAGCGTGTTCCCCCGGGCCGTGCTGGCCGAGATCACGCGGCGCGCGGGTCCGTACGATGCGCTGGTCGAGATCTGGAACGGCGTGCCCTGGTTCTCGCCGATCTGGTGTCGCAAGCCGAAGATCACGTTCCTCCACCACGTGCACGGGCCGATGTGGGGGCAGATCCTGCCGGGTCCGCTTGCCGGCTTCGGTCGGGTGCTCGAAGCACGCCTCGCCCCGCCGTTCTACCGGCGCACCCAGATGGTGACGCCGTCGGATGCGACGCGCGACGAGCTGGTCGAGCTGGGGTTCCGACCCGAGCGCGTGCTCTCCGTACCCAACGGGGTGAGCGACGCGTTCCGGCCCGGCGGCGAGCGCTCAGCGGTGCCGTACGTGGTCGCCGTCGGGCGCTTGGCGCCGGTGAAGCGGTTCGACAGCCTGATCGAGGCCGCGATCGTCGCCCGACGTCGCGTGCCCGAGCTCCGGCTCGACATCGTGGGAAGCGGTCCGCAGCGCGACGAGCTCGAGGCGCAGGTGCGGGCGGCCGGCGCAGGGGAGTGGATCGGCTTCATCGGCCAGCTCCCGCATCACGACCTCGTCGCCGTCTATCAACGTGCGTGGCTCGTCGCGAGCGCCTCGCTCGCCGAAGGTTGGGGGCTCACGCTCACCGAGGCCGCCGCGTGCAGCACGCCCGCAGTCGCCACCGACATCCGCGGCCACCGCAGCAGCGTCGTCGACGGCGAGACGGGTGTGCTCGCCCCGCTCGATCGACTCGGTGACACGCTCGCAGATGTGCTGCTCGACGACGCGAGGCGAGGCGAGCTCGGGCGCGCGGCGCTCCTTCGGGCGCAGACCCTGACGTGGGACGCGGCGGCACGCAACATCCTCGCTGCATTGCACGGCGAGGTCGTCCGGATGCGCGGTCCTCAGGCAGGGATGAAGTAGAGGCCGTACCGCGTGCCGCCGATGTTGCGGAGCGCGTCGAGCCGCTCGACATCGGCTCGTCGTGCCAGCAGCTCCGGCGACTCGGCACGGTCGAGCACGATCTCGGCGAGCGACGAGTACAGCACGTACACCAGGTCGTCGTAGCCGGTCTCGACGAGGATCGTGGCGAGCTCCTCGCTCAGGCGGTCGGCCTCGGCACGTTGGTCGGGCGTCATCGGATCGGTGATCGCCACGATCGTCGCTCCCTCGGGTGGTGGCACGACGAAGTCCTCGTTGCGCACCAGCAGGTAGCCGGCCGGGTCGCCCCGGCACACGCGCCACTCGCTGAACTGGTAGGCCAGCTCGGCCTGCACGCACAAGCGCTCGCCTCGCTGGTCGTAGCGGTTCACGATCCCGTTCATCATCGTGCCGGCGGTGAGCGCGTCGCCCTCGTGGACGATCGGGATCGGGGCGTCCCCCCACGTGAGCGCCCCGGACGTGAGGTCGTCGAGGGCCTGCTTCGAGTCGGCGGTGAGGTATCGCGTGGTGACCGTCTCATGCCAGTAGTCGGCGGCGCCCCAGATGAACAGGATCGCGGCGACCGCGGCGCCGGTCGCTCGCAGCGTCGGCCACCAGCTCTGCGGCTGGACGGAGCACTGAACCACGCGCCAGGCGACGAGCGCGAGTGCCGCCCACGTCAGCCACCCGAGTGGCTGCAGCCAGTCGATCAGCCATGGCAGCAGCGGCTCGGCGATGCTCGCCGCGGCGACGGCACCTGCCGCCCACACGAGCCACAGGCAGCTGCAGAGCAGCAGCTCGGCGCGGAACCGGCGCCGCCACGCGAGCCACGTCGCGGCTGCGAGGAGCACGAGCGCGGTGAAGGGTGCGAAGCCGGTCGACACGGACTCGATGGTGAGCACGAACCGTCCCGGGAACTGCGGATGGCCGAGGAACGAGAGCGACGAGGTCCGGCCGATGATGCGCAGCCCTTCGACCGCTCCGACCTTCTGCTCGTCGTTGCGGACCGACCACTTCACCAACCGGCCGATGTTGCCCGGCCAGTTGGCGAGCGAGTCGTAGAGGACCGGCAGGAACAGCACGACGACGATCCCGGCTGCCAAGGCGTGCGGTCGTCGGGGCCTGCGGCCGGCGCGGACCGCTGCTGTCGCGCGGACCGCCAGCACCATCAGCACGAGAGGGAGGACGACCAGCCCGAAGCCGATGTGCGCCTGGAGGACGAAGACGAAGGCGAGCACGGCGACGAGGAGCGCCCAGCGGTCGCCGCACAGCGCGCACCAGCAGGCCACGATCGTGAGCAGGAACGGGAGGATCGCGACCGTGACGTTCCATCCGTCCGACAACGAGTGGGGGATGAGGCCCCACGACAGCAGCAACGTCGCCGCAGCGACCGCGAGCCACGCGGCAACCCCGCGACCGCGCACCACCCACATCGTCACGACGATCACGACGACGTTGAACGCGAGCGTGGTCCATCGCAGCGCATCTGCGTCGTTGCCGAGCACCCGGTAGGGGATCGCGAACAGGTCGAACAGCAGCGGACCCGGATGAGACCAGCCATAGCGCGAGTAGGCGCCGGTGAGCGGGGGGTGGTTCGTGAGCGCGTCGCGGATCCGCAGCTCGATGAGCGCGATGTCGCCGAGGCTGCGGTCGTCGCGCGTCCAGGCGATGATCGCGACGGGCAGGGCCGCGGCGGCGACCACGAGGGCGGTGACCCAGGCCCACGCCCGCCGCAAGAGATCCATCCCGGCGGGAGGGTAGTGCGGACGCCCCGCCGTGCCCGGACATCCCGCGCTCGGCCGGTCACCTGAGTGTCGACGTGCACCCGACCCTCGAACGACCACCAGCGACTCGGATGTGGGCTGGTGAAGCGAACGTGTGTTCGACTAGGCTGACGACGATGGAGGGTCGCGCCACCATCCTGCACGCCGACCTCGACTCGTTCTACGCCTCGGTCGAGCAGGTGATCGACCCGTCGCTGAAGGGCAAGCCGATCGCGGTCGGCGGTGGCGTGGTCCTCGCCGCCTCGTACGAAGCCAAGCGCTTCGGCGTGCAAGGCGGCATGTCGGGTTGGCGAGCGCAGCGGCTGTGCCCCGACCTGGTGTTCGTGGGCGGTCACTTCGCCGAGTACACCCGTCTCGGCGACGACGTCATGACGATCCTCGGCGACTTCACGCCCTTCGTCGAGCGGGTGTCCATCGACGAGGCGTTCCTCGACGTCACCGGCTCGGTGCACCTCCTCGGCGAGGCCGGATCGATCGCCGCACAGATCCGCCGTCGGGTGCGTGACGAGCTCGACCTGCCCATCTCGGTCGGCGTCGCCCGCACCAAGCACCTGGCCAAGATCGCCTCGCAGGTGGCCAAGCCCGACGGCCTCGTGGTCGTCGAGCCTGTCGACGAGCGCGCCTTCCTCGACCCACTGCCGGTCGGGCTGGTGTGGGGCATCGGCCCCGTGACGCAGCAGAAGCTGGCCGACCGCGGCATCCACACGATCGGCGAGCTCGGTGCGTCGCCCGACGACACGTTGCGCGCGCTGCTCGGGCACGCGCTCGGATCGAAGATCGGCGCGCTCGCCGCCAACGACGACAAGCGGAAGGTGCGACCGGTCGGCAGGGCCGGCTCGGTGGGTGCGCAGTCGGCGTTCGGCAAGCGGTTCCCGACCGACGACCTGGTCCGTCCGGTGCTGGGTCATCTCGCTGATCGTGTGGCCGGGCGCCTGCGCGCCAAGCACCGTGCGGGGCGCACCGTCACCGTGCGCGTGCGGTTCGCCGGCATGCGCTCGATCACGCGGTCGCGCACGGGCCCCGACCCGGTGTCGACGACGCTGACGCTCACCGAGATCGCCGAGCAACTGGTTCACGCGGCGTTGGCCGATCATCCCGACGAGGCACAGATCTCGTTGCTCGCGATCTCGGTGTCGAACCTCGTCGATCAGCCGGTGCTGCAGCTCGAGCTGCCGGTCGTGCCGAGCGCCGAGGTGCGCGCCGGCTCCCCCGTCGGTGCCGCGCGGTGGGCGATCGACCACTCGATGGACGAGGTGCGGCGCAAGTTCGGCCGCTCGTCGGTCGGCTACGCCTCGGTGGCGCTGTCGCGCCACGGCTCGGTGCCCGACGAGTTCCGCGAGCTCGCCGAGCACGAGCTCTGAGCCTGCACGGGAACCCGTGCGTCCGCAGTCGTGAGACACTGTCCGAGATGATCACCTCGATGCATGCGCTGATCTACTCCGAAGACGTCGACGCGACCCGCACGTTCCTCCGTGACGTGCTCGGCTTCCCGTTCGTCAACGACGGTGGCACGCACGACGGGTCGTCGACGGGCTGGCTCATCTTCGGCACCGGTCCGAGCGAGCTCGGCGTACATCCGACCCGCAGCGAGTGGGAGGGCAAGGTGTACGAGAGCCCGCGCCACGTCGAGATCTCGTTCATGTGCGACGACGTCGCGGCCACCCGCGCCGAGCTCGAGGCGAAGGGCGCCACGTTCCGCGGCGACATCTCCGATCAGGGCTGGGGCCTGGTGACCCTGATGGACGTTCCGGGCGCCGATCCGATGGGCCTCTACCAACCGCGCCACGAGGTGGCGTACACGCTCGGGCCCACCTGACGGAGTCGGGTCAACCCGGCACGTGGCGCATCAGCGACTTCATCAGCCGGAGTGCGCCCTGCCGCGCCGTGGTGCGATGGTGCGACGCACCCGGGTCGTCGGTGCCGGCACGGTTGGCCACGAACCAGTCGTAGCTCGCCGCGAACATCTCCTCGTTCGACCAGCGCGGCTGCCAGCCGAGCGCCTCGCGGGCGTGCTCGATGTCGAACCACAGCGACTTCGAGTACATGATCCAGTGGTACGGGGCGAACGGCGCCAGGTGCAGCGCAGCGGCAGCGTGCATCGCGACCGACGCCGGCCCCGCGGGGAGCGATCGCACGCGCGACCCGGTACCTGCATGCGCGCACACCGATTCGAGTGACTCGCGCATCGTGCCGAAGCGATCGGTCCCGGCGTTCACGATCATCGGCCCCGGCGACTGCGCGACGAGCAGGCACACCGCAGCGAGGTCGTCGGCGTGCACGAACTGGTAGCGGTTCGAACCCTCGCCGAGCACCGGCACATCGGCACCGTCGGCGATCCAGTCGAACAGGATGCCGAAGATGCCGAGCCGTCCGTGGCCGAGGATGGTGCGCGGGCGGACGATGCTGACGTCGAGGCCCTGCGTCGCCGCGTCGAGGCACGCCCACTCTGCGGCGAGCTTCGCGTGGCCGTAGGCCTCGACCGGCTTGGGCACGGTGGTGGGCAGCACGGGGTTCGACTCGGGCACACCGAACACCGCGCTCGACGACGTGTGCACCACCTTGGCGACACCGGCGCGGCGTGCCTCGTCGAGCAGCAACCTGGTGCCGTCGACGTTCACGCTGCGGAGCAGCTGCGGATCCTTCGCCAACGGCACCTGAGCGACGTTGTGGAAGACGAGGTCGACGCCGTTGACAGCGCCCGCAACGATGTCACGGCGACGGATGTCGCCCTGCACGAGGTCGACTCGCGCCGGTCGGTCCGAAGCGTCGTGCATGTCGAGCACGCGCACGTCGTGGCCGGCGGCGAGCAGATGGCGGACGAGCAGCGAGCCGAAGTACCCACTGCCGCCGGTGACGAGCGAGCGGGTCACAGCGACATGCCCTGGTCGAGGCACCAGCGGATGCTCGTGCGCATGCCCTCGTACAGCTCGACCTCCGGTTCGTAGCCGAGCTCACGGCGGCTCGCCGAGATGTCGCACGCGATGGTGTGGCCCATCTCGCCCAGCACGTGCAGCTGCTGCTGGTACCGCCCGGCGCGTTGGATCAGCCGATCGGCGGTCTCGGCCACACGCCCGGCGAGCGCCGGCAGTCGCATCGCACCGGACTTCACATCCAGCCCCTCGTCGGTGAGCGCGCGCTGCACGGTCTCGACGATCTCGCCCACCTCGTACGGCCGGGCGTCGGCGATCCAGTAGCCCTTGCCGCGTGCGTGCGGGGCGAGTTCGGCTGCGATCAGGCCGTCGACGAGGTTGTCGACGTAGACCATCGAGCGCTGCTGCCTGCCGCCGCCGATCAGGGGGAAGCGGCCTGCCCGCACCATCTTGAAGAAGGTGGTCTGACGTGGTGGTTGGTACGGCCCGTAGAACCACGGCGGGCGCACGATGGTGGCGTCGAGGCCGAGTTGCACCGCTGCGAGCACCGCCAGCTCGGCCTCCATCTTCGACCGGCCGTAGCCGAGGTACGGGTGGTACGGCTCGTCGGCGCGGAAGCGGTCGTTCGGGTGTGGGTTGGT
Source organism: Ilumatobacteraceae bacterium (assembly GCA_050248155.1). Taxonomy (GTDB): domain Bacteria; phylum Actinomycetota; class Acidimicrobiia; order Acidimicrobiales; family Ilumatobacteraceae; genus VFMC01. The sequence goes on from JBFWSW010000001.1 coordinate 70,913, forward strand.
GCCGAAGGGGCTGTTCGACGAGACGTGCACCACCCTCCGGATGCCTGCGGCTCGTGCCGCCGTCACGACGTTGGTGGTGCCTTCGGTGTTCGCCCGGAAGAGCTCGGCCACCTTCGCCGGATGGATGACACCGGCCGTGTGGACGAGGTCGGCGTCGGGCCCGGCATCGTGCACGAACGCAGCGGCGACCCCCGGTGTGGCCAGGTCACCCACGTGAACCCTCTGGACCTTCGGGTGCTCGGGCACCAGCGCGACGTCGGCCTGCGTGTGCACGTTGAGCCACACCGCAGGCCGCGTGTCGTCGTCGACGAGACGGCGCACCAACGCCTGGCCGAGCCAGCCCGTCGCGCCCGTCACCAGCGTGGTGTGGGGTGGTGCCCAGGCCTCAGCCATGACGCCCCTTCGACTCGAGGAAGTGGCGCACGTTGCGGATGGCGACCGCCATCACCGTCGCCTGCGGGTTGACGCCGGGAGCGGTGGGCAGGAGCGACGCGTCGTTGACCCACACGTTGCTGGTGCCGTGCACGCGGCCGAACGACCCGGCCGCGCAGCGCGAGCGGTCCTCGCCGAGCGGCACGGTCGAGCAGAGGTGGACGGTCATCACGCCAGCCCTCGACGCCGAGAAGCGGTCCTGCATGTGGGCCAGATCGGAGCGGCTGCGCACGACGGGTGCCCCACGGAACGAGGGGTACACCTCGCGGGCGCCCGCTTCGAGCATCACGAGCGCCAGCCGGCCGAGCCCGCTGCGCAGCATCTCGCGATCGCGACGGGTGAGCCGGTAGGTGACGAGCGGGTCGCGCGCGCCCGGCACGCTCCGCACGACACCGCGGCCCTCACTCGTGATGGCCGCGTAGTAGACGCTCATGTCTCGCCAGTGCGTCACGGCGGGCGCGAACGTCGGCCATTGGTCGGTGAGGGCGAGTGCGACCAGGCCGGGATGGCTGGCGGAACCGCCGAACGACAGATCGGGCGCGAACTCCTTCACCTGGTGGACCGGGACGTCGTCGGGCACGTTCACCTCGTCGCGGAAGCGAGCGGCCAGCTTGACCGTCGGGTGCACGGCGAGCGAGCGGCCGACCAGGCCGCGGATGCCGCTGCGCTGCAGGAGGGCGGGGGTCTGGATCGCACCACCGCACACGAACACGCTGCGGCATCGGATGCTGCCCCGTCTGCCGTCGGCGTGTGTCACCTCGGCGGCGATCGCTCGGCTGCCCAGCGAGACGAGGCGGTCGACCCTGCAGCCGACGACCATCCGCGCGCCGGAGCCGAAGGCGCGTGGCAGGTAGGTGCGGGTCATGCTCTGCCGGTTGCCGGTCGTCGCGTCGCCGCCGGGTGGGTACGTCATCCAGCGCGGGATCTCGTTGTGGTTCCAGCCGAGAGCTGCCGCACCGTCGCGCAGTCGCTCGCTCGCCGGGCTGACTCGCCCCGGCACCGTGGAGACGGACAGCGAACGCTCGACCTCGGCGGCGATCGCATCGAGGTCGTCCGGATCGAGGTCGTCGATGCGGAACTCGTCCCTCCAGCGCTCGATCACGTCGGAGGGCGGACGGAAGTAGAGACCGCTGTTGATCTCGGTCCCGCCGCCCGCGCAGCGACCTTCCGTGTAGGCGATCGACGGCAGCCCGAGGGCCACGGTGACCCCGCCCGAGCGGTACTGGCGGTCCATCTGATCGAGCGAGAACGGGCGGACGTCGTCCTGCTCGACCCACGGCCCTTCCTCGACCACCAGCACGTCGCGACCGGCCTCGGCGAGGAGCGCGGCTGTCGTCGCGCCGCCCGCCCCGGAACCGATGACCAGCACATCGGTGACGAGTCGTTGCTCGTTCGCGACGAGACCGCCGTTCATGCCGCCCCGCCATCGGGCCGCGTGTCCGGCCACGACTCCCAGACGAACGCGAACACCAACGACCGCACGAGCCGCACGTACTCGCCGACCAGTGGCAACGGGTGCCGAGCGAGGAACCGCACGGCGCTGCCGGCGACCGGTGATCCGAGCGCGATGCGGACCGGGAGGGCGACCGCGAGCACCCCGGTGCGGACGACACCGGGCATCCCCGCGATCCGCCGCGTGGCGAAGTCGGTCGCTGCGGCACGCTGATCCTCGTGGAGGCGGGGCAGGTCGATCTGGATGAGCCGGTCGGTGAACGGTCCCACGATCGGGCCGGTGAGCGCGAGGGACGAGATCGAGCGCATGGGCGAAGATGCAGCGTACCGGCCATCCGCACGCACCACCGGAGCATGCGTCGGCCCAGGTGGGAGCCGCTTCGCCAAGACGTCGACTGGCTACGCTTGGCCGCCGTGCGTTCCGTGGTGGTGGTCCCGACCTACGACGAGCGGGAGAACGTCCAAGCCTTCCTGGCTGCGGTGCGCACCGCCGTGCCGAGCGCCGACGTGCTGGTCGTCGACGACAACAGCCCCGACGGCACCGGCGCCCTCGCCGAGGCTTCGGCGGCCGAGCTCGGCCAGATCAAGGTGCTGCACCGGCCGGGCAAGCAGGGCCTCGGCAGCGCCTACCGGAACGGCTTCCAGGTCGCGCTCGACGAGGGCTACGACGTGGTCGTGTCGATGGACGTCGACTTCTCGCACGACCCCGCCGTCATCCCGACGATGCTCGCCGAGATCGAGCGCGGCGCCGACGCCGTCATCGGCTCGAGGTACGTGCCCGGCGGGGGAACGGCGAACTGGCCGGTGCACCGCCGACTCCTGTCCAGATGGGGCAACCGATACACCGCGTTCGTGCTCGGACTGCGGGTGCACGACTGCACCTCGGGGTTCCGGGCCTACCGCTCGGGTGCGCTCCGCACGATCGACCCCGGGTCGACCACTGCGGAGGGCTACGCGTTCCTCACCGAGCTCGCCCGGCGTCTGGCGCGTCGCGGGTGCATCGTGCGCGAGGTGCCGATCGTGTTCCGCGACCGCGAGCTGGGCACCTCGAAGATGTCGAGCAGGATCATCGTCGAATCGATGCTGCTCGTCACTCGGTGGGGGATCGGCGACGTGATCCATCGCCGTCGGGCTCGCCGCGCTGCATGATCGCCGGCCGACAACCGACCGATGGAGGCACGGGTCCTGCTCCGTGGTGGCGCTCGATCGACGCCGTCGACCCGCGACGCGTGAGATGGATCGTGTGGGCGCTGCTCGCCCTGCCGTTCGTGATCGCCGCACTGGTCCTGCAGACCCGGCACTGGCAACCCGTGCTCGACCTGGCCATGACCGAGCTGCGGGTGCGCGACGTCGGGACGTCGCACACACCGCTCATCGGGCTGCCGGGGCGGATCGGGGTGTTCCCCGACCAGGGCAGCCATCCCGGTCCGCTGAGCTTCTACCTGCTCGCTCCCACGTACCGCATCCTCGGTGCCTCGGCGTGGGCGTTGCTCGTCGGCATGATCGTGTTGAACCTCGTCGCGATCGGGCTCGCGCTCTGGCTCGCCGAGCGGCGTGGCGGCCCGCGGCTCGTCGTCGGCGTCGGGGCCTTGCTTGCCGTGCTCGAGGTCGGGTACGGCTTCGACGTGCTGACCCAGCCGTGGAACCCGTACCTGCCGCTGCTGTTCTGGACCGTGATCCTGCTCGGCACGTGGAGCGTGCTCGACGGCGACACCCCGATGCTCGTCGTGGTCAGCGCGGTCGGCTCGCTCTGCGCGCAGACGCACATCCCCTACCTCGGCCTCGGCCTGGGCATGGGTGCGCTGTGCATCGCCGCGGTCGCGAGGGAGTGGTACCGGCACCCGGTCGAGCGGGCCAGGCTCGTCCGCTGGGTCTCGTGGTCCGTCGTGGCGGGCATCGTCCTGTGGATCCCGGTCGTGATCGACCAGTTCACCGAGTCACCCGGCAACCTGTCGATGCTGAAGGACTACTTCCGCGATCCTCCGGAGTCGCCGGTCGGTGCGGCAGACGGGATCCGGTTGCTGCTCCGTCACCTCGACGTGGTGCACCTGCTGCGCGAGCTGCCCGACGGCGACGGCTTCATCACCCGTGCCGGGTTCGACCTCGGGGGCTCGATCGTTCCCGGGCTCGTGCTGCTGGTGGTGTGGGTGGCGGCCGCGGTGCTCGCGTGGCGCTCCGGTCATCGCCTGCTCCGCTCATTCCATGTCGTCATCGGCTGGGCGCTCGTGCTGGGCGCTGTGTCGATGAGCCGCATCTTCGGGAAGGTCTGGTACTACCTCACGCTGTGGGGATGGACGACGACGATCTTCATGGTCGCCTCGATCGCGTGGACGGTGGCCGCGCTCGTCCGCCGACGAGACGATGACCGATCGGACGACGTCCGGCGATTGATCGGTGGAGCGGTCGCGGCGGTCGGTGTCACCTCACTCCTCGCCGCGGTCGTGACGTCGTTCGGGGTGCAGGCGCCCGAGCAGTACCTCTCGGACTCGTTGCGCGCCGTCGTCGGACCGACGGCCGAGGCGCTCGACGACGGCGATGGCGATGCCACGGGGCACGACGGCCGCTACATCGTGACGTGGAACGACGCGCGCAACTTCGGATCGCAGGGATACGGATTGGTGAACGAGCTGGAACGGCGCGGCTTCGACGTCGGCGTGCTGGACACCTGGCGCGTGCCGGTGACGCATCACCGCGTCATCTCGGTCGCCGATGCCACTGCCGAGGTGCGGTTCGCCACGGGCTCCTACATCGACTTCGTCGCGACCCTGCCGGGGTCGGCACTCGTCACCATCTACGACCCGCGGTCGCCCGACGAGATGGTGGAGTCGACTTCGTTGCGAGCAGCCATCGTCGACGAGCTCACGACGGCCGGCCTGGGCGATCTCGTGCCGGTGCTCGACACCAACATGTTCGGCGTGCAGGTCGATGCACGGGTGGCACCGGTGGTGCAGCGCATGGTCGATCGTCTGCTGCACCTCGGCGGACCGACCGCCGTCTTCATCCTCCCACCCGGTTCGCCGCTGTGAGCACGACACCGAGCTCGACTGGCGCGAGGAGCGGCTTCTGGCGCGACCCGTGGGCCATGGGGACGATGCTGGCCGCGCTCGTGCCGATCGTGGGCGCGATCGCCCGGCACAGCGGCCGACGGTGGATGCCGATCGGCGACAACGCGCTCGTCGAGATGCGCAGCCGTGACGTCTTCTCGATCGATCACTTCCCGTTCCTCGGCACGTGGTCGTCGGCGTCGCTCACGGCCGGCAAGGACTTCAACCACCCCGGGCCGCTGCTCTTCGACCTGCTGGCGATCCCGGTGCGCCTGCTCGGCGGGACGACCGGAGTGGTCGTGGGTGTCGGACTGGTGAACGCCGCGGCGATCGTCGGCATCGCCGCGGTGGGGTATCACCTGGCCGGCCGGACGGGGTCGGTGCTCGCGACGCTCACAGCCGCCGCGCTGGCCCACAGCATGGGCAGCGGCATGCTGACCGATCCGTGGAACCCGCACGCCGTCATGCTGCCGTGCCTCTTGATGTGCGTCCTGACGTGCGCGATCGCGACCGGATCGTTCCGGCTGCTGCCGTGGCTCGTCGCGACGGGCAGCCTGTGCCTGCAGGTCCATCTGGGCTACTCGTACCTGGTCCCCGCGACCTGTGTCGTCGCCGTCGCCGGCGCGGCGCTCGTGCATCGGCGTCGCTGGCGCGTCGACCCCAGCTGCCGGGCCGCCGACGTGCCCGCGATGTGGCGCACCGCTGCGATCGCTGGCGCCACGCTGCTGGTGTTGTGGGCGCAACCGCTCATCGAGCAGCTCACCGGCGACGGGCAGGGCAACCTGGCACGCATCGCCACCAGCACCGGCAGTGATGGACCGGCAGTCGGAGCACGGCTGGGAGCGCGCATCGTGGCTGCGGTGACGGCCGTCTCGCCGTGGTGGTCGCGGTCGTCGATCGTCGACGCCGTGCCGCTCACCCAGTACGACGCAGGGCGCGAGACCGTGACCCCGGTGGGCATGCCCAGCACGTCGACCGCGCTCGCCGTGCTGATCGTCGTCGCCCTCGTGCTCGTCGGAGCCGGCCTCGTGGCGCATCGCCGTCGCGACCGCATCGGGTTCGGCGCGATCGCCACGTCCGCCGCGCTGTCGACCATCGCCCTCGCCACACTCGTCGTCATGCCCATCGGGCCACTCGGCCTGACGCCGCATCAGATGCGTTGGCTCTGGCCGATCGCCGCGTTCACCTGGTTCGCAGTCGCCCTCGTGATCGCTCGCTGGGCCACGAGCACACAGCCCGTAGCCGTGCGACGTGCACTCGTCCCGGTGGCGGCCGCGTTGACGGCGCTCGTCGTCGCACTGAACCTGCCCGCCTTCCACCAGCGTGTCGGCCCTGACACGTTCCAGGAGGCGATCCCGGTCGCCCGCGCACTCGCCGATCAGGTCGACCGCTACCGCACCGACGACACCGTCGTCGTCGACGCGTCGGGTCTGACGATCTTCGAGCCGTACTCGACTGTCGTGATGGCGTCGCTCCAACGCAGCGACATCGACTTCCGCGTCGAGGAGCCCGGGCTCGTGCGTCAGGTCGGGGACAACCGCGAAGCGACGGGGGCCGAGCCGCGCCGCATCGTGCTCCGTCAGGGGCGCGACGCGCTCAGCGTGCCCGACGGCATGGACGAGCGCATCGCCCTCGTGACGCCGCTGGCCGCGGCCGAGGTCGACGAGGTGATCGCCGGCGAGCAGGTCATGGTCGACACGCTCACCGCGAACGGCGTGCGGTTCACACCTGCGGGCGACGAGCTGATCGATGCCGGCGAGTTCGGCCTCACGCGCGCCGAGATCGAGGACCTGGCGCTCGATCCGTTCCACTTCGTCTCCAGCGGGCTGGCGGCCGATCTGGTCCTGGCCGGCGCGATCGCGGTGCCCCAGGACTCGGTCGCGCTGTTCACACGCACCAGCGAGCTACGCCGGCGCATCGACACCACGAGCACCGTCGCCGTGTTCGCCGGCCCGAACTGACACGTCGCGGAACACCCACGCCCGCAGCAGCGCGAACCGGGCGATCGCGGTGATCCCCCACGCCCCGACCAGTGTGAGCGATTGGGCCACGACGCCTCCTCCCGCCCAGAGCGTGAGCGCGAGGAGACCGCTCGACACGATGATCGCGGTGGCGAGCATGGTGACAGCGGCCGCGTAGTGACGCGCCCGGTCGACCCGGCTGCGATGCCCGAACGTGAAGCGGCGATTTGCCCACGCGTTGGCGACCGCGGTCGCCGCGAGCGCGACGATGTTGGCGACGATCGGATGCAGCAATGAGTGGAGCACCAGGAAGATCGCCAACGAGACCGCCGTGCTGAGCGTTCCGACCGCCGCGAAGCTGACCAGTTGTCGACCCATGTCGTCGCGCAGCGGCGCGCGACGAAGATCGCCGAGGTCGACCTTGCCTCCGCCGCGGAGGAAGCTGCGCCCGACGCGCCACACACCGCGCAGGTCGTCGGTGGCCGTGCGCCGCACGTGGACGCGGGTGTCCGGATCGTCGACCCAGTCGACGGGCACCTCGTGCACGCGCAAGCCGTTGTGCTCGGCGACGAGCAGCAGCTCGGTGTCGAAGAACCATCCCTCGTCGGTGACCACCGGGAGGAGCCGGCGGGCGACGTCGGAACGGATGGCCTTGAAGCCGCACTGCGCGTCGCGGAAGCGGTTGGCGAACACGACGCGCAGGATGACGTTGTAGACCCGCGAGATGACCTCGCGCCGGGGCCCTCGCGCGACCGTGGCGCCGGGGGCGAGGCGCGAGCCGATCGCGAGATCGCTGTGGCCCGTGATGAGCGGGGCGACGAGCGGCAGCAGCGCGTCGAGCCCGGTCGAGAGGTCGACGTCCATGTACGCGCAGACCGTGGCGTCGCTGTTGACCCAGGTGTCGTGGAGTGCGAGGCCACGTCCCTTGCGATCGAGATGGCGGACCCGCACACCGTCGAGGCGTTCGGCGAGGTCGGTCGCGATCGCGAGGGTGTCGTCGGTGCTGGCGTTGTCGACGATCGTGATCCGCCACGTGAAGGGGAACGACGACGTCAGGTAGTCATGGAGCGTCGCGATGCTCGCTCCGAGGACGTGTGCTTCGTTGAACACGGGCACGGCCACGTCGACCATCGGTCCGTCGCTCGACCCCTCCATGCCGCCCGCAATCTAGCCAGGGCTGCTGACAGAGCAGAATGCGTCGTCATGCAGCATGCCGGGAACGATCGACCGCGCGGGTTCCGCAGAGGGCTGCTGGTCGCCGTGCTGCTCGGGGCCGGCTGGCGACTCGGTGTGCTGGCGGTCGACAAGTGGCACCAGCAGCTGCTGCTGAACGACTCGTTCTACTACTCGGCGCAGGCACAGCAGATCGCCGACGGTCGGTGGTTCCGTGAGATCTTCGTCGACCAGCCCGGCGCGGAGCACGGCCCGCTGACGTCGTTGCTGCTCGCTGCGGTCAGCTGGGTCGACGATCCCGTGCCGTGGCAGCGGCTCGTGACGGTGCTGTTCGGGGTCGGCGCGATCGTGGCGATCGGGCTGCTCGGTCGTCGCATCGGGGGACCGCGGGTCGGCGTGATCGCTGCGCTGATCGCCGCGGTGTACCCGAACCTCTGGATGAACGACGGACTCGTGATGAGCGAGAGCCTGACGGCGCTGCTCGTGTCGCTGGTGCTGCTCGCGAGTCATCGAGCGATGTCGACCCCTGGTTGGCGAGTGGCCGCACTGGTCGGCATGCTGGCGGGACTCGCCGCCCTCACGAGGAGCGAGCTGGCGCTGCTGGTGCCGGGCATCGCCGCGATGCTGTGGTTCCTCGGCCCGCTCGCAGGCTCGAATGCCGGCGGTGTCGGGTGGTGGGAGCGACTCCGGCGGCCTGCTGTCGTCGTCCTCGCGGCGATGCTGACGGTGGCACCGTGGGTCGGGTTCAACCTCGTGCGCTTCGAACGGCCGGTGACGCTGACGACGAACGACGGCACGACGTTACTCGGCGCGTACTGCGACGACTCGTTCTACGGGTCGAACATGGGCGGCTGGTCGCTCCTCTGCGTCGTGGCGGATCCGTCGTACTCGGTCGACGAGGAGCCCTCGGTGCGCAGCGAGCGGCAACGATCGTTGGCCGTCTCGTACGCGAGGTCGCATGCCGGCCGGCTGCCGCTGGTGGTGGTTGCTCGGTTGGGTCGCTCGCTCGACGTGTTCGGGCTCGACAGCCTGGTCGCCCAGGATGTGGGGGAGGAGCGCTACCGGTGGGCGTCGTGGGCCGGCATCGTGTCGTGGTGGCTGCTCGCCGTCGCGGCGACCGTCGGGTTCGTGCGCATGCCGGTACGCCATCGCTGGCTGCTGGCCTTGCCGGGCATCGTGGTCGCGATCACCACCGTCGTGTTCTACGGCGGTCACCGCATCCGGTCGTCGATGGAGCCCGTGGTGGTGGTCGCCGCCGCCGTGGCCGTCACGTGGGCGATCGATCGGGCTCGGGCTCGGAGACTGCGGCAGCTCGGTCCTGGTCCGACCGGTCACGAGGAACCGGCTGTGTGACCTCGCCGCGCTCGTCGCTCGCCAGGCTGCCGGCGATCAGCAGCACCACGACGAGGAGCCCTGCGTGGTGGAAGTCGTCGAACCTGACCGGCCACGCTGCGTCGGCCGGATAGCGGTAGGCGTGTTGCCGCCGCGCCATCAGCAGACCGAGGCCGCCGGCCACGGCGATCGAGCCCAGCACCAGCAGGCGCGGCTTCCTGATCACCACGATCGCAGCGGCGATCGCCAGGCCGACGAGCACCCAGGCGGGGTCGATGGCCAGGGCGGTCCCGGCGATCAGCACGGCGGCGACGAGGGCCAGCCGACCGGGGCTCGCCGTCGGCGGATCGACGTCGAGGCGGGGCGAGTCGACGACGAGCGGGTGCTCGAGCCGCCGACGGTCGAACACGACGAGCGCCACGCATCCGAGCGCGGCCAGCAGGCCGGCGAGCAGTGCCAGGTCGACCTGACGTTGTGGCGACCAGTGCATCTCGATCGTACGTGCGTCGTTGCTCGGGGCGAGCCACCAGCCGTTGAAGCCCCCGCTGATCGGCATCGGGTCGCCGAGATCGCCGTCGGGGCCGGTCGCGCTCCAGGCGTCGTTGTAGCCCTCGCCCATCACGAGCCAGCAGCCGTCGGGGCACGGAGCGACCGTCGCCGTGCCGCTCGTGCGGCCGCGCTCGACCGACACAGCCGGAGACAGCGTTGCCGCGTCGGCGGGGACGTTCGATCGCAGCGTGATCCGGTCGACATCGATGCCCGTGTCGGTTCCGGGCACTGATTCGATGTGGTGCTCGCCAGGCCCGAGCTCGATCGGCCCGTCGCACGGCTGCACGACGACCGCCTCGCCGGTGACCAGCCGATCGCGCGTGGCCGACGTCACGACCACCCCGATCGGGCTGCCGTCGACCGACACGAGATCGGTGCGGCACTCGGGCAGCGCCGGCGAGGAGGCTGCGGCTGGTGTGAGGCCGATCTCGGTGATCGCCGCCGGCAGTTCGACCGTCTCGCCGAAGCGCCGATCGGTGGTGGTGCGTGGATCGATCGCGGTGATCGTCGCCGTGAGGTCGGTGACCCGAGCGAGGGCGCTGACCTGCTCGGTGCTGAGCGCGATGCGGCTGCGACCGTCGGCGTCGGGAACCGGGACCGCCAGGTCGATCGGGGCGTCGAGGCCGGCAGCGGTCAGCTGGATCGCGGTGATCGTGCTGTGCCGCCCGTCGACGACCTGGCGGAGGGTGAGCCACGGCTCGGACCAGCCGGCGATCGTCGCCGTCAGGCTCGACCCCACGGCCTGCCCGAACGGCGTCGTCCATGCGGTGGCTGGATCGCCGTCGACCGCAGCCGACCCGCGGGCGCGCGGGTCTCCGGTCAGGCGCCGGTTGGAGGTGACAGCCACAGCTGACCCGGCGAGATGGTCGACGAGGGCATCGGCCGCTCGTGCGTCGAGACGGAGCGTGATCTCGGCATCGAAGGAACGCCCGACGGGGAGCGAGAAAGTCCGAAGCATGCTCGGATCGGGGTCGGATCGCCAGCGGTTCGTCGGTCGCACACGTTCGCGCGTCATCACGATGGCGACCGGTCGAGTCCGTTCGAGCGCGTCGAGGCCGCGGGTCGGTAGGCGCGTGTACTCGGCGGCGACAGGGCCGAGCTCGGCGAAGCCGACCGCGCTCGGCCCGCTGTCGGTGCCGTCACGAGGCGCCACCGCCTCGATGGTGATCGTCACCGGCAGACCTGCCGCGACCGTGATCGGCTGGCCCGGGCCCGAGAGCGACCGCTCGTCGAGCTCGACGGCCTGTGATCCGCCGTCGGCGGTGTCGACGCGCACGCGGGTGATGGTCCGGTTGCTGCCCGGCGTCTGGTCCTGCAGCAGCGACAACCGGCCGTCGGTCGTCGACAGCGCGATCGACTCGCCGATGGGATCGGCGCGGTCGGCCACGCGCCACGCCGTGTCCGGATCGCCGTCGACCGCCATCGCCGGGCGATCCTCCGGCCGGTAGGCGAAGGGCTCTCCGTACCCGCTCGCGTCGATGGTGAGCCCACCTTCCAGCAACGCGACGGTCTGGTCGGCGGGATCGGTGGACGACGCACCTTCCAGGCGGTGATCGGCCGTGTCGGTGCGGGTGACGTCGGCAGCGGGACCACCGCGCTCGGTGAACCCGAGCACGTCCTGCGAGCCGCGCCACTGCATCGCCCGGTCGCGGTTCGAGTCGGTGACCACCAGCAGCGCGTCGTCGGGAACCGAACCAGCAGGCAGCTCCGCCGCGTGCGTGGCCAGATCGCCGGCGTACAGCACGGCCTCGTCACCGTCGAGCAGCCCGGCCGCGACGGCGTCGACGATCCCGTCGCCGCTGCCGGCCATCACGACGACGTCGGCGGCGGCGCGTACGATCGCCACCGGATCGTCGACGGGCACCAGCTCGACGGGTGGCACGGGCGTGCCGACGGACGGTTCGGCGAGCTCCTGCTCGTCGAGCATCGGCACATCGGGCGCGTTGACGACCGGTTCGCCGAACGTGGTCGGCGTGCCCAACCCGTCGACAGGTTGGTCGAACTGCGCGGCGAACGCTTCGGGGCGCGGGGTTCTGAACCGGTCGAAGGCGAGGTCGTTCGCCACCCAGATCGTGTCGACGCCGAGGAACCGGGCGACGCCGGCGATCGACCCGGGTTCGAGCGCCCCCTCCTGCGCACGGTTGTCGAGGGCATAGAGCAGATCCATCGCAGCCGGGCTGCCGAGGGGCAACAGATCGCGGGTGACGAGCGGCTTGTCGGTCAGGCCGGGCAGCGGCGGGTCGACCGTGTAGCCCCAGCGGAAGGCACCGAACTCAGAGCCTGGGAGCTGCAGGACACGGTGCTCGGTCGAGCCGGCGTCGAGCGTGTCGACGGCCTGCTGCCAGGCGTCGGGAACGTCCTGATCGCGCTCGAGGGCCGGGTCGACGAACCCGCCGTCGAACGCTGCAGGGAGGTTGCCGAGTGCGAGGACCACGACGAGCGGCGCCAGCGCATGGCGCGCTCGCCACCTGGTGGCAGCGATCGCCGACACCAGGCCGCCCGCCCCGAGGGCCAGGCCGAACGTGCTGAGCGGGAGCGCGCGGGTGCTGCTGCGCAGCGCGAGCCCGAGCCCGGAGTCGCGCAGCGGGCTCGCGAGCGGTGAGGAGTCGGCGTACGGATGCACACCGACCGCGAGGAGGATGCCCGCCCCGATCAGCAGGGCCGCGTAGCGACGCTGCGACCACCGCGTGACGGCCAGCCCGAGCAGGCACAGCGACAGGAGCACCCAGCCCACCAGGATGAGCGGGATGTTCGTCATGTAGTCGGCGGACGCGCTCGTGGTGAAGGCGTACGGGTCGCGGACGTAGAACAGCCAGTAGCCGAGACCGCGGAGCGTCTCGGTGCTGACCGAGGTGAACGAGACGGCCTCGAGCGTCTCGCTGTAGGCGAGCACGTCGGCGCCGTGGCGGCCCTGCACCAGCAGCATCACGATCCACCACAGCGAGACGCCCAGGCTGAGCGCGCCCAGCTTCGCTGCGGTCACCGCCGCAGTGCGCCACGTGATCGAGCGCTGCCACGCGGCGTGGATCAACCAGAGGACCGGGGCCGGCGCGATGAGCGCGAGCGCGGTGGCGTTCACCGCACCCACCGTGAGCACCACGAGGGCGAAGAGCGCAGCATCGCGCCACCGACTGCGCGTCGCGGCTCGCACCGTGAACCCGAGCAACCAGCCGACGCCGGCCCAGGGCAGCAACATCACCGACGTCCGCGAGACGTACGGCAGGATGTACGGCGACGTCGTGTACACCACGCCCGCCACGGTCGCGGCGAGCGGTGCGAGCCCGAGGTGCTTCGCCGCCCACCGCACGCCGAGGCCGCCGAGGAACAAGATGGTGCCGATCCACAGGCGGTGAGCGATCCAGTCGGGCACCCCCAACCGGTCGAACGCGACGAACCACGGCCCGGACGGCCACAGATAGGCGATCGTCTGGTGCGGCACCCACCCGGCGAACTGCCGGGTGTCCCAGCTGAACCTGGCGTCGCCGACCAGCCGAGCCGGATCGAGGTACAGGTACAGCTTGCTGTCGGCGGGCATCCGCCCCGGCGCCGCGGTGAGCGAGGGCAGGTACGCGATGGCCGCCAGCAACCAGACGCCGGCGCCGCGCACCCGTCTCACGGGATGGCGCCGTACACGCCGTACAAGCCGGTGAGCGTGACGAGCCCGGCCGCGCCGAGCGCGATCGTGAGCCCCCACGCCTCTTCGTGCTCGTCGGGCCACCAGGCGGCGAGCGAGATGAACGCGGGGAAGGCGGTGTAGACGAACCTCGGGCGTGCTGTGACCGTGCTGGGCAGCACCATGAGGGCGAGCACGACGGCCGTGTACGCGACGAGCGGCCAGGGCAGCCGCTGCTTCCACATCACCCAGACCAGCGCGGCCATGACGATGACCGACAGCGCGGTGACGATGTCGGTCGGCGAGGCCAGCGGATGGAGGAACGCCTCGAAGGAGTTCTTGACCGCCGTGTAGCCGAAGCTCGTCCCCTCGTCCCACGCCTCGGACTGCACGCGGAACCACGCCCATTCGCCGGTCCGCTCACGGAGGTAGAGCTGGAACACGACGAAGCCGGCGGGGGACAGGGCGACGGCGACGAGTGAGCCCCAATCACGCCGGGCGCGGATGGCCAGCCACGATGCAGCCGCGCAGGCGGCGACGAGGGCGATGCCGTTGGGTCGGGTCGCGGTGGCGATCGCCGCGACCGCGCCCGCGGCCAGCCACTGCTCGCGCTGCAGGAGCAGCAGGCAGGCAGCAGCGAGTGCGATCAGCAGCGCTTCGGAGTAGGTGAGGCTCAGCACCATCGCGCCTGGGAAGAACGCCATGATGATCATCGTGCGATAGGCGACACGCTGGCCGAAGAGCTGCCGGGCGAGGAGGCCGACGAGGTAGATGGCGGCGGCTCCGAGGAGGAAGTTGACGAGGAGCCCGGCGAACACGTCACCAGCGGGCAGCACGGCGTCGACGACACGCACCAGCCCGGGGTAGACGGGGAAGAACGCCGCCCGGGCCTCGGACATCTCGTAGGTGACGTTCGGTGGGATCTCGCTCGGGTACCCGTTGCGGATGATGCGGTAGTACCACTGCCCGTCCCACGACGTGAGCACCTGGGCGATGAGACCGAACGCCGTCTTCGGGCGGGGGAGGTTCTCGCGGTTGGCCTCGGCAACCTCCTGAGCAGCGACGATGGCGGCGCCGGCGATGACGCACAGGCGGGAAGCCAGGTAGGCGATGGCCGTGCGGCCGAGGTAGGAACGCCATGACCGTCGGTCGACGGGCGCATGGGCTGTCGCGAGTGCGGTGGTCATGGGCCGATCGACGCTACCACCACCCCTCCGCCACGATCGTGGCGGGCTGAGGGTCCCTTCGGATCTCACCAGCGGTGCAGGGGGAGGATGCGCTGACGGGGGCCGAAGGCAGGTGCGCGGTGGCCGTCGAGCAGCAGGAGGCGCATGACCCGGCCCCGGTGCGGGCGGTACGGGGCCAGCAGCTCGACCATCTGCTCGTCCGTTCCCCGCGGCTGGCCGGTGAGTGCGTGGGCGACGATGTTCTTGAGGTGGTAGTCGCCGACCGCGATCGCGTCGGGCTCGCCCAGCGCAGATGCGAGCACCGTCCCGATCGTCCATTCGCCGACCCCCGGCAGCAGCGACAGCCGGCTCGCGCACACGGCCGGGTCGAGCCGTGACCACTCCCACACCCGGTCGGCGTGCCGAGCGACGGTGCGGAGGGTCTCGGCCCGCCCGCGTTCGATGCCGAGCGGATGGAACCACCAGCTCGGGGTGTGGGCGAGACGCTCCGGCGTGGGCGGCAGGCGGAGGTGCAGCTCGGGTCCGGGAGCCG
This sequence comes from Ilumatobacteraceae bacterium, assembly GCA_050248155.1. GTDB lineage: Bacteria > Actinomycetota > Acidimicrobiia > Acidimicrobiales > Ilumatobacteraceae > VFMC01. Next base: position 86,188 of record JBFWSW010000001.1, read on the forward strand.
GCTCGCCGAGCCGCCAGCAGAGGCGCGACCACTGCCGTGCAGCTTCGCCGCCCGTGATGCGCTGGGCGATGACGGTGGGCAAGAGGTCGTGGTAGAGCGTGCCGCTCGCACCGAGGCGCAGATCGGGATGGTTGCGTTGGGCGCGCATGATCGCGGGATGCGCGTCGTGGAACCGGTGCCCGGGATCGTGCAGACCGGCCATCTGCTCGGCACGGGCACCCAGCCAGTCGGCGCCGGGCCCCCAGGCGCGCACGGCGAGCCGGCCCGTGGCCCACCCGATCCGCACCGTGGCCGGACCGTCGGGCGTGAGCGTCGCACGCCACAGCTCGTCGCGACGCACGATGGTGGTCGGGTCACCACCGCCGTGGCGCAACGCTCCCAGCGTCGTTCGCAGCGACGATGCGCTGACGTCGACTCCTTCGACCCGTCGAGCTGGGGCGACGGAGCTCCGGGGCGGCACGGTGCCGACCGTAGCAACCCGGTGCGACACGGCAGGCGGACCGCCGATGGGAACCCGTGTGCAGACGTCGGCCACCATGGTGCGATGACGATCTCCGACGATGCGACCGTCGTGCGCACCTCGCCCCGACCCGGTATCGCCCAGCTGACGCTGAACCGGCCGTCGAGGCTCAACGCGATGACGACCGAGCTGGTGCAGTCGCTGCACGACCACCTCGATGACATCGCCGTCGACCACGACGTGCGCGCCGTCGTGCTCACGGGAGCGGGGCGCGGCTTCTGCGCCGGGCTCGACCTCGGTGGTTACGGCGCCGCACCACACAGCGAGGGCCTCGGCCGTACCCAGTCGGTGTTCGCCACGCAGAAGCACATCGCCGGGCTCATCCCACACCTCCGCTCGCTCCCGCAGCCGGTCATCGCTGCCGTCAACGGGCCGGCCGCCGGCGGAGGGTTCGCACTCGTGCTCGGCAGCGACATCCGGTTGGCGGCTCGATCCGCGAAGTTCAACGCCGCGTTCATCCGCATCGGCGTCTCGGCCTGTGACATCGGTACCAGCTGGCTGCTGCCGCGCCTCGTCGGGGCCGCGCCCGCACAGGAGCTCATGCTGACCGGGCGCGTCTTCGACGCCGAGGAGGCGTACCGGCTCGGTCTCGTGGTCGACCTGCTCGACGACGAGGCCCTGCTCGACGCGGCCTACGCGAAGGCCGAGCAGGTGATGCTGAACGCACCGTTCGCAGTCGCGCTCACCAAGGAGGGCATGTGGAGCGCGCTCGAGATCCCTGGTCTGCAGGCCGCGATCGACCTCGAGAACCGCCAGCAGATCATGGCCACCGCGACCGCCGACCACCGTGAGGCGATGGCCGCCTTCGTCGAACGCCGCCCACCGACCTTCACCAACACCTGACGTCCGGCAATCGCCACGACGCGATCCCCGCCTTCTGATCGACGACTCTCCGGGGGCCGGCTGCAGGCCGCGATCCTGACTGGGCGTCGGATCGCGGCCTGCCGTCGGTCAGTTCACGAGACCGGGCTGGACTGGAGGTCCTTGACGTCCTGGGTGGTGAGACAGTGACCACCGATGCCCCAGTCCCCGCTCTCGACCTCGTCGATGGTCACCCATGTGACCTGGCGCATCGCTTCCCCTTCGATGCTGACCATGGTGTCGGTCAGCTTGGTGATCATCGCCCGCTTCTCGTCGGCGCTGAACACACCCTTGATGAGCTTGACGTTGACAAACGGCATGGCAGGTTCCTCCTGATCTGGATGTTCGCTGTCGGTCTCTCCGACGCAACCAGCCTGCGCCGCCGTCGTTGCGCGATCGCGGTGAGCAGGCGGTAGACCACTGCATGACCCGCCCAACGGTCGCAGCGATCTGACAGTCTCTGTGCAGTGACTCTGTTCGTCAGCGTTCTCGGGCCGATCTCGGTCGAGCGGGCCGGAGCATCGGTCGCGCTCGGTGGCGCGAGGATGCAACTGCTGCTGGGGGTCCTCGTCGCGAACCGAGGTCGTGCCCTCGGCACTGATCAGCTCTGTGATGCGATCTGGGGTGATCACCGACCTCTCACTGCCGTGACGACGGTGCAGAGCAACCTGTCGCGCCTGCGCAAGGTTCTCCGCCCCGAGGCGGGCATCCACGTCCGCGGGACCGGGTACGCGCTCGACGCGGCGAGCGACGTGCTCGACGTCGATCGGTTCGAGCGGGCGGTCGCGCGCAGCTCTCAGCACGAATCATCCAACCGCGCGAGTTGTGTCGCTCTCGGCGAAGCACTTGCGCTCTGGCGCGGGCCGGCATACGCAGATTTCGCGGACAACCCGTGGATCGGTCCCGAGGCCGTTCGACTCGACGAGCTCCACCTGTCGGTGACCGAGCGATGGATCGACACGCGCCTCGATCTGGGGGACGACCTCGGTCTGGTGGCCGACCTCGAACGTTTGGTCAGCGTGCATCCACTGCGCGAGACCCTCTGGCGCCAGCTGATGCTGGCGCTCTATCGCCACGGTCGCCAGGGCGAGGCTCTGCGACGCGCGAACGATCTCTCGCGCGTCCTGCGCGACCAGCTCGGCCTCGATCTCTCGCCCGCAGCACGAGAGCTGGAGCAGCAGATCCTCAACGACGACCCGGCGCTGCGCGCCCCTTCTCGAGGGCGACCGGCAATGATCAGCCGAGTCGTCGACCTACCCACGCAGCTGCTCGGGCGAGATGCCGAGCTCGATCGTCTGACGCCCGTGCTGACGGCTGGACGGTTGCTCACGCTGACGGGTCCTGGAGGCGTCGGCAAGTCTCGCCTCGCACGGCGCCTCGGGGTTCAGTACGGGCGCACCAACGGAAACGCCGTCCTGATCGAGCTTGCCGCTGTGAGGCAGGCCGATTCGGTGGCGCCGGCCGTCGCGACCGCCCTCGATGTCCAGCAGCGCGGGAACAGCACGATCGTCGAGAGCCTCGCCGAGGTGCTCGGCGATACCGAGCAACTGATCATCCTCGACAACTGCGAACACGTGATCGACCCGGTCGCCACACTCGTCGCACGGCTCGTGGAGGCGTGTCCGAACCTCCACCTGCTGACGACATCGAGAGAACCGCTGGGCGTGCCGGGTGAGATCGTGCACACGGTTGCGCCACTCGCGGTCGGAGACGATGTCAGCATCGAGGACCTCGCGGGCTCGCCGGCCGTCCAGCTGTACTGCGATCGCGCAGCGGCCGCCAGATCAGGTTTCGCAGCCTCAGCGGACGCCTTGCCCGCCATCGCCGAGCTGTGCCGGCGACTCGACGGTCTCCCGCTCGCGATCGAGCTCGCGGCTGGTCGGGCGCGCTCGCTCGGACCGGACGCGATGCTGGAGCGGCTCGATCGCCGTTTCAGCCTGCTCAACGCGGGTCGGCGACATGTCGATCAGCGGCACGCGAACCTGCAGAACCTCGTTGCCTGGTCGTTCGATCTGCTGGCTCCCGACGAACAGCAGCTCTTCATCCAGCTCTCGGTGTTCTCCGGATCCTTCGGGCTCGACGCGGTCGAGGCCATCTGCCAGGTCGACGAACATGCACGCCTGCTGTTCGGATTGGTCGATCGCTCGATGGTCCAAGTGTCCGACTTCGACGAACCACGCTACGTGTTGCTCGAAACCCTCCGCGACTTCGCAAAGGAGAAGCTCGACCACGGGAGCGCGGCTCATGACCTCGCGAGCCGTCACCTCGCCTGGTTCCTCGATCTCGCCGAGTCCGCAGCCCACGGCCTGACTGGGCCGGACGAGAAGGCATGGAGCGACCGGATCGAGCGAGACTTCGACAACCTCCGCGCGGCCCATTCCTTCGCCATGCACTCCGGCAGTGAGGACACTGCACTGAGGCTCGTCGCCGGGTTGCAGGAGTTCAGCTTCCGCAAGATCCGGTACGAGCTCACCGGATGGGCCGACGCGTCCACACAGATGGACCGTGCTGATCAGCATCCCGTGTATCCAAGTGCGCTCGCCATCGTGGCCTACGGCCACTTCGTCCGGGGCGCGCTCGATTCGGCCATCGCTCTCGGTCACGCAGCGATCGATGCTGCTGATCGGCTCGGTGTCGACTCTGGCGGGCTGGCAGAGAGGGCGCTCGGGAACTCGTACTTCTACGTCGGGCGGCCCCACGAAGCACTTCGATGGATGGACCGGCTCGTCGACACAGCACGGTGCGCCGGTGAACCCTCGCGGCTGGCACACGCTCTGTACATGCGTTCCGTCGCCGAGACCAGCGTCGGCCGGGCGGGTAGCGGAGCCGCCATGGCCTCCGAGGCGCAGGACGCGGCCCAGGCCTCTGGCTCCCCGACCGCGCTGGCACAGGCGCGCTACGCCCTCGGCCTCGCGCTCGAATCGGCCGAGCCCGACGCCGGCCGCGAGCAGCTCACGGCGGCTGTCGACCTTGCGGCCGCCGCAGGGAACCGCTGGGTGGAGGCGTTCGCCAGGACCGAGGTCCTCTGGCTCGATGCTCGGCTCGGACATGTGGAACCTGCGCTCACCGGATTCGAAACCGTGATCGACTCGTGGTACCGGGGCGGTGACTGGGCGAACCAGTGGCTTTCGCTCCGACACGTCTTCGGGATCCTGCACGACATCGGTCGCTCGGAGGAAGCGGCCACCGTGCATGGGGCGCTCGCCGCAGCGGAGGCCACCTATGCGATGCCGTTCGAGCCGTCCGACGCCGCTCGGCTGCGCAAGAGCGTGGATGACCTCCGAGAGGAGATGGGCCCGCAGCGGTTCGCCGACGCTGTCGCTCGCGGCTCGGCCATGTCCGATCAGGAGGTCGTCGCATACGTCCTCGGTGCCATCAGGATGGCAGAGTCGACGGACCGTTCGACCCCGTGAGCCTGGCATCCCTCAGGGACGACGGATCGAAGGCTGAGTTCAGACGTGGGTGTCGGGCGACGCTGCGTTGCTCCCGTTCAGGCTGACCGGGGTGACATTGGGGAAGTGGCAGGCGACGAAGTGGCCGGGCTCGAGCTCGCGCAGCTGCGGCTCCTCCATCCGGCAGACGTCTTGCGCCGCCGCACACCGCGGGTTGAACCGGCAGCCGGGCGGGGGCAGCACCGGTGACGGCGGCTCGCCCTCGATGGCGGTCTTGGTGACCGCGACCTCGGGGTCGGGGACCGGGATCGAGTTGAGCAGCACCGACGTGTAGTGGTGCATGGGGTGCCGGTACAGCGCATCGGAGGGGGCGACCTCGCAGATCTTCCCGAGGTACATCACCATCACCCGGTCGCTGACGTTCTTGACGACGGCGAGGTCGTGAGCGATGAAGATGAGGGTGAGGCCGTACTCGCGCTTCAGGTCCTCGAGCAGGTTGAGCACCTGCGCCTGCACGCTGACGTCGAGCGCGCTGACCGGTTCGTCGCAGATGATGAGCGACGGATCGAGCACGAGCGAACGGGCGATCGAGATGCGCTGGCACTGGCCGCCCGAGAACTGGTGGGCCTGGCTCTCGGCGGCGCGCTGCGGGTCGATGCCGACCTGTTCGAGCACGTGGTCGACCCGCTCGGACCGCTCGGCGTCGGAGCCGCGCTTCCAGATCGTCAGCGGCTCCATCACGATCTGGCGCACCTTGCGGCGAGGGTTCAACGACGAGATGGGATCCTGGAAGATCATCTGCATGCGCGTGCGTGCCTCGCGCATCGCATCGCCGCTCATCTTCGTGAGCTCGTTGCCCTCGAAGAGGACCGAGCCGGAGGTCGGTCGCGGCAGCTGCATGATCGCCCGGCCCGTGGTGCTCTTGCCGCAGCCCGATTCGCCCACCAGCCCGAGCGTCTCGCCGCGCAGCACGTCGAGGCTGATGCCGCTGACCGCGTTGACCTTCAGCCCGGTTCGCCCGACGGGGAACTCGACCACGAGGTTCTCGACGCGCAGCAGCACGTCGTCGCCTTCGCGCAGGTGTGCTGTCCCGGTTCCCGCCATGGTGTCACTGACCTCCCGTGGCGGCCGAGCCTGCCATCTGCGCCCCGCCGTCGGCCATCTTCGCCTTGATCTCGAGATAGCGCGGGCTGCCGACCGGGTACCAGCACCGGAACAGGTGCCCGGGGTCGCCATCGGCTTCCATCATGGGGGGCTCCTCAGCGACGCACTTCTCGCCCGCGTACGGGCAGCGCGGCGCGAACCGGCAGCCCGGTGGCGGGTTGACCAGATCGGGTGGCCGGCCTCCGATGGCGTTGAGGCGGGTGTGGCTGGGGTCGTCGAGCTTGGGGATGCTCTGCAGCAACGCCTCGGTGTAGGGCATCTTCATGTTCGCGAACAAGCGGCGGGTTGTGGCCTTCTCGACGAGGCGACCGCCGTACATCACGGCGATCTCGTCGGTGTGGCCGGCGACGACGCCGAGGTCGTGGGTGACGAGGATGAGCGACATGTTGCGGTCGCGGCGTTGCTCGCCGAGCAGGTCGAGGATCTGTGCCTGCACGGTGACGTCGAGGGCGGTGGTGGGCTCGTCGGCGAACAGCGCGGTCGGCCCACAGGCGAGCGCGATCGCGATCATCACCCGCTGGCGCATGCCGCCCGACAGCTCGTGCGGATACTGCTCGAGCCGGCGCGCCGCTTCGGGGATGCGCACGTCCTGCAACAGGCGCTCGGCGGTCTGCATCGCGGTGACGCGGCTCATGCCGAGGTGGATCTGGAGCGGTTCGGCGATCTGCCGGCCGATCTTCATGACCGGGTTGAGCGACGTCATCGGGTCCTGGAAGATCATCGCCATCTCGCGGCCCCACACGGTGCGCATCTGCTTGCGGCTGAGGTTGCCGATCTCGCGGCCCTCGAAGCGGATGCTGCCGCCGCGCACGGTGCCACGTGGTGGGAGCAGGCCCATGATCGAGCGCGACAGGATGGTCTTGCCCGATCCGCTCTCGCCGACGATGCCGAGGGCCTTGCCACGCTCGAGGGTGAAGCTCACCCCGTCGACGGCGCGCACGAGCCCGCGGGGCGTCTTGAAGTGCGTGGTGACGCCGTCGAGCTCGAGCAGGGGACCGGAGAGATCTCGCGGTGACGCCTGGATCTGTTCGCTCATACGCCCGCCTGGCGGATGTCGAAGTGGCGTGCCAGGCGATCGCCGATGAGGTTGAACGCCAGCACGGTGAGGAACAGGAAGAGGCAGGGGAACATCGTCGCCCACCACGCGTTGTCGAGCTTGTTGTAGTTCTCGTTGATCTGCTTGCCCCACGTGGGCGTGCCGACCTCGACACCGAGTCCGAGGAAGGCGAGCGCGCCCTCGGCGGCGATGAGGATGCTGAGCCCCGTGAAGGCGACCGTCAGCAGCGCCGGGATGAGGTTGGGCATGATCTCGCGGAAGATCACCCGTGTCGGCTTGGCGCCCAGGCTGCGGGCGGCGAGGACGAACTCGCGCTCGCGCAGCGACAACGTCTGGGCGCGCACGATGCGGGCCAGCGGTGCCGTGGCGAGCACGCCGAGGGTGAGCACGATCTGCCACTTGCGGTCGAGCCAGTCGAGCCACCCGTGGTCGAGCCGGTACTCGTCGAGCCGGTCGACGAGGATGATCGCGAGCAGCAGTGCAGGGAGCGCCAGCAGCGAGTCGGTGATGATCGACACGACCCGATCGATCCAACCACGGAAGTAGCCGCCGGCGACGCCGAGGAAGCCGCCGACGGAGATGCCGAACACGGTGGCGAACACGCCGATCTGCAGCGTGGTCCGTGCGCCGTAGATGCACTGGGAGAACACGTCGCGAGCCAGGCCGTCGGTACCGAACCAGGCGTTCGAGCCCGGGCCGATGCCATACCGCGCGCCGCCCGAGACCTTGGTGTCGGGATAGCGGATGAACGGCAGGTAGTCGGCGAAGATCGCCATGAGCGTGAGCGCGACGAGGAAGACGACGCCGAAGGTGACACCGAACTGGGGCACCTTGAGGCGTCGTGCCGAGCCCGGCTCGGCGTCGGGCGCGGCGTCTGGTTCGGGCAGCGTCACCTGCGTGGGCGTCGGTCCGGGCGTTGTCGTGGTCATCGGTACCACCTCATGCGAGTGCTCGGGCGTGACGGATGCGGGGATCGATGACGGCATACATCAGATCGACGCTGAGGTTCACGATGACGACCACGGCGACGATGAGCGCCGAGGCGCTCTGCACGGTGAACAGATCTCGGCTGAGCAGCGCCGACACCAGCAGGTTGCCGAGGCCGTCGAGGTCGAAGAACTGCTCGACGACGATCGCCCCGCCGACGATCGCACCGAGCTGCAACCCGATGCTGGTGATGAGCGAGAACAGCGAGTTGCGCAACGCGTGGACCCACAGCACCCGTCGGGGAGACACGCCCTTCGCGCTGGCGAGGGTGACGAAGTCGGCTTGCAGGGTCTGCACCATGTCGCCACGGAGCAGACGGGCGAACACGGCGGCGAGCGGCAGGGCGAGCGACAGGGTGGGCAGCAAGAAGTTGTCGACGTGCTCCGAGAGGTTCTGCCACGGGTACACCTTGTCACCGATGCGGGGGAACCATCCGCCGATGGTGATGACGTAGTCGCCGACGGTGTACTCGTGCTTGTTGACGAACACGAGCGTCAGCACCGGTGCGAGCACGACGGTGGGCACGGACACGAAGACGAACGAGAGCCCGCTGCCGATCTTGTCGAACACGGCGTCGCGCTTGTAGGCCTGACGGACGGCGAGCGGGACGGCGAGGATGATCCCCAGCCCGATCGAGTAGACGCCGAGCAGCACCGTCGTCCACGCCCGGCCGGCGAGGAGCTTCGAGACCGTCGACGAGTTCGGGACAGAGTAGCCCATGTCGCCGGTGACCATGCCCTTCAGCCAGAAGAAGTACTGGGAGAAGTAGTTCTGGTCGAGGTGGTACTTCTTGGTGGTCGAGTCGATGAGATCTTGCGACGCCGTCCCACCGAGCAGCGTGCGAGCCGGATCGCCGGGAGCGTTGAGGCCGAGCCTCATGAGCACCATCACGCCGAACGTGACGATGACGAAGACGATCAGGAACTGGCCCAGTCGTTGCAGGAAGTAGCGCACTCGCGACCCTCGTGGATGAACGGTTGGCGGCATCGGGGTGGCGCGGGCGTCGCCGCGCCACCCCGATGCGAGTCAGGTGATGTCAGGCGAGATCGGGATCGATCCAGAGCGCCTGGGTCCAGAACGAGCCCGAGAAGCCGGCGCCGTTGCGGGCCTTCGAGCCGTCGGGGAACACGTAGTCGTTCAGGCCCTGCACCTTCGGTGCGTGCGGCGTGCCCCACAGCGTCCACGACGTGGGGATCTGGTAGCACTCCTTGGCCATCTGCCGGTTGACCTCCTCGGCGTACGCCTTGCGCTTGGCCGGGTCGACCTCACCGCGCTGGTCCTCGAGGGCCTTGTCGACGATCGGATCGTTGACGCGGCCGAAGTTGAGCGCGAGTTCGCCATCGGGCGGGCCAGCCGACGAGTGCCACCAGAAGTACTGGTTGTCGATGACCGTGCCGGCGTGGTTGCGCCAGCCGTACATGTAGAAGTCGGGCACACCGAACAGCGCGTTGGTGATGAACTGATCTTGCGGAACCTGCTGGATCTCGGTCTTCACGCCGATCTCGGACCAGTAGCCCTGCAGCAGCTCGGCGGTCTGGGCGTTGATCGCCGTGACCGTCGTGCCGTACTTGACCGTGATGTCGCCCGGATGCTCGGCCTGGTACTCGGCGATGAGCGCCTTGGCACCTTCGATGTCCTGGGCCGTGTCGAACCCGTTGTCCTCGAGGTAGCCCTCTTGGCCCGGCGAGAACAGGCCGTTGGCGACCTGCACGATGCCACCCTCGGTGAGCTCGTTGAGCTCCTCACGGTCGATCGCCTTCGACAGCGCGCACCGGACGCGTGCGTCCTGGGTCGGCCCCTCCTTGTAGAGGTCGATCAGGATGTAGTTCGTCTCGGTGAGGGTGTCCTGCTCGACCATCGGGAAGTCGTCGGGCTGGTCACGGAACTCCTGGATGACGACAGCGCTCGACGTCGAGAAGATGTCGAGGTCGCCACTCTCGAGCGCGGCGCCGGCCGTCTCGCTGTCCTCGATGACGCGGTACTCGATGCTGTCGAGGTACGGCAGTTGGTTGCCGTTGGCGTCGGTCTGCCAGTAATCGGGGTTGCGCTTCACGACGAGCTTGTCGCGCGGTGCGTAGCTCTCGACGATGAACGGGCCCGAGCCGATGGGCTGTGCCGGGTCTGCGGTGCCGGCGGCGACGGCGTCGAGCCACGTGGGCGAGGCGATCAGGCCGAGCTGGCCGGCGAGCACCGTCGGCAGGTTCGGCCATGGCCTCGGCTGGCTGAGGTCACCGTCCTTGCCGGTGGTGATCGTGAAGGTCAGGTCGTCGACCGCCTCGATCGCGAGCGACCCGTCGGGGTTCTTGCCGAAGTCGCGCACGGCGTTGGCGATGAGCAGGCCGGTGCCGCTGGCCTGCAGGTTCTGCACCACCGCTGCGGCGTCGAGTGGGGTGCCGTCGGTGAACTTGATGTTCGGGCGCAGCTTGAACGTCCAGACGGTGTAGTCCTCGTTCGGTTCGAAGCTCTCGACGAGCACGCCGACGGTCTCGAGATCCTCGGTGATCGCGGTGAGCGGGTCGTAGAAGCTGCGGGCCCGCTGCTGGCAGTACGAGTCGCACTGCATGGCCGCCGGCGTCCACGCGTTGGCGACCTCGGCCTCACCACTGACCACCAGCGTGCCGCCATAGACGGGCTCCTTGCCAGGAGCCTCCGCCTCGGTGGTCGCCGGAGCGGCCGTGGTGGCGGTCGTGTCGCCCGACCCGCTCGTCGTGTCGGGAGCGGCCGTGGTCTCGGACCCGCCATCGGTCGTGGCCGGGGCCGCGGTCGTGTCGTCCGATGCGGAGTCGCCGTCGTCTTTCTTGCTGCACGCACCGGCCACGAGACCGAGCGTGACGACTGCCGCTGCCAGCAGTCGTCCGGCTCGGCGGCCGGATGATCGATGTGATCTCACCGTTTGGTTCCCCCTCTGTCTCTTCAGTGACAACGCCGTCGTGGCCGGGTATGTGACCCCCATCACACGTCGGTGGCGGCCACTGTAGCCATCTCCCTCCGGCCGATTACGACGGAGCGTCGCGTTGTCGACGGGATGTACGTTCGGGTGATGAGCACCTCGTGGGACGACATCATCGACTCGCTGCGAGTCGCGCCGGGCGAGTCGGTCCGGCTGTCGAAGCGACCGACGCACGACACGTTCGGGTTGACGAAGGAGCAGGCGCTCGACGAGCTCGGTGCCGCCAAGGTGCGTCTCGACGTGCTCCAGCAGCGCCTGTTCGCCGAGTCGCGGCGCAGCGTGCTGCTCGTGCTGCAGGCGCTCGACGCCGCGGGGAAGGACGGCACGATCCGCGCTGTGTTCTCGGGCCTCAACCCGGCCGGCGTGCGCGTCACCGGCTTCAAGGTGCCCGGGGGCAGGGAGACCCAGCACGACTACCTCTGGCGAGTCCACCAGGCGTGCCCCGAGAAGGGCGAGATCGGGATCTTCAACCGGAGCCACTACGAGGACGTGCTCGCGGTCCGTGTGCGCCAACTCGCACCCGCCGATGTCTGGAAGCGCCGGTACGAGCACATCAGGAACTTCGAGCAGATGCTCACCGACGAGGGCACCTCGATCGTGAAGGTCTACCTCCACGTGTCCAAGCGCGAGCAAGCCGATCGGCTGCAGGAGCGACTCGAGAACCCCGAGAAGCGCTGGAAGTTCCGCCTCGGCGACCTCGACGACCGGGCTCTGTGGCCGAAGTACGTCCAGGCGTACCAGGACGTGCTGCGCGAGACGTCGATGAAGCATGCACCCTGGTTCGTCGTCCCCGCCGACAGCAACTCGCGGCGCAACGTCGCGGTCGCGCAGATCCTGCTGCAGACCCTCGAACGGCTCGATCCCCGGGTGCCGCCGCCCGAACCGGGGCTCGAGCACGTGAAGGTCGTGTGAACCGATCGCTCGCATCCGTGGGAGCGCCGTTTGACAAAATGTACAGTCGCGTGGATGCCGGTCGAGGTGCTGTCCACGTTGCACGAGACGCTCGAGCACCTTGCCGCGCACCCTGACGCGTTGGTGCTCGCCGGCGGCACCGACCTGATGGTCGAGCTGAACGGCGGGCACCGTCGGGCCGAGACGGTGGTGTGCGTGAACCGGGTGCGTGAGCTGCGATCGTGGCTCCACGATCCGGCCTCGGCCACCGTGCACCTCGGAGCGGCCGTCACCTACGCCGAGCTGATGGACGAGCCCCTCGCCGGGCTCCTGCCCGCACTGGCCCAGGCCGCGCGCACCGTCGGCTCGCCCCAGATCCGCCACGCCGCCACCATCGGCGGGAACCTCGGCACGGCGTCACCCGCCGGCGACGGCCTGCCCGTGCTCGCCGCGCTCGAGGCAGTGGTGCACCTGGCGTCGGCCACCGCGTCGCGCGACGTGCCGTTCGCCGATTTCGCGACCGGGCCCAAGCGAACCGTGCTCCAGCCCGGCGAGCTCATCACCGGCGTGACGGTGCCGGTCCTCGACGGGTTCCAGGGCTACAGCAAGGTCGGTGTTCGCAACGCGATGGTGATCGCGACCGCGAGCGCGTGCCTCGCGCTCCACCGGCCCGACCGCTCGGTGCGGCTCGCGCTCGGCTCGGTCGGGCCGGTCATCATCCGTGCGGGCGAGGCCGAGGCCTTCGCCGAATCGGCCGTCGACTGGGACGCGGGGCGCACGACACCCGACGTGGCCGCCGAGTTCGGACGTCTCGCAGCGGCGGCCGCGCGTCCGATCGACGACCACCGTTCGAGCGCCGCGTACCGGCGGCGAGCGATCGACGTGCTCGCAGGACGACTGCTCCGCCGCGCGTTCCCCGACCCCGATGGCGAGGATTCGTGAACGGCAACCTCTTCTACCAATTGCACGTCAACGGCGAGACGCGTGACGTCGCCGACGCCTGGGTGGGCGAGAGCCTGCTGTTCGTGCTGCGCGAGCGGCTGGGCCTGATGGGCAGCAAGGGCGCGTGCGAGCAGGGCGAGTGCGGCAGCTGCAGCGTCCTCGTCGACGGCACGCTCGTGTGCAGCTGCCTCGTGCTGGCAGCCAGCGCCACCGGCCAGGCCATCGTCACCGTCGAGGGGATCGCGCCGCCGGGTGCGCCGTCCGACGTGCAGCAGGCGTTCGTCGACGCCGGTGCGGTGCAGTGCGGGTTCTGCACGCCCGGGCTCATCATGGCGGCGCACTCGCTGCTCGACCGGACGGCCGAACCGTCGGAGTACGAGATCCGCGAAGCGCTGTCGGGCAACGTCTGCCGCTGCACGGGCTACGGGCGCATCATCGACGCCGTGCAGCGCGTCGCGTTCGGACGGCGAGGCGAGGCATGACCAGCCCGGTCGTCGATGCCCCGGCCAGTGCGCCGCCCGTCGGCGCCGAGCTGCGCGGCCGGCTGGGCGACAGCGCCACCCGGCCGGACGCGCTCGAGAAGGTGCAGGGTTCGTTCGCCTTCTCGAGCGACCTGTCGGCCGACGGCTTCCTGTGGGGCGCCACCCTGCGCTCGCCGCACCCGCACGCGCGGATCGTGCGGATCGACCTGTCCGCTGCCTGGAAGATCTCCGGTGTGGAGGCGATCGTCACCGCCGACGACGTCCCCGGGAAGCCCACCTACGGACTCATCTCGCAGGACCAACCGGTCTTCGCCCGCGACGTCGTGCGCTACGTGGGCGAGCCCGTCGCTGCCGTGGCCGCGGACCACCCCGAGACGTGCCGGCGAGCCTTGGCTGCGATCGTCGTCGAGTACGAGGTGCTGCCGCCGCTCATCGACCCCGAGGCGGCACTCGACGGCAGCCATCCGCCGATCCACCCCGACGGCAACGTCATCCGCCACCAGCGCATCCTGTGCGGTGACCCGGCGCAGAGAGGTGACGTCGTCGTCGAGGGCGAGTACGAGCTCGGCATGCAGGACCAGGCGTTCCTCGGGCTCGAAGCGGCCCTCGCCGTACCCGACCCGGGCGGTGCAGGGGTCGAGCTCCACATCGCCACGCAGTGGCTGCACGAGGACCGCCACCAGATCGCCGCGTGCCTCGACCTGCCCGACGACGCGGTCCGTCTGACCCTCGGCGGTGTCGGCGGCGCGTTCGGTGCGCGCGAGGACATCAGTCTGCAGGTCCACACCTGCCTGCTCGCGCTGCGCACCGGTCGCCCCGTGCGTGTCGCGTACAACCGTGAGGAGAGCTTCCTCGGCCACGTGCACCGGCATCCGGCGCGGATCACGATGCGCCATCACGCCACCGCCGACGGCCGCATCGTCACCATCGAGGCGCGCTTCGTGCTCGACGGGGGTGCCTACGCGTCGACGTCCTCGGCGGTGCTCATCAACGCGGTCACCCACGCCCAGGGTCCCTACCGGTGCCCGAACGCGCTCGTGGACGGGTACGCCGTGCGCACGAACAACCTGCCATGCGGCGCCATGCGTGGCTTCGGCGTCGTGCAGGCGTGCTTCGCCCACGAATCGCAGATGGACAAGCTCGCTGCGGCCTGCGGGCTCGACCCGGTCGAGATCCGTCAGCGCAACGCGATGGTCACCGGCGACCGGCTGATCACCGGCCAGGTCATCGAGAACGTCGCGCCGGTGGCCCGCTGCATCCGTGAGACAGCCGCGCTGCCGATGCCCGACGAGCCGATCGGCGGACTCGACGGCGACCCGATGCGCCTCCCGGGCGGCGCCGGCCTCACAGCCGATCGAGGTCACATCCGGCGCGGCGTCGGTTGGGGCGTGGCGATCAAGAACCTCATGTACTCGGAGGGGTTCGACGACTTCTCGACGGCTCGGTGCCGGCTCGCCGACGGAGTTGCCACCTTGAAGTTCGCGACCAGCGAGGTCGGTCAGGGCTTCGTCACCCTCGCAGGCCAGATCGCGAGGTCGGTGCTCGGTGTCGACCAGGTCGTCCTCGAGCCGATCGACACCTCCATCGGCTCGGCCGGGTCGACCTCCGCGTCACGCCAGACGTGGATGAGCGGGGGCGCGATCGACGGCGCGTGCCGTCTGGTGCGCGAGCAGCTGTTCGAGCTCGTCGCAGCTCAGCACGGCCTCGAGCCGTTGCAGCTCGAGATCGACGGCCGTGACGTGGTCGACACGATGGGCGATCTGCGCGTACCGGTCGCCGAGGCCACCGCAGGCCGCGAGCTCGACGCGACGTTCGAGCACCACCACCGGCCGACCGAGGACGTCGACGAGAACGGTCAGGGCAACTGCCACACGGCCTTCGCCTTCGTCGCGCACCGCGCCGTGGTGGACGTCGACCCCGAGCTCGGCCTGGTGAAGGTCGTCCAGGTCGCGACGGCCCAGGATGTCGGCCGCGCGCTCAACCCGCTCAGCGTGGTCGGCCAGATCGAGGGTGGGATCGCGCAAGGGCTCGGCCTCGCGGTGATGGAGGAGATCATCCAGATCGACGGCCGGGTGCGCAACCCGAACTTCACCGACTACCTGCTGCCCACCATGCTCGACATGCCCGTCGTCGTGGCGTCCCTCGTCGAGGAGCCCGAGCCGATGGCGCCGCTCGGCGCGAAGGGCGTGGGCGAACCGCCCTGCATCTCGTCGACGCCCGCCATCGTCGCGGCGATCCGGGACGCGATCGGCAAGGACCTCCACCGGGTTCCGGTGCGTCCCGGTGACATCGTGTTCCCGACGCCCGACGGGGCGTGACGCATGCCCACCCGGCCATGCCGAGCCGCGAGAGGTGATCGTCTAGGTTGGGGCCCGACCGCGAGGTGAAAGCGAGCGAGGGTGTCGACCGAACGTGAGATCTTGACGTGGGAGCTGTTCGGTACCGCGTCACGAGAGCTGGCCCAGGCCGTGGCCGACGACTACGAGCCCGACATGATCCTGTCCATCGCCCGTGGCGGCCTGTTGATCGGCGGCGCGCTCGGCTACGCCCTCAGCGTCAAGAACGTCTACACGATGAACGTCGAGTTCTACACGGGCGTCGATGAGCGCCTCGAGGTGCCCCGCATATTGCCGCCTGCGCCCGACTTCGTCGACGTCAGCGACGCGCGCATCCTCATCGCCGACGACGTCGCCGACACCGGCCACACCCTGCGCAGCGTGCAGCAGTTCTGCGAGGGCAAGGTCGCCGAGGTGCGCACGGCTGTGCTGTACGAGAAGAGCCACTCGGTCGTGCAGTGCGACTACGTGTGGCGGCGCACCGACCTGTGGATCAACTTCCCGTGGAGCGACAAGGCGCCGGTCGCACGCCGCGACTGGAGCGTCCGCGACGCCTGATCCGGGTGTGAGGGGCGCAGCATGCGCCCCTGCTGCCCGCTTCAGCGGCGGCGGAGCACGGCGAGGGCGGCGTTGCGGCCGCTCGCACCCCACACCCCGGCGCCCGGGAACGTCGCCGCGCCGGTGAGGAACAGCCCGTCGACCGCGGTGTGGTAGCGGGTCAGCTCGGGGTTCCGGTTGCGCACCGCGGCGAGCGGTCCGCCGGCGAAGCTCGTCGCGTGTCCCGTCGGCAGGTGGAACTCGCGCTCGTAGCGATCGGGGGTCATCGCCCGCCACTCGCCGAGCGAGTCCAGCCAGCCGGGCTGCACGAGCGTGGCGAACTCCTCCAGCCACCGCCTCGGCTCGTCACTCGTCGGCCAGCCACCGGCGAGCCGGTACGGCGTGTAGAGGGCCTCGAGGCTGAGCACGTGGCCACCGCCGGCGGGCGCCATCGACGGATCGAGCAGGGTCGGGACGTTCATGAGCAGCGCCGGCCGGTCGAGCACCCGACCTTCGCGCATCAGCGCGTGACCCCGGTGCATGTCGGCGAGCGACGGTGAGACGACCGTGGTGGCAGCACGGGCATGGCCCACGTCCGACTCCGGCACCTCGTCGAGCGCCCGCAGTCGCGGGACCTCGCCGACCACGGCGTCGATCTTCGACTCGTAGCCCTCGTCCTGCGGGATCGACCGCCACCGCTCGACGAGTCGACGCGCCGACGCAGGGGGATTGCTGAGCCACGCGAGGAACGTCTCGTGGGGGTTGCACGCCGACACGACGATCGGTGCCGTCAGCTCGGTGCCGTCGGCCAACGAGACCCCGCGCACCCTCGCCCCCTCGCACGTGATCGCCGCGACCGGGGACGACAGCTTCAACGTGCCGCCGGCGGCGACGAACGCGCGCTCGATGCTGATCGGCACCATGCCGCTGCCGCCTTCCGGTCGGCCGACCGTGCCGACATGGCGCGTGGCGTAGGTGAGCGCGCCGAGCCCCGAGCCCGGTGTCTCGGGGCTGATGCCCCACACCATCGGCCCGGTCGCCATCGCAGGGCCCTGGAGCGCGTCAGTTGCGAAGAACTCGCGCATCACGTCGGCCGCGCTGCGCCGGCTCCAGCGCAGCAAGGTGAGCGCTCCCGCACCCCGCCGAGCCAGCACCTTGCGCCCCAGTCCGCGCGCCGTCGGCGGATCGTTCGCCGCATCGAACACCAGCCGCACCGCGGGCATCGCCGCGCGGACGTACCGGCGATAGCCGTCGACCTCGCGGGGGTAGGCGCGTGCGATCGACTCGAGCGTCTGCTCCACGTCGTGGTGGATGGTCCACGCCGGCCCGCCGCTCCACGCGGCGTTCACCTGCGAGGGCTCGACGTCGAGGTAGCGCAGGCCGTGGTCGGCGAGGCGCAGTTCCTCCACCACCGGCGTGGTGCGGAACGTGACGTGATCGCAGTTGCAGATGTTCACCGTCGCACCGGCGAACGGCTCGCTCGCCGCTGTGCCGCCGACGCTCGCGCGGGCTTCGACGAGCGCCGTGCGCAGGCCCGCACGCGCGAGGTACGCCGCGCACACGAGACCGTTGTGCCCTGCACCGACCACGATCGCGTCGAAGTCGGTGGTCGGCATGGCGCTCATTCTGGTCGCCGCCGAGGGCTCGGCGGTAACGTGCTGGCGTGCCATCCGGCCGCTACCTGCCCGACCTGACGGGCCCGCAGATCGCCACCCGCCTCACCGAGCGCAGCATCGTGGTGCAGCCCCTCGGCGCGATCGAGCAGCACGGCCCGCATCTGCCGCTCGCGACCGACTCGATCGTCGCGACGGCGGTCGCCACCGCCGCGATCGAGCAGTACGGCGACGAAGTCGATGCGTGGTTGCTGCCGACGCTCGAGTTCACCAAGTCGAACGAGCACGCCTGGTCGCCGGGCACGGTGTGGCTCTCGGCGACGACGCTGCTCGCCGTGCTCGACGACATCGGCCGGTGCATCGCCACCACGCCCGCGAAGCGGCTCGTGTTCCTCAACGGCCACGGCGGCAACAGCGCGCTGCTCAACGTCGCCAACCGCGAGCTCCGGCTGGCGCACGGGCTGATGACGTTCACGACGCATCCTGGGGTGCCTGCAGATCAGGGTGGGACATCGGCCGCGGGTGAGCTGGGCATGGGTGTGCACGGCGGCACGGACGAGACGTCGATGATGCTCCACCTCGCGCCGCACCTGGTGCACATGGACCTCGCCGAGCGGCGAGTGCCCGACGCGATCGCCCAGAACCAGTACGTGCGGTTCGGAGGACGGGTGAGCTTCGGGTGGCTGTCGAACGACTTCTTCGCCGACGGCGTCATCGGCGACCCGACGCGTGCGACCGCCGAGCACGGCGCCGAGCTGTTCTCCGGCAGCGTCCGCGGGTTCGGCGAAGCCCTCCGCGAGATCGCCTCCTTCGACTTCGGCCGCTGACCATGACTCGAGTCCCTGCAGCCCATGCGAGTCGGTGCGGGTCATCGGAGGCTCCAGCGTCCCGCCCGAGTGCCGACGTGCACCCAGGGCGCCCGTCGACCCTCGGATGGAGGAGGGCGTGAGCGAGCTCGACGACATGCGGATCGACATCGATCGGCTGGTCGGCCGGCTCGAGGCGCTCGGCGAGATCGGGGCGGTGCAGGGTCCGAACGGTGAGCGCGGCTGCGCCCGGCTCGCACTCACCGACGCCGATCGGCAAGGTCGCGACCTCGTCGTCGGGTGGATGAGCGACCTCGGGCTCGACGTCACGGTCGACGCGGTGGGCAACGTCGTCGCCACCCGCGCCGGCACCGACCCCGGCGCAGCGCCGGTGATGATGGGCTCGCACATCGACACGGTGCGCACGGGAGGGCGCTTCGACGGCAACCTCGGGGTGCTCGGCGGCCTCGAGGTCATCGAGACGCTCATCCAGCACGGCGTCGAGACGCGGCACCCGATCAGCGTCGCCTTCTTCACGAACGAGGAGGGTGCTCGCTTCCAGCCCGACATGCTCGGCAGCCTCGTCTTCGTCGGCGGCATGGCGCTGGAGGAGGCGCTCGACGTCGCTGCCGCCGACGACGGCGCCAAGCTCGGTGACGAGCTCGAGCGCATCGGCTACGCGGGCAACATGCCCTGCCCGGTCGCCGCTCCGCCTCACGCCTACGTCGAACTGCACATCGAGCAGGGTCCCGTGCTCGAGGACGAGGGGATCACGATCGGTGTGGTCACCGGTGTGCAGGGCATCTCGTGGACCGAGCTCGTGCTCACCGGCCAGTCGGCCCACGCGGGCACCACGCCGATGCGTCTGCGCCACGACGCCGGCTACGTGGCCGCCGAGATCACCGCGGGCGTGCGTTCGATCGCGCGGCAGATGGGTGGATCGCAGGTCGCCACCGTGGGTCGCTGCGAGCTGATGCCGAACCTGGTCAACGTGGTGCCCGGCCGGGTGACGATGACGGTCGATCTGCGCAACACCGACGAGCAGTTGCTGCAGCAAGCAGAGGATCGCTTCGGTCACCTCGTCGCCACGCTGGCCGCCGACGAAGGCGTGCAGGTCGCGACGCGCACCCTGGCTCGGTTCGAGCCGGTGGAGTTCGACCCGCACATGATCGATCTCGTCGAGCAGACCGCGACGCGGCTCGGCCACAGCACCCGCCGCATGCCGTCGGGCGCGGGGCACGACGCACAGATGCTGGCGCGCATCTGCCGGACGGGCATGGTGTTCGTGCCGAGCGTGAACGGCCTCTCGCACAACATCGCCGAGCTCACCGAACCCGACGATCTCGCAGCAGGCGCCAACACGCTCCTGCACGTGGTGCTCTCACTGGCCCGCTGAGTCGCGTCGGCCCCTCAGCTCCGCGGCGTCCCATCCGGCCCGCCCGGCTCTTCCCGGCCCGCCCGGCTCTTCCCGGCCCGCCCGGCTCTTCCCGGCCCGCCCGGCTCTTCCCGGCCGGCCCGGTCCGCCTGGTTCCGCCCGGGTTCAGCGTCGACCACGTCGTCGATCTGCGTAACCGCACAAACGCTCCGCGCCCGTGCGGGCTCACCCAAGTTCCCCCGACAGTGTTCGTGTGAGCGCACACGAACGCGGAGCGCTTGTGCGCGACGGCGCGTACGGCCGACGGGGCGGGCCGCGGGAGGAGGCTCCCGCTCGAGCACGTCGTCGATCTGCGTAACCGCACAAACGCTCCGCGCTCGTGCGGGCTCACCCAAGTTCCCCCGACCGTGTTCGTGTGAGCGCACACGAACGCGGAGCGCTTGTGCGCGACGGCGCGTACGGCCGACGGGGCGGGCCGCGGGAGGAGGCTCCCGCTCGAGCACGTCGTCGATCTGCGTAACCGCACAA
>JBFWSW010000001.1:106638-234301 GCA_050248155.1 Ilumatobacteraceae bacterium
CCGACCGTGTTCGTGTGAGCGCACACGAACGCGGAGCGCTTGTGCGCGACGGCGCGTACGGCCGACGGGGCGGGCCGCGGGAGGAGGCTCCCGCTCGAGCACGTCGTCGATCTGCGTAACCGCACAAACGCTCCGCGCCCGTGCGGGCTCACCCAAGTTTCCCCGACCGTGTTCGTGTGAGCGCACACGAACGCGGAGCGTTTGTGCGCGACGGCGCGGGCGCGGGGCAGAGGACGGGGGACACGCGGTGGGGCAGGGGACAGAGGGCGGACAGAGGGCGGTGCAGGGAGCTCAGTTGCCTGGACGTCGGCCACACGCGAGAAAGGCGCCGGCCGGAGCCGGCGCCTCCCTCGTTCAGTGCGGTTCGATCAGACGCTGATGCTCGGATCGATGAACTGGTTGGTGACGATGTCCTCGGCGGTCAGGCCTTCCTTCGGCGCCTGACCGAGCTCGGTGTAGATCGGCGTCGCGATCTCGATGAGCTGGTTGACCCGGTCCATGTCGAAGTTGCCGACGGTGTCGTCGGGGCCGTTGGCAACCAGGCCGTCGGTGATGATGGTCTGGACCGCGTAGTCGGCGACTCCCTCGTCGTACACCCAGCCGTTGTCGAACTCGTTCACCGCTTCGATGATGATCTTGTTCGCGAGCGTCGGGTCGGACAGGTAGTCGACCGACGACTGCTGGATGATCGGCACGAGCTTGGTGAAGCAGTCGGCGTACTTCTCGATGTTCTCGGGCTTGGTCGCGATCGACTCGGCGTAGTTGTTCCAGCCGGCGTCGTTGATGTACTGGTACTTCACCGGCTTCAGCCAGTTCTCGTACACGTTCTCGTACAGGTACGGCTCGGCCGAGCCGAAGCCCTGCTGCGCGGCCTTGCCCTCGTCGGCGATGAAGAGCGACGGATCACCGCTGTAGGACCCGTCGACCTGATCCTTGCTCAGGATGCCCTGGCCCGTGAAGTACTCCATGTACGCCGCGCCGCCGAAGTAGCGCACGATCGCGTCGGTCTGACCGAGCTGCTCGATCGTCTCGACGTCGGGATACGTCTCCGGATCCCACATGATCATCTGCGGGTTCTTCTCGAAGCCGGACTCGATCGCGACCGTCGGGAAGTCGGCCGAGTTCTGGATCGCCTCGTCGGTGTAGACGTAGCCGAGGAGGATGTCCTCGTCGGCGTACAGCTGCGACGTGACCGTCTGGTAGCCGATCGCCGGCCCGCCGCTGCGGACCTCGATGTCGACGCCGGTGTCGACGTCACCGGCCATGAGCGAGCCGGTGACCGACGCAGCGCCCTTGTCGATCGAGTAGTCCTCGCCGACCATCTGGTACAGGAAGCCGTGCTCGGACTCTGGGTTCCAGTCGGTGATGATCGACACGGTCGACGGGCAGATGTCGGCGAGCGAGACATCGCCCCCGGCCGCGGCAGTCGTGTCGGTGCCACCGGCAGTCGTGTCGGTGCCACCGGCCGTGGTCTCGGGGGCGGCGGTCGTCTCGGTGCCGCCGGCCGTGGTCTCGGGGGCGGCGGTCGTCTCGGCAGGGGCGGCAGAGGTGTCGGCCGCGTCCTTGTCGTCGTCGCCGCAGGCGGCGAGCACGAGTGCCGCGGCGATGGGGATCGCGAGCAGCGACTTGCTGCGACGGTGCTTCATGGGTGGTTGCTCCTTGTTGGGTTGTTCACGCTGGCCGGACGGCTGCGAACAGAGATCCCGTTGATGGCCCGGCTGGCTCAGCCGGTCTTGCGGGTCGACTCGTGCCAGCGACCGACGGCCACCTTGGCGAGCCACCCGAAGAGGGTGAAGACGACGATGCCGAGCAGCACCGACAGGACGAGCGCGCCGTACATCTCCTCGTACTGGTTCCGCTGCCGGTACTGCTCCATCAAGATGCCGATGCCCTTGTCGCCACGGCGGAAGAACAGCTCACCGACGACGGCTCCGATGACCGAGAGACCGGCCGCGATGCGGAACCCCGTGAAGACCGCGGGCATCGCTGCCGGCAACTGCAGCTTGCGCAGCCGCGTCCAGCGCGACGCGCCACGCAGGGTGAACAGGTCGTGCTGGCCGACGTCGGCGGAGAGCAGACCGAACAGCGTGTTCGACACGATCGGGAAGAACGAGATGATGATGCACACGAGCACGCGGGCGTTCAGCTCGTAGCCGACGAGCAGGGCGATGATCGGCACGATCGCCAGGATCGGGATCGCCTGCAGGGCGACGAGGTATGGCCACAACGACCGTTCCAGCCAGCGCGCCTGTGACATCACCGTCGCGAGCGCCATGCCCAGGACGATCGACATCGCCAAGCCGATCAGCGCCGCGATGGTGGTCCACATCAGACCCTTCAACATGTCGGTGCGGATGTCGCCGGTCAACATGCTCGCGTCGACGACATCGTGCGGCGCCGGGATGAGGAACGGCGGCTTGTCGAAGATGTGCCGCAGACCCCAGTAGTGCATGAAGTACCACAGGCCGATGAACAGCCCGAAGATCACGATCGGCCCGAGGATGCCCGCCCAGTCGACGCCCTTCGCCGGTCGGGGCATGGGGTTGGTGATCGACTCCATCGGAGCCGCGACGGCGAATCCCTGGCCGGTTCCGGCCCACGCTTCGCCGCTGGGGGTGTGGGGCGCCTCGACGGTCATGCGTGTGCTCCTCGCAGGGCGTGCGACACCTGGCCGGTCAGCTCGGCGAACTCGGGCTCGAAGCGGAGGTCGGGCGAGCGGGGGTACGAGAACGGGACCTTGAAATCACCGACGATGCGGCCGGGGCGTGCGCTCATCACCAGCACTCGGGTGGACAGGAAGACCGCCTCGTAGATCGAATGTGTGATGAACAGCGCCGCGAAGCCCTGCTCCTGGAAGAGGCTGAGCAGCTCGTCGTTCAGCCGCTCGCGAGTGATCTCGTCGAGCGCACCGAACGGCTCGTCGAACAGGAACACCTTCGGGTCGAGCGCGAGCGATCGCGCCAGCGAGGCGCGCATGCGCATGCCGCCCGACAGCTGCTTGGGGTACTTCGTCTCGAACCCGCCGAGGCCGACGAGCTCGATCGCCTTGCGCGCACGCTCGCGGCACTCGGCCCTCGGCACGCCCTCGAGCTCGGCGAGCAGCTCGACGTTGCGCTGCACGGTTCGCCACTGCAGCAGCGTGGCGTCCTGGAACACGTAACCGAGGCTGGTGCGGTCGACCTCGACCGTGCCGGTGGTGTGCCGGGTGAGGCCCGACGCGATGCGCAAGAGCGTCGACTTGCCGCAGCCCGACGGGCCGACCACCGTGACGAACTCACCCGGCGACACGGTGAACGTCGTCGGATCGAGCGCGTGGGTGCCGTCGGGGAACGTCATCGAGACGTCGGTGAACTGCAGCGCGACCGGGATCGCGTCGGTGGGTGTCGCGCGCGCGTCGGCGAGATCGACCATCAGTGCATCACCATCCCACCGGTCACGTTGAAGGCCTGACCGGTGCAGTACGAGGCCTCAGCCGAGGCGAGGAACAGAGCCATGTTTGCCACGTCGCTGGGTTCGCCCAGCCGGCCGAGCGGCGACTTCGACGACCACTCGGCGATCTTCTCGGGGGTGCGCGTGGCCGCGCCCATCTCGGTGAGCACGTAGCCGGGGCAGATGCAGTTGGCCGTGATGCCGTGTGGTCCGAGCTCCATCGCGCTCACGCGGGTGAGGCTGATGACCGCCGCCTTCGATGCGGCGTAGTGCGCCTGGTTGGGCGAGCCGACCTTGCCGCCCATGCTGGCCATGTTGACGATCGTGCCGCCATGGCCGTCGGCGATCATGCGCCGCGCCGCCACCTGCGTGGTCAGCAGCATCGCCCGTACGTTGACGTCGAAGGTGTCGTTCCAGTCGTCGACGGTGATGTCGAGCAGCGGCGCGAAGCGCAGGATGCCGGCGTTGTTGACGAGCACGTCGATGCCGCCCAACGCATCGATTGCCGCACCGGTGATGTCGACCGCCTCGACCGGATCGGCCAGATCACCCAGCACCGCGGTGCCGCCGCACGCATCGGCCACGACCTTCGCGTCAGGCAGCAGATCGATGATCGCGACCCGCGCGCCCTCGGAGGCGAACCGGCGCGCGATCTCGGCGCCGATGCCACGACCACCCCCGGTGACGACGGCACGGCGACCTTCGAGCCGGCGCGCGACGGGCAGCGCGCTGCTGTCGGTGCTGGTCATCGGCCGCATGTTACAACGCACCCATCTGCCGGTCCTCGAGGCCGTGTGAACAGTTCATTTCGTCGGATCATCGGTCTGCCGGGCCGGTCTCGGATCACGCGCGATGCGTCCGCCGCTGATCACGAATCGCGGTTGGGGACCCATCGCGATCGCTTCCCGCACGCTGCCGGCCGGCAGCGCGACCAGGTCGGCGCGAGCCCCGGGCTCGATCGACCCCGGCGCGAGTCCGAGCGCGACCCGGGCGATGCTCGACACGCTCGCCAGCGCGTCGTCGGGCAGCAGGTGCGACGTCATGATCATCAGACCTGCCGTCTCGAGCGGATCAGCGCGCCCGACCGGGTTGAACGGGTCCTGCAGGTTGTCGGCACCCGCCGCGACCGGAACGCCCGCGTTCCTCAACGCACGCACCGCCGTCAGCGAGCGCGGCATCTTCGACTGGTGCT
Organism: Ilumatobacteraceae bacterium; assembly: GCA_050248155.1. GTDB lineage: Bacteria > Actinomycetota > Acidimicrobiia > Acidimicrobiales > Ilumatobacteraceae > VFMC01. The sequence continues at coordinate 111,260 of JBFWSW010000001.1, forward strand.
CGCGACCTTGCAGGTACAGGTTGGTGTGGGGGAGCGCGACCACGCTCAGCCCGGCGTCGGCGACCTTGTCGGCGATCTCGCGCTGGCGGTACTCGGGCTGCATCCCGAGGCTGACGCAGTGGCTGGCCGTCACCCCGTGCGAGAACCCGGTGTCGATGACTCTGCCGGCGAGGTCGTCGAGGCCGATGGTCGACGGGTCGAGGGTCTCGTCGGTGTGCAGATCGACCGGCAGCCCCGCCTCGCCGGCCATCGTGAGGAACAGGTCGTTGGCAGCTGCAGCATCGGTCTCGAGGTGCGGGCACCCCCCGATCAGGTCGACGCCGGCCTCGATCGCGTCGCGCAACAAGGCGCGCTGGTCGGCGCCCTCGGGCCCGATCGACGGCCAGCCGGCGAGAGCGCACACCTGGATGTCGACCAGGCCCCGCAGTCGCTTGCGCACCTCGATCAGCGCCTCGACCGAGCACATGCCGTTCGTCGTCGTGAGGTCGGCGTGCGTGCGGATCGCCGTCACCCCGTTGGCGAGCATCAACCGCGCCGCCCGTTCGGCTCGCTCGATCGTGTCGGCGACCGTGATGAGGTGGCGGCTCTCCTCCATCGCCATGATCGCACCGAGCAGGTCACCCGTGGGGTTGGGCACGACCTCCGCGAGGAACGCCTTGTCGAGGTGGGCGTGGGGCTCGGTGAACGCGGGCAGCAGCAGCCAGCCGTCGAGATCGATCGAATCGGCAGGTGCCTCGGCGTGCGGGTCGGTCGCGCCGACGGAGACGATCGAGTCGCCCTCGATGCCGACGTCGGCGGTCGTGCCGTCGGCGAGGAGAGCCCGGCGGAGCAGCATCCGGGTCAGACGAGCGGGGTGCCCGTGAGCGGGCGCCGCTCGATGGGCTCGCCCAGCCGGGGGAACACTTCCTCGGCCACGAGGTGCATCTGCTCGTTCATCTCCTCGCGGGTGAGCCCGGGGTAGTCGAAGAAGAAGCAGATGTGCTTCAGGTCGAGCAGGTCGCGCCAGAAGCCGATCGCGTCGACGGCGTCGTCGATCGAGCCGACGATCTGGATCTTCTGCGCGTTGCTCTCCTCGACGGTCGGGCAGTGGTCGAAGGCGACCTTCGAGCCGTCGGGGTTGCGGTAGCTGCTGAACCGGCCGTACGGCGACAGGAACTTGTTGAACTCGTCCTGGCCCGGCCGTCCCTTGCGCAGCGCCTCCTCGTACGTCCGTCCCACGTGCAGGTTGAGGACGAGGCAGCGGTCCTCGCCCGGGCCGACGGGGCTGCCGACCTGCTCGCGGATCTCGGCGTAGCGATCCCACTTCTGCTTCTGGCTGTCGGCGTTCTGCAACCAGTAGACGGCCTTGTGCCCGGCGCGCGGGACGTACTCGATCGTCTCGGGCGACGTGACCGGCTGGTAGATGTCGACGTGCCGGCGCGGCTTGGGGATGAGGGTGAGGTCGTTGACGGTGGTGCCGCGGTCGGGCACGTCGTCGGGGGGGAACACGAACTGCTTGCCGCGATAGCTGAACCGCTCCTGGTACCAGGCGAGCTTGATGACCTCCATCGCCTCTTCGAAGATCTCACGGTTCTGGCGGTCGTGCTCGGCCGACATCGCGTTGTCGCCACTGGCCACGACGGTGCCGAGGGCCCAGGCCTCGCGAGGCACGGTGCCGCGGCCGACGCCGAACTCCATGCGACCGCCCGTGGCGATGTCGGCGAGGGCAAAGTCCTCGGCCAGGCGCAACGGGTGCCACTGCGGCACGACGTTGAACATCTGCCCGAACCGCAGCTCCTTGGTGAGGTGGGCGAGGTGGAGCCCGAACATGATGAGGTTCGGCAGCACCTCGTAGCCCTCGTACTGGAAGTGGTGCTCGGTGAGCCACATCGTGTCGAAGCCCAGCTCATCGGCGGTGCGTGCCCAGTCGATGAGGTTCTCGTAGCAGGCGATCACGGCATCGTTGTCGTACCGCCGAGCGGTCGGTGCCACAGCAGGGTCACCTGCATCGGGCATCGGGACCGTGCAGAAGAAGTTCGAGTCGACGCGCATGGCTCGACAGTACTCCCGGCCCGGTCGCCGACCGTTCCGCCGACGCCGCGCCGCGGCCGATTTCACACCCCGGCAACAGATCCCACGTGGGCACGTGGGTCGGAGGCACCGACCAGCATGCCCGTGTGCTCGTCGACCACGATCGCGTGCGCGTGACCGAACGCGCCGTCGAACGGTGCGATGGGCCGCGCGTCGTGGCCGAGCGCGCGCAGTCGCTCGACCCAGTCGGCCGGTGCCTGACCCTCGACCAGCAGGTGCGGTCCCTCGGCGGTCGTCCACGTGTCGAAGCCGGTGACCGGGCCGTGCAGGACCCAGCGGCCGGCGTCGACGGCGACACCCGGGCTCTGGCCGTGGTGGAAGAGCCGGGCCGCGATCTGCAGCAGGATCTGCGGCTGACCGTCGCCACCCATCGTGCCGAAGACCGCGGCGAGCGACCCGTCGGGGCGTGTGGCGAGCGCCGGCGACAAGGTGTGCGGAGGGCGGCGCCCAGGACCGAGCTCGGCGGGATGTCCCGCTTCGAGCGAGAACCCGAGACCGCGGTTGTGCAGGTTGATCTGCGTGTTCGGCTCGACCTGCCACGACCCGAAGCCGGACGCGTTGCTCTGGATGAGCGACACGCCCATCCGGTCGCGGTCGACGGTGCACAGGTAGGTGGTGTCCCCGTCGTGGTGCGCCCGGCCGATGTGGGATGCGCGAGCGAGGTCGATCTCGCCCGCACGGCTGGCGATCGCGTCGACGAGCGCGGCGCCGTCCGCGTCCTCTGCCAGCACGTCGGGCCGGTCGCGGCCGGCCGCCTTGGCCGCCTCGACGAGGAGGTGGGCCCACGCCGGGTCGTCGGGATCGGCGGGCAACGAATCGATGAGCGAGTCGACGAGGCGGGCCGCGCCGAGCAGCAGGTAGCCCTGGGAGTTGGGCGGGATCGTGTGGAGCGTGCGGCCGAACGCCGGCGTCGAGAGCGGGTCGACCCACGTCGCGCCCGCGACCGCGAGGTCGTTGCGATCGAACCACCCGGAACCGAGCGACAGCAGGCCGTCCCCGAACGCGCCGAGGTAGAAGCCATCGCGCCCCTGCTCGGCAACCGCGCGCAACGCCGTGGCGACGCCGGGACGGCGCACGCGGTCGCCGGTCCGACGTGCCTGCGACGCGAGCTCGGCGAGCTGCTCGCGTCCGGCGTCGTCGAGCTGGCTGATGGCCCCGACGAGCAGGGGCGAGGCAGGGAAGCCGTCCTCGGCGAGCCGGATCGCGGGAGCGAGCACAGTCGCGAGCGGCAGGCGTCCGAATCGGGAGTTCAGCGCGCACCAGCCGTCGACGCAGCCGGGGACGGTGACGGTGCGGATGTCGTGCCGGAACGGCATCTCGGTGAACCCGGCGTCGCGCAGTGCGGCCGCCGATGCCCCCGAGCCTGCCCTGCCACTGGAGTTGAGCGCGTGCACGCCATCGCCGTCGTGGACGAGCGCGAACAGGTCGCCGCCCATGCCGCACAGCTGCGGCGAGGACACGGCGATGGCGGCGTTCGTGGCGATCGCCGCGTCGACCGCGTTGCCACCGAGCGCGTACATCTCGAGCCCCGCCTGGGTGGCGAGGTGGTGGGCCGACGCCACCATCGCGCCGGGTGCTCGGGTGGACGATCGAGGGGCGCCGGTGCCTGACATGGTGGGCAACCTACGCTGAGCACGTGCCGTCAGGCCAGTGGCCCTCCGATCCACCGCGGACTCTGCACCGCGTCGTCCGGCACCCCGGCGCGCCCTTGATCGTCTTCACCGTTGCCGGCGCGATCGTCCTCGTCGGCACGCTGCTGCCGTGGTTGCGGACCGGCTCGACGAGCCGGTCGAGCTACCAGCTCATGGGGCTGCTCTCCCGCCTCGACATCGCCCCGGATGGTGTGGTGTCCGACCTCGTGCGTTGGTGGCCGGTCGTGCCCCTGCTCGTCACGGCGGCCGTCGTCCTCGCCTGGTGGCGGTGGACGATCGCCGCGCTGTGCATCGCGGCGATCGCCCTCGCGTACGTCGGAGGAGTCGGCTTCGCGATGGTCGTCGCCGCCCGCGACGCCGGGGTGAGCATCGGCCCGGGCCCGTGGGTCTGCACGATCGGCGGGGCCGACCTGCTGCTGTCGTCGGTGTGGCTCGCAGCCGCTACGACGACCAGGCGCCTCGCGCTTCGAGCACCTGTCGCAGCACCGCTGGCCGATCCGTCATGATGCCGTCGACGCCGAGGTCGAGCAGTCGCTCCATCTCCGCCGGTTCGTCGATCGTCCACACGTGCACTCCCACACCGAGCCGGTGCGCGCGGGCGACGAAGCCCGGCTCGACGATGGTCAGGCGACCCTGACGCACCGGCACCTGTGCGGCGAGGCCACGGCACCGACGAGGACGACCGAAGCGGAGCATCGCGACCTCGGTCGGTGACAGCGCGGTGCACGCGCCGTCGCCGAGCTCTGCGCGAAGCCGGCGCAGGCGACGGTCGCTGAAGGTCCCGACGCACACGCGGTCGAGAGACGTCGTGCGCCGGAGCGCGGCGACGAGCGCCGGAGCCGCGGCGTCGGTCTTGCAGTCGATGTTGACGCGCAGATCGGGCCATGCACCGAGCAGGTCCTCGAGGAGCGGGATCGGCGCGGCACCGTCGACACGCGCCGTTTGCACCTCGCTCCACGGAAGCGCACTGATCAGGCCCGGCCGCCCACACGTGCGCGACAGGTCGTCGTCGTGGAACGCGACGAGCACGCCGTCGGCAGTCACCTGCACATCGGTCTCGACGTACCGGTAGCCGAGCGACACGGCGTGCTCGAACGCCGGCATCGTGTTCTCGGGGACGTCGGAAGCGCCACCGCGGTGAGCGAACGGGATCGGCCCGTCCCATTCGAGGTACGGGTGTCGCGCAGTCGGCATGGCCCCTGTTGTAGCCCAGCCGCCAGGGGTAATGTCCGCCCCATGGCCAGCTCGAACACCATCACCGTGCGCGCGCCCTACGACGGCTCCGTCATCGGCGACATCTCCAGTTGCACCGCCGAGGACGTCGATCGCGCGGTCGCCACCGCGAAGGCGGCGCTCGAGGCCGGACCGATGCCGTTGTGGAAGCGGGCGCAGATCCTCGACACAGCGGCCGCCCGATTGACGGCCCGGCGCGACGAGTTCGCCGAGATCATCGCCAAGGAAGCCGCGAAGCCCATCAAGACGGCGCGGGTCGAGGCCGAGCGAGCGGTCGGCACGTTCCAGTTCGCCGCCGCAGAGGCGCGCAAGCTGGGCGGCGAGATGATCCCGCTCGACGCCATCCCGGCCGGCGAGGGCAAGCTCGGGTTCACGCTGCGCGTGCCGATCGGCGTGGTGGGCGCGATCGCGCCGTTCAACTTCCCGCTCAACCTCGTCGTGCACAAGGTCGCACCGGCGATCGCGGCCGGGTGCCCCGTCGTGCTCAAGCCGGCGAGCCAGACGCCGTTCAGCTCGATTCGGCTGGCCGAGATGCTGATCGACGAGTGCGGCCTCCCGGCCGAGCAGTTGCAGGTGGTCACGGGCGGCGGCTCCACGGTCGGCAACGCGCTGGTCGACCACCCCGACATCGCGCTCATCACCTTCACGGGCTCGCCCGAGGTCGGCTGGGCGATCCGTGCACGGGCACCACGCAAGCGAGTCGGCCTCGAGCTCGGCAACAACGCGCCGGTCATCATCGAGCCCGACGGCGACTGGAAGACCGCGGCCGCCAAGATCAAGGTCGCCGGGTTCAGCCACGCGGGGCAGAGCTGCATCTCGACGCAGCGGATCCTCGTGCACACGAGCATCGCCCAGCAGTTCACCGATGCGCTCGTCGAGCACGTCGAGTCGCTGGTCGTCGGCGACCCGATGGACGAGGCGACCGACGTGTCGGCGCTCATCTCCACCAGCGAGCGCGACCGTGTCGAGGAATGGATCGGTGAGGCCGGCGCAGCGGGGGCCACGATCGCCACGGGCGGCCGCCGGTCATCGGACGACGTCCTGTTGCCGACCGTCATCACGGGTGCGACGCCCGACATGAAGGTGTGCGCGAAGGAGGTCTTCGGACCGGTCGTCGCGATCACCGCGTACGACTCGTTCGACGAGGCGCTGAAGATCGCCAACGACACCGAGTACGGGTTGCAGGCGGCGGTGTTCACGTCCGACATCGCGAAGGGCCTGCGCGCCGTGCACACGCTCGACTTCGGCGGCGTGCTCGTGAACGAGGTACCGACGTGGCGCGCCGACCAGCAGCCCTACGGCGGTCTGCGCGACAGCGGCAACACGCGTGAGGGGCCGGCGTTCTCGATCAAGGAGATGACCGAGATCCGCATGGTGGTCATCAATGGCTGAGCCGTTGCGTTGGGGTGTCATCGGGGCGCGGTCGCGCATCTACCTCGGCCGGCTCAAGCCCGAGATGCTGTCGCGCCCAGCCCACGAGGTCGTCGCCGAAGCGAGCCGGGACGAGGCCGGGTCCGATCGTGCGTACGCCGAGCTGCTCACGCGGCCCGACGTCGACGCGATCTACATCCCGGTGCCGAACGACGGTCACAAGCGATGGATCCTGGCCGCGCTCGAAGCGGGCAAGCACGTGCTGTGCGAGAAGCCGCTGACGATGACAGCCGCCGACACCGACGAGGTGTACGCGGCGGCGCGGTCGGCAGGCCGTGTGCTGAGCGAGGCGTACATGTGGCCGCACCACCCACGGAGCAAGGTCGTGCTCGAGGTGGCCCGCACCGAGCTCGGCGAGCTGCGGTTCAGCCGCGGCTGCTTCGGGTTCACGCTCGACCGTCCGGGCGACCACCGCTTCGACGAGCGAGGTGGGGGAGCGCTGTTCGACGTGGGCATCTACTGCCTCGGGCCGGCGCTCATGCTGGCGCCTCGTGAGCCCGTTGCGGTCGCAGCTGCGGCGGCACGCAACGAACACGGCGTCGACGTGTCCTTCTCGGGCTGGCTCGACCTCGGCGAGGGCTTCACCGCGACGGCCGAGGCGTCGTTCCAGTCGACGAACCGGCGCTCGCTCGACCTCACTGGCACCGAGGGCTCGCTGATCATCGCCCCCGATCTCGCCCCCGGTCCGCTCGAGCCGAGCACGTTCGACGTGCTCCACCTCGACGACTCGGTCACGAGCTACCCGGCACGCGGCGCCGACGCCTACGGCGAGATGCTCGACCAGTTCGCCGCAGCCGTGAACGGCGAGCCGCTCGTGTGGACCGAGCAGCACAGCCGCCTCCTCGCCAGGTGGATCGACGCCCTCCTCACCACCGCCCCCTGAGCGCAGAGGCGTTGACGGTGAGCGACTGGGTACTCCAAGCGCATGAGCACCGAGTCGAACGAGCGACGCGACGATCTCGTCGAGCAGCAGGGAGTCAACGCCGGGTCAGCGCTGGGTGAGCGTGACCGGCGCCCCAGTACGGACCCTCCCGTGAAACCGGCGGCAGGCGAACCCGCGGCCCCTGAACCGGCTGAACGACTCGCCGGCGCACCCGGCGACGGGCCGGCCCAACAGCTGGAGGTCGGAGAAGGCTGACGTGACACCAGCCGGAGTGGGGGCTCTGTGACCCCCGCCGCGGTGGTGGGAGTGCCTCCACCCGGGGCCCCGGAAGGTCACGTCATGGTGAACACGCCCGCGCCGCTGTACGCGCCGCCCAGCTGACGGGGGATCGTCGGCAGGACACCGCTAGCCACGACGTTCCCGTCCGCATCGATGAGCATGAGCGTGTCGACCACCACGCCGTCGGGGATCGGGATGGCGAAGTAGGCCTCGAGGTCCCGCTGGTACGTGGGGATGTCGATGGTGCTGCCGTCGGACAGCACCGCCCGGAGGATGGCCGACTCGGGCGGCCCGTATCCGTACACGATCGCACCGAGGTCGGGTTGGCCGTCGATGGTCACCTCGACCGTGCTCACCGGGACGTCCTCAGGTTGGCTCAACCGGTCGTTGCTGAACGCACTGCTCATCAGGCCGCCGACCCGCACCGACATGCCGCGCAACGCCGACCGCTCGACCTGTGCCGACCAGCGGACTCCGGCCAGGGTGCCACCGAGCTGAACGGCCTCGCTCGGCGGGAAGTAGGGCGACGAGCCTTCGGGCGGATCGTCGTGAGTCGGCAGACGAGTCGCGGTGGTGAACCGGAGCGCTCGTGCGAGCTCGAGCAGGGCCGGAGTGGTGAAGGTGGGGTTGCGCATGCTCGCCTCGATCGAGATCGTCGTGTCGTCGGACGGGCTCCACTGGATCGAACGCGGCCCGATCGTCGCGACGGGACTGCCACCGACGTCGCCCGAGCCGTCGCCGGGAACCGGTGGGTACATCGGCGGTGCACCCTTCGAGACCTTGACCTCGAACTGGCGAGAATCAGGTGCTCGCAGCGACACGCTGTAGAGAAAACCACCGCCGGCCACCTCGAGCCTCGTGAAACCGTCCTCGACGGCGGTCCAGTCGGGCGGCAGCTCGTCGACATCGAGCACGACGAAGGCCGGGCCCGTACCGCCTGGTGGGTCGGCCGTGGTTCGGTGCGAATCGAGTGAGATCTCGTGCGCGTCGGTCAGGACGGTGGAGTCCGGAGTGCTGGAGTCGGGAACGCTCGTCGCCGGCACGTCAAGAGGGGAAGCCGGCTCGAGCCGGATGCTCCCGACGATCCCCAGGGCAACGACGATCACGCCCAATGCCCCTGCGATGGCGAGCAGAGGAACGAGGCGGCGTGGTCGTTGCACACGCATCGTGTCATCACCGAGGGGCATCCATTGCGATCCGGGGGCCGGTAGGACATCGGTCAGCACGGTCGACTCGGCGCGGTGGTCCAAGGCCTGACGCAGCCGATCCTCGAGGTCGACGTTCATGTGAGCTCCTTTCTCAGCGCGGTCATCGCGCGCGACGCCAACGACTTGACGGTTCCTCGACGGCAGCCGAGCAGGTCGGCGATCTCCGCCTCCGACAGGTCGAGCCAGTACCTGGCCACCAGCACGGTTCGCTGGCGGAAGGGCAGACGGTCGACCACCTCGAGCAACGCTTCGTGCGTCGGCTCGTCAGACTGCTCGAAGGTCGCGACGAAGCGCAGCCGAGCGTCGTCGCGGCCGCGGCTTCGATGCCAGTTGCGACACAGATTCACGACGGTGACGGTGAGATAGCCACTCGGGTTGGTCGTCGTGCTCAGCTTGGCCTGAACTCGGACGAACGCGTCGTGGGCGATGTCCTCCGCTGCAGCGTTCGACCCGGTGAGCAGGTGGGCGAGCTTGGCCGCGCGCACGAAGTCACGGCGATAGAGGTCTTCGAGCGCGTCGTGCGGTCTGTCGTTGACGGCATCCCGGGCACTGCTCACACCTTCATGACACCACGCACGGCGCATCGGTTCCGTCGGTCAACGGCGAGTGGGGGCTCTGTGACCACCGGGGCGGTGGTGGGAGTGCCCCCGCTCCGAGGCCCTGCAACCGCGTCAGATGGTGCGGCCGGCGCCTTTCCAGTACTCGTCCTTCAGCAGGCGCTTGTAGAGCTTGCCGGTGGGGTGGCGGGGGAGCTCGGGACGGAAGTCGATGGTGCGCGGGCACTTGACGTCGGCGAGCTCGCTGCGGCAGAAGGCGATCAGCTCCTGCGCCAACGCCTTCGCTTCGCCATCGGTGGCCGGCATCGTGACGGGCTGGACGACGGCCTTCACCTCTTCGCCGAAGTCCTCGTTGGGCACGCCGAACACGGCGACGTCGACCACTTTCGGATGCGTGATCAGCACGTTCTCGGCTTCCTGCGGGTAGATGTTCACCCCACCCGAGATGATCATGTACGCCTTGCGGTCGGTGAGGTACAGGAAGTTGTCGTCGTCGAGGTAGCCGACGTCGCCGAGCGTCGACCAGCCCTTCGGATGGCGCGACGACGCCGTCTTGTCGGGGTCGTTGTGGTACTCGAACGCTGCGCCGCCCTCGAAGTAGATCGTGCCGCTCTCGTAGTGCGGAAGCTCTTCACCGTCGTCACCGCAGATGTGCAACGTGCACGCGATCGGCATGCCGACGGTGCCCGGGTGGGCCAGCCACATGTCGCTGTTGCAGTAGACGAAACCGTTGCCCTCGGTGCCCGCGTAGTACTCGTGGATGATCGGTCCGAACCACTCGATCATCTGCTTCTTCACGGGGATGGGGCACGGCGCCGCGGCGTGGATGACCGCCCGCAGCGACGAGACGTCGTAGCTCGAACGCACCTCGACCGGCAGCTTCAACATGCGGACGAACATCGTCGGCACGACTTGGCTGACCGTGACCCGATACCGCTGCACGAGCGCGAGGTACTGCTCCGCGTCGAAGTGCTCCATCACCACCACGGTGCAGCCGAGCGCCTGCGCCCCCATCGAGAAGCGCAGTGGCGCCGCGTGGTACATCGGGGCAGGCGACAGGTAGACGTCCTCGCTCGTCACACCGAACAGCAGGCTCATCAACCCCCCGACCCCGCCCGGTTGGGCGTCGAGCGTGGTGTTCGTGAACTCGCGCGCCACTCCCTTCGGCCGTCCGGTGGTGCCCGACGAGTACAACATGTCGTCACCTGCGATGCGGGGCGCGTCGAGGGGCGTCGGTTCGAACCCTGCAACTGCTGATTCGTAGCTCTCATGGCCGTCGATCGTGCCGTCGAGCATCAACCGCAGCTGCACGCCGGGCGTCTCGGGGACGATCTCGGCGGCCTGGTCCGCCTTGTACTTGGACGTGATGAAGACCTTGGCCTGCGAGTCGGTGAGGATGTACGACAGCTCACCGCTCGTCAGCCGGCTCGAGCAGGCGGTGTAGACCGCGCCGGCGTAGTGGCAGCCCCAGAGGATCTCGAGGTAGCGGTCGTGGTTCTCCATGCAGATGGCCACGTGGTCGCCGGGCTCGACACCTGCGCTGCGCAGGAGTCGGCTCACCCGGTTGGCGGCCGCGTCGAGCTCGGCGAAGGTCTGTGTGAACCCGGAACCTCCCATGATGACCGCGGGCTTGTCGCCCTGTGACTCGAGGAATGCGCCGGGATACATGTCGAGCGAAGGTAGCCGACGGTACCGTGCCGACATGGAGCCAGCGGTCCGCTTCGCCGCCCTCGTGAGTGGCCCACCAACGGCACTGCAGCTCGACGTGGCGTGCTGCCTCATGTCCGCAGCATTCACCGGCCGCTACGAGCAGGCGAAGGTGCTCGGCGCGCTCGATCAGCTGGCAAGCCAGGTCGAGCAGCGCACACTCGAGGGAGTCGTGGACGTCGTCCGGCGGCGGCTCACCGGCGCCCGCGACAACTACTACGACCCGCGCAACTCCTTCATCGACGAGGTGCTCGAGCGCGGTGAGGGCCTGCCGATCACCCTCTCGGTCATCCTCATCGAGGTCGGACGGCGCGTCGAGGTCCCGATCGTCGGTGTCGGCCTGCCCGGCCACTTCATCGTGCGCGACGCGACCCGCGATGTCTACGCCGATCCGTTCAACGACGGCGCCGTGTTCGATCGCGCCGGCCTCGTCGCTCGCTGGCGAGGGCTCGTCGGGGACGGCCATGCCTTCGACGAGCTCCACCTCGCGCCCGTCACCGAACGCGCCATCCTCATCCGCATGCTGAACAACCTGCGGGCGCTCTACATCGATCGCGACGACCCACGTGCGCTCTACGCGCTGTCGATCATGCGCGGCGGGTTCGCCGAGCTCGCGCACGAAGCGCCGCAGCACGCCAGATGGGTGCGCCACCTCAACTGACTGGCGCGCCGGGCATACTCGGCGGATGATCGACCCAGTCATCAAGCGCAGCCTGGGACAGATGATCAAGGGCGTCGAGATCGTCGGCGCGCACCACGACGGCGTCACACGTGCGTACTGCAGCCACTGGGTCACGCAGGTGAGCTTCGAGGAACCGATCGTCATGGCCAGCGTGTCGCCCAAGCACGACACGTACCCGCTGATGGTCGCGAGCGGCCAGTTCTCGGTCTCCGTCCTCGCCGGCGATCAGGTCGACATCGGGCAGTACTTCAGCTACCCGGGCCGGCGCTTCCAGTACATCGCCGACGAGTACCTCGACGTCATCCCCGGCAGCGACCTGCCCGTCGTGCGCAACTGCGTCTCGTGGTTTCGGTGCGAGGTGTTCGAGCGGAAGGCGATGGCCGACCATGAGCTGATGTTCGCCCGGGTGGTGGAGGTCGGGGCCGGGCGCCTGAAGGACCCGCCGCTCCTGTACTCGAGCCGCCTCGGCTGGAGGATCACCGGAGACAAGGCCCGCGAGCCCGGCACCAGTGTCCGTGACGTGCTGCTCGAACGACTGGCCGCGGCGGGGATCTCCGACGTCGGTGATGCCGGCGATGACGACTGAGCACGGTTCGGGCCTGCCGAAAGCGCCCCGGTATCGTCGGACGAGGCGCCGATCAGGGAGTTGACGACATGACCATGACCGAACCGAGGTTGACGGCCGACGAGCAGCGGGTCAGCGACCTGGTCGACGAGCTGCTCGCCGAGTTCCCGCCGAAGTCGACCTCACCGACGCAGTTCCTCGGCGCACAGTTCGACAAGGGCCTGGCATGGGTGCACTTCCCCGAGGGCCATGGCGGCCTCGGCCTCAACCCCAAGCTGCAGAAGCTGATCAACGAGCGGGTGTTCGCCGAGGGCGCGCCGAACCCCGTGTACCGCAACCCGATCGGGCACGGCATGTGCGGACCCACCGTGGTGGTGTGGGGGAGCGAAGACCAGAAGTCGCGCTACCTCCGCCCCCTGTTCACTGGTGAGGAGATCTGGTGCCAGCTGTTCAGCGAGCCCGGGTCGGGTTCCGACTTCGCCGGCCTGTCGTCTCGGGGGGTTCGTGACGGCGACGAATGGGTCGTGAACGGTCAGAAGGTCTGGACGACGCTCGCGCACCTGTCGCGCTGGGGCCTCCTCGTGGTGCGCACCGACAGCGAAGCGGTCAAGCACGCGGGCCTCACCGCCTTCGTGGTCGACATGCACGCGCCGGGTGTCGACGTGCGTCCGCTGCGGCAGATGACCGGCGAGGCCGAGTTCAACGAGGTGTACTTCACTGACACCCGCATCCCGAACTCCGAGATGCTCGGCAACCCGGGTGACGGTTGGCGTGTGTCGCTGACGACGCTGATGAACGAGCGCGTGTCGATCGGGGGCACCATCCCGCGCAAAGGCTCGGGCACGATCGAGGCGCTCACGTCCACGTGGGCCAAGCTGCCGGAGGAGCGTAAGGATCCGGCGACGCGCGACGAGGTGATGCAGCTCTGGATCCGCGCCGAGGTGTTGCGTCTCACGAACATCCGCGCCAACCAGAACCGCAAGATGGGCGATCCGGGCCCTGAGGGCTCGATCGGCAAGATGGCATCGGCCAACCTCAACAAGGCAATCTACGAGAAGGTGATGGACCTGCTCGGCGCCGACGGCATGTTGTACGGCAGCTACGAGATGATCCGCCCCGAGACAGCGATGTCGTCGGACACGCTGCAGAAGGCGTTCCTGCGCAGTCGTGCGAACTCGATCGAGGGCGGCACGACCGAGGTGATGCTGAACATCCTCGGCGAGCGCGTGCTCGGCCTGCCCGGTGACGTCCGCGTCGACCGCGACAAGCCCTGGAGCGAAGTTCCCCGCAACTGACCGCTCAGCCGCTGACGTCTGCGTAGTCGAACGTCGCGATCGGGCGGCGGTCCACCCGACGGTAGGTGGTGAGCAGCACGCCGGTGCTGCTCTGGCGCATGTCGTCGAGCTCGAAGTCGACGCGGATGTCGTCGGCGAAGACCCGCTTGCCGACGCCGAGCGCCAACGGGTAGACGGCCAGGCGGAGCTCGTCGACGAGATCGGCTCGGAGCAGGCCATGGACGAGTGTCGCCGAGCCGGCGACCAGGATGTCGGCGCCATCCGACTCCTTCAACGCTCGTATGCCCTCCACCAGGTCGCCTTGGACGAGGTGCGAGTTGTTCCACTCGAGCGTCGTCAACGTGCTGCTGACGACATGCTTCGCCATCGAGTTCATGGCGTCGGAGAACGGGTCACCGGTGCGCTCGGGCCAGGCCGCGGCGAAACCCTGGTAGGTGCGCCGGCCGAGCAGCATGGCGTCGGCGGCAAAGAGCTCGGCAGTCTTGAACTCGGCGACCTCGTCGTTGAAGAACGGCAACGTCCAGGCCCCGTGCACGTAACCGTCGTCACCACCCGGTGCCTCCATCACACCGTCGAGCGACACGAACTCGGTCACGACCAGCTTCCTCATCACGATCTCCTCTCGATCACGGCGGGCCTCCCGCCTCACCACTCCCACGAACGGCGATCGCCCGATGCGACAGTGAGCGCGAGAAATCTCGTCAGCCTCGAGAGGCGTGGATCCGATCACGAAGAACCGGCACCCAGTGGCTGCCGTATCGGCGCTGCAGGTCGGGCCGCTGCCAGTCGTCGCTCGTGATCGACATCCGACACGACGGCGTCCCACACGTGCACGGCATCTCGAAACCGGGCGCGCCCGAGATGGTTCCGTAGTCGATCGTCAACTCGTCCCCCACCGAGATCGACCGCCGGGTCGCGATGTCGAACGGGCCCTCCATCCAGAGGTTCGGGTCGCAGCTGTGGTTGCAGAAGTGCGCCGCTGTCGATGGCGGCAACACGATGTGCATGTCGTCGAACGCGGAGAACGTGTCGATGTAGGCCGCGTCGGGTTCGGCGGCGGCTCGGGCGAACATTTCGTCGAGCTCGCTGGTCGTGACAAGTCGACCGCCGAGGCCGAGCACGATCATGCCAGGCTCGATTGGAGCGGTGGCGAACAGGCCCTGCCCAGCGATCGTCGAGGGCCGAACCTCGATCCGTGGATCGACTCTGACGGCGGCCGGAGGCAGCATGCTCACCCGGGTCGGGGCACCGCGCGGGCCAGCTTGGCCGGCGCGAGGACGCAGTAGCTCTCGGTGATCAGCTCGGCCACCTCTGCCCAGTCAGTGGAGTCGTCGAGGCTCATGCCGACCTCGTCGGCTCGCCATGGTGGCGCGAAGAACGGTGGGCCGCTCGAGCGCAACACGTCGAGCTCGTCGCCCGAGGATCGGAACATCAGCAGCGTCGCAGCTCCGGGTGTGCTCGCGGCCTTCGCATAGGCGGGCGGCCAGCCGTCCTGCAGCGTGAGCACGTGAGCGAAGGTCTTGGTGCGGATCCGCCACCGGGTGCCGACCCAGGCCTGCTCCTCGTGCACCTCGGGCAAGCCGAGGCACATCGGTCGGATGCGGGCCACGAACTCTGCCTCGGGCGACCTCATGGGCCGAAGCGTACGCGTGCTCAGTTCAACCCTGTGCGGAGGAGTACGCCCACGTACAGCGCGGCGAGCGACGCGAGCAGGCCGATGGCGCCGCCGAGGGCGAGGGCCAGCTTGCTCCTCCCGATCGAGTGGATCGCCACCGCCACGGCGGCGACCATCGCGAGCGCGATCTTCACGAAGACCGTCACTTGGTACGAGGTGGACTGGTCGGCGACGTCGATCTCGACCAGGTTCCAGATGCCGGTGGCGACGAGCAAGGCGAACGCCGGCCAGGCGAGACGGGCGAAGGCGCGTGCGACCGCCCTCGTCGCGTCAGGCGCCTCCTTGCGGACCACCGGCACGAGCCCCGCCAGGACGAGCTGTCCGCCCACCCACACCGTCGCGCCGAGCACGTGGAGGAACAACCGGAGCGTCGACACCGTGGGGGAGAGCACGGGCGACAGGGTAGAGCCCTCGGGCTGTCGCCACCTCGGGCCGTGATGCGGGACGCCGGGGTCCTGGGTTCAGGCGTCGAGCGCTGACAGCACGGCGCTGGCCTCGATGGCCCGGTCGTCCATGGTCGCGCTGGTGGCCGGGTCTGCGCCGAGCAGGGTCGCCGCCGTCAATCCGATCGCGGCCTGCAGGTCGCGGATGTTGCGGGGAGGTGGGAAGTACTCGTCCTCGTCGGTCACCCGCACGTGCTCGACACCGTCGCGAGGCGCCAACCGCGCGAGCGCCGCCTCGACGAGCTCTTCGGGAGCGGACGCACCCGCCGTCAGGCCGACGACGCCGTGCAGGTCGTCGGGGAGCTCGCTCGCGTCGTTCACGCGGAAGACCCGCTTCGCTCCCGCCTGGATGGCGAGCTTCTCGAGCGCGACCGTGTTGGAGCTGTTCGCAGAGCCGATGACCACGATCGAGTCGCATCGTTCGGCCATCGCCATCAAGGCGGACTGCCGGTTGGTGGTGGCGAAGCACAGATCGCTCCGGCCGGGCATCCACGCGTCGGGGAACTTCGACTTCACGGCCTGGGCGACGTCGGCCCAGTCGCGGTGCGACAGCGTGGTCTGTGCGAGGAGCGCCACCGGCTCGTCGAAGGCCGGCAGTGCGTCGACGTCGTCGGTGCTCTCGACCCGGCTGATCGATCGCGGGGCCACGGCGACGGTGCCGACCGCTTCCTCGTGGCCTTCGTGGCCGACGTAGACGACGCGGTACCCCTTGCCGGCGCGCACCTTCACCTCGTGGTGCACCTTGGTGACGAGCGGGCACACCGAATCGACCACGTAGCTGCCACGCGCCCTCGCCGCCGCAACGACCTCGGGTGGCGAGCCGTGCGCCGACAGCATGATGGGGCGGCCGGGTGGCACGTCGGCGATGTCGTCGACGAACACCACGCCCTGCTCTCGGAAGCGGTCGACCACGATCTTGTTGTGGACGATCTCGTGGTAGCAGTACACGGGCGGCGGGAAGGTGCGGACCATCCAGGCGAGCGCTTTGATCGCCATCTCGACACCCGCGCAGAAGCCCCTCGGCTCGGCGAGCAGCACCCGGTCGACGTCCACCTCGCCACGCTACCGGCGTCCCCCGCACCGCCCGGGGCCAGGACCGGAACAGCTGCCTCGCCGTTAGCCTGGACGTCCATGTCAGCTCCGGTGGTCGTCAGCATCGCTGCAGGCTCCGCCGCCGAGCGAGCGGGTCTGTGCGCCGGCGACGAGATCGTCGCGCTCAACGGCCAGGTGCCGCGCGACATCATCGAGTGGCAGATGCTCGTCGACGAGCCCGACCTCGAGATCGAGCTGCGGCGTGGCGGTCTCGACCAACAGATCTCCCTCGCCCGGCGCCCTGACGAGGCCTTCGGCGCCGAGGTGTCGAGCGCTGTGTTCGACCGAGTGCGAACGTGCGACAACCACTGCGAGTTCTGCTTCATCTACCAGCTGCCGAAGGGGCTGCGCCGGAGCCTCTACCTGAAAGACGACGACTACCGCCTCAGCTTCCTGTACGGGAACTTCACGACGCTCACCCGGTTCACCGAGGCCGATCTCGAGCGGGTGATCACCGAGCGGCTGTCACCGCTGAACGTCAGCATCCACGCCACCGACCCCGAGCTCAGATCACGCATGTTGAAGAACCCACGGGGCGGCATGAGCCTGCGGTGGCTACGTGCGTTGCTCGACCATGGGATCGCGGTGCGGGGACAGATCGTGCTGTGCCCCGGCGTGAACGACGGAGCATCGCTCGACCGCACCTTCGCCGACATCCTCGACCGCTATCCCGAGCTCGATGCCGTCGCCGTGGTGCCGCTCGGTCTCAGCCGGTTCAACACCGAGCCGGCGATGCGGCTGCACACGGCCGCCGAAGCAGACGCTGTGCTCGACGCGATCGAGGACTGGCAGGATGTGTTCCTCCGGGTGCTCGGGCGGCGGATGGTGTTCGCGGCCGACGAGTACTACCTCATGACCGGCCGGCCGTTCCCAGCGGCCGACGCGTACGAGGACTTCATCATGCACGAAGACGGCATCGGCATGGCGCGCACGTTCGAGCGCGAGTTCCAGGGCCTCGCCGACGCGCCGACCGGCCCGCGAAGTGGCTTCTTCGCCGCGGCCGACCATCAACCGCCGAACCCGGCCGCGTACACGGGGCTGCGGTCGACAGGTCACACCACCCGCGTCGCGATGCGCCGGCGCGACGCACCCGTCGGCGTGCTCACCGGGCTGTTCGGTGCGGCCGTCATCGAGCCGCTCGTGTCGTCGCTCGGACGGGACGACGTGCGCGTCATCCCCGTCGAGAACGAGTTCTTCGGAGGGAACACGTCGGTGACCGGTCTGATGGTCGGCGCCGACCTCCAGCGTGTGCTCGGCGCCGAGCCCGAGGGCCACCGCTACTTGCTGCCCGACGTCTGTCTCTCGGAGAACCGGTTCCTCGACGGGATGACGCTCGCGCAGCTGCCCCGACCGGTCGAGGTCGTGCCGACCGACGGGTTCGCGCTGCGCGCCGCGCTCGAGGTCGGACGATGAGCGTGGAGGACGGTCTGCCCACCGTCGTGGTCGTGGGCCGGCCGAACGTCGGCAAGAGCACGCTGTTCAACCGCATCATCGGCGAGCAGGTGGCCATCGTCGAGGACCGGCCCGGTGTCACGCGGGACCGCAAGGAGGCCGAGGCCGAATGGCTGGGCACCCGGTTCACGCTCGTCGACACCGGCGGTTGGCTCCCCGGCGGCGACACGCTCGAGGCCAAGGTCAGCCGGCAGGTCGAGGCGGCGGTCCGCCAGGCCGACCTCGTGCTGTTCGTCGTCGACGCGTCGGTCGGCATGACCGACGACGACGTGCAGATCGGCACCTGGCTCCGTCGAGCCGAGATCCCGATCCTCGTGGTCACGAACAAGGCCGACAACGACCGCCGCGAGTCCGATCGGTGGGAGTTCCTCGCGCTCGGCCTCGGCGATCCGTACCCGGTGAGCGCGCTCCACGGTCGCCGTGCCGGTGACCTGCTCGACGAGATCGTGGCCCGGCTGCCCGCCGCGGCAGCCCCTGACGATGAGGCGCCCGCGGTCCCGGTCGGCGACGACGATGCGCCCCTCTGGCATCCCGACGACCAGCCGCCGCCCCGAGTGGCGATCGTCGGGAGGCCGAACGTCGGCAAGAGCACGCTGTTCAACCGGCTCGTCGGCGAGGACCGTTCCGTCGTGCACGACATGGCCGGCACGACCCGCGACGCGATCGACACCCTGGTCGACACACCCGATGGTCCGATCGTCTTCGTCGACACCGCCGGCATGCGCAAGCGGGGCAAGATCGACGATTCGGCCGAGTACTACTCGATGGTGCGTGCGTTGCGGGCGATCGACGATGCCGACATCGCGCTGCTCGTGATCGACGCGACCGAGGGCGTGACCGGGCAGGACCAACGTCTGGCCGAGCGGGTCGACGCGTCGGGATGCCCGATCGTCATCATGCTGAACAAGTGGGAGCTCGTCGACGATCCCGAGCAGCGGCTCACCATCCAGTCCGAGGTGCAGCGCAAGCTGAACTTCATCGGCGAGGCGCCGGTGCTCAAGGTGTCGGCCCTCACCGGCAAGGGCGTGCACAAGCTGCGCCCGGTGCTGCAGGACGCGATCACGCAGTACCACCGACGAGTCCCCACGCGTGATGTCAACAAGGTGATCGCCGCCGCGCAGCAGAAGCAGCCGGCAGGTGAGGGAGCGAAGGTGCTCTACGCGGTGCAAGGCGCGACCGAGCCGCCGACGTTCACGCTGTTCGTCAACCGTGAGCTGCCGGCGCCGTATCTGCGCTACCTCGAGCGCAGCATCCGCGAAGCGTTCGACTTCGGTCCGACGCCACTGAAACTTCGGGTGCGCAAGAGGTCGGAGTGACATGCCCTGGTGCGAGGAGTGCGCGAAGTACTGGACCCCATCGGCGATGAACGAGGACGGCACGTGCCCAGCGTGCGGTCGAGTCGTCGAGAAGCCCGAGCCCCAGCCGCTGGTCACCGCACGCACCCTGAACCTGAAGAAGCTCGCGGCGGGGGCCGACGGCGACGAGACCGATGTGAAGGCGCCCTGGCACTTCAAGCTGCTGATGGTCGCGTTGGTGCTGTACCTGACCTGGAGGGTGGTCGATCTGTTCGTGTGAGCAGGGCCGGGCCAGCAACGACGTTGTGGCTGGATGCCGCCGGCCGTTACCATCGAACGGCCGGTCACTTCGGTCGGCATGACAACTTCATTTCGACGGGCTGTAGCGCAGCTTGGTTAGCGCACTTGTCTGGGGGACAAGGGGTCGCAGGTTCAAATCCTGTCAGCCCGACCATCGTGAGCAGGGGAGCGACCCCGGCTCAGTCGTGCACCGTCGCGCAGATCGCGTAGAGCGTGCCGCCACTGCCGAAGCCGTAGCTCGCGTCGGCGGTCCACCCCGTGCCGTCCGGGTTCGGTCCGCTGGGCACGGCACCGTGCGGATCCGGGTAGTCCCAGACGAAGCTGCCGCCCAGGACCCGCTTGCCGTCCGGGCACGTCGCCTCACCGCTCTCGGAGGAGGCGAGGTGGGTGCTCACGATCTCGTAGCCGGTGAGGCCAGGCTCACCCTGGGGTCCCGCCGGGCCTTGGGCACCTTGGGCGCCCTGCGGGCCGGCCGGGCCTGGTGCACCCGATCCGGGCACGTAGTACCCGAGCACGTCGCCGACGAGATGCGTCGGCCCACCGTTGTTGTAGATCGCCAGCCGCCCGCTCGAGCTGAGCCGGACCGTGACGTAGTTGGCGACCGGACCAGCGCCGACCTTGTTCAAGTTCGATGTCCCGGGGAGCGCCGCATCGTCGGGATAGACCGTGATGTAGCCGGTGCCCTGCGCCTCGGCGTACGTCAGGTTCATCGCCACCCCGACCGCGCCGACGGGCACCACGGCACCGGTGATCTGCACGCTGACGGTGGAATCGGCCGCGATCGTCCCTGCCACGCCGCCGAAACCGGTCCCGTCACGCGTGTCGAACAGGCGCTGCGGGGCCGACGGCACGAACACCGCTCCCTCCGGGAGCGCCGAGGCCGAGGCCGATCGCGGTGCGATCGCGCTCGGCACGACGGCCGCACCCCCGACCAGCCCCAATGCCAGAGCCGCACCGATGACGCCCTGCTTCAGACCGCGGCCGGACCACCGCTCCCGCCATCGCATGTTCGTCGACTGCTTCGCCGTCGACCGGTTCGTGACCAAGTTCATCGTGCGCGTACCTCGTGATGTGCAAGTTCGTCGTGTGGGGCGTCACCGTCAGGATGAGCCCCCGCACATGGACCGACCTCGTCGAATTCGAGGGTCGTGGAAAGTATCTCGGCCCGAAAATGGCGCACTTGAGACCATTCACGCGCTCGACCGGGAATTCTTGACCCGATCTCAGCATGACCGCAGCTCACCGGCGTCGCGCATGGCGAGCAAGCGTCGGGGGCGTCGACCTGCGGGATGGGTAGGGTGCGAACCATGCCCATCAAGCTCGAGAACGTCGGCATCGCCGTCCGCGACATCGAGGCCACGATCGCCTTCTTCACCGACCTCGGTCTGACCGTGCTCGGTCGCGACAGGGTCAGTGGGGAGTGGGCCGACGAGGCCGTGGGGCTCGACGGCAACCACGCCAAGATCGCGATGCTCCAGACACCGGACGGCAACGGTCGCCTCGAGCTCTTCGAGTACATCCACCCCGACGCCATCGAGACCGAGCCCACCCTGCCGAATGAGATCGGGATGCACCGGGTCGCCTTCTCGGTGGACGACCTCGACGCGGCCCTCGAGATCGCGGCCAGGCACGGCTGCCACCCGCTGCGTGGCGTCGCGACGTACGCAGACATCTACCGACTGACCTACGTCCGCGGCCCCAGTGGCATCCTCGTGATGCTCGCCGAGGACCTGACGAAGCGCTGAGGTTCGTCGGGCGCGTCAGCGTCGCCAGAAGAGGTGGTGGGTGATGCCGCTCGGGCTGGGGATCCGTTCGTGGTGGAAGCGGTCGAGCAGCTCGTCGGGCGAGTCCCACAGCTTGCCGCCTCGGCCGAGCTCGAGCGGCGCGACGGCGACGTGCATGGTGTCGACGAGGTCTGCGTCGAGGAACTCTCGGACGGTGGACACACCACCGCCGAGGCGCACGTCCTTGCCCTGAGCGGCGGCCTTGGCCTGCCGGAGTGCGTCGGCCGGCTCGGCGTCGAGGAAGTGGAAGGTGGTGTCCGACAACGAGTACGTGGGCCGGACGTGGTGGGTGAGCACGAACACCGGCGTGTGGAACGGCGGTGTGTCGCCCCACCAGCCTGTCCACTCGAGGTCCGTCCACGGGCCTTTCTGGGGGCCGAACTTGCCGCGTCCCATGATCTCGGCGCCGATGTTGTTGGTGAAGTCGCGGGTGAAGTAGTCGTCGAGGCCGCGCGTGCCGCCCGGGTCGGTGCGGTTCGGCCAGCTCGCGGTGGCACCCGCCCACGACGCCAATGCCGACGGGTCGGCGTGGCCGAAGGGCCGCTCGATGCTCTGTCCCTCGCCGGTGCCGAAGCCGTCGGTCGAGAGCATGAAGTTCTGCACCCGCAGGAGCTGTTCGGTCGGGCGGCTCATGATGCGTCCGCCGGGGAAGCGAGGCCGAGGCTTGCGTAGTGGGCCCGAGCCACGGCGAAGGCGTCCCAGTCCCACGCCGTCGGCCGGCCGGCGAGGCAGGGCTCGAGCCGCGCGAGCGACGTGAACAGACCGACGAGGTAGCAGTTGTCGATCGCCTCCTGGACATCGGGGACGATGTGGCTGAGCCGCAGGATGCAGCCGGTGTCGGCAGCTTCGAGCTCCCAGCGCATGCTCGAACCGGGCGCCGGATGGGTGTGCTCGAAGACGCGCGGCGGTTCGATGCGCAGGATCGTGCAGGTCATCCGCACCGCCTCGCCGTCCGCCGTTCCCGCGAACACCATCTCGCCACCCTCGCGCAGGTCGACCGTGATGTCGGCGTCGAACGGGAGCCACCAGTCGGCGAGCCGTTCGGGCGTCGTGATGGCGTCCCACACGTCGTGGACGTCGAACGCCAGGTGTCGCTCGAAGCGGATGATGCCGCCGTCGGCGGTGCGTTCGAGCACCCCGTCGTAGCGGGTGGTGAGGTCGTCGGTCATCGGGATCGCTCCTTCGGGGGGATCGGACGGGCGGTTCGCTCGAGGTGGCGCTCGAGTGCATCGAGGCGGCTCGCCAGCTCGGCGCGGTATGGCTCGAGCCACTCGTCGAGCTCACGAAGGGGCTCGGCACGCAAGCGGTAGAGCCGGCGTTGAGCATCACGGCGGACCTCGACGAGGCCCGCATCGCGCAGCACCTTCAGGTGCCGGGACACGCCCGGCTGGTGCATGCCGACGGCGTCGACGAGCTCGGTCACCGAGCACTCACCGAGGCGCACGGCGTCGAGGATGCGACGGCGAGTCGGTTCGGCGATCACCTCGAGGATGGCGAGCTCGTCGGGCACTCGGTCCATATACGTCACCTCGTATATATGTGCAAGCGGATGTGCACCCGAGCTCGTCGTCAACTCCAGTACCCGTTGATGTCGGCGATGAGGTCGGTGCCGGTCTGGGTGAACAGGCAGACCTTGCCGTCGGTGCCGATCTTGACCATGGCGAGGTTCGACGAGGTCCCACCAGCACGCAGGTTCAGGTTGGATGCGTTGGGTCGTGGCGCACCGCACGGCCAGACGGTGACGAACCCGTCCGCACTCGCATCCGTACCGGTGACGTTCAGCGTGACCGCCGACGCGAACGACGGGACCTTCGACGTGCCCACCCCGGTCACCTGCAACTCGACGACCTGACCAGCAGCAGGCTTGGACCCGGCGTAACCGATCGGTCCCGGCGACCGGGTGTCGAGCACACGGTCCGGCACGACGCTGACGTAGCGCGAACCGCTCACCATGTAGCCACTGAGATCGGCGACGAAATGCGTGCCGCTCTGCGTGAACAGACACGAAGCCCCCGCCCCGAGCCCACTGACGACGAGGTTCGGGATCGTCGAGCCGGCAGTGAGGTTGAGGTTCGACGCGTTCGGCCGGGCAGTCCCACACGGCCACACCGTCACGAACCCATCCGCCGTCGCCTCCACACCGGTGACGTTCAACACCACAGCCGTCGCCTGCGCCGGTACGACCGTCCCGAGGCCGAGGGTGAGCTCCTGGCCGACCCCGGGCTTCGGTCCGCTGAAGCCGACCTGACCCTCCGGCCGCGTTTCCAGTACTCGTTGCGGCACGACCGGCACGAACCGCGAACCTGCCGGCATGTAACCGCTCACATCGGCGATCAGATGCGTCCCACTCTGGGTGAACAAGCACACCTTGCCACCCGCACCCAGCTTGACGATCACCAGGTTCGGCGAGGTCGCGTTCGCCGTCAGATTCAGGTTCGACGCCGTCGGACGCGTCGCATCACACGGCCACACCGTGACGAACCCATCAGCGGTCGCCTCGGTGCCAGTGACGTTCAACACCACCGCCTTGGCATCCGCAGGCACGTTCGCCGCACCCACACCCGTCACCTGCAACTCGATCGACTGACCGACCACCGGCTTCGGCCCGCTGTAGCCCACCTGCTCGCGCGTGTCCAACACACGATCCGGCACCACCGGCACGAAATCCACCGGCTCCAGAAACGCGACCGCCTGGATCCGCGGGTTGTACACCTTCACCGAACCGGGCCCGGCGACCCGACGGACGTGGAACGAGAACGTGTGCGTCCCCGCCGCGACATCCACCACCTGCTCCACCAGCACCGGCTCGTCGTTGCCGTCACCACCGTCCTGGAACGTGCTCACCTGCCGCTCCTCCACCTGCAGGGTGTGCACCTGGCCATCGACCCCCGTCGCGAACGCTGCCGTGAAGTCCGTGCCACCCGTACCGGTGCCGACCGAACCACCCGCAGTGATCACCACCCGAGCCGGTGCCGGCGTCGTCAACGTGCACGACACCGACACGACGAAGCTCGACGACACCGTCTCGGTGCCATCGTCCGCCTGCGCGCATGCGACGTGCTCCCGGCTCTCGTCAGGAACGAAGAACGCACGGATCCTCAGGTTCACCGGCTGGAAGTCTCCGGAGCCACCGAGCCGCGCCGCGTGCATCTCGACCGTGTGCGTCCCGGCACCGACCGGGTACGACCCTTGTACGGCCACCGATCGGTACGTCGCAGGGATGGGATCGTCGATCGGGCGGACGTTGACCCAGCGGGTGCTGAAGTCGTCGCGGACCGAGTCGACCCCGAGCTGGTACGCGGCTTCGAACGCGCCGTCCAGCCAGACAGCCTCGGTCGAGCCGAGCACGACCAGCGTCCCCGATCGCGAGGCGGTGAGCTCGCACGACACGATCGGGGTGAACGCAGTCGACGAGATCGGCGGTCCGTAGTCCACGTAACGGCCGCATGTCACCATCTCGTTGTCCTCGGGGACGACGACCACGTTCAACGCAGCCGCGCTGACACTGGCGGGTCCGGGCCCAGTCAGGCGGAGGATGCGGACTTCGATGACATGTGTGCCGGGCTCGAGGTCGACGGCGGATTGCATCGAGAGGTTGTGATGTGTTTCAGGGTTCGCGTGGACGAAGACGTTCTCTCCGAGGAACTCGTCGTCGACCCAGAAGCCGAACCCCGCCACGCTGCTCGGCGTGGCGCCAGACCTTCCCACGTCGCCGGTTGCCGAGAGATACGCCGTCCCTGGCGCCGTCATCGTCACGCTGCACCGCACCACCTCCAACGGTTGGCCCTGCGAGGTGCTGATCTGGCCGTCGAGCTCGACGCTGCACGTCCGTTCGCTCAACGGCACGGACACGTGGGAACGAAGCGGGCTGGCCTGCGGTGCGTGAGCGCCCGCTGTCGACGGTGACGTCGCGGCGGCGAGCGACAGAACGACGGCAGCGACACCGAGTCGCTGCATCCTGGTTCGGCGCGGTCGTCCCATGTCGGCTGCCCCTCCACTGCGGTGCGAACTTCATGCGAGGTCGACCGGCGAGCCTACGCCATCCGATGAGACCGATTTTCGGGACACGCGAGGAGAGGAGTCGCCCTTGACATACAACCGATCGGTTGTATGTTGGTCGCATGCCCGTCCCCGCCCCGGCCGCCGTCGATCTCGACACGGACGAGGCGCGGGCCGATGCGCTGTTCCATGCGCTGGCCGATCGGACGCGTCGCGACATCATGCGGCGAGTCCTGACCGGGGAGCACTCCGTCTCGGCGATCGCGGCGAGCTACGACATGTCGTTCGCCGCGGTCCAGAAGCATGTCGCCGTGCTCGAACGTGCGGGCTTGCTGAGCAAGCGTCGCAGCGGTCGCGAGCAACTCGCGCACGGTGAGGTGCACGCCGTGCGCTCGGTCGCCTCGATGCTCGCCGAGCTCGAAGACCTCTGGCGCGGACGCATCGCGCGCATCGACGACCTCATCGCGCACGATCCCCGATAACAGCAGGAGCCACCGAAATGCCCGTCACCGACGTCGCCCACGACCTCGACACCCGCACGCTCACCATCACCGCGGAGTTCGCCGCCCCCGTCGAGCGCATCTGGCAGGTCTACACCGACCCCCGGCAGCTCGAGCAGGTCTTCGGGCCTCCGGGCTACCCGGCAACCTTCGTCGAGCACGACCTGCGTGCCGGTGGCCGCGCTCACTACTTCATGACCTCTCCAGAGGGCGAGAAGTACTACGGCTGGTGGAAGGTGACGGCCGTCGACGCCCCTCGCAGCTTCGAGTTCGACGACGGCTTCGCGGCCGACGACAGCTTCGCCCCGATCGAGGACATGCCCGTGTCGAGGAACGTCTACTCGTTCGAGGCGTTCAGCGGCGGCACACGCGCCACGTTCGTCGCGACGTACGACTCTCCCGAAGCGCTGCAGAAGGTGCTCGACATGGGTGTCGTCGACGGCGCCTCCACCGCGATCGGACAGATCGACACCCTCGTCGCCGCCTGACCGGGACACGCCGTCGACGTTGGCATCCATCCTCAGTTCCGCTGCTCCAATTAGTGTCCGCCCGAACCTGACGAAAGGACGACGATGGGGCGCGAGAGGTTGGGACGAGTCCGCTGGGCAGCGATCGGGGCGGCGGTCGCGGTCAGCATCGGCGGAGGCGGACTTGCCATCGGCCATGCAGCTGTCAGCTCGGGGGAGCGGTCGACGTTCGTGTCGATCACTCCGTGCCGCATCTTCGACACGCGTCCCGACACTCAGGTGGGCCCACGGGGCACTCCACTCGCACCGAACGAGACGTACACGCAGACGGTGCGCGGGACGAACGGCAGCTGCACGATCCCGACCGATGCGGTGGCAGTCGCGATGAACGTCACGGCGGTCAACGGGACGTCGGGGAGCTTCCTCACGATCTGGCCGTCAGACGTCGATCCGAGGCCGAACGCATCGTCGCTCAACTGGCAACCCGGACAACCGGCGACGCCCAACAAGGTCGACGTCCGACTCTCGGCCGACGGCAACATCAACTTGTACAACCTGTCCGGCAGCGTCGACGTGCTCGCCGATGTCGTTGGCTACTACGCCGACCACAACCACGACGACCGGTACCTCACGAAGAACGGGTCTGTCGTGATCGGTCATCCGGCGTTCGTCGCTCAAAGCGGGACGAACCTCATCAACGGGTGCGTCTCGACAACGGCGGGCAGCACGCTCGAGGCCTCGATCCCCCTGCCGGTTGGTGTGACCGTCACGGGCTTCCACGCGCTGGTGGTCGACGGCGTGGCCAACGACCTCACGGTCACCCTGTACAGGACGACCGACTTCGTCACCGCGATCGCCGCAACGTCCACATCCGGCGCGCCGGGTCTGACGACGATCGAGGCGGCTGCAGCGACACCCGAGCGCGTGGACACGGGCGAGTACTTCTTCGCCCGCTTCGTCAACCCGGCTGCGAGCCATGCCATCTGCGGGATGGAGATCTTCTACACCAGCTGATCGTCAGCCCCCACGCAGCTCTCAGCGTGGGCAGTCACGGCTCGGCACCAAGGCCGTCCCTCACGCGCTCGGGGCGCACACGTGCAGCGACCGCGGCACGACTTCGAACTCCAGGCGGTCGGTGGTGCCCTTCACGCCGCCGTCGAGTTCGAACCGGTGCTCCGACTTCGTCTTCACGGTCACTCGCCGCGCTGTCCACAGCTGCGCGTGCCCGTTCAGTTGCTGGCGATGCCGCACAGCACTGAACAACAGGTTCGCCCAATCTCGAAGCCCACTGGCGGTGAGGACCGCGACGTCGAGGACGCCGTCCTCGGGCGAGGAATCCGGGAAGGCTTCGAGTCCGCCCTTCAGCGTCCCGATGTTCCCGACGAGGATGCAGCTCGCTGCCCCTTCGAACACCGGCTCGTCATCGATCTCGACCGACATGTCGAAGGGGGTGCGCTCGTGTGCAGCCTTCGCACTGGCCCGGAGGTAGCTGAGCATGCCGAGCCGTTCCTTGTGATCGTCGGCGTCGTCGATCATCGCTGCGTCGAAGCCGGCACCCGCCATGACGTTGAAGGTGAGGTCGTTGCAGCGCCCGGTGTCGATCGTTCGTCGAGCACCACGAGCGATCAGGTCGGCCACCTCGTCGGGCTTGTTACCGATCGACATGGCACTCGCGAACAGGTTCGCGGTCCCCGCGGGCAGCACCGCCAAGGCTGTGTCGGTCCCCACGAGCGCCTGCGCCGCGGCGCGGACGGTCCCGTCGCCGCCGCAGGCAACGACGACGTCCGCGCCGTGCTTCCGCGCCTTCTTCGCGGCCTTGGCCGCCGCGGACCCCTTCGAGATCTCGCGGCACTCGATCGAGGTGATGCCGGCGCCGCGCAGTGCCTGCCGCAGATCGTGCACCTGCCGGGCGGACACCTTCTTCGTATGGGCCACGATCGAGACGCGCATCATCGCCTCGGATGCAAGGCGGCTGTGCCATAGGGGATGACGACCGAGTCCGGATCGCTCTCGCGCGCCTTCGCTTCGTCGCGCGGTGCAGGAAGCCCCGCCCGGAACGACTCGAGCTGGGCGGCGAACGCGAGACCGAAGCAGACTGCGATCGAGCTCAGGTACGCCCACAGTGCGACACCCATGAACCCGGCGAGCGGCCCGTAGGTGTCGCCGAACCCCTTGCTGGCCGTGAGGTACAGCGCGAGCAGAGCCGAGACGATGATCACGCCGACGACCGAGATGAGCCCGCCGATCGTGAGCCACGACATCGAGGGCTGCCGGCGCTTCGGCGCAGTGCGGAACAGCTCGGCAACCGCACCGGTCAACAGCGCGACCCCGAGCGGCCAACGAGCGATCGACCAGACCGAGCCCCACGGCGACTCGCCGGCCAGCCAGTCCCGACCGAGCCCGAGGACGAGGAAGCACAGCACCAGCAACGTGCCGGTGGTGAGCATCGCGACCGCCGCTCGGCCGTACTTCTGCATCGATGGCCGGTCGGCCTCGATGCCGTAGATCCGGTTCGCGGTCCGCTCCATCTGGCCGAAGCCGGTCACCCCGGAGACGAGGAACGCGGGCAGGGCGACGCTCAACGCCGACCATCCCGAGCTGCTCGATCCGGCTTGGCTGCCCTGTCCGAACGCTTCCCGGAACACGTCCGCGCTCGGTCCGGGTGCGAGCGACTCCGTGGCGCTCACGATCGCGTCGGACAGGCTGCCCCAGCGGAGCAACGACGCCAGCGCCACCAGCGCGATCGTCCCAGGGATGATCGTGAGCACGACTTGGAACGCCAGTGCTCTGCAGTGGCTCAACCCGTCGGCGAACCGCAGCCGTGTCCAGCTGTCGCGCAGCAGCACGCCGACGTGGGCGGCGCGCAGCGCGTCGAACGCACGGTGACCTGTCAGGTGCGTTGTCTCTGGGACCGTGGTGGCAGTGCTCATGCGTCCACTCGCTTCTCTCGCCGGGCATCGTCGAGGGGGACGACGGTGGGAGCGACGTGCTCCAACGGTTCGCCGAGGCGCTGATCGCGTCCGCCGAAGATGATCGCGACGAGGATGAACCAGCCCCATCCCAAGGCGAGACCACCCAGCACGTCACTCACCCAGTGCACGCCCAGCAGTGCACGACTGGTCGCGACGGTGAGCGCGATCAGCGCGGCGCCGGCGGCCAACGCGGCCCGAACCGGTCGCGAGCGGTCGCGTCCGAGGACCAGCGCGACCGCCGACCAGCCGGCGGCCGCGGCAGCCGTGTGGCCCGACGGGAACGAATAGCCACCGGCCGCCATGAGGTGCAGGACGTCGGGGCGGTCTCGTTGGACCAGCACCTTGACGAGGTTGTTCAACAGCAGCTCGCCGAGACCGACGGCAGCGACGAAGAGGAAGACCTCCGCGTTGCGGCGACGGACGTAGTCGATGATCGCGACGACCAACAGGACGCCCGCTACGACCGGGGTGCTGCCGAAGTTGGTGACGAAGCGGATGAAGTCGACCGAGGTCGACGTTGCGTGGTCAGCGCCCCAGGACGCGACGTGGCCGTCGATCTCGCGCATCCACTCGGAGTCGTTGATGAGCGCGAGCAACAACCCGAGCACCGTTGCCACGCCCCATGCCACGAGGAACCCGACCGTGAGCATGAACCCACCGATCGAGGTCCGGTCGGCTCGTTGGCGGACGAACCTGCGGAGCTTGGGGTGGCGACGGATGGATCGCGCGGCTGCCTGTTCGAGCGCGTGCTCCTCGACGGACGGATCGATCGGATCGACGTGGATCGAGGGGATGGCCGACACCACGAACGCGACCACCGCCGCGACCAGCCCCGTCGCGAGTGCGATCAGCAGCACGGTCACGGCGCGGCCCCACCTCTCGTGAGGGCCGGCTGGCGCTCTGCCACCGTCGAGCGGCGAACCTCATCGTCGTGCCGCGACGTCAGCTCGCTCTGCCGACGATGCTCCGCGTTCCGCAGCACCGACGTGACCACGACCACGCACGTCACGCCGATCAGCAGGCCTGCGACGACGTCGGACGGATGATGCATGCCACGATACATCCGCGCTGCGCCCACGATGACGGGGACCAGGGCGGTGACGACGACGGCCACACCACGCGCCCAGCGGTTCCGGGTGTGCCAGAAGATGACGATGGCGATCGCCGCGTAGCAGACAGCGGCAGCGACATGGCCGGAGGGGAAGCTCGACCCGACGGGTGAGCTCTCGAGTCTCGGGACGTCCGGGCGAGGCCGCCCGACGATCTTGGTCGTCGTGATGAACACCATCGCCTCGAGGACGAGCGAGCCGGCGACGACGAGCGGTTCGAGCCAACGCCGCACCAGCTTCAGCAGCAGCAGGCAGACGATCGTCGTGACCACGATCTTGACGATGGTCTCCGACAGCCACGAGCCGACCAGGCTGAGGGTGTCCCACCTCGGAGTGCGCCGTTCGGCGAACCATCGCACGGCCTGCTCGTCCTCTCGTTCGAGCGAGGTGCCATCGAGCGGGCCGGTCAACGCCCATCCGATCGTGCTCCACACCGCGACCATGGCCGCGTATGCGGCGAGGAGGAGGCCGAGCTCCCGCCGATGGAGGAGCCATGTCGTTCGAAGGGGTGGTCGCTCCATGGCGGCGACGTACCCCTGGCATGCCGGCTCGAAACCGGCTCGTGTGGGTACGGGCTCATGAATTGATCAAGATGTGATCAAACGGCCGACGTGCCGTAGCGGTTTCACTTCCTTGACTTTTGTTCACCCGAAGGAGGGTCCACTGTCGTCGCCGACGGGACCCATCGGCTCAAGTCGGCTACCAGCCGTTCCGATGAATTCTTGTCACCAGCAACGGAGCGGGCATGAGGCAACGGACGGAACCGATCGCGAGCGACGACCTCGTCGACGGTCCGCGTGGCCGGGACGCCGGGTTCACCATCGTCGAGGTGGTGATGACGATCGTGCTGATCGCGATGACGATCGTGCCGATCATCGACGCGACGATCACCTCGGTCAGGGCATCGAGCACGGTGCGAGAGGTCGCCGAGGTCGAGACGGTGCTGCAGAACGCCGCCGACCGCGTCAACCGTGCGCCCACGCTGTGCAGCTACGACGTGTACCTGCAGGCCGCGGCTCTCGCCAAGGGCTGGGCCGCGAGTCAGGTCGCGGCCTCGTACCAGTACTACGTGCCGGGGGCGAGCGCCCTCGCGTCCGACCCCGGCTCATGGGCCTCGGATGCATCAGGCACGGCGTGTCCGGGTGGCGTCCGCACACCGCGCCTCATCCAGATGGTGACCATCACCGTCACGAGCGATTCCGGTTCGATCAAGAGGACGATGAAGGTGGTGAAGAGTGATGTCTGACCGAGTCCGCGGACGGCGCCGAAGCCGAGGACGAGATGCAGGGATGACCTTGCCCGAGGTGACGATCTCGGTCGTCATCACCGGGATCGTCATCGCCACGATGTCGATGGCGACCACCGTCATCCTCAGGCAGATGGACAACACCGAGGGCCGGACGAACAACGCTCGGTCCGAGCAGAACGTCAGCTTGTTCATGCCGAGCGACCTCTCGTCGGCAGAGGACGTCACGACCGACCCGGCCGCCGTGCCCTGCGGCCCGTCGCCCGCGTGCCCGGCCGGCGCGAACGTCGGCGGGTCCAACGCGCTGATGCTCACCTGGCGCGGCTCGACCGTCGTCGGCGGTGCTGCGGTCGACACCGTCACCAAGGTCTCGTACCGCGTGATCAAGGTGGGCGAGGAGTACCTGCTGATCCGCGTCGAGTGCTACACGATCGAGACGGCGGCGCCCAGCACCTCGTGTGAGACGCAGACCGTGCTGCACGACCTCGAGCCCCCGCCCGGCGGGACCGACTGGATCCCCGGTGTCACCGCACCGACGTGGATCATGACGGTCAGCCAGGCCGCAGCCGCCGACGACACGAGCGGACCTGGCGACACGGTGCCGGTCGATCCGGGCCTCAAGAACAAGAACGCCCAACGCGTGGTCGTCACGATCAACGGTGGCGGCGATGCAGCCGGCGCCGGTGGTGGACGGAACCAGATCAGCCTCAGCGCCGGCGGCACGAACCGCGAGCTCGACCTCACCACCGATGACCTCATCGGTGCTCCCACGTTCACCGCGGCACGCTCTCGCTGCGGTGGCAACTTCGGCCTCGTGATCGACAAGTCGGGCTCGATCGGGTCGACCAACATGGCCACCGTCCGCACAGGCGTTCAGAACCTCATCGAGGCGTTCCGCGGGACGCCCGTCAAGATCCAGGCGGTCGCCTTCTCGTACTACGGCACCACGCTCGGAGCCGATCCGAGCTGGACCAAGTACTACGACATGCTGGTCGACTCCGACGTCGACGCCTTGAAGAGCCAGGTCGCCGGCCTGTCCTCGAACGGAGGCACGAACTGGGAGGACGCGTTCTTCCGGATGATCAAGAACTCCGACGGCACCGTGCAAGCGCAGCTCCCCAACACGATCTTGTTCTTCACCGACGGTGTGCCGACCTTCAGCCGCCTGGAGTACCACTCGGGGTCGGCCGGCGTCACGGCGGATCCGCTCGACACGGATCTGCCGAACAGCGATGGGTCGAGCTTCTACCAGATCGGCTGGAACCGGACAGAGCGACTGATCCGGGACCGTGGCTCGATCAACATCGTCGGCGTCTACGTCAACTCGAACACGAACGCGAGCTCGACGTGGCGAGAGATGGGCGCGGGCTACCACTGGCAGTACGAGCGGGGGAGCGGGGTCGTCTACCAGCAGGGCACCACCACCTACGAGCGCGGCAACACCGTGAAGTGGCAGCAGGGGTCCACCGGCTACCAGTACGCAGCCGACCTCGACTTCCAGCGCAACACCGACAGCGACATGAAGTACCAGCGCTGGGTGAGCGGGAGCTGGAGCAGCACGACCTGGTCGACCTACGCGGCGAACAACACGACGCCCGATTCATCCGACGGCTGGCGGACGAACATCACCGGTTCGCTGGGCAACAGCTGGACCGGCATCACCGCTGCGCAGTACCTCGCCAGCAACAGCAACAACGGCACGTCCGACGGCTTCCGCGCCGTGGACGGCGGCGGCTCGCAGAACCCGTGGACCGACGTCACCGAGGCGCAGTACAACGCGTCCAACACCAACTCGTGGTCGAGCGACGGATGGCGGACGACGACCAACTGGACCGACATCAGCAAGAGCGCCTACGACGCGGCGAACACGACGAGCGGCGAGAGCGACGGGTACCGCACCACGCTGAGCGGTTCGGTCAGCAGCTGGACCAGCGTGCCGGTGTCGGAGTACAACGCCAGCAACACCACCAGCGACTCGAGCGACGGTTGGCGCACCTCCACGTCATGGGCGACGACGACCCAGGCGCTGTACGAGGCCGGCAACGTGAACAACGGCGAGAGCGATCTGTGGCGGACGACGGTGAGCGGTTCGAACGACAGCTGGACCGTCGTCACCCAGGCGCAGTACGACGCCAGCAACACCAGCTCGAGCGAGTCGGACGGTTGGCGTGTGATCAAGTCCTACACCGAGCCGTACACCTATCACGAAGGCACGGTGAGCAGCTCGATCAAGGACTACAGCACGCTCGGCAACCTGGTCGTGAACGACGTCTCGGGCGACAATCCGGGCTCGTACGTGATCGCCCTCCGCCAGAACGGGTCCGCGACGCCGTTCGACTTCGGTGACGACAGCGGCAACTACACCAACGCTGCCGTTGCGGACCTGTTCGTGCTGCCGGACTACAACCTGTTCAGCGATGCGCTCGCATCCGTGGCGCTCGACCAGTGCGGCGGCACCGTGACGCTGCAGACCAAGCTCGGATCGAGCTCTGCACAGGATCCGTTCACCTACGAGAACACGACCTCCCACGAGGTGGTGACGACCTCGGCGCTGTACCGGAGCGGCACGTTCGACATCGCCCTGCCCGGCGGCTCGTCGACCACCGTGACGATCAGCCCCCAGGAGTTCACGAACCTCGCGCACTATGCGCCGGCCGGTTGGAGCTGCAAGTCGGCGGGTCAGCCGTACGCGTTCACCGAGAGCCCCGTTCCCGACCACGCCCCATGGACCCAGATCACCCTCGACGTCGCGCCGAACAAGGCGATCTCGTGCGTGCAGCAGGTGACGTACACACCATGAGCCGTGCTCGCCCGCCACGTGACCCCCAACGGGACGAGGGCACTGCCCTCATCCTGGCCCTCGCCCTCATCCTCGTCGGCACCTTGATGGTGCTGCCCGTGATGAGGTACACGATGACCGTCACGCGCGCCAACCGGAACACGGTGGACACCGCCGAGCGGACCGAAGCCGTGAAGGCCGGCCTGCGCACTGCGCTGTACGATCCGGTGGCCCTGTACCAGGCGTGCGAGTCGAGCAAGACCGGCCCGACGGTGAAGGTGAACCTCGCGGCACCACCAGGACTCGGCATCCAGTCGTGGTGCACCTCCACGGGCACGGCGTCGCAGAACCTGCCCGACGAGCAGCGCTACGCGATCGTCACCACGCAGGCAGGCTCGGAGACCTACATCCCGCCGGTGCACGACGGCGAGGTCGAGCGGATCGAGCTGAACGGCACGGTCGGCGACGCGTGGTGCACGAGCATGGTCGTGCCCGACAACGACCCGTACAAGAAGTCACCGTGTGGCAAGCCCTATCCCGGCAACGGCGATGTCAACACCGCGACGTGGACGACCCTCACCTCCACCACCTCCGAGACCGGAACGATCTTCCGGCCGTCGCTGCCCCCGTTCTCGAACACCACGCCGTCCGCGAGCGGGTACGACATGCCCGTCGGAGACGAGGGGCCCTGCAAGGTGTTCTTCCCCGGCAAGTACATCGACGACGTCGTCATCACTGGATCGACACCCGTGTACTTCGTCTCGGGCATCTACTACTTCGAGAAGGCCTTCCGGGTGTCCGGTGACGCCGAGGTCGTCGTGGGCTCCGGCTCGACGCCTGGTTGCGTCGAGAGTGATGCCGTCGCCGTGCTCGACGCCATCGACGCACCGTTCGACGCGTACAGCAGCGGTGTCGGCGGCACCTTCGTGTTCGGATCGAACGGACGGCTCATCGTCGACGACGCGACGGCCGGATCGGGCCCGAGCCTCGTCTTCAACCGACGCATGGTGCAGACGAGCGACCCGCTCTCGGTCCTGAACGACGTCTCGATCACCTCCGTGACCGGCGTGTGGAGTGGGACGTCGACGGCGCCCTACTCGGTGCCGGGCACCCTCGAGGTACCGGTGACCCCGGTCTTCAACGGCACCACGAGCGACGCCGACCCGTGGACGCACAAGTACAAGGCCTCCAACCTCGTGTCGACGACGACGCCTCCTGTGCCGTGTGCACCGCCCCCGGCCGCCGTGACGCCCGCATGCCCGATCATCGACATCAACCTCGCGGGCGCGTCGACGACGACCTTGACGATCCCCGGGTACGTCTCGATCCCGCAGGGTTCGCTCAGCCTCAACGTGGCTCCGGGCGCCGGGGTGAACAAGAAGATCGCCTTCGGCGGTGGGGTGCTCGCAGCACAGATGTACGTGCCCGGTGAGGCGCCCGCCTGGTTGCAGATCGGCCTGCTGAACCCCGTCGTCCAGTTGACGCTGAAGATCACCACCGAGACGACGTCCGGCACCCCCAAGGTCACCTCGGTCGCCCACGTCCAGGTGAACGAGACCGGCGGCTATGCGGTGAACTCCTGGGTCGTGCAGGCCAACTGCACCTCGCAGTGCTGACGCGGGCGACCGGCTGACCCTCGCATCCGGGCCGTACGATCACGGGCATGTGCGGCCGGTTCGTGTCCAGCAACTCGCCCGAGCAGATCGCGTCGTACTTCGGCGCGTCGTTCGAAGCCGAGCCCCTCGGCGAGAACTTCAACACCTCGCCCACCAACGACATCCTCGGGGTGGTCCAGACGGGTGAAGGCGACCACGCGCACCGCGAGGTGCAGGCGTTCCACTGGGGTCTCGTGCCGTTCTGGGCCAAGGACACCAAGATCGGCTCGAAGATGATCAACGCCCGCAGCGAGACCCTCGTCGAGAAGTCGGCGTTCAAGAAGCTGCTCGAGTCGAAGCGGGTCATCGTGCCGATGGACGGCTTCTACGAGTGGAAGGTCGTGCCCGGCCAGAAGGCGAAGCAGCCCTACTACATCCATCGTCGCGACGGGGAGCCGCTCGCCGTCGCCGGGCTGTGGACCACGTGGCGTGACAAGAACGCCGGTCCCGATGCCCCCTGGCTGCACAGCTGCACGATCATCACCACCGCTGCCAACGAGATGATGATGCCCGTGCACGACCGGATGCCGGTCATCCTGCCCGAGCGGCACTGGGCGGCGTGGCTCGACCCTGCGAACCACGACGTCGCGGCGTTGCAAGCCATGTTGGCGCCGGCGCCCGAGGACCTGCTGACGATGCACCCCGTGTCGACCGACGTCAACAACGTCCGCAACAAGGGACCGGAACTGATCGCCGAGCTCGACGAGTCGCAGGCTGCGCCGCAGCTTCAGCTGCCCAGCTGAGCCTTGATGGCGGCGGCGGCCGACTCGAGGTCGCTGCGGTCGACGCTCGACGCGGCGTTGGCGAAGTTCAGCTGACCCATGCTGGTGGTGGGGATGACGTGGACGTGTGCGTGTGGCACCTCGTAGCCGGCGATGATCAGGCCGACCCGGTCGCAGCCGAACGCGGCCTGTTGCGCGCGGCCGATCCGATGGGCGACATCGAAGAGGTGAGCGCTGAGCGCGGGAGACAGGTCGATCCAGTGGTCGATCTCCTCGATCGGCACGACGAGCACATGGCCGTGGGCGAGCGGGTTGATCGACATGAACGCGGTGCAGCGCTCGTCGCGATGGACGAACGTGCCGGGGATCTCGCCGGCGATGATGCGCGTGAAGACGGTGGGCATCAGACGAAGCCTCCGCTCGCCGCGAACACGTCGCCGTTGCAGTAGCTGCTCTCCGGGCCGCAGAGGAAGCGGACCAGCTCGGCCAGCTCGCCGGCCGTTGCCATCCGGCCGCGAGGGATCTGCATGACGATGCCCGCCATGAGCATCGGATCCATGGGCGCGAGGAGGGGCGTGTCGACCCAACCAGGGCACACCGCATTCACCCGGATGCCGAACGGGGCGACCTCGTGACCGACCGACTTCGTGAAGGCGATGATGCCTGCCTTGGCCGTCGAGTACGACGCGGCCCCGGACATCGGCCGCAAGCCGAGCACGGAGGCGACGTTGACGATCGCGCCGCTGCGTGCCGGCGTCATGTGACGCAACGCGGCCCTGGTGCCGTGGAAGGTGCCGTACAGGTGGACCTTGATCATCCGGTCCCATGCGGCGTCGGACAGGGCGACCGTGCTGTCGGGCGGAACCAGCTCGTCGATGCGACCCTCCATGCGCTTCACCTGGTTCGCCATCATGAGCTGCGTGCCATCCGGGTCGGGAGGCGGCGCGATGCCGGCGTTGTTGATGAGGATGTCGAGCCGGCCGTGCCGCTCTGCGGCCTTGTCCACCTCGGCGTCGAACGCCGCCGGATCGCACACGTCGAACACGGCAGCGTCGCCGCCGACCTCGATCGCGACCGCGCTCGCCGCGTCGGCGTTCAGGTCGTTGACGACGACCGTTGCCCCGTCGGCAGCCAGCCGGCGCGCGAACTCGGCACCGAGGCCCGAACCGCCCCCCGTGACGAACGCGACCTGACCCTGCAACATCCCGGTGCCCATGCGGGCGATCGTAGGCGCGAACGTGCCGCGCCCGAGGCGGCCGCGCTTGTACGCTCCGAGCGTGAGCGAGGTGGCGACCCCAGCAGCAGGGTCTCACCTGTCGTCGCGTCGCTTCCTCACTGCACCCAACCTGTTCACGCTGCTGCGGTTGTGCTGCCTCCCGATCTTCCTCTACCTGCTGCTCGGTCGCGACAACCGAGCCGCCGCGGCGTGGCTGCTCGGTGGTCTGGGTGCGACCGACTGGGTCGACGGATGGCTCGCCCGGCGCTTCGATCAGGTCAGCGAGTTCGGCAAGGTGTTCGACCCGACCGTCGACCGGCTGCTGTTCATCGTCAGCATCGCCGGCATCATCATCGACGACGCCGCGCCGCTGTGGTTCGTCTGGTTGGTTGTCGCCCGTGAGGTCGTCGTCGGTCTGGCGATGGCGGTGGCCACGCTGGCGTTCAAGATGCAGCGCTTCGATGTCGCCTACCTCGGCAAGGTGGCGACGTTCGGACTGATGTTCGCGGTGCCGGGGTTCGTGCTCGGCGCATCGGACTTCCCCGGCAACGACGGCTTCCAGGTCGCGTCGTGGATCCTCGGCATCCCGTCGTTGATCCTCAGCTACTGGGTGGCGGTCACCTACGTCCCGTTGATCCGGGACAACGTCAGAGCGGGACGAGCGGCAGCGGACCGGGAGAGCGAGGCGACGAGATGAAGGCAGTCATCATGGCGGGCGGCGAGGGCACCAGGCTTCGGCCGCTCACGTCCAACGCTCCCAAGCCCATGCTCCCGCTGGCAGACCGGCCGATGATGGAGCACATCGTCAGCCTGCTGCGCCTGCACGGCTTCGACGAGATCGTCGTCACCGTCGCGTTCCTCGCCAACCAGATCAAGACCTACTTCGGTGACGGCAGCGAGTTCGGCGTCACGATGCGGTACGCGGACGAGCCCGTGCCGCTCGGGACGGCGGGCAGCGTCGGCAACGCCCGTGCCCTGCTCGACGAGCAGTTCCTCGTCATCTCCGGCGACGTCCTCACCGACATCGACCTGTCGAAGGTGCTCGCGTTCCACCGCGACAAGCGGGCCGTCGCCACCATCGGGCTCGCCACGGTCGAGAACCCACTCGAGTTCGGCATCGTCATCACCCGCGACGATGGCTCGATCGAGCGCTTCCTCGAGAAGCCGACCTGGGGCCAGGTGTTCAGCGACACGATCAACACGGGCATCTACGTGCTCGAGCCCGAGATCTTCGACTTCATCCCCGAAGGCCGCAGCGTCGACTTCTCGAGCGAGGTGTTCCCGGCCCTGCTCGCAGCCAAGAAGCCGCTGTTCGGTGCCGTCGTCGAGGGCTACTGGGAAGATGTCGGCACGCTCGAGGCGTACCTGTCGGCGCACAAGGACATCCTCGACGGCAAGGTGTCCGTCAACGTCCCCGGCTTCCTCGTGAACGACGGCGTGTGGCTCGGGGAGGGTGCCGAGATCTCGCCCGATGCCGTCGTCACCGGCCCCTGCGTCATCGGGCCGGGCTGCAAGATCGAGGCCGGGTGCCGAGTGGGCGAGTACAGCGTGCTCGGGTCGAACGTACGTCTGCTGAACGAAGCCCACGTCGAGCGATCGGTGCTGCACGACAACGTCTATGTGGGGCCGAGGGCGCGCATGCGTGGCGCGGTCATCGGCCGCAGCAGCAGCATCCGCAGCAGTGTGCGCCTCGACGAAGGCGTGGTCATCGGCGACGAGGTGTTCATCGGGAACGACGCCATCGTGAGTGGCGACGTCAAGGTGTACCCGTTCAAGACGATCGAGGACGGTGCGGTCGTCAACAGCAGCATCGTGTGGGAGAGCAAGGGCGCGCGCAGCCTGTTCGGTCGTGACGGCGTGAAGGGCCTCGCCAACGTCGACGTCACCCCCGAGCTCGCCGTGCGCGTCGCGCTCGCGTACGGCACCTCGCTCCGCAAGGGCACCACGGTCGTCACCTCACGCGACTCCAGCCGGGCAGCACGGATGCTGAAGCGGGCGATGATGGCGGGGCTCAACGCAGCCGGCATCGACGTGCTCGACCTCGAGGTCGCCAGCGTGCCGGTCACCCGGTTCCTCGTCCGCTCGCCACGCGCCTTCGGCGGGCTCACCATCCGCCTCGACCACCACGACCAGGACCGCGTGGTCGTCCGCTTCTTCGATACGGCCGGCACCGACATCACCGAGGACGCGCAGCGCAAGATCGAGCGTCTGTTCCAGCGAGAGGACACCCGGCGGGCGCTCGCCGAGGAGGTCGGCGACATCCAGTTCCCACCACGTGCACTCGAGGAGTACACGGTCGCACTCGAGGCGACCGTCGAGCCGGCCGCCATCCGCGAGCACCGTTTCAAGCTGGTCGTCGACTACTCTTACGGCGCGGCGAGCACCGTGATGCCCACCCTGCTCGGCAAGCTCGGAGCCGACGTGCTGGCGGTGAACCCGTACGTGTCG
Source organism: Ilumatobacteraceae bacterium (assembly GCA_050248155.1). Lineage (GTDB taxonomy): Bacteria > Actinomycetota > Acidimicrobiia > Acidimicrobiales > Ilumatobacteraceae > VFMC01. The sequence continues at coordinate 151,976 of JBFWSW010000001.1, forward strand.
ACCGCAGGTCTGCTGGCCTTCGACCTCGACCAGGCGATGTCGCGCGTCGCGGGGCTCGTGCGGGCGTCCGGTGCCCACCTCGGGGCCGTCATCGACGCCGACGGCGAACGCCTGCGCTTGATCGACGATCAAGGCCGCGAGCTCACCCACACCGAGGCACTCCTCGCGTTCATCGATCTCGTCAGCGATCACCTGCTCGGCGACACCATCGCCGTGCCGGTCAACGTCACCCAGCGCGCCCGCGACATCGCCGGTGCCCACGGGGCGAAGATCGTGCCGACCAAGCTCTCGAGCGCCGCTCTGATGGCTGCGGCCAACGACCCGGCCGTGGGCTTCGCTGCCGACGGCGACGGTGGCTACATCCTGCCGGGGTTCCTGCCGGCCTTCGACGGTGCGGCCGCGTTGCTCAAGATCCTCGACATGCTGGCGCGTTCGCACCGGTCGTTGAGCGAGGTCGTCGACGCGCTGCCGAAGGTGCACCTCGTCCACGACACGGTGGTGACGCCGTGGGAGCAGAAGGGCATGGTGATGCGCTCGCTGATGGAGATGGGCTCGCGCAACGTCGAGCTCGTCGACGGCGTCAAGATCCTCCACGCCAACGGATGGATGCTCGCGCTGCCGGATCCCGAGGAACCGGTCACCCACATCTGGGCCGAGTCCGGCACCGACAACGAGGCCCGCCAGCTCGCGCAGGAGTATGCGCGCCGCATCCGCCAGCTCGTGCGCTGATCCGCATCGGACTGCGTGATGCTGTTCCGCGACCGGTCGGCGGCCAGCTAGTTTTCGTCATCATGTCGATCCCCTCAGAGCTCCGGTATTCCAGCGACCACGAATGGGTCTCCGTCGACGGAAACCGGGCGAGGGTGGGCATCACCGACTACGCGCAGGACGCACTCGGCGACGTCGTGTACGTCGAGGTGCCGACGGTCGGAACGACCGTCTCAGCCGGCGACAAGCTGAGCGAGGTCGAGAGCACCAAGTCCGTGAGCGACATCTACGCCCCGGTGTCGGGCACGGTCGTCGACGTCAACTCCCAGCTGGCCGACAAGCCCGAGTCGCTCAACAACGATCCGTACGGTGCCGGCTGGATCTGCGAGATCGAGCTCAGCGACGCGGCCCAGGTCGACGGACTTCTCGACGCCAGCGGGTACCGAGCCCTCGTCGAGGGGTAAGGTCACGGTCCCCATGCCCTGGACGCCTCGATGAGCTACGTGTTCTGCAACCAGTGCGGGCACCGCAACCCGGCCGACTCGGTGTTCTGCTCCTCGTGCGGCGCGCTGCTCGACCGGCCCGCCGACCAGACGATCACGCTCGCCAAGGTCGACCCGCTGCAGGATGCGCCGGGTCCCGAAGACGACACGGTCGTGCAGCTCGGCGACCTGCCGAACGGCGTCGCGTCGCTCGTGGTGCGCAGCGGATCACAGGCGGGCGCGACCTTCCCTCTGCGCGGCGCACTCACGCGGCTCGGCCGCCATCCCGACAGCGAGATCATCCTCGACGACATCACCGTCTCGCGCCGGCACGCCGACATCGTGCGCGAGGGTGACGTCTACGAAGTCCGCGACGCCGGCTCGTTGAACGGTACGTACGTGAACGCCGAGCGCGTCGACGAGGCGGTGCTGCACCAGGGCGACGAGCTGCAGGTGGGCAAGTTCCGGCTGGTGTTCTTCGAGCTCGGAACGACCGAACCATGACCAGCGGCATCAACGAACGGCCGTACCTGTCGATCGGCGAGGTCCTCGGGCTCCTGCTCGAGGAGTTCCCCGACGTCACCATCTCCAAGATCCGCTTCCTCGAGAGCCAGGGCCTCATCGAACCCGAGCGCACCTCGTCGGGGTACCGCAAGTTCTTCGACGCCGACATCGAGCGGTTGCGCGTCATCCTGCGCGAGCAGCGCGAGAACTTCCTGCCGCTCCGCGTCATCCGCGACCGGCTCGAGACGGGGGCGATCGACGACTCGGGCGGCATCACCACGGCCGAGGCCGGCACCGACGCCGCCGCTGCGTCAGCTGGTCCTCGCGGGATCCGCAACGTGCGCGTCGACGCGGCCGACTCGGCGTCGGTCCTCGACGACGACACCGAGGGCCTCGATCTCGACGACACCGGTCCCACCCCGGCAACGTCCGAGGCCGCGAAGAGCGCCACCGATCGGCACCCGGCCGCGCAGGCGCGGCCACTCGCGGCCGTGCGCGACGTCCCGATCGATCCCACGCCGACGGGCACGCTCCTGCGCGACGACGCACCGGTCGAGGTGCTCTCGCGGACGCAGTTGTGCCACTCCGCCGGCATCACGTCGACGCAGCTCGAACAGCTCGAGTCGTACGGCCTGGTCACCGGGCGGGGATCAGGGACGCATGCCACGTTCACGTCGGCCGATCTCGCCATCACGCGCGCCGCAGGGGCGTTCCTCGAACGTGGCATCGACGCACGTCACCTCCGCGGCTGGCGTCAATCGGCCGAGCGCGAGGCCGGGTTGTTCGAGCAGCGCATCCTGCCGTTGCTCCGCCAGCGCAACCCGCAGGCCCGTCAGGACGCCGTGCAGTTGGTCGGTGAGCTCGCCGATCTCGGAGCCGAGCTGCGACAAGCACTGCTCGTCGTCATGTTGCGGCACCTCCTCGACGCCTGAGGCCGAGACGCCACGCCTCGCCCGCACGTGCTGCCGCGCGACTGCCCGACGAGGGATACGATGCTCACGTGGTTCCGATGGAGCTGGTCGGAGTGCGGGTCGAGGTGCCGGCGAACACGCCGGTCGTCATCCTGCGCGAGCAGGTCGGCCAGCAGCGCCTGCTGCCGATCGTCATCGGCACCCCCGAGGCGCAGTCGATCCACGCCGCGCTCGAGGGCATCGAGTCGCCGCGACCGCTGACGCACGATCTCATGGTGCAGGTGCTCGGCGCGCTCCAGACCGACCTCCAGCGCATCGTCGTGACCGAGATCCGCGACCACGTGTTCTTCGCCGAGCTCCACCTGTCCACCTCCGGCCGTCAGCAGGTGCTGTCCAGCCGGCCGTCCGACGCGATCGCGCTCGCCGTCCGCATCGGCTGCCCGATCTTCGCGACCGAGGGCCTGCTCCTGCAGGCCGGTCAACAGCCGGTCGAGGAGGACGACGACGACGAAGAGGCGATCATCGACGAGTTCCTCGAGTTCCTCGACGACCTCGATCCGGACGACTTCAAGGGCGGCGGCTGAACATCGCTCTGCGCGCGTGCAGTCGCGCGATCTGCGGTTCATCCTTGACCGGCCGCCGGGTTGCCGCTAGGTTGCTTCTTCCTTTCACGGGCGTAGTTACGCCGGTGTCACCCTCGAACCGGGGCAGGTTGCATGGGCACAGGTGAGCAGAGCGGCTACAGCGGTACGCGTGCCGCGAAGATCGTCGGCATCTCGTACCGGCAGCTCGACTACTGGGCCCGCACCGGGCTCATCGAACCGTCGATCAGCCCGGCATCGGGCAGCGGCAGCCGGCGCTCGTACTCGTATCGCGATCTGCTCGAGCTGCGCGTGATCAAGAGCCTGCTCGACGCCGGCATCAAGCTCGAGTCGGTCAGGCAGGCGTTCGAGTACCTGCGGCACCACGTCGACACCGACATCGCCTCCGCGCACCTCGTCATCAGTGGCAGCGACGTCGTGCTGTGCGCCGGCGACGAGCTCATCGACGTCATGCGCAGCCGTGGCCAGGGCGTGCTGAACATCCTCGACATCGGCGGGGTCAAGACCGGCCTCGACGCCCAGCTCGACGACGTCGCCGAACCTGCATCGGCGCCCCAGCGCGTCGCCCTCTGAACTTGGACGGCGCCGAGCAGAGCCCGCTCGACGCGATCCATCGCGCCCTCGGAGCGAGGATGGTGCCCTTCGGCGGCTGGGAGATGCCGCTGTCGTACGAGCTCGGCACGCTCGACGAGCACATGGCGTGCCGCACCGACTCGGTGATCTTCGACGTCTCGCACCTGGGCACGGTGCGCGTCGAGGGCGCCGATGCCGACGAGCGCTTGCAGTGGGCGCTCACGAACGACCTCACCAAGATCGCGCCGGGCCGGGCGCAGTACACGCACCTGCTCGACGAGAGCGATGCGTCGGTGCTCGACGACATCATCGTCTGGTGGATCGACGACGACGTCTTCGACGTCATGCCCAACGCGTCGAACACCGACCGGGTGCGGGCGGCGATCGGCGGCACCGAGACGACCCATTCACGCGCTGTGCTGGCGGTGCAGGGACCGAAGGCCAAGGAGCGGTTGGCGACCGTGTTCCCCGAGGCGGCCGCAGTCGGCCGGTTCCGAGTCGCGCCGGCGTCGTGGAACGGCATCGACTGCGTGGTGGCCGGCACCGGGTACACGGGCGAGGCGGGCGTCGAGATCGCCGTGCCGTCCGCTGGTGCGCCCGATCTGTGGGAGGCGGTCACGTCGGCCGGTGTGATGCCCGCCGGCTTGGGTGCGCGCGACACGTTGCGGCTCGAGGCCGCGCTCCCGCTGCACGGACACGAGCTCGGCCCCGGCATCACCCCGTTGCAGGCAGGGCTCGGCTGGGTCGTCGCGTGGGGCAAGGACGAGTTCCGCGGCCGCGAGGCGTTGGCCGCCGAGCGTGATCGGGGAGTGTCGCGGTTGCTGCGCGGCATCACCACCGAAGGACGCCGACCACCCCGGGCCGATTGCGCGGTGCTCGTCGACGGCGCCGAGGTGGGCACGGTCACGAGCGGCAACTTCTCACCCGTGCTGGGCCACGGCATCGCGCTCGCGTTCCTCCCGCCCGACATCGGCACCGGCACCGAGGTGACGGTCGACGTCCGCGGCACGCCGCTCGCCGGCCGAGTCGTCGACACCCCCTTCGTCACCAAGCACTGATCGCGCCGCCGAATGCGGGCACCAGGCGCCCATGTCGGCCGTGTCCTGCCCACATTCACGATGGCGGTGGCCACATGCGGGCACCTGACGCCCACGATGGCCGTGTGGTGCCCGCTTCAGCGGGCGGGGCGCTTCGCTGGCGTCTTCTTGGCGGCGGCCTTCTTCGCCGGCGCTTTCCTCGGCACCTTCTTCGCCGGCGGCGGGGGAGGGGGCGGCTCGGGGGCCGGTTCCGGGCGGAGGCGGGGGAGCCGGGTGAGACCGAACAGGCCACCGGCCGACTCGGCGAGCTGGCCGAGGGGCTGCAGGCGGCGGGCGACATCGCCGAGCAGGTTGATCAGGTCGGCCAGATCCTTCGGCAGCGACTCGGCTGCTTGCACCGTGCGAGTCACCTGCGGCATGAGCGCGCGAATCGGCGGTTCCACGTCGTCGAGCAGGCGTGTGACCCGCTCGGCGATCTCGTTGAAGCGCACCATCGTCGCGTTGAGCGTCTCGAGCGAGTCGAGGAACTGCGTCACGCCGCGCTGGAACTGCCCGAACGACTTCTGCACGCCGGCGAACGGGTTGACGCCGAGCACGGAGGTGAACAGGTCGCCGAATCCGGGAGGCGGCGTGTCGGTCACGGCGTCACGGTAGTCGGCTCAGGCCGGTGACGGGTCGAGCGAGCGTGCGTACGCCTCGATCGGATCACAGCTGCAGACGAGGTGGCGGTCGCCGTACGCTGCATCGATGCGCGACACCGGGGCGAAGTACTTGTCGGCACGCAGCGAGGCGAGGGGGTAGGCGCCGAGCTCGCGCTGGTACGGCCGATCCCACTTGTCGAGCAGGTCGGCCGCGATGTGCGGCGCGTGGCGCAACGGGCTCTCGTTCAACGGCCACTCGCCCTCGGCGATCCGGTCGATCTCCTCGCGGATGGCGATCATCGCGTCGCAGAACCGGTCGAGCTCGTGCAGCGTCTCGCTCTCGGTGGGCTCGATCATGAACGTACCGGCGACCGGGAAGCTCATCGTCGGTGCGTGGAACCCGTAGTCGATGAGGCGCTTGGCGACGTCGTCGACGGTCACGCCGGTGGCCTTCGTGAGCGGCCGCAGGTCGACGATGCACTCGTGGGCGACCCGGCCCGCCGGGTTGGTGTAGAGCACCGGGAAGCTGTCGGTGAGGCGTGCTGCGATGTAGTTCGCGTTGAGGATCGCGGTCGCGGTGGCGTCGCGCAGGCCCGCCGCGCCCATCAGCGAGATGTAGACCCACGAGATCGCGAGGATGCCGGCCGACCCGTACGGCGCCGCGGCCACGGGCCCGACACCCGTGACGGGTTGGAGCGGGTGGCCGGGGAGGAACGGCGCGAGGTGGCTGCGCACACCGATCGGCCCGACGCCCGGGCCGCCTCCGCCGTGCGGGATGCAGAAGGTCTTGTGCAGGTTGAGGTGGCTGACGTCGGCACCGAACCGGCCGGGCCGAGCGATGCCGACGAGCGCGTTCAGGTTCGCTCCGTCGACGTACACCTGGCCGCCGCCGTCGTGGACGATCGCACACAGGTCACGGATGCCCTCCTCGAACACACCGTGCGTCGACGGGTAGGTGACCATGATCGCGGCGAGCCGCTGGCCGGCCGCGTCGACCTTTGCGCGCAGGTCGTCGAGATCGACGTCGCCGGTCGAGGTGCAGGCGACGACGATCACGTCCATCCCGGCCATGACCGCGCTGGCGGCGTTCGTGCCGTGCGCGCTCGACGGGATGAGGCACACGCGCCGCTGCTCGTCACCCCTGCTGAGGTGATAGGCGCGGATGGCCAGCAACCCGGCGAGCTCGCCCTGGCTGCCCGCGTTCGGCTGCAGGCTGACCGCGTCGTAACCCGTGATCGCCACGAGCATCTGCTCGAGCTGACCGATCATCGTGCGATAGCCGACGGTCTCGTCGTCGGGCGCGAACGGGTGGGGCTCGGCGATCTCGGGCCACGTGATCGGCAGCATCTCGGCCGTCGCGTTCAGCTTCATCGTGCACGAGCCCAGCGGGATCATCGTGCGGTCGAGCGCCAGGTCGCGATCGGCGAGGCGGCGGAGGTAGCGCAGCATCTCGTGCTCGGTGTGGTAGCGCCGGAACACGTCGTGGTCGAGGATGTCGCCCTCGCGTCGTACGGGGATGCCGTCCGGGACGTCGAGCTCGGGCTCGGGACCGAGCAACAGGTCGGGGTGGGTCCCCGGCGCGACGATCTCGATGAGGTCGCGGACCGTCTGCAGCGAGCTCGTCTCGTCGAGCGACAGACCGACGGTCGTGTCATCGATCGGACGCAGGTCGTAGCCGAGGTGTCGGGCGTGCTCGATCGTCTCGGCGGCGTCGGGAACACGCACCTGCACGGTGTCGAACCAGCTGTCGTTGACCAGCCGTGCCACACCCGAATGGCGCACGGCAGCAGCCACCATCGACGTCAGCCGGTGCACCCGCTCGGCGATGCGCCGCAGCCCCTCGGGCCCGTGCCAGCAGGCGTACAGCGCGGCCATGTTGGCGAGCAGCACCTGCGCGGTGCAGATGTTCGACGTCGCTTTCTCGCGCCGGATGTGCTGCTCGCGGGTCTGCAGTGCGAGGCGCAGCGCCGGCCGGCCACCGGTGTCGGTGCTGACGCCGACGAGTCGTCCGGGGAGCGCACGTGCGGCGTCCTGGTTCGCAGCGATGAACGCAGCGTGCGGACCGCCGAAGCCCATCGGGACGCCGAACCGCTGCGATGACCCGATTGCGATGTCGGCACCCATCGATGCGGGCGTCGCGATCAGCACGCAGGCGAGCAGATCGGTCGCGACGACAGCGAGCCCGCCGTGCCCGTGGACGATCTCGATCGCCAGGCTCCAGTCGTCGATCGCCCCGCTCGACGTGGGGAGGCTGAACAGCGCGCCGAAGCACTCGTCGCTCAGCTCGTCGATGCCCCCGACGACGAGATCGATGCCGATCGCACTGGCGCGGGTGCGCAGCACTGCGATCGTCTGCGGATGGGTGTCGCGATGGACGACGAAGCGGTCGCTGTCGCTCTTCGACAGCCGCCGCGCCATCGTCATCGCCTCACCGGCGGCGGTCCCCTCATCGAGCAACGAGGCGTTGGCGATGTCGAACCCGGTGAGGTCGGCGACCATCGTCTGGAAGGTGAGCAAGGCCTCGAGTCGCCCTTGGCTGATCTCGGGTTGGTACGGCGTGTACGCCGTGTACCACGCCGGGTTCTCGAGGACGTTGCGCTGCAGCACGAGCGGGGTCCGCGTGCCGTAGTAGCCCATGCCGATCAGGCTGGTGCGCCGCTGGTCGGCCGCGAAGATCTCGCGCAGCTCACCCAGCACGTCCTCCACGCTGCGGGGCGGTGGCAAGGGGAGCAGGTCGTCGTCGCCTGCGGCGAGCGAGGACGGCACTGCTTGGGCGATCAGCGTCGCGAGGTCGGGCACGCCGACGGTGTCGAGCATGCGACGCTGCTCGTCGGTGGTCGGGCCGATGTGGCGGGCGACGAAGTCGGTGTCGTCGAGCACGGGGTCGAGCAACGGATCGAACGGCATGGGAAGCCTCCTGGTCGGACGGAGCTTCCCCCGCTGTCATCGGTGCCTGAGAGCTTCGAGCCGATCGCGGCTCTTTCCCCGTCGGCGAGCGACCGGCGACTGGCGTCGACGGCCCCTGCTTTCCAGCGACGCCTGCTCGGACGGTCCGTGTGCCTGAGAGATTCCGGGGAGGTTGCTCCTTCGGCGCCCCGTCACTGGCTGTGACGTGGCTCTCCCGGCCGAGGTGTTCGGCGCACGTCCACCCTATACCGGCCGGCCCCCGGATCGAAGGGACCTCCGACCCAGCGTCTGACCGCTCCGGCACCGATGAGGGGCGCCAGAGGTCAGACGCTGTGGGGACGGCGGGCGCGGGTCAGGCGCCGGCCAGTGGTGAGGCGAGGCGGCGCTTCACCGCAGTGCGGATCTGGGCGTCGAAGGCGCGGATGTGGTCCTCGGTCAGCTTCGCCGCCCGGTCACCATCGGCGTCGCGCAGGGCGTCGAGGATCTCGCGGTGCTCGGCCACGGCATCGCCCATGTCGTCGACATCGGCGAGGTACATGTGCCACAGGCGGTCGCTCTGCGCATAGAGCATGTCGAGCGTGCCCGTGAGGAACCGGTTTTCGGACGCTTCCCACACCAGTTCGTGGCACTCGCGGTCGATGTCGAGCAGCTCGAGCGCGGTCGTCCCCGGAGCGGCCGCGCGGTCGAGGGCGGCGGCCATCGCGTCCCAGTGCGACCGAGCGCCGCGCGCGCACGCCAGCCGGGCCGCGTACGGCTCGATGATCGCCCGGGTCTCGTACAGCGTGGCGAGCTCGTTCACGTCGATGTTCGACACGAACACACCCCGGCGCGGGATGACGGTGACGAACTGATCGCGCACCAGCCGCTGCAGCGCCTCGCGGATCGGGGTGCGGCCCATGCCCAGGTCGACCTGCAGCTGATCCTCGCGGACGACCGCCCCGGGGGCGAGATCGAGCCGGATGATCATGCGCCGGATCTGCTGGTACGCCCGTTCGCTCAGGGAGGTCGCCGTCGTGATATGGTGAAGATATATCAGAGGCTCTGCCTGCACAAGCTCGCCTCGATCCTCGTTGTCCGCCTCGTCCGACCGTTGCCTCGCAGGGGAGCCCATCATGACCGACAGCCCCACCCAGTCCGTCCCCGCACGCGCCAAGGTCGTCGTGATCGGTGCAGGCATCGTCGGCAACTGTCTCGTCGGCCACCTCAGCCGGCTCGGGTGGACCGGCATGGTGCAGCTCGACAAGGGGCCGCTGCCGAACCCCGGCGGCTCGACCGGTCACGCCTCGAACTTCATCTTCCCCACCGACCACAACAAGGAGATGGCCTTCCTCACGGTGGAGAGCCAGAACCAGTACATCGCCCACGGCCTGAACAACACCTGCGGTGGCATCGAGGTCGCCCGCATCCCCGAGCGGATGGAGGAGTTCAACCGGCGGATGACGTCGGCCAAGGCGTGGGGAATCGATGCACGCCTGGTCACCCCGGCCGAGATCAAGGAGATGGTGCCGTTCATCAACGAGGAGATCCTCCTCGGCGGCTACTACACGCCGAGCGTCTCGTGCGTCGACTCGCTCGAGACCGGCACGCGCATGCGCAACGAAGCGGTGCAGGCGGGCGCGCTGCAGGTGTTCGCCAACACCGAAGTGCTCGATCTCGAGACCGAGGATCGCGACGGCGTCACCACGATCACCGCCGTCGTCACCGATCGGGGACGCATCGAGGCCGAGCACGTGGTGGTGGCCTGCGGCGTGTGGAGCCCGCGCATCGCGCGCATGGCCGGTGCCAACATCCCACTCACACCGGCCGTGCACCAGATGGCCGACGTCGGCCCGATCGACATCCTGCAGGAGAGCGGCGCCGAGGTCGCCTACCCGATCGTGCGCGACATGGACACGTTCTGCTACGAGCGTCAGTCCGCCGGCTCGATGGAGGTGGGCAGCTACGCCCACCGGCCGATCTTCATGCACCCCGACGACATCCCGTCGAACCAGGAGTCCGCGCTCACCCCGACCGAGCTGCCGTTCACGGCCGACGACTTCGACCCGCAGTTCGAGCAGGCGATCGATCTGATGGAGATGCTCGGCGACGCCGAGATCCGCTACGCGATCAACGGTCTGCTCAGCCTGACGCCCGACGCCAACCCGGTGCTCGGCGAGACGGTCGAGGTGCGCAACCTGTGGAGCGCGGCCGCGGTGTGGATCAAGGAAGGCCCCGGCATCGCCCAGCTCGTCGCCGAGTGGATGACCTACGGCTACCCGCACATGTGCGACCCGCACGGCAGCGACATCAGCCGCTTCTATCCGCACGAGAAGACCGAGCACCACATCAACGCCCGGTGCGCCGAGCACTTCAACAAGACCTACGGCATCGTCCATCCGCGTGAGCAGTGGGCGAGCCAGCGCGGCATGCGGCGAAGCCCGTTCTACGCCCGTGAGGAAGCGCTCGGCGCGGTGTTCTACGACGCCCGCGGCTGGGAGCGTCCGCAGTGGTACGAGAGCAACGCTGCGCTGATGGAGCGGTACCCCGAGGCGTGCAAGCCCCGCGAGCACGAGTGGGACGCGCGATGGTGGAGCCCGATCATCAACGCCGAGCACCTCGCGATGCGCGAGGGCGTCGGCATGGTCGACCTCACTGCGTTCAACGAGTTCGACATCGCCGGGCCGGGCGCCGTCGGCTACCTGCAGTACATGTGCGTGAACAACGTCGACGTGCCGGTCGGCCGCTCGGTGTACACGCCGATGCTCACCCCGCACGGCGGCTTCCGTGGCGACCTCACCATTCAGCGCCTCGGCGACGAGCACTTCCGCATCATCACCGGCGCGTTCGACGGAGGGCGCGACAACTACTGGTTCAACAAGTACATGCCGCGCGACGGATCGGTCACCTTCACCGACATGTCCGCAGGCATCTGCACGCTCGGCGTGTGGGGTCCGAAGGCCGAGGCGACGATGGCCAAGATCGTGCGCACCGAGACGCGCGACGAGACGTACGACGTGAGCCAGGCAGGTTTCCCGTACGGGGCGGTGCGCGAGGTGCTGATCGACGGCGTCCCGTGCACCATGTTCCGCATCAGCTACGTGGGTGAGAACGGCTGGGAGATCTACACGAAGATGGAGCACGGGCTCCGCCTGTGGGACACCGTCGCTGCGGCGGGCGAGGAGTTGGGCATCGTGCCGGTCGGCATCGGTGTGTACGCGGTGACGGGCCGCATCGAGAAGGGCTACCGGCTGATGGGCGCCGAGCTCGAGAGCGAGTACGACCCGGTCGAGGCAGGGCTCGCCCGCCCGAAGGTGAAGTCGGCCGACTTCATGGGCAAGGAGGCCTACCTCAAGGCCCGCGCCGAGGCGGAGGCCAACGGCAACCCGGCGGCGATCATGTGCACGCTGTCGATGGACTCGCACCGATCGGCCGCCGGCATCGACCGGTTCCCGACCGGCGGCAACGAGCCGATCCTCACGCTCGACGGCGAGCGCATCGTCGACGCGAAGGGCCGTGTGTCGCGAGTGACGACAGCCGGTTCGGCGCCCTCGCTCGGCACCTACCTGTTGCTCGCGTACCTCCCGCCCGAGCACGCAGTGGAAGGCGCGAAGCTGCAGGTGATGTACATGAACGAATGCTTCCCGGTCACGGTGGCTCGGGTCGGCAGCAAGCCCCTGTTCGATCCCGACGACAGCCGGATGAAGAGCTGACATGCGCGTCCTCGTGTGCGTGAAGCGAGTGCCCGCACCAGGCGCGCGCATCAACATCACGGCCGACGGCCAAGCGGTCGACACCGCGTTCTTGGGCTTCACGATGAGCCCGCACGAGGAGTGCGCGGTCGAAGAAGCGGTGCGCCTGATCGAGCAGCACGGGGGTGAGTCGACCGTGCTGACCCTCGGCCCGGCCGAGGCCGACGAGCAGCTCCGCTACGCGGCGAGCCTCGGCGTCACGAAGGCGGTCCTGTTGCCCATCGAGGGCGGGGAGTGGGATCCGCAACGGACGGCCTCGGCCATCACCGCTGCGATCGCCGGCATCGAGGCCGCCGATGGCCCGTTCGACGTCATCCTGTTCGGCAACGAGTCGGCCGACTCGGGCGGCTTCCAGGTGGGCATCCGCGTCGCCCGTGCGCTCGGTCGTCCCGTCGTCAACGGCATCAAGGGCATCGACATCGACGGCGAACGCGTACGGGCCCGTCGAGAAGCCGATGCCGGCGTCGAGGTCTACTCGCTCACCATGCCGGTGGTGCTCGGTGTGAAGGAGGGCATCAACCTGCCGAGGTACCCGACGCTGAAGGGCCGCCTCGCCTCGAAGAAGGTCGACGTCGCGCAGGTGCCGCCGTCGGCCGAGCCCGGCGGCCAGCACATGGTGACGCTCATGCCCGCCGTCGAGCAGGTGAGCGCCACGACGATCCTCGGGCACGGACCCGACGCGGCCGGAGCCGTCGTCGACGTCCTCGACGAGTTGGGGTTGCTGCGATGACCGTCCTCGTCGTCGTCGAGCACGATCGCGGAACGATGGCGCCCGCCTCGCTCGAGGCGATCGCCGCGGCGCGCACGCTGGGCGAGGACGTCCACGCGATCACCGTCGGTGAGGCGGCGGACGGGCTGGTCGAGCAGTTGGGTGCACACGGCGTCTCGCTCGTCGTGCAGGCTCACCATCCGATCCTCACCGACTACGGACCCGAGGCCTGGGGCGAGACCGTCGCACAGCTGGTCCGTCGGTACTCGCCGTCGGCCGTGTTGGCAACCGGGACCGACCGCGGCAACGAGGTGATGGCGCATGTCGCCGCGATCCTCGACGCGCCGATGGTGGCGAACTGCACCTCGATCGCGCCCGGTGACGACAGCTGGGATCTCGTGCGCGTGCGGTGGGGAGGCTCGCTGCTCGAACGCTGTGAGCTGCGCGCGCCGATCAAGCTCGTCACCGTGTCGCACCACACGTTCGAGCCGAGTGAGGCCGCGACGAGCATCACCACCGAGGCGATGGAGCCCGACCTCGATGCGTCGCTCGCACGCACGATGGTCAGCGACCGTGTCGAGCGCGCCGCCGGGGTCACGCTCGCGACGGCCCCGGTGGTCGTGGGCGGCGGTCGGGGAGTGGGATCGCCCGAGGGCTTCGCCCCGCTCGAGGAGCTCGCCGGGCTGCTCGGAGGCGTCGTCGGCTGCTCGCGCGCCGTGACCAACAACGGCTGGCGCAACCACACCGACCAGGTGGGCCAGACCGGCACGCGCATCGCGCCCGACATCTACTTCGCCTGTGGCATCTCGGGCGCGATCCAGCACTGGGTGGGCGCGATGGCATCGAAGACGATCCTCGCGATCAACACCGACCCCGAAGCCAACATGGTCACCAAGGCCGACTACGCCGTGATCGGCGACCTGCACCAGGTCGTGCCGGCGATCAGCGCCGAGATCCGCCGCCGTCGCGGCGGCTGACATCCACGGCCCGAGCGGGCAGCAGTCGTATCGTTTGGTCGTGTCGGTGTTCGACCATCCACCCGCGCCCGAGGCCAGGGTCGACGACCTCCCGCCGCCGGACACGACGCCGCCCGCACCGCCCGCCCGCACTCGGCACCGGAGGGTGCCGCGGCGAAGTCGAGTCCGTTGGTCGGTGGCGTTCGGCGCTGCGGCGATCGTGGCGGTCGCAGCGAACTCGGTCACCGTCGACGGCGACGGCGTCGAGACCCGCCCGATCGAGACTTCGACCGCGACGCCTACGTCGCCGTCATCACCTCCGGCCACGTCGCCGACCGTCGCGTCGGCGCCTGCCACGTCGCCGGCCACGACCGTCGTGCAGACCACGATGACCGACGTGACGACGACCACCACACCGCCGACGGCGCCGCCGATCACGACGCCGCCCGTCTCGGCGGAGCCCCTCGTCGTGCCACCACTCGTCGACGTGCACGACGCGACGGGCTACATGGTGGTGCAACTGCCGGACGGATGGCAGGTCGACGGCGAACCGATCGAGCTGCAAGGCGTCCATCTGCACCAGGTGAGCGCGGCAGCCGACATCGAGCGCTACCTCGCCGGCGATCTGTCGGTCGTCGGCGCATCGGTCCTCGACGCACCGATCGGCGATCTCGGCCAACCGGCGGACTTCGCGGCCCTGTTCGATCCGGGCCCTGCGTGCCGCCCGAGCGCGACCGAGACGGGGGTCGTCACCCCGCTCGGCGATGCGATCGTGCTGGGCTACACGGCGTGCGGCGAGGCCGGCTCGACGCTGGTGCTGGTGGCCCTCGATGCAGCCGGCCTCGAGCGGTCGTTGTTCGTCGGCGTGCAAGGGGGTCGATCGTCGCTCGAGACGACGCGCGAGCTGGCTTTCACGATCATCGGGAGCTACCGAGTCGCGTGAGGATCCGGGCGGTCGGGCGGCGATTGAGCCACCGATCCGTCGGGTAGTCGGTGGTCATGAACGACCGCCCACAGGAATCAGACGAGACGAGGACGTCCGGCGACACCGCACCGGTTGATCCGGCGTTCGAGGAGTACTCCCACGTCGACGCCGAGACGGTGTTGGAGGATGCGGTCGAGCTCTTCGAGGCAGGATCCGAGCCGCCACCCATCCTGTACCCGGACGATCCGCCACCCGAGGACGACTCACCACCATCGGAAGACGAGCGGTCCGACCGCCGGGGCTGACCACCATCGTCGTTGTGACCTTGTCCCCTGGCCCGGACGGGTGGCCAGTACGACGATGAGGGAAGCCGATCGCGGTCCGCCCCCGACCGCGATCGGCCAAAAGCCCCACGTCCCGTCCGGTCAGGACAGCTTGGCGAGCTGCTTGCGCTGCCACGCGGCGGTGGCCTCCACGTTGTTGAACGTGAAGAGGTGCAGCCCCTCGATACCGAGCTCGACAGCGCGCCTGCTGAGCGGCGCGATCAGCTTGTTCGGGTCGTACCCGCCCGGCGTGAACAAGCGGCCGAGGAAGCCCTTGTTCTTCTTGACGTAGCGCATCGACGATCCCACGCCGAGGCGCACGCCCATCGTGAGCAGCTTCGTCCGGTCGATCGCGCCCGGCACCCCGAGGTGGAGGGGCAGACGGAAGCCCTCGGCGCGCTCGGCCTCGGCCCACGTCACCCACCGATCGACGTCGAAGCACATCTGCGTGCTCGCATAGCCGTCGACGCCCGCCTCGGCGAGCAGCGCCTGCTTCAAGTGCAATGCCTCGCGCACCACCGCCGGATCGATGAGCACGTGTCCGTCGGGATAGGCGGTGACACCGATGCGAGTGAGCCGGTGATCGCCGTCGAACAGGTCGCGCAGGAACGGCACGACCCCGTCGTAGGCACCGACCGGCTCGGGAGCGTCACCGGCAACGAGGAAGACCTCCGTGATGCCGTGCTCGGCGCAGAACGACGCCAGCCGGGCCACGTGGGCGCGGTCCTCGGTGAGCCGAGCGGACAGGTGCGGCACCGCGTGGTGGCCGAGCTCCATGATCCTGACGGTCGTGTCGAGCGTCGCCTGGAGGCCCTTCGCCGGCGAGCACGTGACCGACACCGAGCAACCCGGGGGCAGGTGCGGCAGCTGCGCGTCGAGGTTCTTGAGTGGGATGACCTCGTAGCGGGCCGACGCGACGAGCCGGCGTTGCACGGCGGACGCCGATTGTGGGAGTGGCTGCGCGGACACCATGACCTCAGGCGAACTCGTCGGGTAGCTCCGCCTTGCGGCGGGCGATGAAGTCGAGCAGCTCGGCATCGATGGCGTCGTCGAGCGGCGGCGGCTCGTACTCGGCCAATCGGCGCTTCCAGATCGCGTTCGCCCGCTGGGCCGCGTCGAGGCCGCCTTCCTCGGTCCACTGCTCGAAGCTCGAGTTGTCGGCCGTGTCGCTGCGGTAGAACGCCGTCTCGAAGTTGGCGAGCGTGTGCGCGGTGCCGAGGAAGTGGTTGCCGGGCGGGTTCTCGCGGATCGCGTCGAGGGCGATGCCGTTGTCGCTGAGGTCGAGACCCTTGACGAAGGTCGTCATCATCCCGAGCTGGTCGCAGTCGAGCACGAACTTCTCGTACCCGATCGCCAGACCACCCTCCAGCCATCCGGCGGCGTGAAGCACGAAGTTCACGCCGCCGAGCAGGGTGGGCTGCAGTGTGTTCGCGCTCTCGTACGCGGCCTGCGCGTCGGGCAGCTTCGACGACGTCAGCGATCCACCCGAACGGAACGGCACACCCAGCCGGCGGGCCAGCGCGGCGACCGTGTACAGCACCAGCGCCGGCTCTGGCGTGCCGAAGGTCGGGGCGCCCGTCTGCATGCTCATCGAGCTGGCGAACGAACCGAGGATGACCGGTGCGCCCGGCCGGACGAGCTGCACGAAGGTCATGCCGGCGAGCGACTCGGCCAGCGTCTGCGCGGCGACACCCGCGCTCGTCGCCGGCGACATGGCACCGGCGAGGATGAACGGCGTGATGATCGTGGCCTGGTTGGCCTCGGCGTAGGCCTTCGCCGCAGCGAGCATCGTGCCGTCCCACACGAGCGGGGACGAGGCGTTGATGAGCGACGTCATGACCGTGCGGTCCTGCAGGTCGCCGCCGAACGCGATGCGGGCGAGCTCGACGCTGTCCTGCGCCCGCGAGCCTGCGGTGACCGAACCCATGAAGCCCTTGTCGCTGTACTTGATGTGCGAGTACACCATGTCGAGGTGGCGCTTGCTGACGGGCACGTCGACCGGCTCGCACACGGTGCCACCCGAGTGGTGCAGAAACGGCGACATGTATGCGAGCTTCACGAAGTTCTGGAAGTCGGCGAGCGTCGCGTACCGGCGACCCTGATCGAGGTCGAGCACGAACGGCGACCCGTAGTTGGGCGCGAAGACGGTGGTATTGCCGCCGATCGTGACCGAGTTCGCGGGGTTGCGCGCGTGCTGCACGTAGCTGGCCGGAGCGCTCGCCTGCACGATCCGCCGGCACAGGCCGCGTGGGAAGCGCACGCGCGTCCCGTCGACGTCGGCACCGGCGTCGCGGTAGAGCGGCAACGCGTCGGGGAAGTCGCGGATCTCGACGCCGACCTCCTGCAGGATCGTGTCCGCCGCCTCCTCGAGGAGGGAGAGCCCCTCGTCGCTGACGATCTCGAACGGCTGCATCGTGCGCGTGAGGAACGGCACCCGCTCGACGACGTGCGAGGCGCGCAGCGCGGCGCGACCCGCCCTGCCGCCTGATCGGCGTCCGGTGCTCTGGCTCGTGTCGGTCATGTCTCGTCCCCCTCGTTTCGTCCTCGGGCACGACGGCGCCGGCGCCGGTCGTCTCCCGTGGCGGATGTGCTGGCTGATGATGCGCTCGTCGGAGCCGGCAGGTCCACGACCTTCGCCAGCTCGGGCGACGGTGCCGTCGCGTGCGGGAACGCCATCGCGGCGACGAACAGCGCCTGGAACGACGGCTCGGTCGCCGTCTCGATCTTGGTGACGCCACGCACTGCCTGTTCCATCTCGCGCCTCGCGGCGACCGACAGCAGCGCGCGTACGGCACCTGCGCCTGCCGCGTTGCCGATCGACCGGACGTGCTCGACCGCGCAGTCGGGCACCAGGCCGAGCACCAGCGCATACATCGGATCGATGTGCGAACCGAAGGCACCGGCAAGGCGGATGTCGTCGACGCGGTCGATCCCGGCGTGGGCGACGAGCAGGTCGATGCCCGCGCGCAGCGCGGCCTTGGCGAGCTGGATGGCGCGCACGTCGTTCTGCGTGATGGACAGCTGTGTACCGGCCCCGTCGTCGTGCACGACGTAGCGAAAGGTGCGTCCGTCCGGGACGATGCGTGACGACGTGCCGGCCAGTGATCCCTGCACGACGCCGTCGCGATCGATGATGCCGGCGAGGAACATCTCGCCGATCACCTCGATGATGCCCGACCCGCAGATGCCCGAGATGTCGAGGTCGGCCGTCGAGTCGGCGAAGCCCGGCTCGTCGCTCCACAAGTCGCTGCCGATGACGCGGAACCTCGGCTCGAGCGTGTCGCGATCGATGCGCACGCGCTCGATCGCGCCTGTGGTCGCGCGCTGCCCGCAGCTGAGCTGTGCACCCTCGAACGCGGGACCGGTGGGGCTCGACGCGGCGAACGACCAGTCACGGTTGCCGAGCACGATCTCTGCGTTCGTGCCGACGTCGACGAGGAGCTGCGTCGTCGCCGATCGATGCGGCCCCTCCGACAGGATCACCGCTGCCGTGTCTGCACCGACGTGGCCGGCGATGCACGGTGCGAGGTACACCTCGGCGTTGGCGCACCGCAGGTCCAGCGCGGCGGCCGGCATCGACGTCGCGTCGGCCGTCGCGAGGGTGAACGGTGCCATGCCGAGAGGCGTCGGATCGATGCCGGCCACGACGTGGTGCATGATCGGGTTGCCGACGAGCACGATCTCGAGCACCTCGTCGTCTGCGATGTCGGCCTCCGCGCACAGGTCGGCGATCAGCTCGTTCAGCGCCTCACGCACGACGGCCGTCAGCTGCCGCTCGCCGCCCGGGTTCATCATGACGAACGACACGCGGCTCATGAGGTCCTCCCCGAAGCGGATCTGCGGGTTCATCCGTCCCGACGAGGCGAGCACCTCCCCGGACGCGAGATCGCACAGGTGACCGGCGATGGTGGTCGACCCGATGTCGATGGCCACGCCCCACGCACGGTCGCGATACCCGGGCCACACGGCAACGACCGAGTCGCCGCGGACCGCCACGGTGGCGGCACGGTCCTGCGCGGCGAAGGCACGATGCACCCGCTGCAGCACCGGCAGGTCGAGGCGGCTGACGTGGCAGCCCTGCGTCCGCTCGAGCTCGGCGATCACGAGATCGCTCATCGACGCCGCATCGCCGAGCAGCGACGGCGGCAGCTCGAGATAGGCGAGATGGACAGCGGGGTCGAGCACGACGTCGGTGAGATCGATCCGCTTGCGCACGACCGGCCGGTGCACCTGGCTCTCGGGCGGGACGTCGAGCACGACGTCGTCGGCGATCAGCGCGCAGCAGCCGAGGCGGCGATCGGGCTTGAGCCCCTTGCGATCGTGGTACCGCTGCTCGGTGTCGGTCCACGGCGTGATCGCCGCATCGTCCACCTCGAGCCGCCACTTCGCGTAGGTACCGGGCTGGAAGGTCACCTGGCAGCGGCCACAGATGCCGCGACCGCCGCACACCGAGTCGAGGTCGACGCCGAGCTGGCGCGCAGCCTGCAGCACGCTGGTACCGGGCGCGACCGCACCGTCGAGGCCCGACGGCACGAACACGACGCGGGGCACGGCGGCGGCTCCGATCAGCCTTGCTCGCGGCGCCGGCGACCGCCCCCGGCGCGGCCCTCCCGGGCGCCGCCTGCGGCGTTCGGATCGCGGTTGGCGCGGATCCAGGCCATGCAGTCCTGGTCGTTGCCGGCCAGCACGTCGGCGGCCATGACGGCGTTCTTCACCTCGGCGTGCAACGGGTTCATGATCGCCGACGTCATCCCGTTCGAGATCGCCATCGCCAGGTACGTGCCGGTGATCGTGTTGCGGTTGGGCAACCCGAAGCTGACGTTGGAGGCACCACAGGTGGTGTTCACCTTCAGCTCGCTCACCAGCCGTCGAAGGAGCTTGAACACCTGCTGGCCTGCTGTGCCCATCGCGCCGATCGGCATGACGAGCGGGTCGACGACGATGTCGTGCGCGGGGATGCCGTGGTCGGCGGCCCGGTTCACGATCTTGCGGGCGACCTCGAAGCGCACGTCGGGATCGGTGGAGATGCCGGTCTCGTCGTTCGAGATGGCCACCACGGCGGCGCCGTACTTCGCGACCAACGGCAGGACCCGCTCCATCTGCTCGTCCTCGCCCGTCACCGAGTTCACGAGCGGCTTGCCCTGGTACACCGCGAGCCCGGCTTCGAGCGCCTCGACGATCGAGGAGTCGATCGACAACGGCACGTCGGTGATCGATTGCACGAGCTTGACAGCTCGGGCGAGCAGCGCCGGCTCGTCGGCGAGGGGGATGCCCGCGTTGACGTCGAGCATGTGGGCGCCGGCCTCGACCTGCGCGAGCGCGTCGGCCTCGACGCGGCTGAAGTCGCCGTTCTTCATCTCCTCGGCCAGCAGCTTGCGCCCCGTCGGGTTGATGCGTTCGCCGATCATCACGAACGGCCGGTCGAAGCCGATCACGACCTCCTTGGTGGCCGAGCTGACGACGGTGTGGGTCATGACGGTTCCTGTTCGCTCGCCGGCTGGCCGGTCTGGTCGTTGTCGTGGGGTTCGGGGGAGGCCGGGTCCCAGCCCCCGTTGGCGACGAGCACGTGCAGGCGATCGTTGCCGAACTCGGCTTCGATGCTGGCGGCCGTCGCCTCGACGCACTCGATCAGGTCGCCGACGACGGGATGGCTCGTGCGCCGCCACTCGCCGACGTACTCCTGTGCGGTCTTCTTGTTGGCCACCATCGCGGCGCGGTCGATGGCCTTCTGGAAGCGGTGTGGGAGCACGATCTGGTGGCGCAGCTCCCCGGAGGTGCCGTTGATCTGCGCCGGGATGTCGCGCCAGAGGATGACCGCGATGCCCGGCTGGTTGCGGCGGCGACTCATGCCGCGCTCCGCACGAGCACCTGGACCGCCTCGCCGAAGGTTCCGAGGCCGACGTGGCGGTGCTCGAAGGTGAGCTGCAGACGCTCGGCAGCAGCGATGGCTGCATCGACCACTGACTGGTCGTCGGACTGCGACAGCAGGACGAGCCGGGTGTAGTTGCCGAAGTACGCGTCGCGCAGCTGCGGATGGCGGTCGAGGCCGAGGCCGCTCCACACGAGCGCCTCGAAGTGCTTGGCGAGGAAGTCGGTGAGGTAGAAGGTGCCGGGCTCGGCGTCGTGCAGCTCGTGGAAGAGGGGGCTGCCCGCGAACAGCTCGTAGCAGTGCGCGCCGGGCAGCCGTTCGATGCCGGGCTCGCTCCGCAGCCACGCGTCGAGCCCGCCGCCGGTGCCGCAGTCGGCGTACGCGATCGCGACGTGGCGGCGACGATCGGGATCGTGTTCGGCGAGCAGCGCCCGGAGCGCCGGCACGATCTGCTCGGGACGGTTGTGGAGGTTCGCCGGGAGGTAGCGAACCTCGACGCGGTCGCCGAGGCCTGACGCCCCCAACACGGCGCGCAGCTCGGTGGCGAGCGCACCGCACGCGAGCACGAGGGTTCCCGTCACCGCGACTCAGGCGTCGAGGACGGACGGGCCGGCAGGTTCGCGCCTGCCCCGCCGTGCGGTGACGAGGCTCTTGGCGGTCTCGGCTGCGACCGCCGCATCGCGGCAGTAGGCGTCGGCACCGATCGCCGCGCCGAACTCCTCGTTCAGCGGGGCGCCACCGACCAGCACGAGGTAGTCCTTGCGGAGCCCGCGCTCGTTCAGCGTGTCGATGACCACCTTCATATACGGCATCGTCGTGGTGAGCAGCGCGCTCATGCCGAGGATGTCGGGCTTGTGCTCGTCGAGGGCGGCGAGGAACTTGTCGGCGTCGGTGTTGATGCCGAGGTCGATCACCTCGAAGCCCGCCCCCTCGAGCATCATCGCGACGAGGTTCTTGCCGATGTCGTGGATGTCGCCCTTCACCGTGCCGATGACGACCTTGCCGATCGGCTCGGCACCGGTCTCCGCGAGCAGCGGGCGGAGGATCTCCATGCCCGCCTTCATCGCGTTCGCCGAGAGCAGCACCTCGGGCACGAAGAGGATGCCGTCACGGAAGTCGATGCCGACGATGCGCATGCCTTCGACCAGTGCGTCGTTGAGCACCCTCTCGGGGCCCCAGCCGCGATCGAGGAGGATCATCGTGCCCTCGGCGATCTCGGGAGCGAGCCCGTCGTAGAGGTCCTCGTGCATCTGCGTGACGAGCTCGTCGTCGGGGAGTGCAGCCAGGTCGAGATCGTCGTCGTCGCTCATGGTGGGCGTCGTCCTCTGTGCGTGCCGGCGCCGGTGTGGCGATCCGTCGTGTTCCACGATGCGGACCCGGTCCGCATGACGGAACTCTACCACATCACCCCTGCTGAACGGCCTCCAGGTGGGACATGTACTCCGCGCTGTCCATCAGGTTGCGGCACCGTTGGAAGCGCCCGGTCGCGTAGGCCCAGAAGTCCTCGACCGGGTTGCCGTTCACGTGCTGGAGCACGCCCCACAGCGTCCAGAGCACATCGCAGAGGGCCTTGTAGGCGACCATCCGCCCGACGTCCTCGGACGGCGGGTCGCCGCCGAAGTAGGCCCGGAGGAGGGCAAGGTCCTGCTCGGGACCGAACTCGCCCTCGACCGACAGGTCGCCGAGGTCCCACATCGGGTCGTTGTTGCCCGAGTACTCGTAGTCGATGAGGTACATGCGCTCGCCGGTGTCGAGGAAGTTCTCGCAGAGCGGGTCGCAGTGACTCGGTACGAGCGGCCTGGGCCGCGAGGCGAGCGCACGACGGGTCGCGTCGGCTCGGGCCTCGAGGTCGTCGAAACCGTCCGGCAAGGTCGCGCCCTTCGCCACGAGCAGCCGCTTGTACTCGTCGATCATCGGGAACAACTCGAAGTCGACGGCGAAGGGTGCTGCCGTGGCGTGCAGGCGGCGGAGCACGTGTCCGGCCCGCTCGACGGCGCCGAGGTCGCGAAACCGATCGGCGTCCATCGTCGCCGCACCGTCCACGAAGCGTGTCACCATCAACCCGTCGTCCGGGTCGAAGAAGACCACCTCGGCGTTCACTGCCGCGTCGGCCGCGCTCCGCGCTGCCGCCTCCTCGGCCACGCGGTCGATGTACTCGCTCGTCCCGTCACCAGGGATGCGCAGCACGTACCGCTGCCCGTCGACCTCGACCAGGTGGTTCACATTGGTCAGCCCGGCGAGGCGGGTGGTCGAGGCGGGATCGACCGTTGCGAAGATCGGGATGCGCGCGAGCGCGTCAGCGAGCGTCGTCATGGCGCGTGATTCTCACACGCGCCACACAGCACGGGCGCCGAATGCGGGCAGCAGGCGGCCGTCGTGGGCGCGAGCTGCCCGCTTCTGGCGGCCGCGACCCGAATGAGGGCAGCAGGCGGCCGAGGTGCGCGTGAGCTGCCCGGTTCTCGAGTACGGGTCAGGACTTGAGGCGGAGGTTGTCGGGGTCGTAGAGGGGGCGGTCGTGGCGGGTCGCCGGGACGGGCTCGCCGTAGACCTCGATCGTGAAGTCGGTCCGGTCGGTGAGCTCGATGGGGAGGTAGCCGTAGGCGATGGGCTTGCCGACCGTGTGGCCGAAGTTGGCACTCGTGGTGAAGCCGACGACGCGGTCGTCGGCGATGATCGCTTCGCCGCTGACCGGGTAGGCCATCTGCTCGAGCGTGAACGTGCAGAGCCGGCGTGTCACGCCCGCCTCCCGTTGCGCGATCAGCGCGTCGCGACCGCAGAAGTCGCCCTTCTGCAGGTCGACGCGCCAAGCGAGGCCCGCCTCCCACGGCGTCGTGTCGGGCGTGATGTCGGTGCTCCAGTACAGGTAGCCCTTCTCCATCCGCATCGTGTCGATCGTGCGATAGCCGACGTCGACGATGCCGTGCCGATCTCCCGCGTCCGACAGCAGCTCGTACACGTGCGCGGCGTACTCGGTCGGGATGTGCAGCTCCCATCCGAGCTCGCCGACGTAGCCGATGCGAATCGCGAGCACCGGCGCGGACCCGATCGTCAGCCAACGGGCTGTCGCGTAGCGGAAGGCCGCGTTCGAGACGTCCTCCTCGCACACGGCCTGCAGCACCTGCCGGCTGAGCGGCCCGCACACGTTGATCACCGCTCGCGCCGAGGTGAGGTCGCGCACGATGACCGAGCCGTCGTCGGGTGAGCTCGACCGGATCCAGCCCATGTCGTGCGCTCCGAACGCCGACCCGGTGACGACGTACCACGAGTCGGGCGCCGTGCGGGTCATCGTGAGGTCGCACTCGATGCCGCCACGCTCGTTGCACAGCTGGGTGTAGGTGACCGTGCCGACCCGCTTGTCCATGTTCGCGACCGACAGCCACTGCACTGCCGCGAGCGCCCCGGACCCGGTGATCTCGAACTTGGCGAACGAGGTCTGGTCGATCAGGCCGACGCCGTTGCGCACCGCGTGGTGCGCCGTTCCG
Organism: Ilumatobacteraceae bacterium; assembly: GCA_050248155.1. Lineage (GTDB taxonomy): Bacteria > Actinomycetota > Acidimicrobiia > Acidimicrobiales > Ilumatobacteraceae > VFMC01. The sequence continues at coordinate 176,333 of JBFWSW010000001.1, forward strand.
ACGTGGGGGAACCAGTTGGGCTCGTCGAACGACGGCGCATCGACGGGCTCGACACCCAGGGGTGCGAACCAGTTGGGACGCTCCCAGCCACCACGCGATCCGAATACCGCGCGCCGTGCAGCGAGCGTGTCGTGCAGCGGGCTGCGGCGGATGCCGCGAGCGGTGACGTGCTCGCTGCCGGGCGCAGACAGCTTGTAGTGGTGCCCGTACAGCTCGACCATGCGCGGGGCGAGGAAGTGGCGTGTCGTGTGGTGGAACGAGAAGCGGCGCACGTCGAGCGGCCACAGGTCGAGCGACGGCCGGCCCTCGAGCATCCACTCGGCCATCATCTTGCCGGCGCCACCCCCGGCGGCGATGCCGTAGAGAAAGCCGGTGGCGACGTAGAAGTTGTCGAGCTCGGGCGCGCGGCCCATCACGAAGTCGGCGTCAGCCGAGTAGGGGATCGGCCCGTTGATCAGCGTGCGGATGCCGGCCTGCTCGATCACGGGGGTGCGCTTCGTGGCCAGCTCGGCGAGCTGCGCGAACCGGTCGAAGTGCGGATCGAACAAGCGACGCTGGAACGGCGACGGGATGTCGGCCTCGACGCCGAAGGCGATCGTGTCCGGCTCGTAGCCGCCCACCAGCAGGCCGGGCCCGTCGGGCTTGTAGTAGACGAGGTGATCGGGGTCGCGCATCGTCGGCATCTGCCCGAGCTCGACCGGTGTGTACCCGTCGATCGGCCCGGTGAGCAGGTACTGGTGCTCGACGGCGACGGCGGGGACCCGAACACCGGCGAGTCGCCCGATCTCCATGCCCCACATGCCCGCGGCGTTGACGACCATCTCGCACTCGATCGCCTCGCCGTCGGCGGTGTGCACCGTCGTGACACGGCGCCCGTCGACCGTGAGCGAGGTGACCTTGGTGTGCTCGCTGATCAGCGCGCCGCGGATGCGTGCACCGCGGGCGATGGCCTGGGTGACCGAGGCCGGATCGATGTAGCCATCGGTGGGCAGGAACGCCGCGGCCAGTACGTCGGTGGGGGACATCAGCGGGAAGAGCTCGACGGCACGGTCCGGCGTGATGATCTCCATCGGCAGCCCGAAGCTCTTGGCCATCGTCGCCAACCGGCGCAGCTCCTTCACGCGCTCGGACGAGCAGGCGAGCCGCAGGCTGCCGGTCTCGTGCCAGTCGACGGCCTGTCCCGTCTCGGCTTCGAGGCCGCGGTACATCTCGACCGACTGCTCCAACATGCGCGTGGTGTTGCGCGACGACCGGAGCTGGCCGACCAGACCCGCGGCGTGCCACGTGGCGCCGTCCGTCAACTGGTGCTGCTCGAGCAGCAACACGTCGGTCTCGCCCATCTTCGTGAGCCAGTAGGCGATGCTGCACCCGAGGATCCCGCCGCCGATGATGACGATGCGCGCCCTCATCGCTTCACCCTCTCGTTGGTCGGGTCGTACAGCGGGCGCAGGAACACGTCGGCGGGCACGCGCTCGGTGGCGACCTCGAGCTCGTACCGGCCGCTCTGCACCCAGCCGGTGGTGACGCCGTCGGGACTGCGGACGTAGCCGTAACCGATCGACCGGTCGATGGTGTAGCCGAACCCTGCGCTCGTCAGCCAACCGACGCGCTCACCGTCGCGGTAGATGGTCTCGCGCCCGAGCAGCACCACAGCGGGATCGACCGTGAACGCGGCGAGCATCTTGCGCACGCCGGCCTCTCGCTGCGCCTCGATCGCGGCGCGCCCGAGGAAGGGACGATCGGACTTCAGCTTGACCGCCCAGCCGAGCCCTGCCTCGAGCGGCGTGTGGTCGGGGCCGATGTCGGAGCCCCACGCCCGGTAGCCCTTCTCGAGCCGGGTGCTCTCGATCGCCCGGTAGCCGGCGTTGACCAGACCGTGCGGCGCCCCGGCTCGCATGACGGCGTCGTACACGGCGATCGCATACTCGACGGGCAGGTGGAGCTCCCATCCGAGCTCGCCCATGTACGTGATGCGCAGCGCGCGCACCGGACAGCCGGCGATGCCGATCGTCTGCATCGTGGCGAACGGGAAGGCGTCGTTGCCGAGGTCGGCTCGCGTGACCGACTGCAGGATCTGCCGCGATCGCGGGCCCATCAGCGTCAACACCGACCACGCCGACGTGACGTCGAACAGCTGCGCGTTCGAGCCGACCGGGATGTTGCGCTGGATCCAGTCGAAGTCGTGCGTCGCGAACCCGGTGCCGGTGACGATGTAGAACTCGTCGTGCGCGACTCGGCACACGGTGAGGTCGCACTGGATGCCGCCCCGGTCGTCGAGCATCTGTGTGTAGGTGAGCGAGCCGACCGGCTTGTCGACGTCGTTGGCGCAGATGAAGTCGAGCGCAGCGAGTGCGTCGGGACCTTTGAGCGCGAACTTCGCGAACGAGGTCTGATCGACGATGACCGCGGCCTCACGGCACGCACGGTGTTCGCGCCCGACGGCTGCGAACCAGTTCTGGCGGCCGAAGGTGTACTCGTCACGTGCGACCTCATCGAGGGTTGGGTCGGCGAACCAGTTCGGCCGCTCCCAGCCGAGCTTCTCACCGAAGACGGCGCCTTGTTCGGCGAGGCGTCCGTACAACGGCGACACACGGCAGGGTCGCCCGCTGCCGTGCTCCTCGAACGGCCACGCCATCGTGTAGTGCTTGCCGTAGGCCTCGAGCGTGCGGGTGCGCACCCAGTCGGTGTCGTGGTGGGGCCGACCGAAGCGCCGGAGGTCGACGACCCACAGGTCGTACGGTGGCGCGCCGTCGTGCACCCACTGGGCGAGAGCCATGCCGGCGCCGCCGCCCGCAGCGATGCCGAACGCGTTGAACCCTGCACCGACGAAGAAGTTCTTCAGCTCGGGTGCCTCGCCGAGGATGAAGTTCCCGTCGGGCGTGAAGCTCTCGGGTCCGTTGATGAGCTGGTTGATGCCGGCGGTGGCGAGCGCCGGGACCCGGCCGATGGCCAGCTCCATGATCGGGGAGAAGTGGTCGAAGTCGGGGTCGAGCAGCTGGAACCGGAACGGCCGCGGGATGCCGTCGACTGCCCAGGGGATCGGGTTCGGCTCGTAGCCGCCCATCACCAGACCCCCGACCTCCTCCTTGTAGTACGTCAACCGGTCGGGGTCGCGCAGGGTCGGCAGGTCGCGCGGCACCTCGGGGTCGAGCGGCGTCGTGATGACGTACTGGTGCTCGACCGACACCAGCGGCACGTTCACGCCCACCGTCGCGGCCAGCGCGCGCGTCCACTGACCCGCACACACGACGACCTTCTCGCACGCGATGCGGCCCTGGTCGGTGACGACCGCCTTGACGACGCCGTCGACGACCTCGATCCGCACCACCTCGGTGTCCTCGCAGATCGTCACGCCGGCCATCCGCGCGCCGCGTGCCAGCGCCATCGTGACGTCGCTCGGGCTCGCCTGACCGTCGGTCGGCAGGAACGCCGCGCCGACGACGTCGTCGACCTCCATGAGCGGCCACAGGTCCTGCGCCTCGCGCGGCGACAGCAGGTGCATCTCGAGGCCGAAGCTCGTTGCCGTCGTGGCCTGCCGCTTCACCTCCGTCCACCGCTCGGCGTCGCACGCCAGACGGACGCCGCCGTTCATCTTCCAGCCAGTGGCCTGACCCGTCTCGGCCTCGAGCCGCCGGTACAGCTCGACCGAGTGTCCGAGCAGCTGAGTGATGTTCGCACTCGTGCGCAACTGGCCGACCAGCCCCGCCGCGTGGAACGTCGAACCCGACGTGAGCTGGTGCTTCTCGACGAGCACTGTGTCGGTCCAGCCGAGCTGGGCGAGGTGGTACGCGGTCGAGCAGCCGACGATCCCTCCACCGATGACGACCGCTCGTGCTGCGGCCGGAGGCGCTGGCATGGCGGCACAGTAGCGAGGGAACGTTTGGACGTCCGACTCTCTGACAAAGCCTCTCGTCGACGAGTGCTAGCAATGAAGCCGATCGACCATGCCAGATGACGTAGCCCTCCAGTTCCACGTTCCCGAGCCACCCGCCCGCCCCGGTGAGGAGCCCGACTTCTCGTACCTCGAGGTGCCGCCTGCGGGCTCGGCGCGGCGCCCGCCGATCGACTCCGATCCGGTCGCCGTCCGCGACCTCGCGGAGACGATGATCCGGGTGCTCGACGACGACAGCAGCGCCGTGGGGCCCTGGGATGTCGGCTTCGATCCCGACGTCCTGCGTCGCGGCCTGCGAGCCATGCTCGTCACCCGGTCGTACGACACCCGGATGGAGCGGGCGCAACGGCAGGGCAAGACGTCGTTCTACATGCGCAGCCGCGGCGAGGAGGCGTTCGCCGTCGGGCAGTCGCTCGAGCTCGGCCCGCGCGACATGTTCTTCCCGACCTACCGCAACCAGGGCTGGTTGATCGCCCGTGACTGGCCGCTCGTCGACATGATGTGCCAGCTCTTCTCGAACGAGCGCGATGCGCTGCGCGGTCGGCAGATGCCGGTGATGTACTCGTCGAAGGCGAAGGGCTTCTTCACCATCTCCGGCAACCTGGCCACGCAGCTGCCGCAGGCGGTCGGATGGGCGATGGCATCGGCCATCAAGGGTGACAGCTGCATCGCGTCCGGCGCGGTCGGCGAGGGGGCCACGGCCGAGGCCGACTTCCACCACGCGCTGACGTTCGCCTCCACGTACCGGGCACCCGTCATCTTGAACATCGTCAACAACCAGTGGGCGATCTCGTCGTTCCAGCGCATCGCCGGTGGGTCGAGCACGACCTTCGCCGAACGTGCGATGGGCTACGGACTCCCTTCGTTGCGCGCCGATGGCAACGACTTCCTCGCCGTCCTCGCAGTCACGAGATGGGCAGCGGAGCGAGCCCGCGCCAACCACGGGCCGACCGTCATCGAGTGGGTGACCTACCGGGCGGGTGCGCACTCGACATCGGACGACCCGTCGAAGTACCGACCGGTCGACGAGTGGAAGGCGTGGCCGCTCGGCGATCCGATCGAACGGCTGAAGCTGCACCTCATCGCCCGTCACGGCTGGACGGAGGAGCAGCACGTCCAACTCGAAGCCGAGGTCGACGCCGAGGTGAAGGCCGCCGCGGTCGAGGCCGAGAGCTACGGCACCCTGCTCGACGGGCGGGTTGCCGGATCGGACACGATCTTCGACGACGTGTTCGCCGAGATGCCGTTGCATCTGCAACGACAGCGCGAGCAGCTGCAGGCCGAGCAGCGGGAGCGCGAACGATGACGGCGATGGCCATGAACGTCGCCGTCCGTTCGGCGCTCGACGTGATGCTCGAGCGCGACGACGACGTCGTCGTGCTGGGGGAGGACATCGGCTACTTCGGCGGCGTGTTCCGGTGCACCGAAGGGTTGCAGTCGAAGTACGGCGTGCACCGCGTCTTCGACACGCCCATCGCCGAGGGTGGCATCGTCGGCGTGGCGATCGGCATGGGCGCGTACGGCCTGCGCCCCGTCGCCGAGATCCAGTTCGCCGACTACGTGTACCCGGGTGTCGACCAGCTCTTCTCGGAGGCGGCTCGACTGCGGTACCGGTCGGCCGGCGACTTCACCGCCCCGATGACGGTGCGGATGCCGTGCGGCGGTGGCATCCACGGTGGGCAGACCCACAGCCAGAGCCCTGAAGCGCTGTTCACCCACGTCTGCGGTCTGAAGACCGTGATGCCGTCCACGCCCTACGATGCGAAGGGACTCCTCATCGCGGCGATCGAGGACGACGACCCGGTGATCTTCCTCGAACCGAAGCGCCTCTACAACGGACCCTTCGACGGCCACCCCGACCGTCCGGTGGTGCCATGGTCCGAGCATCTCCTCGGCGAGGTGCCCGACGGGTACTACCGCATCCCGCTCGGCGAGGCGTCCATCCGCCGGCCCGGTGAGGATGTCACCGTGCTCGCCTACGGCACGATGGTGTACGTGGCAGAGGCCGCCGCTGCCGAGACAGGCGTCGACGCCGAGATCATCGATCTGCGGACGTTGCTGCCGCTCGACACGGCGACGATCGAGGCGTCCGTCGCGAAGACCGGTCGCTGCGTGGTGGTCCACGAGGCGACGCGCACCAGCGGGTTCGGGGCCGAGCTGATGGCGACCGTGCAGGAGCTGTGCTTCCACTCCCTCGAGACGCCCATCGAGCGCGTGACCGGGTGGGACACGCCGTACCCGCACGCGCAGGAGTGGGACTACTTTCCCGGGCCGGCGCGTGTCGGCGCCGCGCTGAAGCGGGTGATGCAGGCATGAGCACCTACTCGATGCGCCTCCACGACGTCGGTGAGGGCGTCGCCGAGGCCGAGATCGTCGAGTGGCGGGTGAACGTCGGCGACACGGTGACGTCCGACGACGTCGTCGCCGAGGTGATGTCCGACAAGGCGACGATCGAGCTGTACGCACCGGTCGACGGCACCATCACCTGGCGGGGTGCCGAGGTGGGCGACGTCGTCGCGGTGGGCGCCGAGCTGTTGCGCTTCGAGCTGAACGGGCACGCCGAACCCGCCGGCCCACCAGCGGCCGAGCCCGCCCGCCAGGCGTCGCCGGCTGCCGACGCCGAAGCGCCGTCTGCGCAACCTGTCCCAGCCGCGCCTGCCGCCCCGGCATCGGCGCCCCATCCGGCCATCGCCCGCCTGGCTCGAGGCACGCGCACGCTGGCGGCACCTGCGGTGCGGGCCCGGGCGAAGACGCTCGGCATCGACCTCGCCGACGTCGAGGGCTCGGGCCCCGCTGGGCGCATCGTGCACGCCGATCTCGACGCGCTGCTCACTGCTCGCACCGCGGCACCCGTCGCTTCGGCCAGGCCGGCCGTACCGCCCGCAGGCACCGACGACGACACGGTCGAGCCCGTGAAGGTGACGGGCCTCCGGCGCAACATCGCCGAGCGCATGCAGGCCGCCAAGCGCCGCATCCCGCACTTCAGCTACGTGGAAGAGGTCGACGTCACCGAGCTCGAACGGCTGCGACGCGAGCTGAACGACGACGCGACCGAGGGTCGACAGAAGCTCACGGTCCTGCCGTTCATCATGCGTGCGGTCGTCCAGGCCATCGCCCACCATCCCGAGGTGAACGCTCGCTTCGACGACGAGGCGGGCGTCATCAACCGGCACCACGCCGTGCACCTCGGCATCGCCGTGCAGACGCCACGGGGATTGATGGTGCCAGTCGTCCGGTCGGCCGGCTCGCTCGACCTCTGGCAGTCGGCCGACACCATCGTCCACCTGTCGCAGGCTGCCCGCACCGGCAAGATCCGCCTCGACGAACTCACCGGGTCGACGATCACGATCACCAGCCTGGGCGCGCTCGGCGGTGTCGTGACGACGCCGGTCATCAACGCCCCCGAGGTCGCGATCGTCGGCGTGAACAAGATCGAGACCCGTCCCGTCTACCGCGACGGAGCGCTCGTGCCGAGGCAGATGATGAACCTGTCGTCGTCGTTCGACCATCGCGTCATCGACGGCGCCGACGCCGCAGAGTTCATCCAGGACGTCAAACGCCTCCTCGAGACGCCCGCCCTCATGTGGCAGCGGTGACACCCACGTGTCGACCGATGATCCGCTTCAGGAGGACCGCCACACCCGAGTCGGCAAGCGAGGTCATGCCGACCGCCTCCCAGCCCTCGGCGCCTTCCAAGTTGAGCACGTCGACCGACGCGGATCGACCCTGGGTCGTGCTGGGGGCGCCGAAGGTCGGGAGCGAGACGATCAGGTACTCGAAGGCGATCATGCGGCCGCCACGTCGGGTGCCGACCGGCGGGCGGCGATCAGGTCGCAACGCCAGCACGAGAATCGCCGGTCAGGAGGGAGCTGGTGCACCGCGTGACGCCGCGGTCTCACGATCTTGCCGGTCGCGCCGATCCTGATCCCGACCTGATTCGAGCCGCCGCGGCGTGTCTCGACGATGGTGACCACGCCGTCGTGGATGTCGAGGCCGGGCGAGTCGTCGTCGTGGACCAACACCGGGTCACCGCACTTCAGTGCGTTCCATTGGAAGGCGAGCATCACGACGTCCGGTTCGGGAGCAGCACGGCGCGACAGGGGTCGCAGGCCCACCAGTCCGATGCGGTGCGAGGATCGGCGCCCGCGTCGAGGGGGAAGTCCCGACGGCAGCGAGCACAACGGTGATGGGTCTGGATGCAGGCCGATTCGTTGGTGACGGGCACGGCGACTCCTTGCTGTCGAGCAGAGGCGTCGAGCCTGTGTGCTGTGCGGCGATCACTCGTCCTGCTCCAACCACGGCGTCCCTACGGGCTGAGCACCCACACTAGCGCTGCGGGCCGTCATGCGCGCGTCGTGCAGGTTCGAGCTCAGGCGCGGAGCACCGATCGATAGACCGCGAGGTACTTGTCGACCATGGCGGCGACGTCGAACCGCGCCACGGTTGTCCGACGGATCGAGTGCCGGTCGAGGTCGACCACGGAGCGGACGGCGTCGACCGCGCCGTCGACATCGCCGACGAGGAACCCGGTCCGGTGATCGTCGATGATCTCCGGCATCGAGCCCCGACGGAACGCGATGACAGGGGTGCCGCACGCCATCGCTTCGACGACGCTGTAGCCGAAGGGCTCGTCGAAGTCGATGAGGTGCAGCAGGGCGTGGGCGCTGCTCAGCGTTCGAGCCCGCAGCGCCGAGTCGATCGGGCCGAGGTAACGGATCTGCTGGCCGTCGATGTGCGGTTCGACGTGGTGACGGAAGTAGGTGTCGTCCTGGATGATCCCGGCGATGTCGAGCCGGCGTCCGCTGCGACGAGCGACCTCGATCGCGTGGGCGGTTCCCTTGTCCGGGTGGATGCGGCCGAAGTAGAGCAGGTGCTCACCCGGTCGGGGGCTCGTGGAGAAATCACCCGTTCGGATGCCGTGGTGGATGGTGGCGGCGTAGTGGAGCGCCGGGTGCCGGTCGCTGTCGCTGATCGCGACGTAGTGCGTCGTCGCGTCGTAGCGCTCGTACACGGGGACGATCCGCGCCGACGAGAACCCGTGGATGGTGGTCACCACGGGTGTCGACACCAGACCGGAGTAGGTGAGCGGCAGGAAGTCGAAGCCGTTGTGGATGATGTCGAACTCGTGAGCACGCTCGTACACCGAGGCGATGTGCAGGCACTCCGCGACCTTGGGATCGATCTCGGAGCTCTCGGACCATCCGCACGGACTGGAGCCGACCAAGGTGGCGGTCGTCACCGAGTCGGCGGTGGCGAACAGCGTCACGTCGTGCCCGGCGGCCACGAGCCCCTCGGTGAGGAGCGAGGCGAACTGCTCCCAGGGACCGTAGTGGCGCGGCGGGGTTCGCCAGGCGAGCGGTGCGAGCACGGCGATCCGCAAGCGGGGCAGATCGACTCGTGCATCGTCTGACGAGGTGGTGATCGGCGCAGCGTACGCGCCCGGCCGCTTGCAGCGGTATCGTGGCCTGATCCTTCTTGGATGAGTGCGCCTCGCTTGGGCCGGACGACCGATCGGGTCTGTCGCCTTTCGCAGGCCCGTCGCCTCGACCGAGCCGACGTGAGGAGCGCGACCGTGTACGACCCGATGATCTCGGCCCCGATGGAGGTCGAGCGCGAGCTCGACCATCGGACCTTCGGCATGCTGTCGACCTTTCCTCCGATGGCCTGTGGCATCGCGACCTTCGCTGCGGCGCTCAGCGCGGGCCTCATCGCGCACGGGGCGACGGTCGACGTCGTGCGCTGCGGACCCGAGCAGGCGCTCGAGGATCCGCTGGTCGTGTGCTCGCTCGGTGACGGCTCGCCGTCTCGCCGCTCGGAGTGCATCGACGCCATCAACGCGACGGATGTGGCGATCGTCCAGCACGAGTACGGCATCTACGGTGGCACGGACGGCCACGACGTGCTCGGCATGATGTCGGCGATGGTCGTCCCGGTGATCCTGGTCGCGCACACCGTGCTGAGCAGACCGTCCGCCGGTCAGCGATCCGTCCTCGAACGAGCATGCGCCCGAGCGGACACGGTCGTGGTGATGACGGGCACGGCACGCGACCGACTGGTGTCGCGGTTCGATGTCGACGCGGGCAAGGTGGTCGTGATCCCTCACGGCGCGACGACGCCACCGGCCACCACGGCGGTCGACACCGGTCACGGTGGCGACTGCTGGCCCGGCGTCGCTGACGACGCACCGAGCGATCGCCCGCCGCGGGTGCTGACGTGGGGGTTGCTCGGGCCTGGCAAGGGCATCGAGTGGGCGATCGACGCGATCGCCGAGCTCGCCGAGCTCGATCCGCCCCCGACGTACCTGATCGCCGGGGCGACCCACCCGAAGGTCCGGCAGCGCAGCGGGGAGTCGTATCGCTCGATGCTCGTCGAGCGTGCCCGTCGCAGCGGGTCGGGATCGCGGATCAGCTTCGACGACGCCTATCGCGACCTCGGATCACTCGTCGACCTGATCCGTTCCGCCGACCTGGTCGTGCTGCCGTACGACTCGGACGACCAGGTGACGTCGGGCGTGCTCGTCGATGCCGTGGCGGCGGGCCGGCCCGTGGTGTCGACGACGTTTCCGCATGCGGTCGAGCTGCTGGCCAGCGGTGCCGGCATTGTCGTGCCGCAACGCGATGCCCACGCACTGGCGGCCGCGATCGGTTCGGTCCTCGGGAACCCCGAACGGGCACGGGCGATGGCGGCCGAGGCACGCCGCCTCGCTCCCGACCTGTCGTGGGCAGCAGTGGCGGCCCGCTACGACGCCCTCGGGGCCCGTCTCGTGCACCCGCTGGGCGGGCGACCGGTGTCGGCATGACTCGGCCACCAGTGGGGCCGCCGCCGATGCCATCGGCCGGACGTCCGACGCTGCCTGCGTGGGGTCACGTGCTGGCCATGAGCGACGAGGTGGGGATCTTCGAGCACGCCGAGATGAGCATCCCTCGCCGTGACGAGGGATACTGCACCGACGACGTGGCCCGCTTGCTGATCGCCATCGTTCGCGAGCCGGATGCGGGACGCGAGCTCGTCGAGCTGGAGAGGTCGTGCTTCCGGTTCCTCGTCGATGCTCAGGGCGTGACGGGGCGTGTTCGCAATCGACGCCGAGCCGACGGTCGCTGGCGCGGTCGCCGCGGTGTCGACGACTGCTGGGGCCGAAGCGTGTGGGCGTTCGGCTCCACTGCTCACCTGGCGACGGAGCAGTCGATGCGGGACAGTGCGGTCTCGTACTTCCGGCGCGCCGTCGGGCAGCGGTCCCCGCATCGCCGGTCGATGGCGTTCGCCGCGGTCGGGGCGGCCGAACTGCTCGCCGTCGTGCCGCGGCACGCGGCGGCGCGACAGATCCTTGCCGACGCCGTCGTCACGATCGGCCCGATCCCGGATGACCCGCAGTGGCCATGGCCGGAAGAGCGGCTCACCTACGCCAACGCGGCGATCGCCGAGGCGTTGATCGTGGCCGGTCACCTGTTGCAGCGGGACGACACTCTTGCCGCCGGGTTGACTGCCCTGCGGTGGCTGCTCGACCGACAGACCGTCGACGGCCACCTGTCACCGGTGCCGGTCGCCGGTGCGGGTCCGGCCGATCGGGCGCCTCGCTTCGATCAGCAACCGATCGAGGTTGCGGCGCTGGCCGACGCGTGCGCGCGGGCGCACGCGGTGACGGGCGACTCCGAATGGCGACACGGGCTGAACCTCGCCATCGACTGGTTCGGCGGCGCCAACGACCTGGGTGTGTCGATGTGCGATCCGGTCACCGGAGGCGGCTTCGACGGGCTCACGCCCACCGGCCCGAACCTCAACCAGGGCGCCGAGTCGACGCTGGCGTTGATCACGACGATGCAACACCGCTCCCGGGCCGAGCTCTGACCGACGACGTCCTCCGATCCGTCAGCTTGGTCAGCAAGGCTTCCAGGGAGATCGTCGCGACGCCGGCACCGACATCGGCGAACCCGTACGGCAGGATCACGTGGTCTCGGTGGATCATGCTGCCGCACGAGTAGACGACGTTCGGCACGTATCCCTCGCGCTCGTCGGCGTTCGGGCTGAGCAGCGGCTCGTCGAGGTGGCCCACGACGCGAGTCGGGTCGTCGAGGTCGAGCAGCAGCGCGCCGAGCGAGTACCGCCGGAGCGGGCCGACGCCATGGGTGATCACCAGCCAGCCGGCCTCGGTCTCGAGCGGAGAACCGCAGTTCCCGAGTTGCATCAGCTCCCACGGCCGCTCGGGTTGCTGCACCACGGTCGAGTCGTTCCACACTCGGACGTCATCGGACATCATCAGGAAGTTGCTCACGTTGTCGTGCCGACCCAGCGCGGCGTACCGTCCGTCGATCCGCCGGGGGAAGATCGCGATGCCCTTGTTGCGGGCAGCCCTGCCGCCCAGGGTGCTCACCTGGAACTCGGTGAAGTCACGGGTCTCGAGGAGCTGCGGCAGGATCTGGTGACCGTCGAATCCCGTGTAGGTCGCGTAGAACGTCACCGCGCCGTCGTCGTCGACGAAGCGGACGAAGCGCGCATCCTCCATCCCGTGGCTCTCGGCCGGGCCTCTCGGGAACAGCACCCGCTCGGAGATGTCGAGCGACACCGGGAACGAGACGTGGTAGCTCGACGAGGCCAGCCAGTGCACGAGCCGGGTCGTCTCCCCCGAGATCGATCGTTCGACCCCTTCGCGTTCGAGCAGCCCCGTCGCTGCCTCGACGTCCGCGATCGTGAACCGATCCGGCAGTCGAGCGAGCACACGTGCGGCGACGTCGTTGAGCATCCCGAGGTCGGACAGCTTGGCGGTGAACAACGATGTGTCGAGCTCGGCCGGACGCGGGTCGCCCGTCACTGCGAACGGGCTCGGCGGGTCGAGCCGAACCGAACCGTCCGCACCGACCACCCCGGAGCGGAACTCGATCGACGACGTGTGTCCCTCGCCGACCGCTCGCAGGCTCACCACGACCCGAACGTCGCCGTCTCCCACGTCGGACTGATCGGGGGCGAGCACGATCGACGGGTTGCCGAGGGCTGCCGCCTCGATCGAGTACTCGTGCGTGAAGTAGGCACCGATCAGCTGGCGCCGATCGCCGGTCAGTGCGATCGGGCTCGGGCCGGACGCCTCCATCTGGTCGAGGTGCGCAGCGACGACCCCGAAGCTCGCCTCGAAGATGGCCTCGAGATCGCGGTGCCGGGTGTCGAACAGCCGCCTCGCATCGTCGAGGGTCGTCCCCACGTCGTCGTCCGACATCGCCAGCAGCCGTGTCAGAACGGCGTCCATGCGAGTCGAGCCGTCCGCGTAGATCTCCTCCCGAGGGACGAACGACTTGGTGATCACCCGGCGAGGATCGGGAACGAGCCGGACGGATTCGCAGCGCGTCACCCGCAGCTCCATGTGAATCCTGGCTCTCGTGTCGGTCGATGCCGACCCGAGCGGTCGGCGGTGCGGCAACCGTACCGGCTGCAGCACGGCCACGGGGGTATGCTCGTCCTGCTCGGCACGAGTCGGCTCGAGTGGGCACGACTGCGGACCGGCAGCCTCGAGCTCGACGGACCATGCGCATCTTCCACTGCGATCGCTGCGGCGCAGCTGTGTCGTTTTCTGCCCAGCGATGCAGTGCGTGCGGTGCCCTGCTCGCCTACGTCAGCGACGCACGAGCGATCCGGGTGCTGCTCGAGACCCCCGATCCAGTCACCTACGAGGTCGCCGGCTCTGCTGGGACAGTGTGGCGTTGCCTCAACACGGCCTGGGGCTGCAACTGGGTGACGCCGGCCGAGTCGGGAAGCGAGTGGTGCAGGTCGTGCCGTCTGACCAGAGGGCGCCCCGACACCGAGCACCCCGAGGCGGTCGAGGCGTGGAGGGTCGCCGAGGCGGCCAAGCGACGATTGCTGCATCAGCTCGACGGGCTGTCGCTTCCGGTCGAGCCGCGCTCGGCGTCCGTTCCCGACGGCTTGGCGTTCGACCTCGTCTACCTTCCCGGTGAGGGCGGCATCACCGGTCACCTCGACGGCGTCGTGACGCTCGACCTGGCCGAGGTGGACGATCGTCACCGCGACGACCTCCGTCGGCGGTTCGACGAGCCGTTCCGAACGGTGATCGGCCACCTTCGTCACGAGGTGGGCCACTACTTCTGGGGACGCCTGGTCGCCCGGACCGACGACCTCGACGCCTTCCGGCGCCTGTTCGGCGACGAGTCCGCTGACTACCGGACGGCCATCGAGCAGTACTACCGCGGGGCCACCGGCACGTGGGACGACTCGCGCTTCGTGAGCCCGTACGCCGCCTCCCATCCACTCGAGGACTGGGCCGAGACCTTCGCCCACTACCTCCACATCGTCGATGCCACCGACACTGCGATCGGACACGGCCTCGTCCCCGAGCCCGACCCCGCGGTCTCCTCGCAGGAGGTTGGCCCGGGCATCGACCCGCTGCTTCGTGTCTGGCGCCCGATCAACGCTGCGTTGGGGGCGATCGCCGACTCTCTGGGGGCGACGGCGCTCTATCCGTTCGACCCCACTGGAGCAGTCGTCGGAAAGCTCGCCTTCGTCCACCGACAGGTGGCGGCGTGCGCGACCCGCGAACCGGGCCGGCCGGTGGCCTGAACGTCGAGTCAGGGTTCGACGCGGGCGTCTAAGCTGCGGGTTCCGGGGCGCGGTGCCCGGAGCAGCTGCCGGGCAGGGTATGGAGGTTCTGTGTCGGATCCGATGATCTCGGTACGAGGTCTGTGGAAGGTCTACGGCCATCGCGCCGAGCGCATCGTCGGCTCGCCCCTCGCCGACCTGCCGCGCAACGAGCTCGAGGCCCAGACGGGATGTGTCGTGGCGATGCGCGACATCGACCTCGATGTCGCACCCGGCGAGGTGTTCGTCGTCATGGGCCTCTCGGGGAGCGGCAAGTCGACGCTCGTGCGCTGCCTCACCCGGCTGATCGAGCCCACCGCCGGCACGGTGCGCATCCACGGCACCGACGTCACGGCGGCCAACGACGCACAGCTCCTCCAGGTGCGCCGGCACACGGTGTCCATGGTGTTTCAGCACTTCGGTCTGCTGCCGCACCGCACACTCATCGACAACGTCGCGTTCGGGCTCGAGATCCGTGGCACCGACCGCAAGGTGCGCCGCGACCGCGCCGCGCAGGTGCTCGAGCTCGTCGGCCTCCACGGGATGGGGGAGTACAAGCCGCACCAGCTGAGCGGCGGCCAGCAGCAACGCGTCGGGCTGGCGCGCGCGCTTGCCACCGGACCGGACGTGTTGCTGTTCGACGAGCCGTTCTCCGCGCTCGACCCGCTCATCCGTCGCGAGATGCAGGACGAGGTCATCCGCCTGCGCAGCGAGGTGCGCACCACGATGGTGTTCATCACGCACGACCTCTCAGAGGCGTTGCGGCTGGGCGACCGGATCGCGATCATGCGCGACGGCAGATTCGTGCAGGTGGGCACGCCCGCCGAGGTCGTGCTGGAACCGGCCGACGATTACGTGCGCAACTTCGTCCGCGACGTCCCACGCTCGCACGTCGTGCCGGTCGACGCGGTGATGGGCGAGCTCGGGACCGGCCCCTTCGCCGGCGACGTCCCGCAGACCACGAAGGTGCGTGACGTCGTGTCGCTGGTGGCCCGCAGCGAGCTGCCGGTTCGAGTGATCGACCATGCAGGCGCGGGCATCGGCTCGATCGACCGCGTCGGCGTGCTCTCGGTCATCGACAACGAGGCGATCTGACCGTGGCCACTGCGGCCGCCGCACCACCAGCGACCTCGTACGCCCACCGTCGACCGTGGCCGAGGTGGGTCGTTCCTGCAGTCGTCATCGGCGCGGCCTTCATCATCGCGGTGGCGGTGTCGCCCGACGTGCCCTCGTGGCTCGACATCGGACTGCAGAAGTGGGCGCGCGATCGCTACATGTGGACCGTCCAGAACAACGGGACGAACTGGATCTTCACGAAGTTCTTCAACCCCGTCACCGACGCGCTCGACGCCACCGTGCGCGCCACGCTGTGGACGCTCGAACACGTCCGTTGGCCAGGCGTGCTGGCCATCGTCGCAGCGGTCGGCTGGCGCACCTGCGGAGCCCGCGCCGCGGTCGCCGGTGCCGTCGCGATGCTCGGCGTCGGCGTGCTCGGTGTGTGGGATCCGGCGATGGTGACGCTGTCGATCATGATCGTCGCGGTCGTCATCTCGCTGTGCATCGGCGTGCCGCTCGGCATCTGGGCGGCACGATCACCGCTCGTCGAGCGGGTCCTGAGGCCGTTCCTCGACTCGGCACAGGTGATGCCGGTCTTCGTCTACCTCATCCCGATCACGGTGTTCTTCACCATCAAGTACCCGCCCGCCGTCGTCGCGACCGTCGTCTACGCCGTGCCCCCGGCCGTGCGCCTGACCACGCTCGGGCTCCGCAACGTGCCGGTGGTGATCGACGAGGTCGGTCACTCGTTCGGCTGCACGTCCTGGCAGCAGCTCGTCAAGGTCCAACTGCCGATGGCGCGGCGCACCATCCTGCTCGGGCTCAACCAGGTCATCATGATGGCGTTCGGCGTCGTCGTCATCGCGTCGTTGCTCGGGGCACCCGACCTCGGCAACCGCGTGCTCGGTGGCTTGCAGAAGAACGACGTGGGCGCCGCGTTCGTGCCTGGTTTCGGGATCGTCCTGCTGGCCATCGCGCTGGACCGTGTGTCGACCGGCGAGCGCCGCACCACCGGCCGGCCGCCGATCGTCCGCCTGCCACCCGTCGGGCGCCGAACGGCCGCATCGATCGCCATCGGTGCCGTGGTCGTCACGTGCGCGATCGCCATCGCGTTCGACATCACCGACTTCCCATCCTGGTTGACGGTCGACATCAGCGGCTCGGTCAACGACGCCGTGCGATGGGTGCAGGACAACCTGCGCAACGACGTCCCTGTCATCGGTGGGACGCAGTCGATCAACGACTTCCTCGTCCGCGACGTGCTCGAGCCGATGCGTCGGTTCCTCGTGTGGCTGCCCTGGTTGGTGGTGGTCGTCGCGATCGGCGCGATCGCGTGGCTGAGCCGTGGCTGGCGGCTCGCGCTGGGGTGCGCAGGGTGTCTCGTCGCGATCGGCGCGATGGGCAGCATCCCGGGCGGCACCGGCCGCACCGAGATGTGGGACCTGGCGATGAACACCTTGAGCCAGGTGCTGGTCGCCCTCGTGATCAGCGTCGCCATCGCGCTCCCGCTCGGCGTGTGGGCCGGGCGCTCCGACCGAGCACAGGCCGTCATGCGCCCGTTCCTCGACGTCGCGCAGGTGATGCCCGCGTTCGTCTATCTCATCCCGGTGCTCTTCCTGTTCGGCATCGGACGCGGTGCCGGCGTCGTCGCGTCGGTCATCTATGCGATCCCGCCGTGCATCCGCCTCACCAGCCTCGGCATGCGCGAGGTGGCGTACACGCCACGTGAAGCAGCGATCTCCTTCGGTGCCACGAAGCGACAGGAGATGGTGAAGGTGCAGCTCCCGTTGGCGCTCCGCTCGATACTGCTCGGTGTCAACCAGACGATCCTGATGGTGCTCGCGACCGTCATCATCGCCGCGCTCATCGGAGGCGGTGCGCTCGGCCTGGTCGCCTACGAAGCGTTCGCGAAGCCGATCCAGAAGATCGGCCAGGGCGTCGCCGGTGGGCTGAGTATCGTGTTCCTGGCGATCGTGCTCGACCGGATCACGCAGGCGTGGGGGACCCGTCCCGAACAACCCACACGCACCCCACGTCTCCGCAAGACCCAATGAGCCAGCATCGTCCATCCATCACAAGGGGGAGTACATGAAGAGCATCCGTCGAAGGGTGAGGTTCACCGCGGTGGGCCTCGTCGCCCTCGGCCTCGTTGCGTCCGCATGCGGCGGCGACGATGACGACGACGCGGCGAGCACCACGCAACCCGCGGCCGTCACCACCGCTGCGGGCGGCACCGACACCACCGCGGCCTCCGGGGGCAGCACGCCCACCGGCAGCGGCGCCGGCATCGTCCTCGCGGTCAACCCGTGGACCGGTTCGGCCGTGAACGCGAACGTGGCCAAGGTCGTCCTCGAGACCCAGCTCGGCACGCCGACCGAGCTCATCGACATCGACGAGAACGCCACCTGGGTCGGCATGGACGCCGGCGAGATCGACGCCACGCTCGAGGTGTGGCCGTCGGGCCACGCGGCCGACTACGACACCTACGTGACGGGCAAGCAGTCGGTGGTCGACCTCGGTCTGCTCGGACCGTCGGCCAAGATCGGCTGGTACGTGCCGACCTTCGTGGTCGACGAGCATCCCGAGCTCGCCACCTGGGAAGGGTTCAAGGATCCCGAGCTGGCGAAGCTCTTCGCGACCGCCGAGAGCGGCGATCTCGGCCAGTTCTTGATGGGCGATCCGAGCTACGTCACCTTCGACGAGCAGATCATCGCCAACCTGGGACTGCCCCTGAAGTACGTCGTGGCCGGTTCCGAGGCGGCGCTCATCACCGCGATCAACGCCGCCGTGGCCGACCAGAAGCCGTTGCTGCTGCAGTTCTGGCAGCCCCACTGGCTGCAGTCGAAGGTCGCCCTCACCGAGGTGAAGCTTCCCGAGGTCACGGACGAGTGCCTCGCGTCGGCGGCCGCGGCCGACGGTGCGTACGCGTGCGACTACGCACCCGATCCGCTGTACAAGGCAGCGTCGGCCGGACTCGAGGCCAAGAACGCCACGGCCTTCAACTTCCTGAAGAAGTTCGAGCTGACCACCGAGCAGCAGAACGAGATCGCGGCGATGATCGACAGCGACGGCATGGCGCCCGCCGATGCGGCAGCGCAATGGGTCGCGGCCAACCCCGACGTGGTGGAGGGCTGGCTGGGCTGACGCCCGCCTCAGGGCGGGGTCGGGGCTTCAGGCCTCCGGCCCCGCCCGGAAGAACGGCACGTGCTCGGGCGGCAAGGGCGTGTTGCCGAGGATCAGGTCGGCTGCTTTCTCGGCCATCATCATCACCGGCGCGTAGATGTTGCCATTGGTCACGTAGCGCATCGCCGAGGCATCGACCACGCGCACGCCCTGCAGCCCGTGCACCTGCATCGTCATCGGGTCGATCACGCTGTCGTCGTCGGCGGCGCCCATGCGGCACGTGCACGAGGGGTGCAGTGCGGTCTCGCCGTCCTTGCGCACCCAGTCGAGGATCTGGTCGTCGGTCTCGACCTCCGGGCCGGGTGACGTCTCGCCCCCGTCGAACGGCGCCATCGCGGGTTGGGCCAGGATCGTGCGTGCGGTGCGGATGGCTTCGACCCACTCCCGCCTGTCCTCCGGTGTCGACAGGTAGTTGAACCGCAGCTCGGGATGCAGATCGGGGTCGGTCGAGCGGATCTTCACCGAGCCGCGCGAGTTCGAGTACATCGGCCCGATGTGCACCTGGTAGCCGTGACCACCGGCCGGCGCGCTGCCGTCGTAGCGCACCGCGATCGGCAGGAAGTGGAACATGAGGTTCGGGTAGGCGACATCGTCGTTGCTGCGCACGAACCCACCCGACTCGAAGTGGTTGCTCGCACCTGGTCCGCGCCGGAAGAAGAGCCACTGCGCGCCGATGATCGGTCGTCGCCACATCGCGAGTGACGGCTGCAGCGAGACCGGCTGGGTGCACGCGTGCTGCACGTAGACCTCGAGGTGGTCCTGCATGTGCTGACCGACCGCGGGCAGGTGGTGCACCATCGGCACGCCGAGGGGACGGAGGTGCTCGGCGTCGCCCACCCCGCTCAGCTGCAACAGCTGCGGCGTGTTGAACGCGCCACCACACAACACGACCTCACCGGCCGTCGCTGTTCGCCGGTGACCGCGCACCGAGTACTCGACGCCGGTCGCGCGGGTGCCGTCGAACAGCACTCGACGGACGAGGGCGCGCGTGACGACGGAGAGGTTGGGGCGGTCCATCACCGGATGGAGGTAGGCACGTGCCGCGCTCAGCCGCCGACCGCGCCGCACGTTGCGATCGAACCGGGCGAAGCCCTCCTGCCGGTAGCCGTTGACGTCGGAGGTGCGCGGGTAGCCCGCCTGCTCGGTCGCCGTGAGGAACGCCTCGATGAGCGGGTTCTTCGACGGGCCCCGCTCGAGCTCGAGCGGCCCGCTCCCACCACGGAACTCGTCCGCGCCGGCGAGGCACGTCTCCATCTTCTTGAAGTACGGCAGGCAGTGGGCGTAGCTCCACGTCTCCATGCCGGGGTCGGCCGCCCACCGCTCGTAGTCCATCGGGTTGCCGCGCTGGAAGATCATCCCGTTGATGCTGCTCGACCCTCCGAGCACCTTGCCGCGGGCGTGGTACACGCGGCGGCCGTTCATGAACGGCTCGGGCTCGCTCTCGTACTTCCAGTCGTAGAAGCGGCTGCCGATGGGGAACATCAGCGCGGCCGGCATGTGGATGAAGACGTCCCACTTGTAGTCGGGCCGTCCGGCCTCGAGCACGAGCACGCGGTTGCCCGGCTCGGCGCTCAGACGGTTGGCCAGCGCCGACCCCGCGGAACCGCCGCCGACGATGATGAAGTCGTACTGATCGATCCCTGCCACGGTGGGCGTCCTGCTCTGGTTGCTCTAGTCGACGTGGATGCGGTTGGCTGCCTCGACCACGAGGCGACCGATCTCGTCTCGAGCTCGATCGCCAGGGAACCGGTAGGAGGGACCGTACACGTGGATCGCGGCCACCGCGCGCCCGCCCGGATCGCGGATCGGAGCAGCCACCGAGCTGAGGCCGTCGGCGAACTCGTCGATGGCCCACGCGTACCCAGCGCGTGAGGCGTCACGTAGCCGCGCGCGCAGCTGCCCCGCCTCGGTGATCGTGTGCGGCGTGAACCGGGCCATCGGAGCCTCGACGTAGCTGTCGACATCGCCCGCGTCGGCCAACAACACCTGACCGGAGGGAACGGCGTGCATCGGGATGCGGGTGCCCGTCCAGTCGCGCACCTGCAGCTCGGTGTCGGGGTTGACCTGGTCGAGGTACAGCATCTCGTTGCCATCGGCCACCGACAGGCCTGCCGCTTCTCCCGTCATGCGGACGAGCTCGACCAGCTGCGGTCGAGCTGCGCCGATGAGCGATCGACCCGGCTGCGCGGCCGCGGCCAGATCGAGCATCGACGAGCCGATGCGGTAGTGCCCCCCGGCCTCGACCTGCTCGACGGCGCCGAGCTCCTCGAGCGTGGAGAGGAGGCGCGAGACGGTGCTCTTCGGCAGCTCGACCCGGTCGGACAGCTCGGTGACGCCTGCCGGCCCTGCGGTCAGCGAGCGCAGCACCGCGAACGCCCGCTCGACCGACTGGACCGTGCTCACGCGGGGAACGCTCCTTGCATGCGGGCCGCCGACAACGTGTTCTCGAGCAGGCACGCGATGGTCATCGGCCCCGTGCCGCCGGGCATCGGGGTGATCGCCCCGGCCACGGCCTGCACCGCGTCGAAGTCGACATCGCCGACGATCTTGCTCTCGCTGCGCGACACGCCGACGTCGAAGACCGCCGCACCGGGCTTCACATGCTGCGCGGTCACCATGCGAGCCGACCCGGCAGCGGCCACGATGATGTCGGCCTCGCGGCAGACCTCGACCATGTCGGGCGTGCGCGAGTGCGCGAGCGTCACCGTGCAGTCGACGCCCTTGCGGCCGAGCAGCAGCACCTGCGGCAGCCCCACCAAGGTGGATCGGCCGATCACCACGGCGCGCTTGCCCGACGTGGCGATGCCGTAGCGCTCCATCAGCCGGACGACGCCGAGCGGCGTGCACGGCACGTGGCCCGGCAAGCCGCGGACGAGGCGTCCCATCGACCGCTCGGTGAGGCCGTCGACGTCCTTCTCGGGCGGCACGAGCGCGAGCACCGGCTCGGGGTCGAGGCCGTCGGGAAGGGGCAGCTGGCAGAGGATGCCGTGGACCCCGGGATCGGCGGCGAGCGCCCCGACGGCGTCCTCGACCTGCGCCTGCGACGCGTCGGCGGGCAGCTCGACGTGGCGCGACGTCATGCCCGCCTCGGCCGCCTTCTTCTGTTTGCTCTTCACGTAGAGCTGGCTCGGCCGGTCGTCACCGACGAGCATCGTCGCGAGGCAGACCGGGGGAGAGCCCGCCGCCTCGACCGTGGCGCGCAGCTGGGCGACCATCTCGTCGCGCAGGCGGTTGCCGTCCATCAGCACGGCTCCGCCCGCGGTGCGCTCGAACGCACCTGCCGGCGCCACGGTCACGACAGCCCCACGATCTCACCGTTGTCGTCGAAGTCGATGATCGACGCGGCCGGCGCCGAGCCGAGGCCGGGCATCGTGGTCATGTCACCACAGATGGGGTAGACGAACCCGGCGCCGACGCTGGCTCGCACCTCGCGGACGTTCAGCGTGTGACCGGTGGGCGCACCCTTCAGGCTCGCGTCGGCGGAGATCGACAGGTGCGTCTTGGCGATGCACACCGGCAGGTTGCCGAACCCGTTCTGCTCGTACCGCGCGAGCTGGGTGTTGGCCGCGGCGGAGTAGGTGACGTTGCCGGCACCGTAGATCTTGGTGGCGACCGCCTCGATCTTCTGCTTCAAGGTGTCGGTGGCCTCGTAGCAGTACCGGAACGAGCTGGGCTCGTCGCACGCCTCGACCACGGCCTGGGCGAGGTCGGTCGCGCCCTTGCCGCCGTCGGAGAAGTGCGTGCAGACGGCCACCCGAGCGCCCACGGACTCGGCGATCTCGCGGATGGCCTGGTGCTCGGAGTCGAAGTCTCCCGGGAAGGCGTTGATCGCGACGACCGGCGACACGCCGTGCACCTTCACGTTCTCGATCTGCTTCACGAGGTTCGCCGCGCCGGCGCGCACGTCGTCGGGGTTCTCGGCGAGCAGATCGGCGGGCAGTGGCTTGCCGGCGACGATCTTGAACTTGCCGCTGTGCGCCTTGAGGGCACGGACGGTGGCGACCAGCACGGCTGCGTCGGGCACCATGCCCGAGGCGCGGCACTTGATGTTGAAGAAGCGCTCGGCACCCATGTCGGCACCGAACCCGGCCTCGGTGATGAGGTAGTCGCCGCTGCGGATGCCGACGAGGTCACCCACGATCGAGGAGTTGCCGTGGGCGATGTTGCCGAAGGGGCCGGCGTGGACGATCACCGGCGTGTGCTCGAGGGTCTGCAGCAGGTTGGGCTTGAGCGCCTCGCGCATGATCACCGCCATCGAGCCGGCCGCCTTCAGCTGCTCGGCCGTGACCGGAGCGCCGCTGCGCGTGTAGCCGACGACGATGCGCCCCAGCCGGGCGCGCATGTCCTCGAGCGACGTCGCGAGGGCGAGGATGGCCATCACCTCCGAGGCCGCCGTGATGTCGAACCCCGTCTGGCGGGTGACGCCGTCCATCTTGCCCCCGAGGCCGACGATGATGTTGCGCAGCGACCGGTCGTTCACGTCGAGCACGCGACGCCACGTGATGTTGTGCAGGTCGAGGTCGAGCTCGTTGCCCTGGTGGAGGTGGTTGTCGACCATCGCCGAGAGGAGGTTGTGCGCCGCGGTGACGGCGTGAAAATCGCCGGTGAGGTGCAGGTTGAGCAGCTCCATCGGGATGACCTGGCTGTACCCGCCGCCGGCCGCACCACCCTTGATGCCGAACGTCGGCCCCATCGACGGTTGGCGCAGGCTGATGACGGCGCGCTTGCCGATGTGCTGCATCGCCATGCCGAGCCCGACCGTGGTCGTCGTCTTGCCCTCGCCGAGCGGTGTCGGTGTGATCGCGGTGACGACGACGTACTTGCCCGTCGGCCGGTCGCTCAGCGCATCGATCGCCTCCAGCTTGATCTTGGCCAGCTGGTCGCCGTGCATCTCGAGCAGCTCGGGCCCGATGCCCATCTGCGCGGCGATGTCGGTGAGCGGCTCGAAGGTGGCGGCTCGAGCGATGTCGAGGTCGGACGGGAATGACACGATGGCCCCCTGAGTGGTCGCGGGTGGTCGAGACGTCGCACCAGCGTAGCGCATCTGTCTCGCATGGTGGAACGCGCCCACGATGCGGAACACTCACCGCTCGGCGGGTCGGCCAAGCCGGCCCGTGCGCGCAAATTTCGGTGAGCGCACAAACACTCCGCGGCCGCATGTGGTCACGGAAATCTCGGCGACCCCGTTTCCGTCACCGCCCAGACCCGCGGAGCGTTTGTGTGTCAGGTCAGGGGGTGGGCCGGGCGACGTGGGGGTGGGGATCGGGCCCGGGTCAGAGGTCCTTGCAGAGGCGGAGGGCGTCGTAGATCGCGGCGTGGATGTTGCGCCCGGCGACCGCGTCGCCGATGCGGAACAGGCGGAAGCGGCCGTCGGCGATGCGGTGCACGGTCTGGGGCCGCCCGTCCATCAGCGCCTCGTGATCGACCTCGCCCGCGTTCACCGAGCAGTGCACGAGTTGGTGGTACAGCTCGTCGTTGGCGAGCACGCCGTGGTCCATCACGACGTGGTCGACGATGCGTGTGCGGCGATGCGGCGTGTGGTCGCTGCCGAGCGTGACGAGCAGGCGCCCGTCGGATCGTTCCACCGAGCGCACCCGCTGGTTGAGCGTGATGCGGGTGTCGGTCTCGTTGAACGCCCGCGCGTACGGCACGAGGTTGAGGCCCCCGACGTCGATGCCCACCGTGCGCTCTGGCGTCACGATCTCGAGGCGCGCCCCCGACCTGGCGATCAGCTCGGCGGTCGTCATCGCCGAGTGCGTGCCGTCGTCGTCGTACAGCAGTACGTCGCCCTCGGGCCGGACGTCGCCACCGACGACGTCCCATGCGCCCGACACGAGGTGGTGCCCGTGCTCGAACGGCGGCAGCTGGGGCAGCCCGCCGGTCGCGACGATGACCGTGTCGGGCTGGAGGTCGAGCACCGTGTCGACATCGGCGAGCGTGTCGTAGCGGATGTCGATATCGAGTCGGGTCAGCTCGGCGATCCGCCACTCGACGATGCCCATGAGGTCGCGCCGGCGGGGGTTGCGGGCGGCGAGCTTGATCTGCCCGCCCGCCCACGGCATCGCCTCGATCACCGTGACGTGGTGACCGCGCTCGCCGCACACCCGCGCCGCTTCGAGCCCGGCCGGGCCCGCGCCGACGACGACAACTCGCCGAGGTGTGTCGGCTCGCTCGATCACGTGCGGCATCGTCAGCTCGCGCCCGGTCGCCGCGTTGTGGATGCACAGGGCCTCGCCCGCCTGGTAGATGCGATCGAGGCAGTACGTGGCACCGACGCACGGCCGGATCGAGGCTTCGGATCCGGCCTCGAGCTTGCGGACGAGATGCGGATCGGCGAGGTGCGACCGGGTCATGCCGATCATGTCGACCAACCCCTCGGCCACCGCATGCCGAGCTGTCGAGACGTCGTCGATCTTCGACGCGTGGAAGACCGCGAGGCGGCTCTCCTCGCGCACCAGGCCCGCGAACTCGAGGTGCGGTGCCGATGCCATCCCGTGGATGGGGATGACCTCCGACAGCACGACGTCGTTGACGATGTTGCCCCGGATGACGTTGACGAAGTCGATCAGCGACTCGGCGCGCAGCCGGCGCAGGATCTCGAGGCCGACGGGGAGGTCGATGCCGTCCTCTCGCCGCTCGTCGACGGCCATGCGGACGCCGACGATGAACTCGGGGCCGACCCTGGCGCGGATCGCCCGCAGCACGCGCAGGGGGAAGCGGAGGCGGTTGTCGAACGAGCCGCCGTACTCGTCGTGACGATGGTTCGTTGCCGGCGACCAGAACTGGTCGAACAGGTGGCCGTACGCCTCGACCTCGATGCCGTCCATGCCCCCGACCCGCATCCGCTCGGCGGCGTCGGCGTAGTGCCCGACGATGCGGTCGATGTCCCAGTGCTCGGCCACCTTCGGGTGCGACCGGTGTGCCGGCTCCCTGAGTGCGGATGGGGCGACGACGGGCAGCCAGTCGTCCTGGCTCCAGCCGGTCCGGCGGCCGAGGTGGCTGATCTGGATCATCGCCGCCGCGCCGTGCTCGTGGATCTCGTCGGTCATCGCCCGGATCCACGGCACGATCTCGTCGCGGTAGGCGAGGAGGTTCCCGAACGCGGGCGGGCTGTCGGGCGAGACGACCGCGGTACCGGCAGTCATGGTGAGCGCCAGGCCGCCTTTCGCCTTCTCGACGTGGTAGGCCCGGTAGCGGTCCTTCGGCATGCCGTCCTCGGAGTAGGCCGGCTCGTGCGCCGTCGACATGACACGGTTGCGCAAGGTGAGGTGCTTCAGCTGGAACGGCTGCAGCAGCGGGTCGTCACGCACGGTCATTCACTATCACGGGCTCAGTACCACTGGTCGGGCATCGACGCCTTTCGCCGGGCCACGAAATCCTGCAGGGCTGCGTCGACCGCGTCGTCGATCGGGGGTGGCTCGTAGTCGGCGAGCACCTTCTCGCACAGCGCGGCGGCACGCTGCTCGGACGTGGTCTCGCCGGCGTCGCGCCACTGCTCGAAGCTCGAGCTGTCGCTGAGCACCGGATCGTAGAAGGCCGTCTCGTAGTGACGGAGGGTGTGCTGCGAGCCGAAGAAGTGCTTGCCCGGGCCGACCTCGGCGAACGCGTCGAGGGCGAACTGGTCGTCGGAGAGGTCGAAGCCGCGGAGGTAGGTGTGCGCTGCGCCGCAGAGGTCGAGGTCCATCATGAACTTCTCGTAGCCCATGGCCAGACCGCCCTCCAGCCAGCCGGCCGAGTGGAGGATGAAGTTCGCCCCGCACAAGAGGGCTGCCATCATCGACACCGCCGATTCCTGCATCGCCTGGCCGTCGGGCACCTTCGATGACGTGAACGCTCCCGAGCAGCGCAGCGGCAGGTTCACCCGGCGAGCGAGCTGGCCGACGACGAGCGATCCGATCGCCGGCTCGGGCGTGCCGAAGGTGGGGCTGCCACTGCGGAGGGCCATCGACGACAAGAAGTTGCCGTAGATGGCCGGTGACCCGGGCCGGACCAGCTGACCGAGCGCGATGCCGACCAGCGTCTCGGCGTGCGCTTGGGCGACGGCGCCCGCGTTGGTGACCGGACCCATCGCCCCGCCGAGGATGAACGGCACGACGACCGGGGCCTGGTTGGCACGGGCGTAGGTCTTCAACGCGCCCGTCATCGTCGCGTCCCACACCAGCGGCGAGTTCACGTTGACGTTGCCGAGGATGACGCAGCGTTCGTCCACCACGTCGGCGCCGAACGCGAGGCGCGCCATCTCGATCGAGTCGGCAGCGCGCTCGGGCGCGGTGACCGATCCCATGAACCCCTTGTCGCTGAAGCGCAGGTGCGCGTACACCATGTCGAGGTGCCGCTTGTTGACCGGCACGTCCGTGGGCTCGCACACGGTTCCACCCGAGTGGTGCAGCCACGGGCTGCTGTAGGCGAGCTTCACGAAGTTCTGGAAGTCGGTGAGCGTGCCGTAGCGCCGACCACCGGCGAGGTCGCGCACGAACGGCGAGCCGTATGTGGGCGCCAGCACCACCGAGGTGCCGCCGATCTGCACCGAGCGATCGGGGTTGCGGGCGAGCTGCGTGAACTCGCGCGGTGCCGTGGAGCACAAGCTGCGGACGTGGCCGCGGTCGAAGCGGACAGTGCAGCCGTCGACCGTGGCACCTGCACCGGCGAACAGCTGCAGCGCCTCGTCGTCACCGTGGAACTCGATGCCGACCTCGGCGAGGATCTCGTCGGCCTTGGCCTCGACGAGCGCGAGACCCTCGTCGCTCAGCAGCTCGTACGGCGGGATCTCGCGCCGGATGAACGCCGGAGCCGACGGACGGGCGCCGGCACCCGTGCGGGCGGCCATCCGGGCGCTGCGGCCACCCGAACGAGATCGGGCCGGCGCAGCAGCGGCGTCCACGTGAGCTCGACCTCAGCCGAGCGATGCGTCGGCGGGTGTCTGCTGCAGCCGGCGCAGCTCGTCGGGCGGGATGTGGCACTTGATCGTGTGCCCGAGCGACGCCTCCATCATCGGTGGCTCGGTCGACGAGCAGATGCCGCTTGCGAGCACTCGCGGGCAGCGCGGGTGGAACACGCAGCCGCTGGGTGGGTTGGCAGGGCTCGGGATCTCGCCCTCGAGACGGATGCGCGTGCTCGGCTCGCCATCGACGCTCGGCACCGCCGACAGCAAGGCCTCCGTGTAGGGGTGCTGCGGGCCGGCGAAGATCTCGTCGGTGTCGCCGACCTCCATGATCCGGCCGAGGTACATGACCGCGATGCGGTCGGCCAGGTAGCGCACGACGCCGAGGTCGTGGCTGATGAACACGTAGCTGGTGCGCTGCTCGCTCTGCAGCTCGGCGAGCAGGTTGAGGATCGCCGCCTGCACCGAGACGTCGAGCGCGCTCGTCGGCTCGTCGCACACGACGATGCGCGGGTCACCGGCGAAGGCGCGGGCGATCGCGACGCGCTGCTTCAGCCCGCCCGACAGCTGCCGCGGCTTCATGTCGAGGTGCCGCGGCGACAGCCGCAGGTGGTCGGCCAACGTCGCGACGCGCCGGTCGGTCTCGGCCTGGTTCGCGCCCGTCAGCTTGCGGACCGCGCGGTTGAGGATGCGCCGCACCGTCCACGACGCGTTCAGCGCCGAGTCGGGGTTCTGGAAGACGATCTGCATCGCCCGCTTGTCGTCGGTCGACCGGTCGCCCGTGGTCGAGGCCAGCTGGTGGTCGTCGAGGACGATCTCGCCACCGTCGGCGTCGGGACTGTGCACGCCGAGGATGGCCTTGGCGAGCGTGCTCTTGCCCGAGCCCGATTCACCCACCAAGCCCAGCGTCTCGCCGTCGGCGACCGACAGGTCGACCCCCACCAGCGCCGGCACGTCGTGACCCGACTGACGGAACGTCTTGGACACGCCGGTGATCTGCAGCACCGTCTCGCCGCGCGACGACGACACGGCCGCCGACTCGCGCTCTTCGATGGTGGACACCAGGTCGGGGTAGTGGCAGCGGGTCATCCGTGCGACGCCGTCCGCCGACAGATCGACCACCGGGGCGACGACCGTGCGGCACAGATCGGTGGCGAGCGGGCAGCGGTCGACGAACACGCACGTGGGCAGCTCGGCTCCGAGTGACGGCAACGTGCCCGGGATGGTGGTGAGCGCGCGATCGCCCTTGCGGCGGCCGTGGCGGGGGAGCGACTGCAGCAGGCCGACCGTGTACGGGTGCTTCGGGTCGTCGAAGACCTGATGCGCCGGCCCCTCTTCGACGATCTTGCCGGCGTACATGACGCCGACCCGGTCGCACATCGAGCGGATGACACCGAGGTTGTGAGCGATGAGCAGGATGGCCGCGCCGGTTTCGCTCCGGAGGGTGCGCACGAGGTCGAGCACCTCGGCCTCGACGGTCGCGTCGAGACCCGTGGTCGGCTCGTCGAGCACGAGCAGCTTCGGGTCGCACGCCAGTGCCATCGCGATCACGACCCGCTGCAACATGCCGCCCGACAGCTGGTGCGGGTAGCGGTGCATCACCCGGTACGGGTCGGCGATCTGCACGTGCTGCAACGCGGCCAGCGCGCTCTCGTGCGCCTGGTCCTTCGACTGACCGAGCACCCTGAACGACTCGACGAGCTGCTTGCCCACCTTGATCGTCGGGTTGAGCGCGCTGCCCGGGTCCTGGTACACCATCGACGCCTGGGTGGCCCGGAAACGGCGCAGCTGCTCGCGGTTGAGCCGGGTGATGTCGGTGCCGTCGACCGAGATGGTGCCACGGGTGATGCGGCCGTTGCGCGGCAGGTAGCGGAGCGCGGCGTACGCGGTGGTCGACTTGCCGCAGCCCGATTCGCCGACGAGCCCGTACGCCTCGCCTGGCGCGACTGTGAACGAGACGCCGCGCAGCACGGCCCGGTCGACACCGCGCACGGTGTACACGACCTCGAGGTCGTCGACGTCGAGCGTCGGCCCCTGCCCGCGGTCCGACGGGGTGTGAGAAGGGTCGAGTGCAGTGCTCATCGTTCGGACACGTTCATCGTTCGTACGCGGACTGGATCGAGTCGGCGATCAGGTTGACCCCGATCACGAGCGAGGCGATCGCCAGCGCCGGGAAGGTCACCGGCCACCATATGCCGGCCTGCAGCAGGTCGCGCCCTTCGGAGATCGCGAGCCCCCAATCGGGTGACGGGCGCTGCACGCCCACGCCGAGGAAGGTGAGGGTGGACACCGTGAAGATGGCGTAACCGATGCGCACGGTGAGCTCGACGATGATCGGGCCGAGGATGTTCGGGAAGATCTCGCGTGTCATGACGAACAACGACGACTCACCGCGCAGTCGCGCCGACGTCACGTAGTCGAGGTCGCGCTCGGCGATGACGGCCGCGCGCACGGTGCGGGCGACGATGGGCGCGAACAAGATGGCGACGACCTCGATGACGAGCACCTTGCGCGAGTGGAACGTGATCGTGTTCAGCAGATCGCTGGTCTGGCCGAGGCTCAGGACGAGGAGCCCGATCAGCACGACGGGCAGCGACAGCGCGGCTTCGACGAACCGGCTGAGCACGAGGTCGACCTTGCCCCGGAAGTAGCCCATCACCATGCCGAGGATGGTGCCGAGGATGACGCCGAGGACGGCTGCCGGCGGAGCGACGAGCAGGACGTCGCGTGCCCCGGCCATCACGCGCGACAGGATGTCGCGGCCGATCTTGTCGGTACCGAACCAGTGATCGCTGTTGGGCCGGAGCTTGGACGTCGTCGTGTCGGTGAACGGGTCGTAGGGGGTGATGCGCCGTTCACCGATCGCGCACACGATCCACACCAGCGAGATGAACGAGCCGATCAGGAAGCCCGGCTTGCGCCGTAGGAGCCGCCAGTTCTCGCGCCGGGCCTGCTTGCGCTCGGCGGCGGCCTGCTGCAGGACGGTGGGCGCGGCGCTCATTGGTTGCCCAGCTCGAGTCGCGCGCGCGGGTTGAGCCACGCGATGACCAGGTCGGCGAGCAGCGTCGTGATCATGTAGATGCCACCGACGACGATGACGGCGATCTGCAGCACCGGCAGATCGAGGTCGTTCACCGAGTCGAGGATCACCCGCGACAGTCCTGGGTAGTTGAACACCAGCTCGACACCGACGATGCCACCGAACAGGTAGCCGATCTGGATCGAGATGACCGTGATCGTGGGCGCGATCGAGTTGCGGAACGCGTGCCCGAACATCACCCGCCGCGCGGTGAGGCCCTTCATCGTGGCCGTGCGCGTGTAGTCGCTGTCGAGCGCGCGGATGGTGCCGGCGCGCATCATGCGCGCGATGTAGCCGAAGTACACGATCGCCATCGCCGCCGCCGGCAGGAACAGGTACTCGACCTGGCCCCACGGGGACGTGCCCGCCGGGATGTTCGAGATCGAGGGGAACCAGCCGAGCTGCACACCGAACACGACCGCGAGCAGCGCAGCGGTGACGAACTCGGGGATCGACGAGGTGGCCAGACCGACGAGCACGATGACCCGGTCGAGCACCGAGTCACGGAACTTGGCAGCGAGCAGACCGGCACCGATCGCGATCGGCGTGCACAGCAGCAGCGACAGCCCGGCCAACTTGGCCGACCGGAACAGGGGTCCGGAGATCATCCCCCACACCGGCCGCTTGGTCGACCACGACACGCCGAAGTCGAACGTCACGAGGCTCTTCATCAGCCGCCCGTACTGCTGGATGAGCGGATCGTTCAGGCCGAACTCCCGACGGAAGTTGATGACCGCCGCTTCGTCGGCGGTGTTGCCGAGGATGGCCCGCGCGATGTCCGTCGGCAGCAACGTCACCATCAGGAACACCGCCGTCACCAGCAACCACAGGGTCACCAGCGACAGCAGGAGTCGCTTCAGGATGTACTGCAGCACGGCGGCTACCCAGCGAGCCCCACCTCGACCGGGCCGGGATCAGGCCTGCGCGGCCTGATCCAGCAGCATCTGTCCCAGCGCCGTCAGCCGCACACCGGTGAACGCCTTCGAGTGGCCACCGATGTAGTTGTAGAAGTACGGGATCGCCGCAGGGCAGTCGTCGTTGAGGATGTCCTCGATCTTGGCGCAGGCTGCGGTGCGGGCCTCGATCTCGGCGTTCGCCTGGTACTCGAGGATCGCCGCATCGAGGTCGGGGGACGAGTACTGCGACGAGTTCCAGTCGCCACCGCTGCGGAACGCCTTCAGCAAGAAGACGTCGGGCGTGGCCCGGTGGCCGTAGTCGACGATGCCGAGCTCGGCCGAGCCGGCGCACGGGTAGCTCTGGCACCACTTGGTGTCGTAGAAGGTCGCGCCGCTCTCGACGTTGAGCTCGAGGTCGAAGCCGCCCTCGGCCGCCTGGATCTGGATGAGCTCGGCGAGCTGCGGGATCTCCTGCAGGTCGACAGCGTTGAGCGTCGCCTTGATGCCGTCGGGGAAGCCGGCCTCGGCCAGCAGTGACTTGGCCTTCTCGGTGTCACGCGTGCGCTGCGGCGTGTCGGGGGAGAAGAACGGGAACATCGGCGCGATCGGGTGATCGTTGCCCACCTCGGCCTTGCCGGCGAACAGCGTCTCGACCATCGCATCGCGATCGAGGCACAGCGCGAGGGCCTGGCGCACCCGCTTGTCGGTGAACTGGCCCTCCTTGCAGTTCATCCAGATCTCGCGGTGCGTCGAGGCGCGCATGGCGATGGTGTTGAAGTTCGAGTCGTTGAACAGCGCGTCGCCACCGATCGCCGAGAACTGCACGATCGCGTCGACGGACCCGCCCTGCATGGCCGTGACCATCGAGCTGAGATCGCTGAAGAACTGCCAGTCGGCCGAGTCGAGCGGGGTCGCGCCGCCCCACCACGCGTCGTTGCGCTCGAAGGTCGCGCCGGTCGTCGGGTCGTACGAGGCGAGCTTCCACGGGCCGGTGCCGTCCGGGCGGGCGTCGAGGGTGGTGCCGAGCTCGTAGTCGGCGGGCGTGATCGCCGATTGCGGGTTGTAGATCGAGACCAGGTAGGGGAGGCTGGCGTTCGGGCTGGCCAGCTTGAACATCACCGTGTTGGCGTCGACTGCGGTGACGTCGCCCGACTTGATCGAGCCTCCCAGGCCGTCGCCACCGGTCGCGATGCGCTCCATCGTGGCGACCACGTCGTCGGCGGTGAACGGGTTGCCCGTCGCCTGCCATGTGGCCTCTGCACGCAGCTTGAACGTCCACTCGGTGGAGTCGGCGTTCGGCGTCCACTCGGTTGCGAGCCCAGGGCCGATGTCCTCGCCGTCGAGGGTGCACAGGTACTCGAAGCACTGGGCGATGCACCCGTACGAGCCGAGGTCGACCATCGCGATCGGATCGAGGGGGCCGGCCGGCTTCTGCGCAGCCACGCGGATGGTGCCGCCCTGTTTGCCGCCACCCGCGGTGGTCGCCGGAGCCTCACCTGTCGTCTCGGTGCCGCCTGCTGTCGTCGGCGTGCCGCCGATCGTCGTGTCGGAGCCGGCGTCATCGTCGTCGTCGCCTCCACACGCTGCGATGAACGCGCCGACGGCCGGCACCGACAAGCCTGCGACGGCGGCTCGCTTGGCGAAGGTCCGCCGGGTGAGGCGACCGGACAGCGTCGATTCGATGAGGCCGCCTGCGGCCTCGTGGTCCATGTCTTCCACGGATGCTCCCCCTGAGGAATGTGCCAGGTCCGTGTGACCAGCGAGCCGAAACCTACTGTGGTCGGTGCAGGTGGTCAACCACCCCGAGTGATTGGCAATACAGTCGCACCAGGAATTGACACGCTCGACACACGGCGAGTCAGCCGTCGACGAACCGGTCGACGGACGTGTCGCGACGAGCCGTCACCCATCGGTGGCAACCGGCCTCGTGGAACCACCGCTCGGTCTGCACACCCCGCTCGTTGGTGAACATCCACACCCGATCGAAGTCGATCAGCGACGGTTCGGTGAGCGACGCGGGCGGGTTGGGGAGCTCGCCACCGAAGCGGAACTCCTCGACGGGGCGCGGACCGCAGTTCGGACACGTGACGGTCAGCACCAGATCACCGCGTCGCTCGTCGGGCCGCTCCTCGGGCCGCTCGTCGGGCTGCTCATCGGGTCCCCGTCGAGCCCTGGTCGGCCATCGCGTGGTCGGCGGCGAACCGTTCGAGTGCGAACGGCGCGATCATCTCGGGCGTCGATCCGGTCGCGATGAGCTCGGCCATCTGCTCGCCGCCGGCGGGGATCGCCTTGAACCCCCACGTGCCCCAGCCCGTCGTGATGAGCAGACCGTCGACGCCGGTGAAGCCCATGATCGGCGAGAAGTCGGCCGAGATGTCGCAGCGCCCTGTCCACTGACGCAGGATCTTGAGATCGCGCAAGAAGGGCAGCATGTGGCTCATCTTCGCCGAGCAGCTCTGCAGGAACTGGAACGACGACTGCAGCGAGAAGCTCTGCTCGCGCTCGTACTCGTGGCCGATGAGCATCTGACCTCGTGCGGTCTGTGAGACGTACGCGAGGAACTCGGTGGACGACACGATGGGACCGAGCGTCTGCGCGTAGCC
This sequence comes from Ilumatobacteraceae bacterium, assembly GCA_050248155.1. Lineage (GTDB taxonomy): Bacteria > Actinomycetota > Acidimicrobiia > Acidimicrobiales > Ilumatobacteraceae > VFMC01. The sequence goes on from JBFWSW010000001.1 coordinate 210,498, forward strand.
GTTGGTGACGAACGCCTGCAACGGGTGCGTGCGCACCGGGAGCCGCAGACCCGCCGATGCGACGAGCTGCGTGACGTTGCCGCCGACAGCACTCATCACGACACCGGCTGCGATGTCACCCGATGGCGTGCGGACGCCGACGACGCGATCACCGTTTCGCAGCAGCTCGACGACGGGAGTGCCCTGGACGACGTGGACGCCGCGCTGCATGGCGCCCTGCGCATACGCCCAGACCACTCGGTCGTGCCGAGCGGATGCACCACCGAGGTGATGGCTCGCACCCATGACCGGATAGCGACCACCGCCGGTGATGTCGACCAGCGGGCACAGCTGCTTGATCTCGGCGGGCGTCACGATGACCGTCTCGGCCCCGCAGGCCGTGTTGAGCAGCGCGCGTGCCCGCTCGGCACGCATGGCCGTCTCGGTGTGGGCCATCCAGATGATGCCCTTGGTCGAGTGCATGATCCAGCAGTCGGTCTCGTCCTCGAGCTGGCTGTACAGCTGCTGGCTGTGCCGGTAGAAGCGGATCGACTCGGGGATGCCGTAGTTCGCCCGGATGATCGTCGTGTTGCGGCCCGAGTTGCCGCTGCCGATGTAGTCGGCCTCGATGACGGCGACATCGGTGATGCCGTGGCGCGTCGCGAGGTAGTAGGCGGTCGCCAGGCCGTGGCCACCGCCGCCGACGATGACCACGTCGTACGCTCGCTTCGGTTCGTGCCACGTGAGCTCGAGCAGCGTCTCGACGAACTCGTTCACGACACGCCGCCGAACAGCCGATCGGTCGCCTCGTGCGCGAGAGAGCGCGACACCATGACGAGCGCGCGCCCGTCGTCGGCCGAGTCGCCGATCCAGAGCTTCATGGAGACACCGGCGACGAGGCCCTGGGCGAGCTGGGTCGACCCCGGCACAGGCGCAGGCAGCGGCCATTCCACGCGGGGCCCGATGAGCTCGAACGCCACGCTGACGTCGAGCCACCAACCGACGAACGCGCTCTCGGGTTCGACGATCGCGTGCGGGTCGGCGAGGTCGAGATCGCTCGCGCCGATCACGAACGCCTCGTCGGGCGCGATGCGCACCACCACGGTGCCCGTCACGATCGAGTCGATGGCTTCCGGGGCGGCGACGACGCGCACCCCGTGGAGGGGTTCAGGCTCGCGCACGCTGCCCCCTCGGGTCGTAGAACGGCACGTCGGTCACCTGCGCCTCACGACCGTCGATCGTGACGACGTCGGCCCATGGCGTCTGCTTCTGCCACCCGAGCGCGACCGTCCGCCCGAGCACCGGCGACGCGAACGACGACGTCACGTGACCGACGATCCGCCCCTCGACCCAGATCGGCGAGCCCTCGACGGGTGCGGGGCCGTCCATCGTGAACCCGAACAGGCGTCGATGGTCGGCGAGTGGAGCGGTGCGCTGCAGCGCGGCGTGCCCGATGAAGTCGGGCTTGTCCATCTTCACGGCCCAGTCCATCCCGATGCGTCGCGGCGTGGTGTCGAGCTCGGTGTCCATGCCGACGATCACATGCCCCTTCTCGAGCCGCAGCGCGAACAGGGCCTGGAGCCCGTGCGGCACGACGCCGAGATCGCGCCCGGCGTCCATGAGCGCGCGCCACAGCTCGGCCGACAGGTGCACAGGATGGTGCAGCTCGAAGCTGGCCTCTCCGGTGAACGAGAGTCGCATCACGTGGCACGGCACCCCGGCGACGTCGGCGTGCCGATGTTGCAGGAAGCCGGGCGCGTCGTCGAGGCCCACCCGGCGCAGCAGCTCGCCCGCCAGCGGTCCGGTGACGTTGATCGCGCCGAGCGAGATCGTGCGGTCCATCAACCGCACGTCGAGGCCCCACGTCTCGATCCAGTCGCGCACCCACGCCTCGGCGAACGACGCACCACCCGACGTGAACGTGAGGACGAATCGGTCGCTGCCGTCGGCGGTGGTCTCGCGCAGCACCATTCCGTCGTCGATGACGTGGCCTCGCTCGTTCAGCAGCAGCACGTAGCGGCTGCGTCCCGGGCGGATGTCGGCGATGGTGGTGGGGTAGAGGCGCTCGAGGGCCTCGACCGCGTCGGGCCCCGTGACGATCATCTTCCCCAGCGTCGACACATCGCCGAGCGACACGCCCTCCCGCACAGCCCAGTACTCACGGACGTGGTCGCCGTAGTGCCACGGCCGCCACCAGCCACCGAAGCGATCCATCTGTGCGCCGAGATGGAGGTGCTCGTCGTGCAACGCCGTGCGCCGGAACGCATCGAGGTGCACGTCGGCTGCCGCCTCGGCGATGGTGAGCTGCCGCGACGCGGGCCGACCCGTGAACGGCCGAGCCGGGGCCCCGGACCGCTCGGTGACGAAGCTGCGCAGGTGCGGCTGGCACACCGATCCTTGGCACGTTCCGGTGCCGCACAGCGAGGCCCGCTTCACCAGCTCGAGGTGCCGGAAGCCCTTGTCCCACACCATCTGCAAGTCGGCGACGGTGACCTTCGAGCACGGGCACACCATTCCCGACTCGGGGCACGGGGGCAGCTCGAACGACGCTGCAGCCGGCCCGACGATGCGCACCGCCGGGTCGTCCACCATCCGTGCCAGCAGGTCGCGCGGCGCGCGCCGACGACTCCCGATCGCCACTGCTGTCGCCGGCAACCGGCTGCCGTCGCGCAGCACCACCGCCTCGACCGCGCTCGCTCCCTCGAACCGGACGATGTCGTCCAGGTCGACCTCGACCGCTCCGACCTCGACCCCACGCTCGGCCAGGTGCGCCGCGGCACCTGCCGTGTACAGCCCGCGGAGCATGTTCCCGTCGCACACCGGGTGCAGCTCGGCAGCGCCGGTCGCGACGACGACCTCGTGCGCGTGCACGTGCAGCATCGACACCCGCCCCGCAGAGCCCCCGACTCGGACAACGACCTGAGGCCCGGGGTACACGCCGACCACTTCATGGTCGAACGACGCGTCGAGCACGAGCACGTCGCGGCCCGCTGCGGTCGCGTCGTCTGCAGCCGCGAGTCCGGACTCGCCCGCACCGATGACGACGACGTCGGCGTGCTCGCGGCGCACCTCGATCTCGGCGTGGAGCGAGCCGACCGGCCGGATCGGCGGACCGCCGACAGCGGGGTGCCGACGCACCGCGACGCCTGGACGTGCCCGCGTGAGGCACGTGCGCGTGTACGGCACACCGTCGACCTCGGCCGAGCAGTTGCCACAGTCGCCGGCGAGGCACAAGGTGCCGCCGTGCTGCGGGTGCTCGCCCGCGCGCACGATGGCATCGGCGATCGTGTCGCCCTCGACGTAGTCCATCGGTTGGTCGTCGAGCGCGAACCGCATACCGACCGGCACTGTACTCCACCCCCTCTCCACGAAGTCCTGATTCACAGCACGATCGTGCCGGGAATTGCACCGGCGACCAAGCGCCGTCATGCGACGCTCGCGTGTGGCGGCGGGTTCGTCCGAGCCGTGCGACGGACATCGGCTGGCCCGAACGACGAAGGACCGTGCCACCCCGTCACACCCCCGAACTAGGTTCCGCGTCGTGATCGCACGTCTCCGAGCCCGCCCGGAGTGGCGCTTCTTCGGTGCGCTGCGGCGCGCCGCGCCCGGCCTGACGTACCTCTGGTGGGCGCTCGTCGTCCTCCGTGGGCTGCTCCCCGCGGGCACCTCGATCGCGTTCGGTTGGCTGGTCAGCGCGGTCACTCGCGACGTCTCACTCACGGCACCGCTCGTCACCGTCGGCATCCTGTTCGCGGCGACCTTGGTCGTCCAGCCCGTGCACCAGATGGTCAGCTCGAACCTCGGCAGCTCACTGGCCGCGCATCTGTACGACCGGCTGATGTCGGCGTGCGTGACGCCCACCGGCATCGCCCACCTCGAGCGGCCGGAACTGACCGACGACCTCACCATGGCGCGCGACTTCGACCTCGGCATGACCGGGCCGCCACTCGACGTCTCGATGGACTTCATCGCCGGTGGGCTCGTCAACCTCGCCGTCGGGCTCGCGGCGTCGCTGCTGCTGTTCGGCTTCGAGTGGTGGGCCCCGTTCCCACTGCTCGTCGCCTGGGGTGCAACCCACTGGCTCCTGAGAGAAAGCGGTGTGTGGCGCGATCGCAACACCGACGAGGTGCGCACCGCACAGCGCCACGCTGACTACTCGTACCGGCTCGCGGTCGACGCGTCGCCGGCGAAGGAGGTGCGCTTCTTCGGCCTCGCCGGCTGGGTGATCGACCGCTTCGTCTCCACTCGCCGCCGGCTGTACGACCTCCAGTTCGAAGCCACGCGGCTGCGCGAGCGCTCCGTCGCAGCATGCCTCGGCATCGTCACGGCCGCGAACGTGGGTGTCTTCTGGCTCATCGCCGACCGGGCGGCCGACGGCGACATCTCGACCGCCAAGGTCGTCGTGTTCGTGCAGGCCGCGATCGGCGTGTCGTCGGTCGCGTTCGGCGGCCTCAACTGGGCGCTCGACGGGGCGAGCGCGCCGGTCGCGGCACTCGCTCGATTCGAGGACGCGGTCCGCGAGGTCGAGCAGCCGTCCTCGGGATCCGCCGTCGTTCCGGGCGGTGCGAACGAGCTCCGGTTCCGCGACGTCCACTTCGCGTACCCGCTCGCAGGTGGTGAGGCCGGACGATCGGTGCTCGCCGGCATCGACCTCGTCGTACCCGCCGGCTCGTCGCTCGCATCGTGGGGCAGAACGGCGCAGGCAAGACCACCCTCGCGAAGTTGCTCTGCAGGTTGTACGACCCGACCGGCGGCTCGATCGAGATCGACGGCACACCGCTCACCGAGATCGACCCCACGCGGTGGCAGCGTCACGTCACCGCGGTGTTCCAGGACTTCGTGCGGTTCGAGCTCTCGGTCCGGAGCAACGTGGCTCCGATGGGAGCACCCGACGACGACGTCCGTGCCGCGCTGCGCGACGCGGGCGCCGACCAGCTCGCTGCCGGCGACCTCGACGTCATCCTGTCGAAGGCGTATCCGGGCGGAACCGATCTGTCGGGTGGGCAGTGGCAGCGGGTCGCGCTGGCGAGGGCGCTCTGCGCGGTGCGGGGCGGCGCACGGTTCGTGCTGCTCGACGAGCCGACCGCACAGCTCGACGTGCGGGGCGAGGCCGAGATCTTCGAACGCGTGCTGCGCGCGACCAAGGATTGCACCACGATCCTGGTCTCGCACCGCTTCTCGACCGTGCGGCTGGCCGACCGGATCTGCGTCGTCGAACACGGCCGCGTCGTCGAGCACGGCACGCACGACGAGCTGATCGCCCTCGGCGGCCGGTACCGCACGATGTTCGACCTGCAGGCGTCACGCTTCACCAACGTCGACCAGCCCGAGTTCGACGAGCACGGCGAGGAAGTGGTCCATGAGTCACTCTGAGTCCGGCGACCACGACGTCGACATGCCCGGATCGATGGCTGCCCTCTGGCGCACCTTTCGCATCGCCGGGCGGGCCGAACCCCGACTGCTCTCGGTGGCACTCGGGCTCGCCCTGCTCATGATGCTGCCCGACGCCTTGCTAGCACTGTGGCTGAAGCTCATGGTCGACGGGGTCGTCGACGCCGACGACGGACGACGCACGACGATCGTCCTGGCCTCGCTCGGGCTCGCCGTCTCGGTGACGGGCACCTGGTACCTCGGGGTGCTGTCGCAGCGCGTGCAGCGGCGGTTCCGCGACCGCATCGCGATCGTGCTCGAAGCCCACGTCGCGCAGCTGCAGGCCTCGGTGCCGACCATCGAGCACCACAAGCGACCCGAGTACCTCGACCGGCTCGAGATGCTGCGCGAGCAGGTGTTCACGCTCGACCACATGTTCCTGTCGCTCTTCGCCACGCTCGGCTGGCTGTTCCGGCTGGCGGTCACGATCGTGCTGCTCGCAAGCGTCCACCCGCTCCTCGCCCTGCTGCCGTTGTTCGCCGCCCCGGCGCTCGCCACGTCGACGTGGCGGCCGGCGGTCGAACGCCGCGTGGAGGAATCCGTCGTCGCCAACCGGCGCCTGGCACGCCACCTGTTCGTGCTCGGCACGTCGGCCCCAGCGGGCAAGGAGGTGCGTGTGACCGGCACCGGCGACCGGCTGGTGCACGATCGTCGTGAGGCCTGGCAGCGGTGGTACGACCCGGTCGCCGCCACGAGGAGAGCCACCGCCGCGTGGCACTCGTTGTCGTGGGCGGTCTTCGGGCTCGCGTACGTCGGCGCGATCGTGTTCGTCGCCGCAGGCATCGACCGCGGCGCTGGTGACGTCGTGCTCGTCGTCGCGGCCGGCACCCGGCTCGCCGCCTACATCGGTGGCGCCGCGGGCGAGCTCGGCTTCCTGCGCGGCTTCTGGCTCGACGGCTCGCGGCGGCTCGTCTGGCTCGAGGCGTACGCGCAACGGGCGCAGGGCACACCGACGGCGCCCGCACCCGAGCACATCGACGACGCGATCGTCTTCGACCACGTGTCGTTCAGCTACCCCGGCACCGACCGCCTGGTGCTCGACGACGTCTCGCTCCGGCTGCCTGCAGGGTCGGTGGTAGCGGTCGTGGGCGAGAACGGCGCGGGGAAGACCACGCTGGTCAAGCTGCTGGCCCGCATGTACGCCCCGACAGGCGGTGTCATCACCGTCGACGGCGTCGACCTGCAGTCGATGCCGGTCGCGGAGTGGCGCAGTCGCCTCGCCGGGGCGTTCCAGGACTTCTCCAGGTTCGAGTTCCCCGCGCAGCGGACCGTCGGGCTCGGCGACCTGCCCCGCCTCGACGATCGGCCGGCGGCCGAGGCTGCGGTCGATCGGGCCGGCGCAAGCGACGTCGTCGACCGGCTCGCGCACGGGCTCGACACCCAGCTCGGACCGACCTGGGACCAGGGTGCCGAGGTGAGCTTCGGGCAGTGGCAGAAGCTCGCCCTGGCGAGAGGTTTCATGCGCGACCAGCCGCTGGTCCTGGTCCTCGACGAACCCACGGCGGCCCTCGACGCCGAGACCGAACACGAGCTGTTCGAACGCTTCGCCGGCGCAGCGCGAGACGAGGCCCGGGCGGGACGGGTGACTGTGCTGGTGTCGCATCGCTTCTCGACCGTGCGCATGGCCGACCTCATCGTGGTGCTCGACGGTGCGCACGTGGTCGAGGCGGGCACGCACGACGAGCTGGTCGCACGCGGCGGCACGTACGCCGAGCTGTTCAACATCCAGGCCGCGGCGTACGGCTGAGCGCCCGATCAGGTGATGCGGACCCGCCTGTGACACCTGTCGCGTACGATCGAAGCATGGCCATCGCCCCCGCCGACCTCGCCCCCGACCAGCTCGAGCGCGTGCTCGAATCCCATCGCCGCGACCTCACCGGCTACTGCTACCGAATGCTCGGCGGCGGCTCCGAGGCAGAGGACGCGGTGCAGGAGACCCTCACCCGAGCCTGGCGCTCGGTCGACGGGTTCGAGGGCCGATCCTCGTTGCGTTCGTGGCTCTACCGCATCGCACACCACGTCTGCATCGACATGCACCGCAGCCCACAACGCCGAGCCCGGCCGATGGAGCTGCACGGTTCGGTGATCGCCACCGACGTCAAGGCGCTGCCGGCCACCCTTCCCGACGAGCGGTGGGTCATGCCCATCGCCGACCACCGCGTCATCGCCACCGACGGCGACCCCGCGGTGGTGGCCGAGGCGCGCGAATCCATCAGGCTGGCCTTCGTCGCCGCGCTCCAGCACCTCCCGTCGCGTCAGCGGTCGGTGCTCATCCTGTGCGAGGTGCTCAAGTGGCAGGCCACCGAGGTCGCCGACCTGCTCGACACGACGGTCGCCTCGGTCAACAGCGCCCTCCAACGCGCTCGCGCCACGCTGGCCGCGATCGAGGACGAACCGCTCGACTCGACGCTCGACCCTGCGCACCAGGCGCTCCTCGATCGCTACGTCGACGCGTTCGAGCGTTACGACATGGATCAGCTCGTCACCCTGCTGCGCGACGACGTCGTGCTCTCGATGCCGCCGTTCGACATGTGGCTGCAGGGCGCCGATCAGCTCGTGTCGTGGTTCGTCAACCAGGGCATCGGGTGCTCGGGCTCGAAGGTCGTCCCCGTGATGGTCAACGGCACGGCGGCCTTCGGCAGCTACCGCCCGGCCGGACCGGGGGTGTGGGAGCCGTTCGGCGTGCAGATCATCGAGGTTGCGGGCGGCCGCATCGTGGGCCACCACAACTTCCTCTACCCCGAGCGCTTCGCCGAGTTCGGTCTGCCGCCGCGCATCACCGAGCCGGTCGACGCGACCTGATCAGGTCATCAACCCGGCGATCTCACTGGCCGAGAGCGCACGGTTGTAGATGCGCACCTCGTCGATCTGGCCGTCGAAGAACGCCTCCAGGAGGCCCTTGGCCGGGTAGTTCTTCGCGCCCACGGCGAGCGGGTTGTTGTTGTTGCACGTCGTGCCGGTCACCGAACGGCTGCCGGCCTTCTTGCCGTTGATCCAGACCGTCAAGGTCGAGCCGTTGTAGGTGCTGGCGACATGGGTCCACGTGTTGCGCGGCAGCGCCGTGGTGCTGTCGAGGTACTTCCAGGCGCTGCTCGACGTGCAGCTCCCGAAGAACCCGCCGACGCGCACCTTGCCGTTGGTGCGGATGTTGATCCAGTAGGCGTCCGCCTTCTCGAGGACTTCCCAGCGGTCGTACGTACGGTCGTTCTGCACGCCCGTGTACTTCACCCACGCCGAGAGCGTGAACTTGTTGACGTCGAGGGCGTTGCGCTCGGGCACCGCCACGTACTGGTGCTGCGCGCCGACGAGCTTGGCGGCCTTGCCCTTGCCGGCGAGGCTCGTGCTCGCAGCAGCGGCCGCCGTCGTGTTGACGTACGTGCCGTGGATCGCCTTCGGCCCGGTGTCACGGGCAGTCGTGCCCGTGTCGCTGTTGAACTGGTAGGCGAGGACCAGACCACTGGTGGTCGGCGCTCGCAGTTGGGCACTGGACGTCCCCGGCGCCAGCGCCCCCAACAAGAGACCCCCAACGACCGCGACCACCACCGACCTGCGCATGGCAAGCACCTCCCGATCCACCTCCAAGCTACCGCCCGGCTTCGGTGGTCACACCTGGTCAGGCGCGCATTCTCAGGCCCTGCGGGTCGAGCACCGGCTCGTGGAGCAGCGTCGCCGGGCGGCGCTTGCCGATGATCTCGATCTCGAATTGGTCGCCGCCGGCGAGCTCGCTCGGGATGTATCCCATCGCCAGCGACACACCGCTGTAGTGGGCGTAGCCGCCGGACGTGATCCAGCCGACGACACGACCGTCGTGCCACACCGGCTCGTCGCCGATCACGTCGGCGGGCGCCTCCGGATCGACGTCGACGCGGAACGTCACGAGCCGTCGCTTCGGTCCGCCCGCGGCCATCTCGGCCTCGACGGCGGCGCGGCCGACGAAGTCGTGGTCGAGCTTCAGCACGCGGTCCATGCACGCCTCGAGCGGCGTGTAGATGGGGCGATACTCGCGGTACCAGGTGCCGAAGCTCTTCTCCAACCGCATGGTGATGAGGGCGCGGAACCCGAACAGGCGCATGTCGTAGGGCTGCCCGGACTCCCACAGGAGGTCGAACAGGTAGCGCTGGTACTCGGGCGCCATCCACATCTCGTAGCCGAGGTCGCCGGTGTAGGTCATCCGTGACAGCCAGATCGGTGCCATGCCGAGATCGACCCGGCGGAACGCCATGAACGGGAAGTCGGCCGTCGCGAGCGACGTGTTCGTCAGGGGCTGCAGCACGTCACGGGCATGAGGTCCCGCGACGGTGAGGCCCACCATCGACAGACCGAGCGTCTCGAACCGGATCGGGCTGCCGGCCGGCAGGTGGTCGATGAACCAGCGCGGGTGGTGCACCTCGGCGGCCTGCGAGCCGAAGAGGAAGAACTCGTCCTCACCGGTGCGCGACACCGAGAACTCGCCCACGATCAGCCCCTGCGGGTTGAGCATCGCCGTCAGGTTCGTGCGCCCCACCTTCGGCAACGCGTTGGTGAACAGGCTCTGCAACCACACTGCCGCACCCGCGCCGGTGACCCGGTACTTGGCGAAGTTCGAGGCCTCGCTCAGCCCCACTCGCTCGCGCACGGCGCGGCTCTCCTCGGCGACGAGCGGGAAGGCGTTCGAGCGGTAGAACGTGACGTCCTCGAGCGGGTCCTTGCCGGGCTCCTGGAACCAGAGCGGGTGCTCGAGCCCGAACCCGGCGCCCCACACGGCGTTGTGCTGCGTGAGCCGGTCGTAGATGGGTGTCGTGTGCAATGGCCGCGCTGCGGGCAGCTCCTCGTTGGGGAACGTGATCCGGAACCGCCGCGAGTAGTTCTCGCGCACCTTGGCGTTGGTGTAGGCGAGCGTCGCCCAGTCGCCGTAGCGGGCGACGTCCATGCCCCAGATGTCACCGCCTGGATCACCCTCGACCATCCAGTTGGCGAGCGACAACCCGACGCCGCCGCCCTGCGACAGCCCGGCCATCACCGCGCACGCGGTCCAGTACCCGCGCAACCCCTTGATCGGTCCGACGAGCGGGTTGCCGTCGGGGCTGAACGTGAACGGACCGTTGACGACCTTCTGGATGCCCGCCTTGCCGACAGCGGGGAAGTGGTCGAAGCCGCGGGCGAGCTCGGGGGCGATGCGGTCGAGGTCGGCCGGGAGCAGCTGGAACACGAAGTCCCACGGCGTCTCCTCGGGCGACCACGGCACGGCAGCCTGCTCGTAGGTGCCGAGCAGGATGCTCTGACCCTCCTGGCGGGCGTAGATCTCACCCGCGAAGTCGATCATGTGCGGCAGCTCGCGGCCCCGCTCGCGGTTGTACTCGATGACCTCGGGCATCGGCTCGGTCATCAGGTAGTGGTGCTCCATCGCCAGCACGGGCAACTCGAGACCCACCATCCGGCCGACCTCTCGGGCCCACAGCCCGCCGGCGTTCACGACGTGCTCGGCGTGGATCGTGTGGTCGCGGTCGGTGACGACGTCCCACGTACCATCGGCCCGCTGCGACAAGCCCGTCACCCAGGTGTCGGTGTAGACCTCGGCGCCGCGGTTGCGCGCGCAGATCGCGTAGGCGTGGGTGACGCCGTAGGGGTCGACGCTGCCCTCGTCCTCGTCGAAGAGCGCGCCGACGAAGTACTCCTCCTCGAGCAGCGGGTTCAGCTCCTTCGCCTCGCGCATCGAGACCATCTCCATGTGCATGCCGAGATATCGGCCGCGGGCCTGCGCCATGCGCAGCCAGTCGAGCCGCTCCGGCGTGTCGGCCAGCTGCAGCCCGCCCGGGAGGTGGATGCTGCAGTTCTGCCCGGACTCTGCCTCGATCTCCTTGTACAGGTTCACCGTGTACTGCTGCAGCCGGGCCACGTTGGGGTCGCCGTTCAGCGTGTGCATGCCGCCCGCTGCGTGCCATGTGGAGCCGGCCGTGAGCTGCTTGCGCTCGAGCAGCACCACGTCGCTCCAGCCGGCCTTGGTGAGGTGGTAGAGGACGCTGGCGCCGACGACACCGCCGCCGATGACCACGACCTGTGCTGATGACTTCATGAGGACTCCTGCGGGGGGCGGATCAGTAGTCGGTGGGGACGCCGCCCTCGGCGACGCGTCGCTCGACGAACGCGTCGAGCTCTGCCCGGATCGCCGGGTCCATCGCCGGCGGTTCGTAGGCCTCGAGGAAGCGCTCGACGAGCACCTTCACCTTGTCCGGCGCTTGCGGGCTGCCGGCCTCTTGCCAGCTCTCGTAGTTCCGCCAATCGGAGATGAGCGGCTTGTAGAACGCCGTGCGGAAGCGGTCCTGCGTGTGCTGGGTGCCGAAGAAGTGGCCGCCGGGGCCGACCTCGTCGATGGTGTCGATGGCGAAGGACTCGTCGTCGATGGCGATGGGGTCCATGATCTGCGTGACCATCTGCAGCAGGTCGGCGTCGAGGATCATCTTGTCGAGGCTGGCGTGCAGGCCACCCTCCATCCATCCCGCGCCGTGCATCATGAAGTTCACGCCGCCCATGACGCAGCCCCACAGCGAGAACACGCTCTCGTAGGCGGCCTGCGCGTCGAGCGCGTTGGCAGCGCAGACGTTCGAGCTGCGATAGGGCAGTGAGTACCGCCGCGCCAGTTGCCCGCCGACCATCGCCGTCTTCACGTACTCGGGCGTACCGAATGCCGGCGCGCCGGACTGCATGTCGACGTTGGAGGTGAAGCCGCCGTACACGGCCGGCGCGCCGGGGTTGATGCACTGCAGGAACGCAATGCCGGCGAGCGCCTCGGCGTTCTGCTGGGCCAGCGCGCCGGCGAGCGTGATCGGCGCCATCGCGCCGGCGAGCGTGAACGGTGTCATCACCACCGGCTGGTTGTGCAGCGCGAACTCGATCATCCCCTGCGACATCGGCGTGTCGAGTCGCAACGGCGAGTTCGAGTTCACGACGGTGAAGACCGACGGCTCGCGCAGGAGCGTCTCGTGATCGATGCCGCGCGAGATGCGCGCCATCTCGATGACGTCGCGGTTGCGCTGACGGCCGAGGCTGTAGCAGTGGAGCGACTTGTCGGTGAACGTCAGCACGTCGTGCGCGGCATGGATGTGACGGACCGAGTGGTGCAGGTCGACCGGCTCGACGGGGTAGCCGCCGATGAAGTGGACCGTGTTCAGCATCTGGGCGAGCTTGAGCAGGTCGCGGAAGCCCTCGCGGTCGCCGGTGCGACGCACCCCCTGGCGGTCGATGAAGTGCGGCGCGCTGCCCACGGTCCCGAAGGCCATCCAGCGCCCCCCGATGCGCAGGTCGTGCGCGGGGTTCCAGCTGTGCAGGGTGAACTCGGCAGGAGCGAGCGCGACCTTCTCGAGCACCAGGTCGCGCGGGAACCGCACCCGTCCGGTCGACTCGTCGACGTCGGCGCCCGCCTCGCGCACGAGTGCGCGTGACTCGGGGTCGAGGAACTCGATCCCGGTCCGTTCGAGGATGCGCAGCGAAGCCTCGTGGATCGACTCGAGCTCGTCGGCGGAGACGACCTCGGTGTGGTTCAGCCGCATCTGGGGCTGGCGGAACGGCAGCTGCTCGGGCAGCCGCGAGCGGGTGCCTCCGGTGCGGTCACGACCGCCACGACGACCGCGACTCACGGTCTCTGGAGCGGTCTCGGTCACGATTCGTGACACTACACGTACGGTACGATTCCTTGTACGGTCGTCTCAGGAATGTGCGCGGCACGGACGCCGGGCCGAACAGGCGGGGTCAGAGGGCGGAGGAGCGGTGAGCGCACAGAACTACGAGATCGGCCGGGCGCCCCGCACACTCGTGGGCACGCGGTCGCTCGAGTCGTTGCACCGCGAGGTCGAGGGCCTCGGTGGAGGGTGTGCTGTCCTGATCGTCGACGCGGCGGTGACGTCCGGCGGTTACCTCGATCGGGTCGTCGATGCCCTCGGGAACCTCGCGTCCCGCGTGCACGTCGCGCCGGCGGGCGAGCCGACGCTCGACAGCGTCGACGAAGCTGCGCGACTCGTGAGGTCGACGCGCGACCCGGTGGTGATCGGCATCGGCGGGGGGAGTGCGCTCGACATCGCCAAGCAGGCCGCGGTCGTCGCATGTGGTGACACCGGCGTCGAGCCGTACCTCCTCTGCGCGCACCCGCTGCCGGGCCGCCGTCCGATCGTGGCGATCCCCACCACGTCGGGCACCGGAGCCGAGGTCACCCGCACGTGCATCGTGAGCGACCGTGCCGGCCGCAAGACGTGGACGTGGGGCGACGAGATGCTGCCCGATCTCGTCGTGCTCGACCCGCGCGCCGCGGTGACGATGCCGCACGCCGTCACGGTGGGCACGGGCCTCGACGCCTTCGTCCATGCGCTCGAAGCCTGCAGCGGCAGCCGCCGCAACTCGATTGCCACGGCTCCTGCCCAGCGGGCGCTCCGGCTCGTGCTCGACCACTTGCCACGGGCGGCTGCCGTCCCCGACGACCTCGACGCCCGCCAAGCGATGCAGGAGGCCGCCTTCCTCGCCGGCATCGCGATCGACAACTGCGGCACGGGCATCGCGCACTCGATCGGGCACGCCCTCGGCACACTGCACCACCTGCCGCACGGCCTCTCCGTCGCCGTCGGCCTGCTCGCGACGCTGCGGTGGAACATCGACGGTGCGCCCGGCGCCTACGCGGACGCGGCCGCTGCGCTCGACCGGTCGGGGGACGAGCTGCCCGACTGCCTCGCTCGGCTCAGCCGCGCGACCGGTCTCGGCGCCGTCGCTGCCGCCGTCCCGTGCGACCCGATCGACGCCGGTGCGCTGGCGGCGACGATGGCCGCGCCGGAAAATCAACCGATGCTCCAGAACAACGCTCGGCACGTCGACGACGAGGCGCGGATGATGCTGGCCGCGAGCACGGTCATCACCTGGGGCTCGCTCACGCGAGGCTGAGATCGTGAGCGAGATCGTCGCCATCGACATCACCCACCACCAGCTGCGGCTCGATCCGCCGTTCCCCGCGTCCTGGGACCCGCAGCCGCGCACGAAGTTCCCGGCGACGATCGTGCGCGTGCGCGACTCCGACGGGCGAGAGGGCATCGGGTCCGGCGACGTGATGTACGGCTTCGCCGACTACGCGGGCTGGTTCATCGGAGAAGATCCTCTCGATCTGCCCCAGCACGCGGCGCGGCTCGCCAACGTCGAGTTCCACGCCGGCAGGCCCTGGCCGCTCGATGTCGCGCTCTGGGACCTCGCGGGCAAGATCCGCGGCGAACCCGTGTGGCGCCTGCTCGGCGGGCGCTCGCCGTGGCTGCGCCTGTACGCGTCCAGCGCGGTGCATCGTCCCGTCGGGCAGATGGTCCAGACGGCGCGACGCATGCTCGACTCCGGCTTCGAAGCGATGAAGGTGCGCTTCGGGCGGCCCTCCATCGACGACGACCTGGCCGTCGTCAGCGCGATCCGCGACGCCGTGGGCGACCGGCTGACGGTGATGGTCGACTGCAATCAGGGATGGCGGATGCCATGGGACACGGCGCGACCGTGGGATCTCGACATCGCGGTGCGCGTCGCCGACCGCTTGCAGGCCGAAGAGGTCTACTGGATGGAGGAGCCGCTGCACCGCGGCGACTACGACGGCATGACCGAGCTCCGGCGCCACGTGCACGAGACGGGGTCGATGCGCATCGCCGGCGGCGAGATGACCCGCGAACCGTACGAGTTCCGCGAGCTGCTCGCGCGCGAGTGCCTCGACGTGTTCCAGCCCGACTGCGTCTGCTCGCAGGGCATCACCGGGTTGTCACATCTGGCCCACGAGGTGCAGGCGGCCGGCAAGGTGTTCACGCCGCACACGTGGGGCAACGGCATCGGCGTGCTCGCCAACCTGCACCTCATCGCCGGAACCGTCGGCCACGAGGGCTCGCTGTGGGTGGAGTGGCCGTTCGATCCGCCCGAGTGGACGCCCGAGCGCCGCGACTACCCGCTCACGACGCCGTTGCAGTGCGACGGCGGTTGGACCCAACTGAGCGGCGAGCCGGGCCTCGGCATCGTCCTCGACGAGGATGCCCTCGCGCGGACAGCGAGTGCGTCCGCGACGTTCACCTGATCGCCGTCAGGAGTAGAAGCCGGCGAAGAAGTAGAGGGTGGGGAAGCCGTTCTGGTCGACGCCGATCGCGGTGAGCCGCAGCCACTCGGCAGAGGCAGAAGCCGGCAGCGTGGGGTCGCCATCGTCGTCGTAGGCGAACGCGACCTGCATGAGGATCGGCGGGCCCTCCGGCCCCTTCCAGACGAGCCCCTCCGAACCCTGCGGGCAGTCAGGCGCGGAGAACCCGCCCGCCGGCGTCTCGCTCAACGCCGTCACGAGCGCGTCGGGGTCCTCGCCGGCTGCGAACGGTCCGCCCAGCAGCTGGTCGTAGTCGCGGTCGAATGCGATCATCAGCGCACGCAGGTAATCGGCCGTCGCCCCCCGTTGATCGGCCTCGCACTCGTACCCGGACACGACGACACGGATCGCGTCGGTCAGCGGGAGGGTGAACGTGCGGCTCTCCGGCGACACGCCCATGCTGCCCGGATCGCCCGACGCGAAGCACGCGTCGGCGTCGAGCTCGGAGCAGGGCACGAACCGAGCGACGTCGAAGCTGATGTCGGTGGTGGAGGTGTCACCCGGCAGGCGGCGGGCGTGGTAGATGCCCGGCAACAACCCCTCGGTCGGGTTGGCGGGCAGCTGCGGCGAGGGCGGGCCGTAGTAGTCCGATTCGCAGCACGGCGGATAGGCGAGATCGGGCATCGCATCGACAGCGACCCATCCGACGGGCGGCGGCTCGGTGGTCGACGTCGTCGTCGATTCCATCGTGGTCGGCGGAAGTGTGGTCACGGGTGCCGACGTCGTGGTCGGCGGAAGCGTCGTCTCGACGGCGCTCGTGGTCGGACCGGGCGCGGTGGTCGTCGCGTTCGAGCTCACCGCGATGGGATCGGCCTTCTGCGTGCACGAGACCAAGCCGAACGGCACGAGGGCGCCGACCGCGACGAGGAACCGTGTGAGGGGGCGCACGTCCACCGCGACAGTCTCGCATCCCGATCCTGACCGCAGGCGGCAGCACGTGTGGCAGGCTTCCGTCGGATGGAGGAGAGGGCGCGATCGATCGAGCTGAACGGCCCCGGTCTCGCGATCGGCGATGTCGTCGCAGTCGCCCGATCGGGTGCGACGGCCAGGCTGGGGGAGGCGGGTCGGGCGGCGATGGAGCGGTCGGCGGCACTGATCGACGGGTTCGTGCAAGGGGAGCAGCCCGTC
This sequence comes from Ilumatobacteraceae bacterium, assembly GCA_050248155.1. Lineage (GTDB taxonomy): Bacteria > Actinomycetota > Acidimicrobiia > Acidimicrobiales > Ilumatobacteraceae > VFMC01. The sequence continues at coordinate 227,143 of JBFWSW010000001.1, forward strand.
TACGGGGTGACCACCGGTTTCGGATCACTCGCGGGGACCGTCATCCCTGCCGAGCGGACGGCAGAGCTCCAGGTCGCGCTCGTCCGCTCGCATGCCGCCGGCATGGGTGACCCGATCGAGCGCGACGTGGTGCGCGCGATGCTGCTGCTGCGCGCCCGGAGCCTCGCCATGGGGTTCTCGGGCGCACGACCCGAGATCGTCGATCTGCAGCTCGCACTCCTCGCGAACGGGCTCACGCCGATCGTGCGCGAGCACGGTTCGCTCGGGGCGAGCGGCGATCTCGCGCCGCTCAGCCACTGCGCGCTCACGCTCATCGGTGAAGGCGAGGTCGTCGACGCAGCCGGACGCGTCATGGCGTCACGAGAGGCGATGTCGCGCGCCGGCCTCGATCCGGTCGTGCTGCGCGCGAAGGAGGGGCTCGCCCTCATCAACGGGACCGACGGGATCCTCGCGATGCTGTGCCTCGCGACCCACGACCTGCAGGTGCTGTGCCGAGAGGCCGATGTCGTCGCAGCGATGACCGTCGAAGGCCTCCTCGGCACGGACCGCGCGTTCGCTGCCGATCTGCAGGCGCTCCGGCCACAGTTCGGTCAGGCGGTCAGCGCGCGCAACCTCACCCGTTGCCTCGCGGGTTCGGAGATCGTCGCCAGCCACCGGCACGGCGATTCGCGGGTGCAGGACGCGTACTCGCTGCGTTGCACCCCGCAGGTGCACGGTGCTGCGCTCGACACCCTGGCCCACGCCCGCACCATCGCCGAGCGCGAGCTCGACGCGGCCATCGACAACCCGATGATCCTGCCGGACGGTCGAGTCGAGAGCTGTGGCAACTTCCACGGCGCACCCGTGGGTTTCGCATGCGACTTCCTGGCCATCGCCGTCGCCGAGCTGACAGCGATCGCCGAGCGACGCACCGATCGCATGCTCGACGTCGCCCGCTCGCACGGGCTGCCGCCGTTCCTCTCGCCCGATGCCGGTGTGAACAGCGGGCTGATGATCGCCCACTACACCCAGGCCGCGATGGCGATGGAGAACCAGCGACTCGCAGCGCCGGCCTCGGTGCAGTCGCTGCCCACCAGCGCGATGCAAGAGGATCACATCTCGAACGGCTGGGCGGCGGCGCGCAAGTTGCGGCGCGCCGTCGACAACCTGCGCCGCGTGCTCGCGGTCGAGTTGGTGTGCGCAGGGGCGGCCCTCGACCTGCGCGCGCCGCTCGCCCCGGCGCCGGCGACCGGTGCCGCGCTCGACGTGTTGCGGGCACAGGTCGCGGGTCCCGGGCCCGATCGCTGGTTGTCGCCCGACCTGCGTGCAGCCGAGTCGTTGCTCGCCGACGGCACGCTGCTCGCCGCCGTCGAATCCGCCATCGGACCGTTGGAGGTGCCCTAGATGTCAGGTCCTCGCCCCGTCCGCGCGCCGCGCGGCACCGACCTCACCTGCCTCGGTTGGCCGCAAGAGGCCGCCTTTCGCATGTTGCACAACAACCTCGACCCCGAGGTGGCCGAACGGCCCGACGACCTCGTGGTCTACGGCGGCACCGGTCGGGCCGCGCGCAGCTGGGACGCGTTCGACGCGATGGCCCGCACGCTCACCACCCTGGGCGGCGACGAGACGATGCTGGTGCAGTCGGGCAAGCCGGTCGGGGTGTTCCGCACCCACGAATGGGCGCCGCGAGTGCTGCTCGCGAACAGCAACCTCGTGCCGGAGTGGGGCAACTGGGACGAGTTCCGCCGGCTGGAGGCGATGGGCCTGACGATGTACGGCCAGATGACGGCCGGGTCGTGGATCTACATCGGCACCCAGGGCATCCTGCAGGGCACCTACGAGTGCTTCGCCGAGATCGGCCGGCGCCGCTTCAGTGGCAGCCTCACCGGCACGATCACCCTCACTGCGGGGCTGGGCGGCATGGGCGGTGCGCAACCTCTGGCCGTGACGATGAACGGCGGCGTCGCGCTGTGCGTCGAGGTCGACCCGCACCGCGTGCAGCGCCGGCTCGAGACGCGGTACCTCGACGAGGTGGCCGACGACATCGACGACGCGATCGCCCGCTGCGAACGAGCACGCGGCGAGCGGCGAGCGCTGTCGATCGGCCTCGTCGGCAACGCAGCCGATGTGTTGCCGAAGTTGCTCGACCGGGGCTTCCCAGCCGACATCGTCACCGATCAGACCAGCGCGCACGATCCGCTCAGCTACGTGCCGGTCGACCTCACACCAGAGGCGACCGCCCGGTTGGCGCGCACGGCGCCCGACGAGCTCATCCGCCGCTCGCGCGAGAGCATGGCCACCCACTGCGAGGCGATGGTCGGCTTCCTCGACCGGGGGAGCGAGGTCTTCGACTACGGCAACAGCCTGCGCACCGAGGCCAAGCTCGGCGGCTTCGAACGGGCCTTCGACTATCCGGGCTTCCTGCCCGCGTACATCCGTCCGCTGTTCTGCGAGGGCAAGGGGCCGTTCCGATGGGTCGCGCTGAGCGGCGACCCGGCCGACATCGCGGCGACCGACCGCGCTGTGCTGGAGGAGTTCCCCGACGACGAGGCGCTGCACCGCTGGATCAGGCTCGCGTCGGAGCGCGTCGCGTACCAGGGCCTGCCCGCGCGCATCTGCTGGCTCGGGTACGGCGAGCGCCACCGGCTCGGCCTGCGGTTCAACGACATGGTGCGCCGCGGCGAGTTGCAGGCACCGATCGTGATCGGCCGCGACCACCTCGACTCCGGGTCGGTGGCCTCTCCGTACCGCGAGACCGAGTCGATGATGGACGGGTCGGACGCGATCGCCGACTGGCCGCTGTTGAACGCGCTGGTCAACACGAGCAGTGGCGCGACGTGGGTCAGCATCCACCACGGTGGTGGAGTCGGGATCGGCAGGTCGATCCACGCGGGCATGGTCGCGCTGGCCGACGGCACCGAGCTCGCCGACCAGAAGCTCGAACGCGTGCTCACGACCGACCCGGGCATGGGCGTCATCCGCCACGCCGACGCCGGGTACGACCGCGCTCGGGAGGTCGCGGCCGAGCGCGGCGTGCGCATCCCCATGGCGGAGGGCGCCGGTCAGTGAAGGTCGAGGGCGACTTCTGGGCCGACGGCGCGGTCTGCGTGCGCGGCGCGTTCACCCCGGCGGAGATCGCGATGGCGGAGGCTGCGATCGACGCCAACCTCGCGTCGCTCTCGCCTCGCGCCAAGCGTGCCAGCAGCGACGACGACGGCGCGTTCATCGAGGACTTCTGCAACTGGCAGCGCATACCCGAGATGGAGGCGTTCATCCGCCAGTCGGCCGCGGCGTCGATCGCCGCCGAGCTGACGGACTCGCGCACGGTGCGGCTGTACCACGACCACGTGCTCGTGAAGGAGCCCGGCACACGCCAACACACCCCCTGGCACCAGGATCTGCCGTACTACAACGTCGACGGCCGGCAGAACGTCAGCATGTGGTGCCCGGTCGATCCGGTGTCACGGGCCTCGACGCTGGAGTTCGTCGCCGGCTCGCATCTGGGACCGTGGTACATGCCGCGCACCTTCCTCGACGGTCAGGCGAAGTGGTTCCCGGACGGCTCGCTCGAAGAGCTGCCCGACATCGACGGCGACCCCGACCGGTTCCGTGTCATCGGCTGGGAGCTCGAACCCGGCGACGCGGTCTTCTTCCACATGCTCACGCTGCACACCGCCGCTGGTGTCGACGGCACGCGACGGCGCCGCGTGCTCTCGGTGCGGTTCCTGGGCGACGACATGGTGCACGCCCCACGTCGCTGGACGACCTCGCCACCGTTCCCCGGCCTCGACGAGCAGCTGCCCGACGGCGCCCCGCTCGATCACCCGCTGTTCCCGATCCTGTGGAGCGCGGCGGCATGACCGTCAGGGACATCGTCACGGTGGGACATCCGGTGCTGCGCGAGCGGGCCCGCGAGGTGTCGCGCACCGAGCTGGCGTCTGCGGAGCTGCAGCAGCTGATCGACGACCTCATCGACACGATGCACCACGCGAACGGCGCGGGCATCGCCGCCAACCAGATCGGCGTGCCGCTCCGCGTGGCCACGATCGAGGTCGACCACAACCCGCGATATCCCTACAAGCCGAAGATCCCGTTGACGGTCGTCGTCAACCCGATCATCGAACCGCTCGACGACGAGATCGTCGACATCAATGAAGGCTGCCTGTCGGTGCCGAACCTGCGCGGGACGGTGCAGCGCCACGTGAACGTGCGCGTGCGCTACCTCGACCGCGACGGGCACGAGCACGACGAGGTGAAGCGCGGCCTCACCGCGGGCACGTTCCAGCACGAGTGCGACCACCTCGACGGGAAGCTGTTCCTCGACCGCGTCACCGACCCGACGACGTTCACGACGTGGGAGCAGTTCGAGCGGTTCCATCGCCACGCGTTCGTCGAGCGGATCACCGAGTTCGTCCGCCGGGTGGGCAGCTGACACCGTCCATGTCCGATCCAGCGTCGTTCCACTGCGAGCTCGCCTGGCTGGGCGGTGACCGGCCGAGCCCGAACGTGTTGATCGAGGTCGACGGCGACCGCATCGTCACCGTCACCCCCGATGCTGCGCAGCCCGCCGGAACAGTGCGGCTCGACGGGCTCACGCTGCCCGGCTTCGCCAACGCGCACAGCCATGCCTTCCACCGAGCGCTTCGCGGACGCACGCACGACGGCGTCGGGTCGTTCTGGACGTGGCGCGAGCAGATGTACTCCCTCGCTGCGGTGCTCGAGCCCGACACGTACGGGCGCCTCGCTCGGGCCGTGTTCGCCGAGATGGCCTCGGCGGGCATCACGTGCGTCGGGGAGTTCCACTACCTCCACCACCGGCGCGACGGCAGCCCGTACGACGACCCGAACGAGTTCGGGCGCGTCCTCATCGAGGCGGCGAGCGAGGCGGGCATCCGGATCACGTTGCTCGACGCCTGCTACCTGCACGGCGGCATCGGTCAGCCGCCCGACGAGACGCAGCGACGATTCAGCGACCTGAGCGCCGAGGCCTGGGCTCGTCGTGTCGGCGCGCTGACCGAGCTGACGTCTCCGAGCGTTCGGATCGGTGCGGCCGTGCACTCGGTTCGCGCGGTCGACCCGGACGCGATCGCCGAGGTCGCCAAGTGGGCGATCGAGCACGGGATCCCGCTGCACGCCCACGTCTCGGAACAGCCCGCCGAGAACCACGACAGCATCCAGGCCTACGCGCTCACCCCGACCGAGCTGCTCGACGAGCGGGGTGCCCTCGACGCGTGGTTCACGGCAGTGCACGCGACACACGTCACCGACCACGACATCCGTCTGTACCAGGTGCACCACAGCACGGTGTGCCTGTGCCCCACGACCGAGCGCGATCTCGCCGACGGCATCGGACCGTCCGCGCAACTGCGCGAAGCCGCTGTCGCGGTCGCGCTCGGCACAGACTCACACGCCGTCGTCGACATGTTCGAGGAAGCGCGCGCCGTCGAACTGGACGAACGCCTCGCGACACAGGTCCGCGGCAATCACGTCGTCCCGTCGCTCCTCGAGGCGGCCACCGTTCGAGGGCACCACTGCCTCGGTTGGACGGACGCCGGCCGCCTGGCCGTGGGCGCGCTCGCCGACCTCGTCACGATCGACCTGCGGAGCGTGCGCACCTCCGGCACCGCTCCCGAGCACGCGCTGGCGACCGCAGTCTTCGCCGCGACAGCAGCCGACGTTCGCCACGTCGTGGCCGGCGGCTCGGTGATCGTGCGCGACGGAGGCCATGTCACCGTCGATGTCGCGAGCGAGCTCGCGGCGGCCATCGAGGCGGTGTGGACGTGACCACGACGGTCATCGACCGGATCGGACTCCTCGTCAGCAACGACCCGAACGCGGGGGAGGGGCGCCTCGGCATCGTCCGCGACGCCGCCGTCGTGGTCGAGGCGGGCCGGATCGTCGCCATCGAGCCGGCAGGTGCCGTGGGCGACGGGCGCATCGACGTCGAGGGCCGTTGCGTCATCCCGGGTTTCGTCGACAGCCACACGCACCTGGTCTTCGCGGGCGACCGGGGCGACGAGTTCGCTGCGCGCATGGCTGGTGCGCCGTACGAGGCGGGCGGCATCCGACGCTCGGTCGACGCCACTCGCGCAGCCGCCGACGACGAACTGCGCCGGCTTGCGTCGCACCGACGCGACGAGGCGCTGCGCGCCGGCATCACGACCGTCGAGATCAAGTCGGGGTACGGCCTCACCCCGGCTGACGAGTCGCGTTGCCTGCGGCTCGCTCACGAGCTGACTGACGAGACGACGTTCCTCGGAGCCCACGTCGTGCCGGCCGAGTTCGAGGGTCGAGCCGACGACTACGTCGATCTCGTCTGCGGCGAGATGTTGCGCGCCGCTGCGCCCCATGCCCGGTGGATCGACGCGTTCTGCGAGGTCGGTGCGTTCGACGCCGACCAGTGCCGCGCTGTGCTGCAGGCGGGACGCGCGGCTGGACTGGGTCTCCGGCTCCACGCGAACCAGCTGGGTCACGGGCCGGGAGTGCAACTGGCGGTCGAGATGGGATGCGCGTCGGCCGATCACTGCACCTACCTCTCGGACGACGACATCGAAGCCCTCGCCGGGAGCGACACCGTCGCCACGTTCCTCCCGGCGACCGACTTCTCGACGCGTCAGCCGTACGCGGACGCCCGCCGAGCGATCGAGGCCGGCGTCACCGTGGCGTTGGCGACCAACTGCAACCCCGGCAGCAGCTACACGACGTCGATGTCGTTCTGCATCGCGCTGGCGGTGCGCGACATGCACATGACCGCCGACGAGGCGCTCCATGCGGCGACCGCCGGGGGAGCAGCCGCCCTCCGCCGCGACGACGTGGGCCGGGTGGCACCTGGGGCCCGGGCCGACCTCGTCGTCCTCGACGCCCCCTCGTACACGCATCTCGTGTACCGCCCCGGCGTCCCCCTCGTCCACCAGACCATCGTCGCCGGCCGGCTCGTCTGAACAGGTCGGGCGGCCCGGCGCGAGCCCGTCGCCCCGCGGCACTCACCCGAGCGTGGGAGATCTGCGTGACCACACAAACGCTCCGCGCCCGTGATCGCTTACGAAGATTCCAGGCTCTGCGCGATGAACGCTGGGGGTGTTCGATGAGCCGGGCCGGTTCGTAGGGTCCACCACGAGTGCCGGAGGCCTCGCCATTCTGCGGATTGCTGGATCTGCAAACGGGAGGCCTCCGACATGGA
>JBFWSW010000002.1:0-204800 GCA_050248155.1 Ilumatobacteraceae bacterium
CAACTGCGATCCGCCTCGGCGGCGGCATCATTGCGACGCACGATCCCTCCGATCTCAAGGCACTCGCCGCCAACCATCCGAACGTGGTCGTTCTCCAGATCTGAGCCCGGGGTGTGCACACGATGTGCACAGAACTGGACGACACGGCGCACCACGGGAGCGCACTGGACGGACGGCACGGACGGAAGGTCCAGATCGGGGACGACTCGACGGACGGAGGAGCACCAGACGGATGGTTTGGAGCGGTCTTAAACCCCCTGGCCGAAAGGCCGTGTGGGTTCGAACCCCACCCCGGGCACTGATCTACCCAGGTCGGCCTGCGGTCTGGCGCGCTCCACCCAGGTGCACCACCCGAAACGTGTCCAGTATCTCGAGGACCACCGGTGCGATCCGACGTTCCAGCACGACTTGATAGTAGACGACCTGTTGCCGCCCGCAGGCGGGAGCAGCGTCACGCTCGACGATGAGGCACTGTTGCTGCGCGCACGCGACGACGCTGTCGGTTTCGTCGCATCGCTCGATCGGCCGGCACGGATCGACGAGATCCAGCGGACGGGCGAGGGTCTCCTGCTCGCCGTCAAGGCCGCTGCAGACGTCGATCGGCGGCGTGGGCAGTTCCTCCTGACCGGCTCGGCCGGCTCGATCTCGGTCGGCCGTAGCGTCGAGACACTCGCCGGTCGCGTCGGCCGCGCGGTGCTGTGGCCGCTCTCTCAGGGCGAGCAACGCGGTGAGTCCGAGGCGTTCCTCGACCGCCTTGCGATGCCCGACTCGTGGCCGCCGCCGAGCAGTTGGAGATCACCGGTACGCGACGACGTCCTCGCAGCGGTCGTCCTGGGTGGCTTCCCGGAAGTCGTCACCGAATCGCTGACGTCGCGCTCACGCTCGCGGTGGTTCGAGTCGTACAGCGGCGAGACCATCGACAGGGAAGCCGTCCGATCGCTCGTCGACCGGACACCCTGGCCAGAACTGCGACGCTTCCTGCGTGTTCTCGCAGCGCGCAGCGGCCGTGAGCTCGTGATGACCGACCTCGCTCGCGACGTCGGTATCAGCCGGATCACCGCGACCCGATACCTCGCACTCCTCGAGGCTCTCTACCTCGCACACCTGCAGCCGGCCTGGGCGACGAACGCAATGACACGGGCGAAGCGCGCGTCCAAGATCCACCTCATCGACACTGGCCTCGCGACGTCGCTGCTCGGTCTCGGCGAACGCGAACTCGGCACGCTCGAGCGCGATCGCGAGTTCGGGTTCTTGCTGGAGAGCTTCGTCGTGACCGAACTGTGCAAGCAGGCGAGTTGGCACGACGATGCCGTCGACATCCTGCACTTCCGTGACCGCAACGGGCCCGAGGTCGACATCATCGTCGAACAACGAACGACCGGCGCCGTAGCCGCCGTCGAGGTGAAGGCGTCGACGACGCCGCGCGTCGAACATGCGCGGCACCTCTCGTTGCTGCGGGATCGGCTCGGCGACGCGTTCACGGTCGGGGTGGTGATGCACCTCGGCTCAGCCGTCCTTCCATTGGGCGACCGGCTGTGGGCCGTCCCGGTGCCGGCGCTCTGGACGCCGTGGTGACTCAAGTGTGGCTGGATCGATGACGTGAGCGGGGCGTCCAGCGTGACGCCCGTCCCTCGTGGCTGCTGCGGCGTCAGATCACCGTCGACCAATCACACGCTGGTGGCCGATCGGCGGTCGGCTGATCGGACGGTGATGGTGAGTGGGCCGCCAGAGGTGGCGGTGTGGTGCCAGACGTTGTTCGTCGGTGTGATGATCTGCCCGTCGATCTCGATGGCGACCACGTCGTCGGGCACGATGCCGACGAGTTCGACCGGGCCGTCACCGTTCTCGAAGGCGCCGTAGGCGAGGCCGGTCGCGAGTAGGCCACGTCCGACACATCCAGTGGCCGTGGCGCCGGGGATCTCCATCACGAAGCACACACCCGGTTGATCCACCGTTGGGTCGACGGAACCACCCGTCGCTGTCTCCAAACTGACCGTCAGCCCACCATCTCGATACGCCGACGGGGTTCCTGCGGGCGAGACTGCGGAAACGGTGGGGTCGAACAGCTCCGCCTGGTCCCAGGACGTCGGCAACGGGAATGCCGCCATGGCTGCCGTGACTTCGGCGTCGACCACAGCTCGCTGCGAGGCGCCAGGGTCAGCGGTGTCGGTCTGGTCGGTGCGACGCTGGCAGCGGGCGTAGTTGAACCGGTCGGTCGACGTGGCGCACTTCGTGACGGCGTCGACTCGCGGCTCGACGAGATCGATGAAGACGCAGAGCGTGCCCGAATATGCGTGTGACGGGCCGGAGGTCGGGTCGACCCGGAGGATCTTCGTGCCGTAGCCGCTGTCGCACAGGTGCATGCCGTAGCCCGACGTCGTGGCCGGCGGATAGCTGACGTTCGCCTCGGGCCACATCGGGAGCGCATCGTCGGTCGTTGCATAGTCGAGCGGCCCGTACGGGACGTCAACGTCGGTGCGGTTCGCATCCGGTGCTCCCGGAACCGAGCCGGGCACCGTCGCAGGTGGCGCCGAATCGTCCCTGAACGCAGCGCCGACCGCGGTGATCGCCCGCCCGTTCGCATCGCGGCCGACCGCCAGCGCGCTGACCAAGTCCTCCACCCGAGCGCCCGGGAAGACGACTCGGCCGGACAGGTCGGTGCTTTCCCTGGTCGTGCCATCCGAGAGCCGGATGACAACCGAGCCGGACTCGGCACTGGCACCGATCGGCACCGTCAGCACGACGTCTCCGGGCTGCTCGGCCGACGCGCTCATGGGGTCACCGATCTGCACGAACCCCCACCCCTCCGGAGAGGGGATCGCAACGAGCGCGACGCTGGCGTCAGGCGTCGAGCTGGCGAGGGTGAACACCTGCGGTTCGGACGACTCGCTCACGTTGCCGTCGACCTCCCAGGTCTCCCACGTCAGCACTTCGGTCGCGAACGCTCGAACGAGATCGTTCAACGTTGCGAAGTTGCGGGGTGGGGCGGGCCATACGAACTGTCCGAAGACGACTCGGCCCGCTGCTGTTCCCGTGGTCGGCGGCGGCTTGGTCGCAGCGGGTGCAGATCCATTCCGTTCCACCCAGACCAGCGCGCCGACGACCCCGACCACGAGCAGCACCCAGACTGCAGCGATGCTCAACCGCCGAGACGATGGGCGCGAACCGATGGCGAGGAGGTCACCAGTCGGATGCGCGGGCTCATCGACGGGAACCGGCGGCATCACGCGACCACGAACCTCCTCGACAGTGATGTCGTCCACGACCTCGTCGAAGGCTGCGGCGAGCTGACGGATCTGTTCACGTACGGCCGTTGACATCGCTGACCTCCAGGTCGTCTCGAAGGCGGTTGATCGCCCGGTTCAAGTAGTCCCGAACGGTCGACGCGTTGACACCGAGCAGGCGCGCCACCTCGGCCTGGCGCCAGCCGTAGCCGTGCACGAGCACGACCACGGTCCGCTGCTGCTCGGACAGTCGGGCCAGTGCCGGCAGAAGACCCGGCTCGACATCCGGGAACCGGGTGTCGAGGATCTCGGCGAGTCGCGCAGGGACGGGTCGGGGCAGGAACCGACGGGTTGCAGATTGTCCGACCCGGTAGAGATAGCCCACCGGATGATCGACGTCCGCCAGCCGGTCCCAGTGCTCCCACGCCCAGCTCAGTGCGTCGACTGTCGCCTCGCGCCCGTCAACCGGCCCGTACGTCGCGATGAGCGCCTGCAGGAGCGCCGGCCTCACGCGTTCGACGAATGCCTCGAAGCCATCGCGGCCAGGCGGTCGGTCGAACACTCCCATCAACCGTACGACCCGCCAGCGAGGGAACTCCGCGGCAGCGCGAGGTCGAGGTCGAAGCCGAGGCATCGCCGCCACAGCCGAGGACCGGTCTTTCTCCTCTGGTGAGGACGGGCGGCAGTGTCCAGAGTTGGGCTCGGAGGCCGAGAACAGGGAGACGCTCATGGAATCGCATCCGATCTGGCAGCTCGAGATCGTCTTCACGGAGGACGATCGCGTCACCCGCGCCGATGTCGTGCTCGAGGTGGCGGGGAAGCACCACCACGGCTGGGGGAGGGCCAAGCGCAACCCGGATGACCGGGACGTGCCGGTGATCGGCGAGGAGCTCGCCGCGGCTCGAGCACTGATCCGGCTCGCCCATCAGTTGCTGGGCGCTGCGGAGGACGACATCGAGGAGATCGAGCACCACCCCGTGCGGCTGCACGTGTGAACGCCGAGCGCGGCGCAGGCCGACACATCGCACTCGTCGCGCACCGGGTCGGCAACGATCCCGCGGGCGCGGGCTCGGCGTGCCCGCCCGCCGATGCCGTGGAGCTCGACGTCCACCTCTTCCGGCGACGGCTCGAGGTGCGCCACGCCAAGGTGCTGTGGCCCACCGGCGTGCGGTGGGATCGTTGGGAGCTCATGCCACGGCGTGCGCCGCGCCCGACGTTCGGAGACGTGCTCGCAGCGGTGGATCCCTCCGTTCCGCTCTGGATCGACCTGAAGGGGTTCGACCGTCGGCTCACGTCGAAGGTGCTGGCGGCAGTCGGTGACCGGCCGGCGACCACCGTGTCGTCACGGTCCTGGTGGATCCTTCCCTCGCCAGGGCAGGTGCCGGGTGTGCGGGTCGTCCACTCGATCGGCAGCCGGCTCCAGCTGCGGATGCTCCGGAGTCGCGGTTCGCCGGTGGAGGGCGTCGCGATCGCCGAGCGGCTGGTGACAGCGTCGGTGATGGGTGCGCTGCGCGCCGTCAGCCCGCTCGTGTACGTATGGGGTGTGCACGACGCAGCTCGGGGCTGCGAACTGTGCGCGCTCGGCGTCGACGGGCTGATCGTCGACGGCGCGGACGTGCTCGCCGAGCTCGCGAGCAGGTTGAAGACTTCTGGGTCGGACGAGACCGAAACGGGTGAGTGACCCGTAGCCTCACGGCACGCCCGCTCACCATCCACTCACCGCCCGCCACGGGCCGATCGTCCTTCCTGATCTCCGCGCCGCTGCTCGGCATGCGGCACCCACCATCGTGCTCGCCAAGCTCGTGCCGATCGCCCTGTTCGTCGTGCTCCTCGAGTGGACGGGCACGCAGGTGGCGTTGGTCGCCGTGCTGGCCTGGTCGCTGCTGGTGCTCGGGTATCGGGCGCTGACCGGTGGTCGGCTCCCCGGGCTGGTGCTGCTGGCCGCGGTGACGCTCACCGCGCGCACCATCGGCTCGCTGCTCACCGGTTCCACGCTGGTGTACTTCGTGCCGCCCGCCCTGACCACGTTCGCGGTGGGGTTGGCCTTCGCCGTCTCGGTGCCGCTCGGCATCCCCCTGGCTCAGCGACTCGCCAGCGACATCATCCCGTTCGACGAGACCACGGCGGCGCACCCAGTGCTGCGTCGGTTCTTCGTGCGGCTGTCGCTCGTGTGGGCGGGCGCGAGCATGGTCAACACGGCGGTCACGCTGTGGCTCCTCGCGTCGCAGTCGACTGGCACGTTCGTCGTGGTCAAATCGGTGCTCGGCCCGGCGTCAGCTGCGGTGGCGATCGGAGGCACCCTCGTCTGGCAGCGAGCAGAGCTCGCGCGCACAGGGACTCGACTCGTCTGGCAGCGCCATGCCGTCGTCCCGGCTGTGGCACAGCCTCAGCGCTGACGATGGCATCCGCACGCTCGATGGCCGACTGACCGCCGTCCGCCTCGGACCGCGGCTCCTGCCGGTCGGGCTCCACCCCGGACAGCCGGTCGGCGACGAGCAGCCCCAGCAGTGCGAGCGCGCCACCCACCACGACGTCGAGCAGCCAGTGGTTGGCCGTCGCGACGACTGCGACCGCCATGGCGACCGGCATGACGACCGCCGCCACCCGCCACACGGCAGAGCGGCCGACGCGGTACCACACGACGCCGACCAGCAGGTTCCACCCGAAGTGCAGGCTGGGCATCGCTGCGTAGCGGTTCACGAAGGCCGGAGGCTGCAGGACTCGGTACGACTCGGAGCGGACGGTGACCGTGTCGAGGAAGCCGAGGTCGGCGAGCCGTGGTGGCGTGACGGGGAACGTCGCGAAGATCACCAGGCCGATCACACCCGAGACGATCATCGCGTTGCGCAGCGCGAGGTACGCGTGCCGCTTCAGCCAGCCGAGCCAGATCAACGTGCCGATCAGGATCGGCCAGTGCGCCCAGATGTACACCCAGTTCACGAGATTCGTCGACCAGTCGGCCCTGGTGAAGGCGTCCTGGACGCGTTGCTCGAGGTCCAACCCCACGGCTCGCTCGATGTCGATGAGCCGAATCGCGTTGCGCCGGGCCGAGTCGGGGTCACCCTCGGTCAGACCCCGCACACCGAAGTAGCCGATGACGGCGCCGGTGACCAGCGCCAACTGTGCCGCCATGAAGCGAAGCCTCTCTCGAAGCACGTCTTGATGGTGACCGGTGCGGCCCCGTCGCCACCAGAGGCCTTGGCCCTGAAGTCGCCGAGCCGATGCTCCGTCTGGTCGAGAAGCGTCGGCCCGTCGTTGGACGCCGTCGCGGGTCCGGTCAGCGCGAGCCGACCAGGCGGTCGCGGCCGGGGAGCGCATCATCCAGCGGCGTCGGCTCCGCTCCGCGGCCGCGGGTGACGAACAGCCCACCCAAGGCGAGGGCGACGAGCAGTGCACCCGGCACGGCGAACATCCATGTGAACACCCGGAAGTCGGGAAGGCTCGCCACCGACTCGTAGTTGGTGCGCTGTTCCTGCATCGTGGTGACGAGGGGCTCGTAGTGCTCGAGGCCGGCGGGCACGGCCTGGAAGATCTCGACGTTCTCACCCATCAACCCGAGCAGGCCACCGAAGTCCTGCTGCATCTGCGGCAGGCCCTGCAGCGTCTGGCTCATCGCCGGGAACTCCGTCTCCAGGTACTGCTGCACCTCTTGCTCGCTCATGCCCGTTGCCTGCGCGAGCTTCGGCACGAGTTGCTGCGACTCGGCCCCGAGGCTCGCGAACCCGGCGAGGTACGCGTTGAACTTGTCGACGTTCTCCTGGCTCATCGCGGGAACGACGCCGCCGAGCGGAACGAACACGTCGTTGTAGTAGTCGGCGGTCTGCTGGACGTTCTGCTCCTCCATGATCGGCGCGAATGCATCGATCATGTGCTCGCCGTCAGCCGACTTGCCGGGCAGTCCGATCGCGAACGGCGCCGCGATCATCAGCACGCCGATCACGAGGACTCCCCACATCAGTTTGCGGCACATGGTCACACCGTCCTTCCGTGCGCGCACCGTTGCGCCGCACATCGTGATCGTGCGTCGGTCCACTGCAACTGCGACATGGGCTTTGGTCCCGACCTCCGATGTCATCCGCGCGAAGACCGGCCGCTGCATCGCGGGGCAGGAAGATCGCCGAGGACTCTTCGTCGTGGCATTCGACGTCGACTCAGACATGTCATGTCGGCATGCGTGCGATCGAAGGAATGTCACTTCCGGATGATCGGGCGCAGCCGTATGTTCGCCCTGGGTTCGTCAATGGGGCTTGCGACTGGAGGGGCAATGCGCAGCACGACATGTCGACCGGCGCCAGATGACTTCCGGGCCGCACTGCGGCACGTGATCGCCCCGGTCGCGATCGTCGCCACGCGCGACGGCACACGCACGTGGGGGATGACGGTCAGCGCTTTCTCGGTGCTCTGCCTCGACCCGCCGTCGTTCGTGCTGTGCGTGAACGCCGCGACTGCAACGGCAGCGCACGTTCGCGAGCAAGGCGAGTTGGGGCTCAACATCCTCGCCGACCACCAGTCGGCGATCTCGCAGCGGTGCGCGCGGCCCGGCGAGAGCAAGCACATCGATCCGTCGCTGCTCGTCGCGCGTGACGACGGCTCCTCCCGTCTGCTGCTGCGGGACACGGTCGCCTCGTTCGAGTGCGACGCCAGGACGCTCGACGTGGACGGGAGCCACCTGCTCGTGGTGGCGACCGTGCGTCGGGGAAGCGCTGCCGACGCGCAACCGCTGCTGTACGGCTCGGGCACCTATCTGCGCGGTGTGCCACTCGAGCCTGCCGTTATCGAATGACCGCTCCCCGACAGGGGCGACGAGGAGGAAGCCATGATCCGCACCGGACAGCAGTACCTCGACAGCCTGCGCGACGGCCGTCGCGTCTACTGCGGAGGTGAGCTCATCACCGACGTCACCACGCACCCGAAGACGAAGGGCTTCGCGGCGACGATCGCTCACTACTACGACCTCCACCACGAGGTCGAGCACCAGGATCTGCTCACGTTCGTCGACGAGGACGGGGTTCGGCGGGCGATGCACTGGATGCTGCCGACGAGCAAGGAGCAGGTCGTCCAACGCCGCAGGTACTACGAGTTCTGGTGGCGGACCTTCAAAGGGGCGATCTTCACACGCCCGCCGGCATCGATGAACTGCGTCATGTTCGCCCAGGTCGACGACCCGGAGCCCTGGGAGACCAACAGCACTCTGCACGACGGACAGCCACTCGCGCAGAACATCCGTGACCAGTGGAACCGGCTGAAGACCGCCGACCTGTCGATCTCGCCGATGTTCCTCGACGTGCAGTACGACCGGAGTCGTGAGGACGCGATGGCCGAGACCCCGATGCTCCACATGGTCCGCAGGGACGACGAGGGAATCGTTGTGCGCGGATGGAAGGCGATCGGCACCGGCATGGCGTTCGCCAACGAGCTCCTCATCGGCAACCTCTGGCGCCCTGGACAGACCCCGGAGCAGACGGTGTACGCGCTCGTCCCCGTCGCGTCGGAGGGTCTGAGCATCTTCTGTCGCCCCTCGAACGCTGCACCCGACGCCGATCCGTTCGATCGTCCGCTCGCCCACATCGGTGACGAGCTGGACGGGATGGCGTACTTCGACGACGTCCGCATCCCGTGGGAGCGGGTGCAGCACGTGGGCAACCCGCGGCACGCGCAGCTGTACCCCCAGCGGCAGTTCGACTGGGTGCACGTCGAGACCCAGATCCGCCATGCGACCAACGCCGAGCTGATGGTCGGCCTTGCCTTGCTGATCACGCACGCGTTGGGTACGAACACCGCTCCGACCGTGCAGAGCAACCTCGCCGACCTCATTCGGTTCCGCGAGACCTGTCGTGCGTTCGCGATCGCTGCGGAGGAGACCGGGTTCACCACGCCTGGCGGCATGTACAAACCCAACAACATCTTCGTCGATTTCGGTCGGGCCTACTACCTCGAGAACATCGCCCACATGACCGACATCCTGATCGACTTCTGCGGTCGTGGTGTCGTCGTGTACCCCACCGCTGCCGACTTCGACGATCCGTACATCGGGCCGAAGCTCCGTGAGGTGTTCCGCGGTGCCGGCATCTCCGCGATCGACCGCACGAAGATCTTCAAGCTCGTCCATGAGCGCTTCCTCACCGAGTGGGGCACTCGCAAGGACATGTTCGAGAAGTTCAACGGCACGCCGCTCTACCTCATCAAGCTGCTCACCATGCAGCGGACGGAGTACCAGATCGACGGACCGATGACGCAGCTCGCCCGCGACGTCCTCGAGCTCGGTTCTCTCGACGAGATCGCGACGCGTGCGGCCGAGTCGGAGCGTACGTCCAACTACGCGCCGGTCCGATACCAGCCGGCGTACGCCCAGGCGCAGGATCAAGCCGACGGCTACCGGTCCCCATCGCTCGCAACTGCGGGCGAGTGACCCGCCGGTCTGCGCCATCCGGCCGATGCCATAGCGTGGCGACGTGACGCTCGGTGACGTCGACCTCAACCTGTTGCTCCCACTCGACGCGCTGCTCACCGAGCGCAACGTCACCCGGGCCGGGCGCGCTGTCGGGATGAGCCAACCGACCATGAGCCGCGCGCTGGCCCGCTTGCGCAGGACGCTCGACGATCCGCTGCTCGTCCGGGTGGGGCGCGAGATGCAGCTGACACCGCGAGCAGCCCACCTCGGCCCGGAGGTGAAGGACCTCCTCCGGCGCGCCGAGCGGACGCTCCACCACTCGCCGGTGTTCCACCCGGCGAGCAGCGAGCGCGAGTTCTCGGTGAGCTGCTCGGACTACGCCACCCTCGTCCTGATGAGCGCGGTGCTGTGTCGCGTGCGCGAGCAGGCTCCCCACGTGCGGCTGCATCTGCTCCCTCGCAGCGACGATGCCCCGGGCCTGCTCCAGCGCGGCGAGGTCGACCTCGTCGTCGAGCCGGAATCCCTGATGGAAGCAGGATGCTGGAGCACCGAGCCGATCTTCACCGATCGCTGGCGTGCCGCGGTGTGGTCGGGCTCGCCCCTCGCCCGAGGTCGCATCACGCGCGACCGCTTCCTCGCCGCGCCGTACCTCACGTACACGCTCGGCAACCACCGCGTCCCCAACCGTGCCGACCAGCTCCTCGAGCAAGCCGGCATCGGACGGAAGGCCACGGTCACCACCGACAACTTCGCACTCGTGCCATTCCTGCTCCGCGGCACCGACCTCGTGGCGTTGGTCCTCGAGCGCGGCATCACGGCGTTCGGTGACGCGCTCGAGATCACAGCGTTGGCGCCGCCCGTGCAGCTGCCCCGTCTGGTCGAATCGATGTTCTGGAACCCGCGTGACGATCACGAGCCAGCGCACCGTTGGCTCCGCGACACGATCCGCGCCACGGCGTCGACGATCTGAAGCCGACGTCACGCCCCGGTGAGGGTGGGGAGAAGGGCGCGGGCGACGTCGGCCGGTCGCTCCTCGTGGGCGAACAAACCGGCGCCCGGGATCGGCTCGATGCGGGCATCGGCGAACTCGGCGACCATCTCGCGGGCCATGGCGAGCGGGAAGAACTTGTCCTCCTCTCCCCACACGAGCACCACAGGGACATCGATGCGTCGGTGCAGCGCAGCGAGATCGCGGACCAGTCCGTAGTCGAACGTGCGCAGGATGCGCACCGCAGCACCGCGGTGTCGAGCAGACCGGTGGAGCGGCTGGAGGAAGAACTCGTCGAACTCTCCCTCGAGCAGTGACGAGTCGGCGAAGGCGTCGCCGAGGATCAGCGGGTGGCGCCGCAGCCGAGGCTTGCCGGCCAGCCAGCCGAGTGCGGCGCCGAAGCCGGGGAGCTTCCGCCCGGCGAGGAACGCTCGGAACTTCCAGCTGGTGCCGGTCGACATCTCGGTGTCGATCAGGCCGAGGGCGCGCATTCGCCCGTCGCCGGCGAGCGCGTGGCGGGCGATCAGGCCGCCGCTGTCGTGGCCGACGACAGCGACGTCGTCGAGCTCGAGCAGATCGAGGGTCCGGCGGACGGCCTGGATGTGGGTCCTGATGGACAGAGCGATGTCGGGTGTGTACCTGCTCGAGCCCGCGCCCGGCAGATCGATGAGGTGGCAGGTGACGTGATCGGCGAGGTGGGGGAGCAGCGTTCGAAAGGTCGCCGCGCTGACCGGCCAGCCGTGCACGAACAGCACGTCGGGGCCGCTGCCGACGACCCGGTAGGCGACCTCGCCGGCCCCCACATCGAGGAATCGATCCGGCTCGCGTCGGAACAGGTCGGCAGCCTGTGCCGGATCGAGGCCGGTCGGTCGCGCCGGTTGGTCCATGGCTCGTCTCCCATCCGTTTGTAGTGATCACTACAAACGGTAGTTGAAGTGATCACTACGATCAAGGTTCGATGGGCTACCGCCACACCAAGGACGACATCCGCGACGGCGCGATCGTGGCAGCCTTCGAGGACGGGCTGAGCAGGCTGACCTTCGGCAGCGTGGCCAAGCGGCTCGGCATCAGCGACCGGGTCGTCGTCTACTACTTCCCGACCAAGGACGACCTCGTCACCGAGGTCCTGTTCGAGGTGGGCTCGCAGCTCCAGGCAGCGCTCGCCCCCGTCGTCGCCGTTCCTGCCGGCGACCACGTCGAACTGATGAGGGCGGTGTGGCCGGTGCTCGCTTGCGCTGACGCCGATGCCGTGTTCGCCTTGTTCTTCGAGGCGATCGGGCTGGCGGCCGCCGGCCGCGAGCCCTTCGCCACCTTCGTGCCGCAGCTCGTCGACGGGTGGATCGGATGGGCGGCGGAACGCCTACGTGGCGCGCCCGCGACACGTCGCAGTGAGGCTGCGGCGGCCATCGCCACCGTCGACGGCCTCCTCATGATCCGCCAGGTCGCGGGCGCCGAGGTCGCCGAGCGTGCGGCGAGACGGCTCGGCGTCGCCGGCCCTTCACGGTCGCGCTGATCGCGCGTGCACACCTCCAGCAGCCCTGAACGTCGCGGCGACGCGCGCGTCGTGCAGGCCGGACAGCACCTCCATTTGGGAGTCGGCCCGCGCGATCAATGCATCGAGGTCGACGGTCGTCGGAGCTGGTGCAGCAACCCGCAAGGTCTCCCACAACGAACGCTTGCCACGCACGGCCATCTGCAAGGCCTCGATCTCGACGATCGTCGACAACGGTGATCGCTCGATCAGGCGGCCGTTCGGCTTGAGCGCACCGAGCTTCTCGCCGACCGCGGCGACGCCGGACTTCAATCGGCTGGGCTCGAAGCCCAGCGCGTCCATCATCGCCAGCAGCGCATCGTGATCGGCTGTGATGTCACCCGCCAACGCTGCCAGCACGTCTGCGTCATCTGAACCAGCCTCGGCCTCGGCGAGGCGCGCTGCCCGTCGCGATCCCGCGGTCGCGCCGGCAACGTGATCCTCGAGGTAGATCCCGAGCAACTTGGTCGCCTCGTCTGCACCCATCGGTCCATCCCTTCATCGGTCGATCGGTCGAGCGTCGGGACGAGCGCTCGTCGCGGCCTCCACGCTCGGCCTCCCCATCGTCTTCCCTCCTTGCCGCCGAATGAACCCTGTCGCTGGCCCTCGCAGCAGCTTGCTGTCGAGGTCGCAGCTTGCGTCAGCTGCGGTCGGCCCCTCGGAGGAACCAGCGCCGCACACGCTCGGGGACCGCCGGTGCCGTCGCTGACACGTCGGCCGCGATCTCGGCGATCGTGTGACGATCGAGCTCGGCCCGCCATGCCGCCTCAGCGCCCAGCATGATCGAGTTGATCTGACATGGCGTGCGGCAGCTGGCCTTCGACGCGGGCAGTGGCCCTCGCTGCCGGATCTCGGCACAACGGAACGCCGGCTCGTCGCCCTCGATCGCCTGCATCACGTCGAGCGTCGAGATCGCCTCGGGTGCTCGGGCGAGTGCGAAGCCCCCGTGCTGCCCGGGCACCGACTTCAGGACGCCCGCGCGCGACAGCGCTTGCAGCTGCTTGTTCAAGTAGGCGGGCGGGAGCTCGTGGAACTCGGCGAGCCGCGCGGATGACGCCGGCCCACCGTCGATCCACACGAGGTTGACGCATGCGTGGATCGCCCACTCGACGCCCTGGTTGATGCGCACGAACCTGGATCGTAGCCATCCAGATTTGACGTCGGCGTTGATCTGGATAATCTATATCCAGTTATCTGATGATCAGCACCACGATCCGAGGAGGATCCCATGGGCAACCGTCCCCGTCCGCCGGTTCCGCTGTTCGAGCACTTCCCTCCGGGATACGCGGCGATGCGCGCCTTGGAGGACGCGACAGCGTCCGGCCCCCTCGACGACCGGCTCTACGAGCTCGTGAAGCTGCGCGCCTCGCAACTCAACGGTTGTGCGTACTGCATCGACATGCACGCCAAGGACGCACGCGCATTGGGCGAGACGGATGATCGGCTGAACCTCCTGTCGGTCTGGCGTGAAGTCGACCTGTTCGACGATGCCGAGCGGGCCGCGCTCGCGCTCACCGAAGCGGTCACGCTGATCGCAGACGGTCACGTGCCGGCGGAGACGGAAGACCGAGCGCGCGCCGTGTTCGACGACGCCAGCTACGCGAACCTCGTCTTCGCCATCGCCACGATCAATGCGTGGAACCGACTCGCCATCACCGGGCACAGCGAGGCGGGCCACTACCAGCCGCGGCAGCGGGCAGCCCGGTGACGACGTTCTCGTCCGCGGTCAACGCGGCGGCAAGGCCGGTGGACCAAGGCGTGGGCGGGCCTTGCCCCACGTCGAGAACAAGGCAGGATGTCGAACGTGTCGCATCGGCCCGATGCCGTCCCACTCGGGCCACTCGCGCACGTCGTACAACTCGTTGTTGACGGTCTGCGCGTCCTGCAGGTGCTGGTCGATGGTGAGGCACGGAGCGGCGGGAACATCATGTCGTGCCAGCGCCTCCAGCCACTCGGCCGTCGGGCGCGAGCGCAGTATGCCTTCCAGCTCGCGGAAGAGCGTGCGCGTCAGCTCGATGCCATCGGTCGGTGCCATGACCGTGTCGACGAGGTCCGCGCGTCCGACGGCCTCGAGCGTCCGGCGCACCTGATCCGCTGTCACCGGGACGACGACGATCCAGCCGTCAGCGGTGGGAAGCGGTCGCACCGCACCCGGGTGGAGGTTCCTCGGCGACGGGGGCTCGTGCTGTGTGAGCGTGCGGTGCACCATCACGTCGACGAAGTTGGCGTACGCGGCAGCGTCGAACATCGCGACATCGACGCGGTCGGCGGCACCGTGGCGCTCGCGTCCGAACAGCGCTGCGAGCGCGGCTTGGCACACCAGCATCGCCGACATCTTGTCGACCGTGAACGAGAGGTCGAGCGCCGGTGTCTCGCCGTCACCGTTGGCCTCGGTGAGACCGAGCCGGGCCTGGATGATGGTGTCGAACACCGGCGACTCCGCGAGCGGGCCGTCGGTGCCGAAGCCACTCACCCACAACCGGATGAGGCGTGGATACCGCTGTGCGAGATCGTCGTCGCGCAACCCCAGCCGCTCGGCGACGGGTTGGCGCCAGTTGCACAGCAACATGTCGGCCGTCGCCAGCAGGTCGTGGAGCTCGGCCTGGGCGACCGGGTCCTTCAGGTCCATCACGCGGCCGTGCTTGCCGCGGTTCGAGCTGATCCACATCGGGCTCGTCCCCGATGGGTGGCGGCCCAGGCGGCGCATCGGATCGCCACGTGGCGGCTCGATCTTGATCACCTCGGCACCCAGATCGGCGAGCATCGCGCCGGCGAGCGGTGCAGCGATGAAGCTCGCCAGCTCGACGACTCGCACGCCGTCCAGTGGACCTCGGCCGGTGTCATCGCGGTTCGGCATCGTGGGCTCCTCTCTGCACGTGACGGCCGTGGGCTCAGTACGAGCGGGGCAGGCCGAGCACGTGCTCGCTGACGTAGTTGAGGATCATCTCCTGCGGGATGGGTGCGATCTGCATCAGACGCGCCTCGCGCCAGTAGCGCTCGACGTCGTACTCCTGCGCGTATCCGAAGCCACCGTGGGTCTGCATCGCCCGGTCGGCTGCGAAGAACCCGGCATCGGCGGCCAGGTACTTGGCGATGTTGGCCTGCTCGCCGCACTTCAGGCCCTGGTCGTAGCGCCACGATGCCTGGCGGATGACCAGCTCGGCGGCCGACAGGCGGGCGTACGCCTCGGCGAGCGGGAACGCGATGCCCTGGTTCTTGCCGATCGGCCGTCCGAACACGACACGCTCGTTCGCGTACGCCACCGCACGCCGCAGCGCTGCGCGGCCGATGCCCAGGGCTTCCGACGCGATGAGGATTCGCTCGGGGTTCAGGCCGTCGAGCAGGTACTCGAAACCTCGTCCTTCCTCGCCGACACGGTGACTGACAGGCACCTCGAGCTCGTCGTAGACCGTTTCGCAGGACACGACGGCATTGCGGCCCACCTTGGGGATCGGCGTGATGCCGACGCGTGGATCCTTGAGGTCGGCGAGCAGCAAGGTCATGCCGTCGGTGCGGCGTGCGCACTCGGCGAGCGGTGTGGTGCGGACGAGGAGCAGGACCTTGTCGCACAGCGTCGCCTTCGTCGTCCACACCTTGCGGCCCTGCACGACGTAGTGGTCGCCGACCAGCGTGGCGCGCGTCTGGATCGCGGTGGTGTCCGTCCCCGAGTTGGGCTCGGTGACGCCGAACGCGACATGCAGGGCCCCGTTCGCGACCTCGGGCAGGTAGCGCTGCTTCAGCTCCTCGCTGCCGTGCTTGACGACCGGGTTCATGCCGAAGATCGACAGGTGCACGGCAGAGCAGCCGTTCATCGCCGCGCCCGAGGCGGCGATCTCCTCGAGGATGATCGAGGCTTCGGTGATGCCGCGGCCGCCTCCGCCGTACTCCTCGGGGATGGCGACACCGATCCATCCGCCCGCCGCGAGGGCGTCGTAGAACTCGGTGGGGAACTCATGAGCCGCGTCGTGCTCGCGCCAGTACGAATCCGGGAAGTCGCGACACACCGCGCGAACGCCCTCGCGCAGTTCCTCGTGCAACTCGTCGGGTGCGAACTCCATCGTGGTCCCTCCTGCGCCCGATCCTACAGACGAACAACCAGTGGTTTGAATCGTCGGCTAGGGTGTGCACGCTTCGGGCGCCCGAACCGCCCGTCGTCGAGACGAGGGGAACGAACGGTGAACGAGTTGGCAGGCCCGGGTGACGATCCGATCTCGGTGTCCCGAGACGGCGCGATCGCGACGGTACTGCTCGACCGGCCCCAGCGGGCCAACGCGATGGACGCCCGCTTCTTCGAGTCGATGTCGGCGGCGCTCCGCGGCATCGCGACCGACGAGTCGATTCGCGCCGTCGTGCTCGCGGGTGAGGGCAAGCACTTCTGTGCCGGGGGCGACCTGCGCCATCCGCTGTTCGACGAACCCGACGCCGATGCGCGGCGGCCGCAGATCCAGGCGGCCTATGACGTCACCGAGCAGCTGCTCGACCTGGACGTGCCCGTCGTGTGCGCGATCCAGGGCCGGGTCGCAGGAGCCGCCACCGCACTCGTCCTGGCATCCGACATCCGCATCGCCGCACCGTCGACCGTGTTCAGCCTCGACTTCGTCCGCCTCGGCCTGTCGCCCGACATGGGTGTCTGCTGGTTGCTCACCCCGGCGATCGGCACGTCGCGTGCGCTCGAGATGGCGCTGTCGGGCGACTTCGTCGACGCCGAGACGGCGCACGCGTGGGGGCTCGTGTCGAAGGTGGTCGACGAGGGCGGCCAGCGCGAGGTGGCCATCGAGACGGCGCAGCGCCTGGCCCAGCACCCGCGAGCCGGCATGGCTGCCATCCGCCGACTCGTGCGCAACGCGCACACGATGCCGCGCGCCGAGGGGTTTGCTGCCGAAATCCGTTCGATGAACTCGCTCATCGCCACCGCCGACGCGCAGGGTCGTCTGGCCGTCTTCCGCTCACGGGCGACCCGCGGAGCGTCCTGATGGCGGTGCCGACAGCGCGTGACGCCTCGGCCACCGCCGACGCCCTCGGGCGGTTCCTCACCCACGAGCTCGGGTTGGCCGCGATCTCGGTCGACATCCTGCCCTCGTCGATGGGCACCGGCTTCTCGAGCGAGTCCGTCATCTTCGACGCGATGGTGACGTCCGCCGACGGCGCGACCGATCAGCTGCAGTGCGTCGCGCGCATCGAGCCCACCGGGTACGGCCTCTACCAGGCGTTCGACCTCGAATCGCAGTGGCGCGTGATCGACACCCTGTGGCACCTGGGCTCGGTGCCGGTCCCTCGCATCATCGCCCACGACACGACGGACGGCGAGTGGCTCGGACGGCCGAGCTTCGTGATGGAGCGCGTCGACGGCGTCGCGCCGGCCGATTCGCCGCCGTACACCGTTCGCGGCTGGATGGTCGATGCCTTGCCGGCCCAGCGGCGGCAGGTGTACGAGCGCGGCCTCGACGTGCTGGCCGAGGTCCACCGGGCCGACTGGCGGCGTCTGGGCCTCGAGTTCCTGCTCGACTCGACGATCAACCCCGTCGGGGTCGAGCGGCAGCACGAGCACGACGAGCGGTTCCTGCGGTGGATCGCGCAAGGTCGGGAGCTCCCGCTCTGCGAGCAGGCCTCAGCGTGGCTCAGAGCGCACTTGCCCGACGACGACGAGCAGGCGCTCTCGTGGGGCGACGCGCGCCTCGGCAACATGTTGTTCCGCGACTTCGAGCCGGTGGCGGTGCTCGACTGGGAGATGGTCACGGTGTCACCTCGCGGGGCTGACCTCGGATGGTGGCTCGTGTTTCACATGATCCACACGATCGGCATCGGTCGGCCGAGCCTCGACGGCATCCCCACCGATGACGAGGCTGTCGCTCATTACACACGTGTGAGCGGTCACTCCGTGCGCGATCTGCACTTCTACGAGGTGCGTGCGGCCCTCCGTGCTGCGTTGCTGCTCATCCGGTACGGCGATCACCTCGTATCGACCGGAGTGCTCGCTGCCGATGCCCCTCGCACGCCATCGACCCCGGCCCTCGTCGTGCTCGAACGACTGCTGGATCAGGGCTGAAGCCCACAGGCCGAGGAGGACCATGCTCTCACCGCTCGACGACTACCCCTACCACCAGATCGCAGAACCGCTGAACGTCGTCGGGACGAGCGACCGCAACTTCTACGACCGCTACTACTTCAACCTGTTCCACCCCGAGCGGAACCTGTTCGTCACCGCGGGGCTGGGCCAGTACCCGAACCTGGGCGTGACGGACGCGTACATGGCTGCCACCACGCCCGACCGGCAGCGCGTCGTGCGGGCGTCGCGCGAGCTCGGCGATGACCGCAGCGACACGAGCGTCGGGCCGATCTCGGTGAAGATCATCGAGGGACTGCGGCGCCTCGAGCTCCACGTCGCCCCGCACGGCGGCAGCCTCGAGCTCGACGTCACGTGGCGACCGTCCATCCCGGCGTTCCTCGAGGCGCGCCACGTGAACCGGCGCGGCGCGCGCATCACGACCGACACGTCGCGGTTCGCGCAGACGGGGTTCTGGAGCGGGACGATGCGCATCGGCGACGAGCGGTTCGAGCTGCGTGATGGCGAGTGGCTCGGTGGGCGTGATCGTTCGTGGGGCATCCGGCCCGTGGGCGAGCCCGAACCCGTCGTCCGCCGCAGCGGCGAGGGCCCGGCCGGGTTCTTGTGGATCTACGCGACGATGCAGTTCGAGCAGTCGACCATCGTGTGCATCCTGCAGGAGGACCGTGTCGGTCGCCGCTCGCTCGAACAGGCGGTCCGGGTGTTCGGCGATCCCGAGCGACCACCGGAGGATCTCGGGCGGGTCGAGCACGAGTTCCACTTCGTCGACGGCACGCGACGCATCGATCGGGCTCGGCTGCGTTTCGTGAACTACGACTCGCCGCCGCTCGAAGTCGACGTCACGCCGTTCGGCGCGAGCTACCTGTCCCTCGGGACCGGATATGGGCACGAAGACGATTGGAGGCACGGCATGTACCAGGGTCCGTCGAAGGTGGAGCACCACGAGTACGACCTCACCGCGAGCGACGCGGCCCGGCGCACACACGGGCTGGTCGACAACGTCGCGGTGTACGAGACGGGGGGCGAGGTCGGGTACGGGTTGTTCGAGAACGCCGTGCTCGGCGTGAACGAGCGCTACGGGCTGGGTCTCCGGTGAGCGGCACCGACGACCTCGAGCGGCGCACGACCGACGTCATCCCCGACACGCACCGCGATCTTCTCGAGCTCACCACGGTCGGCCAGCTCGCGACCACGGGTCCGTCGGGCGAACCGCAGGTGACGCCCGTGTGGTTCATCTGGGACGGCAGCTCGGTGCTCATGAGCGTCACGACGGCCCGCCAGAAGTACCGCAACATGGCGCGCGACGGGCGGGCCGCGCTGTGCATCAGCGACCCTGCCGACGCGTTCCGCTACCTCGAGCTGCGTGGCCCGGTCGAGCTGACGGCGGACGAGCAGAGCGAAGGGCTCGACGTCCTGGCCCGCAAGTACCTGCGGATCGAGCACTACCCGTGGCACATGCCCGGCGACCGGCGCGTGGTCGTGCGCTTGGTGCCCGAGCGATGCAGCGTGGGGTTCCTGCCACGCGAGTACCGCGTGGGCATCCCGGCGATCGAGTGACGGCTACGCGGAAGCCGCTGCCTCGAGCTGGGTGAGCGCCTCGTGTCGAGCGCGATCGAGCATCTTGGTCTGCGTCGCGAGCCCACTCACCACCAGATCGGCGTACTGCACCGCCACGTCGTCGACCGACAGCGCGCCGTCGGGCCGATACCAGTGGTACAGGGCGTTGCACATCGTCAGGATGCCCGTGGCCGCGACTTTGGGGTCGACGCTGGCCCGGACCTGTCCCATGGTCTGGCCCTCGCGGATCATCTCGCGCAGCGTGTTGTCGTGCACGTCCCGCAACGCGAGGATGTGCTTGCGGCGCTGACCCGTGAGCGCGCTGAAGTCGCGGAAGAACACGGCCGAGTTCACGAGGTTCTCGGCGTTCCCGACGACGTTGTTGTGGACGAAGGCCCAGATGCGGGTGAGCGG
Source organism: Ilumatobacteraceae bacterium (assembly GCA_050248155.1). Classification (GTDB taxonomy): domain Bacteria; phylum Actinomycetota; class Acidimicrobiia; order Acidimicrobiales; family Ilumatobacteraceae; genus VFMC01. The sequence goes on from JBFWSW010000002.1 coordinate 20,170, forward strand.
CTCGCCATCCATGATCTCGTGCCGCTTCAAGTTGTTCGCCCACACCTCGTGGACCTCGCTGATGATCTCGTAGAGGAGGTCCTCCTTCGCCGAGATGTAGTAGTAGAGGCTTCCCTTCAACATGCCGACCGCTTCGGCGATGTCCTGGGTCGTCGTGGCGTCGTATCCTTTGCGGTAGAAGGTCTCGGCCGCCGCTCGGACGATCTCTTCGCGGCGGGTCGTCCCGCGTTTGGTCGTGCCCGACGCGCCCGCGGCGCGCTTCGCGCCTGCCGGCATTCGCTTCGCCTTCACGGACGTGGGCGCGCGCTTGGTTCCGGGCTTGCGCCCGTTCGATGAATCCTTTGGCTGAGACACGTCCTCATGCTAAGTCGCGATGAGCGTCGTGCCGGGCATGGTGCCAAATGGTTGTTCGAAGTGCGCGGTCGTCATCGAGGGAGCCGCTGTGCCGCGGCAACGCCTGCGAGGTACCCGAACGTCACCGCGGGGCCCAGGGTGCTGCCCGCACCGGGATAGAGGTCGCCGAGGGGGGAGCGCGCGGTGTTTCCTGCTGCGTACAACCCGTCGATGACCCCGCCGTCTGCGCCCAGGACACGCCCGGACGCGTCGGTGACGAGGCCACCGTTCGTGCCGATCGTTCCTGGGTGCAGCGGCAGAGCGAACAGCGGCGGCTCGAGCGGGGCGATGCGACCAGGCCCGGTCATCCCCGAGACGGTGCGGCCGAACTCGCGGTCGACCCCGTCCGCCGCCTGCTGGTTGAACCGCTCGAACGTGTCGACGAGCGCGTCGGGTGGCACACCCATCGCGATCGCGAGCTCGGCCGCCGCATCGGCCCGGATGAACCATGGAGGTGGGTCGTCGTCGGGCATCACCGACAGGATCCGATGTCGTCGCTTCACCTTGGCGTCGAACACCAGCCAGGCGCGGCGTGTCGCCGGGTCACCGGTTGCCGCACCGCGCGCGCCGATGACCTTCGAGAACTCGTGGTACGGCAAGGACTCGTTCGCGAAGCGGACGCCGGTGTGATCGACGACGAACGAGCTGGGTGCGCCGCGCGCCCACTCGAATTGCGGCACCGGCTCGCCGTCTCGGCGTACCGTCGGGTCGAACATCGCCGGCTGTCCCCAGTACGAGCCGAGCGCGGACCGCGCCGCGCCGATCGCGGTCGCCATCAGCAGGCCGTCACCGACGTTGTTCGGGGGTGTGAGCGGCTCGACCCGGTAGCCGACGTGTTCGGCGACGAGCGAGGGGTTCCACTCGAAACCGCCGCACGCGAGGACCACTCCTCGTGCAGCCACGAGTGACGCCTGCCGTCCCGAGCGCTCGACGACGACGCCGTCCACACTGGCGCCACTCGTGGCGAGCGCGACCACCCGAGCGTCGGTCTCGATGCGGACTCCACGATCCAGCAGCCCGCGAACCAGCATCGAGACGAGTGCTGCGCCTTTGGCGCGCACGTCGAGGGCAGCGCGGCGGTCGAGCTCCTCGGGCCCGACCCGAGTCGTCCGAAGGTCCTCGCCGAGCGTGGTGACGGCACCGAGTGACAGCAGGGTTCCCCGGCGTGCGATCCGATCAGCCCACGGCCCGAGGCCGGCTCGGGCGTCGAAGGGCACCGGTTCGACCGACCGGCCGGCTGGGCAGGCGCCGCGGACGCCCGCGCTCGCGTAGTAGTCGGCCAGCCCGCCGACGACAGCGGTTCGCAGCGGGGTGGTCCGTTCGAGGCGGGCCAGCACGTCGCCCGCAGAGCGGACGAACCGATCGACGAGCTCGCCGTCCGGGGACGCCACCGGCTGTCGCTCGGCAGCGAGTGCCTCGACATAGCGCCGAGCGGCCGCAGCGTCGTCGTGACGTTGCCTCGGCGTGCCGAACGCATGGTGGTTCCCGGGCATCCACAGCACACCGCCGGAGACCGCCGAGGTGCCGCCGATCTCGCGCGACCGCTCCAGCACCACGACGTCGGCCCCTTCGTCTCGCGCGGCGGTCGCGGCGACGAGCGCGGCCGCCCCGGAGCCGACCACGATCACGTCGGCACCCGAGGGAAGGGGCCGAACGTGCGAAGTCACCTGTGTCCCATCAATCAAACAGTTGGTCAGCATACTCGAGCGGTCACGTAGGATGCCTGGATGGCCATCGAGCTGACACGACCGTTCATCGATGTGGGCCTGGTCGTCGCCGACATCTCGCGCGCCGTGCACTTCTACGTCGAGCTCCTCGGGCTCGAGCACGTGGGCACGATGCCGATGCCCGACGGCGGCACGTTGCATCGGTTGCAGTGCGGCGACGCGACAGTGAAGCTGATCGAGCCTCCGGCGCCGGCCGCCCAGGCGCCCGGGGGGAGCATCTCGTCGGCACACGGCTGGCGCTACATCACGATCTGGACTCCTGCAGTGCGCGAGATCGTCGAGCGCTGCCGGGAGGCAGGGTGCCATGTCGAGGTCGAACCCTGGGAGTTCCGGCCCGGCGTCGTCGTCGGGATCGTTGCCGATCACGAGGGCAACCTGGTCGAACTGGTGGGTCTGGCGCCGCGCGCTTGACCCCCTCCTGCAGGCACCGGTACTCTGTCAAACGGTCGTTTGAAGTCCGGCCGAGAGGAGAGCTCGTGGACACACCGATCATCGACGTCGACAGCCACATCGCCGAGCCGCCGGACCTCTGGACCTCGCGACTCCCGTCGAAATGGGCCGACGTGGCACCGCGCGTCGTCAGCGACGAGCGTCGGGGCTTCGACCGGTGGGTCGTGGGCAACCGCAAGTTGAGCGGTGTCGCGGGTTTCGCGGTCGCCGGCTGGAACGAGTTCCCGCCCAAGTTCCCGCCCACCCAGGCTCAGGCCGATCCCGCCGCCTTCGACGCGAGGGCGCGCCTCGCGCTGCTCGATCGAGACGGCATCTACGCGCAGGCCCTGTACCCGAACCTGCTCGCCTTCATGCTGTTCGCCTTCCACAACGTGGGCGAACCGGAGTTCGTCGAGGACTGCATCCGTGCCTACAACGACTTCCTCATCGAGTTCGGCGAGCCCGCTCCTGATCGGTTCATCGCGCTGTGTGCCCTTCCGTTCTGGGACATCGACGCAGCCGTGAAGGAGCTCGACCGCGCGCACACGATGGGTCACCGTGGTGTGCTGTTCATCGGCAAGCCGCACAAGATGGGCCTCCCGGCGCTCGAGGACGACCACTGGGCCCCGCTCTTCAAAGAGGTGCAGGAGCGGAACCTGTCGCTCAACTTCCACACGGGGTTCAGCGACTACACCGAGGAGGAGTTCGTCGGCCAGCTGGGCAAGGACATGACCCGCGCCGGCTACGCCCGGTCGACCGCGCTGCAGCAGCTCGGCCTGGCCGAGACGCTCGCCGACCTCACCACGTCACGCGTCTGCGTCAAGTACCCCGACCTGAAGATGGTCATCGTCGAGAGCGGGGTCGGCTGGATCCGGTACTTCCTCGAACTGCTCGACTGGCAGTGGGTGAACTCCGGCGCCCAGGCCGACCAGCCCGACCGCGAGCTGCCGAGCTTCTACTTCAAGCGCCAGATCTACGGCTCGTTCTGGTTCGAGCGCGAGTCCGTCGGCCGCATCGCCGACCTGTACCAGGACAACCTGATGTTCGAGACCGACTTCCCGCACCCGACGAGCCTCGCGCCCGGGCCGATCTCGTCGTCGGCGCCGCCACGCGAGATGCTCGACGCGGCGCTCACCGGCCTCGACGACAGCATCAAGCGCAAGATCGCGTACGAGAACGCCGCTGCGCTGTACCACGTGGTCGGGCCCTGAGGTGACCGGCGAGTCGCCGTCGTCGACCGGCGTGGGGGCGGTCTCGATCGATCACGTCGGTCTGCTGGTCGACGATCTCGACGCGGCGATGCGGTTCTACACCGAGGTGCTCGGCCTGCGCGAGCGGAGCGATCGCCCCGAGCTGCGCCTCCGGGGTGCGTGGCTCGATGTCGGTGACGGACAGGTGCACGTGTTCGAGGGCCGCGCGCCCACCGACGCCGGTCAGCACCTCGCGCTGCGCGTCGCCGACATCGAGGTCGTGGTCGAACGCCTGACCGAGCTCGGCGTCGAGCACGCGTGCTATCCCCGCGGTGAACCCACGCGGCAGGTGATCGTCCACGATCCGGCGGGGAATCGGATCGAGCTCACGGTGCGCTGACGGGGAACCAGCGCCGCGGGTTCACCACGAGCGCCTGCCGCACCTCGTGCGGTTGCAGGTCGCTCCGCTCCGACACGGTGCTCACCCAGTCACGTTCGTTCCCGTCGGCCAGCGACGTGTGCGGCCAGTCCGATGCGAACACGAGGTTCTCCGCGCCCAGCGAGTCGATGAGCTCGCGTGCCCCGGCGTCGTCTGGGAAGGCAGCGACGAAGCACTGCCTCGCGAACTGCTGAGTCGGGAGCCCCCCGTCGCTGCGGGCGCCGAAGCGGTCGTCCAACAGCGACAGCCACGGCGAGATCCATCGCAGGTGCGTCTCGGCGATCCCGACGCGCAAGGTGGGGTGGCGTGCGAGCACCCCGCCGAGCACGATGTCGGCCAGTCCGAGCTGCGCCTCGACGACGTGTGCGGCGAGGTACAGCATGCGCCACGTCTGCGCGCGCGCCAGACCGCTCGTGCGCGCTGCAGCGGTGAGCGACGAGTCCTGGAACGTGACGGTCACGTCGAGGTCGGCGGCAGCGGCCCACACGCGGTCGAGCTCGCGGTCGCTCAGCGCGTACGGCGACGGGGCGACGAAGCTGGCCAAGAGCACGCCGAGCCCGAGGTGCTCGCGTGCGTGGCGCAACTCTCGTTCGGCAGCGATCGGATGGTTGAGCGGGACGATCATCGCGGCGCACAGCCGGTCGGGCGCTGCGGCGGTGACCGCAGCTGCGAACCTGTTGTACGCGCGCGCGTGCGCAGCGGCGTGCTCGGCATCGCGGATCGAGTGCATGCCGGCCATGGCGGCCGTGGGGTAGATGATCTCGGCCTCGGTCCCCGTCCGGTCGAGGCGCGCCAAGCGCCGGCCGGGGTCGACGCTCGCTGCGTGCAGGTCGCACACGCCGTCGGCGACCTCGCCGTCGGGTCGGTACAGCGAGCCGAACCCCGCATGGGTGGGTGAGCCGGGGTGGAGGTCGCCGCCGACGTCCAGCAGCAGCCGACCTCCGTCGGCCACCAGGCGCGGCGCGGCGTCGCGCCAGGCGGGGTCGGCGTACTCGACCCACAGACGGAGCGGCTCGAGGAAGTGGGTGTCGCAGTCGACGGAGCGCATGGCTTGAGTCGGGACGGAGCCTACCAAACGACCGTTGCATATGCTGGGGCCATGGTTCCGCAGCTTCCCATCCCGTCGGCCGCGGGCGACCGCTTCTCGGTGTGCGAGCACGTCGTGCGGCTCGGCGACATCGCCCAGGACGTCGCAGCCGCGGTCGAGGCCGGCGCACGCGGCTTCAGCGTGAACGCGTCGGACCTCGGCTCGTTCTCGGTGGCCGAGGCGGCCGACGTGCTCACCGACGCCGGCCTGGCGGTGACGAGCTTCATCGATCCGAGCGTCATGCGCCTCGGACCGGCTGCCCCCGACCTCGACGCCGTCGCCCGCGCCGCCGATGCCGCTGCCGAGCTCGGCGCGCCGGCGATCCTGTTCATCTCCGGCGCGCTGGGAGGTCGCCGGGTGGCCGACGCCGACGCGCAGCTGGTCGACTCGCTCGGTGCCATCGCCGCACGGATCGCGCCGAGCGGCGTGCACGCGATGCTCGAGCCGCTCCATCCGATCGCTCGCGACCTGTCGTACGTGCACACCATGCGGCACGCGGTCGCGCTCGTCGAGCAGGTGCCGTCGGCGAGGTTGGTGATCGACACCGGCGCGTCGTGGTGGGAGCCCACCTTGGTCGACGAGGTCGTCGCACATCTCGACCTGGTCGTCGCGGTGCAGATCACCGGCGTGAGGGGTGCTGACCTGGCGAAGCGCACCTACGTCCGCGAAGCCTGCAGCACCGACGGCGAGGTGCCCGTGGGCGACATCGCGCGCGATCTCGTCGCAGCCGGCTACTCGGGCTGGTTCGAGCACGAGGTGCTCGCCCCGTTCGACCGGGACGAGCGCGTCGAGGTGCTGCGCGCCGACCGGCAGTGGTTCGCCGGCCTCTGGAGCTGAGGGTCAGGGGGCCGTCAGGCGCAGCGTCACGCACGACGCGTGGTCGGCGTCGTGCCAGATGGTCTGCGTGGCCTCCTCCGCCGGGCCGTCACCCCAGCGGCGGCCGGTGCCCGGGTTCACGTCGTAGCGCGGGAAGTTGCTGCTCGCCACGCGCACGCGGATGCGATGGCCCTCGAGGAACCGGTGCCCGATCTCGCCCAGCGCCACCTCCACCCACGTCGTGCCCTCGACTGCCTCCACGCGCTGGATGCCGTCGCAGATCTTCAGCGAGCGACCGTCGGGGTGCACGTCCGACACCGTCACGTCGAAGTCCGCGCTCGTCGCGCTCGAGCCCACCGCGAGCCGGGCGGTCACCCGACCGACGACGTCGAGCGCTTGCTCCAACGGGTCGCCCGTGTACACGAGCACGTCGTCGCGCGCCTCGACGTCGCGCTGGTCGACAGCTCCCTGCGGGAACGACGACTCGAGCACGAGATGTGCACCGCCCGCAGTCGGCACCGGATCGTCGGGGTCGTGCACGAAGGTGTCGGGCTGCTCGCCGGCGGCCGGAGCGTCGGACGTGAGGCGTCCTCCAGCGCGCAGGTACAGGTCGTGCGTCGTCGCGGCGGGTGGCCAGGTGTCGCCGTTGTGCCACGTGTTCGAACCCGTCACGAAGTAGCGGACCGGCGCGATCGGGCGGCCGGTGCCGCCGTCGTCCTTCAGCCAGCGGTCGAACCAGTTGACGAGCAGCGCGTCGAGGTCGGTCGCGGCGGCCACCCCGAGGTCGAGGTCGCCGATGCGCGCGGTGCCCAGCAGCGCTGTGCGCGGCGCGTAGTGGCCCCACGGTCCGATGAACAGGTGCTGGTTCGCGCGAGCGTGCTCCGTGGCGGCGCGCTCGCGCATGCCCACGAAGTTGCGCAAGGTGCCGACGAGGAACTGGTCGAACCAGCACGACACGTGCAGCACCGGCAGGTCGATCTGTTCGTAGTGGCTCGTCACGTCGATGCGGTCCCAGTACTCGTCCGGGCCGTCGTGATCCATCCAGTCGAAGAAGTACGGGATCGCGTCGGGGATGCGGGTGTCGGCAAATCGGTCGTGCATCGCCCGGCGCGAGCTGCCGCCGATGTCGTCGAGGGCGCCGCGCAACTCGTCCCACAGCTCTCGGCGTTCCGCCGGCGCCACCCGCGCCAGGTTCCCCGATGCCAACGCGTACAGCGCGATCGACAGCAGCGAGCCGAGCTCGAACGCCCCTCCGCGGTAGCTGCGGCCGTCGCGGTAGTCGGCACTCGCCTGGAACGGTGCGATCGTGGTGAGGTGCGGCGGCCGGGCCTTCGCCGCCTGCCACTGCGCGGCAGCCATGTACGAGCTGCCGAACATGCCGACCTTGCCGGTCGACCACGGCTGGCTCGCCGCCCATTCGATCGTGTCGTAGCCGTCGTCGGCCTCGTTCACGAACGGGTAGAACTCGCCGTCGGACTTGAATCGGCCGCGCACGTCCTGGACGACCACCGAGTAGCCGGCCTTGGCGGCGCGCATGGGGTTCATCACGAAGATCGTGCCGACCAACTGGTCCTTCGAGTACGGCGTGCGTTCGAGCAACGTCGGCGCCGGCCCTCCGGCCGGGCGGTAGACGTCGGCACGCAGGATGGTCCCGTCACGCATCGGCACGGCGACGTCGGACTCGACGACGATCTCAGCGGTCATGGCATCCCCCAGACAACCGGTTGATTGGTACGTGAAGTAGGGTACTTGACCGACCGTTCGGACACCCAAGGAGACCCTCGTGGCGATCCCAGAGCTGAGTACGCCGATCATCGACTGCCTGTCGATGGTGTGGCCGGGGGGCATCGGCGCGTCGATGCCCATCCCTCGCGAGGCCTTCCGCGACGACGAGAGCCTCGAGGCCTGGCCGTCCACGGGCATCGTGAACTACCTGTTCAAGGGCGCGCAGGAGCGTTCGCAGCTCGCGCACGACCCGCTGAGGGTCGTCGAGCAGTACGACCGGTGGAACATCGCCGCCGGACTCACCCTGGTGGCGATGGACGACATCGAAGCCGTGGTGGCAGCCATCGCGCCGGTCTCAAATCGGTTCCTCCTCGGGGTGCGCGCCAACCCGCACGAGGGGATGCGAGCTGTTCGGAGGCTGGAGGAACTGGTCGGTCGGTACCCCCAGATCAAGGCGTGCTCGATCTCGCCGCACATGCTGTGGCCGCCGTTGCCGCCGAACTCGAAGGAGTACTACCCGCTGTACGCGAAGTGCGTCGAGCTCGGGTTGCCCGTCTACATCAACGTCGGCATCCCCGGCCCGCGCGTGCTCGGCGAGTGTCAGAACCCGATGTACCTCGACGAGGTCTGCTGGTTCTTCCCCGAGTTGAAGGTCGTCATGAAGCACGGCGGTGAGCCCTGGGCCGACCTGTGCGTGAAGCTCATGCTGAAGTGGCCGAACCTGTACTTCGCGACCTCGGCATTCGCGCCGAAGTACTACCCGCAGGAGATCGTCCACTACGCGAACACACGGGGGACCCACAAGGTGCTCTTCGCCGGGTATTGGCCGAACCTCTCGTACGAGGACGTCTTCGGTCAGCTCGGCGAGCTGCCGTTGCGCGACCACGTGTGGCAGGCGTTCCTCCACGACAACGCGGCGCGGGTGTTCGGGGTCGACGCGTGACGGCACTGCTCGAGGGTGCGGCACTGGTCGTCGCCGGCGCAGGGTCGGGCCTCGGACGAGAGGTCGCCGAGGTCGCGTTGCGCGAGGGCGCGCGGGTGATGCTGGCGGCCCGCTCGGCTTCCACCCTGGTCGGGGTCGCGTCGGCGATCGATCCGGCCGGCGAGCGCACGGCCACCTGTGTCACCGACCTCCGCGACCCCGAGGCGTGCTCCCGGCTCGTGCAGGCGACGGTGGCGGCTTTCGGTGGCCTCGATGCGGTGGTGACGTGCGCGGTCGCCGGCGACGACCTCGTTGGCGGGCTCGACGGGGCCGACCTGGCCGAGTGGCGGTCGCTCATGGAGACCAACCTCTACGGCGCGATGAACGTCGTGGCCGCAGCGATCCCGGCGATGACCTCGGGCGGTTCGATCGTGTTCATCGGTTCGCAGGCAGCGTTCTACCCGAACGTCGTGCAGACGGGGTATGCGGCGTCGAAGGGGGCGCTCGTGTCGGCCGCTCGGCACCTCGCGGCGGAGTTGGGACCGCGCGGCATCAGGGTGAACACGGTCGCTCCGGGATGGATGTGGGGGCCCTCGCTCGAGCGCAGCCTCGGCGCGGCCACGGGCGACGCGCAGGCCACGATCGCGATGGTCGGCAAACGCCTGCCGTTGCGCACCGTCGCCGAGGACGGCGACGTCGCCGAAGCGGCCGCGTTCTTGTCGTCGCGACGAGCCAAGTCGATCACCGGGCAGTGCTTGCTGGTGAACTCCGGCGAGTACCCGGGATAGGTCGTCGATCACGGTCAGGACATCGCCGCAGACGCTTGGCTGCGACACACGCCGCTCAGCGCCTGGTGCGGGCTGCGAACTCCTGTTTCAGCTTCCGCTTGAACAGCTTGCCCGTGTCCTCGCGGGGGAGCTCATCGCGGATCTCGACGACCGTGGGGACCTTCATGCGGGCGACGCGCTCGGACAACCACGCCTGCACGGCCTCGCCGCTCAACTGGGCACCCGACTGCGGCTGGACGACCGCTGCCAGCACCTCGCCCAGGTCCTCGTCGGGGATGCCGAACACGGCGCAGTCCAGCACGCCGGGCATGCCGATGAGGACGTGCTCGATCTCGGCCGGGTAGACGTTCGCGCCACCGACGATCACCATGTCGCTCTTGCGGTCGGTGAGGTACAAGTAGCCCTCGTCGTCGAGGTAGCCCATGTCGCCACAGGTCACGAGGTCGCCGCGCTGGATGCCCTGCCGCTTCTCGTCGTTGCCGTGGTAGGTGAACGGGCTCGTGCCACGGATCCACATCGCGATCTCGCCGACCGTGCCCGCCGGCACCTCGTTGCCGTCGTCGTCGAGCACGCGGATCACGGCGCCCTCGACAGGTCGCCCGACGGTGCCCGGGTGTGCAAGCGCCTCCTCCGACGTGACGAACGTCGCGATCAGGCCGAGCTCGCTGGCGGCGTAGAACTCGTAGATGATCGGACCCCACCACTCGATCATCGCCTGCTTCACCTCGGGCGGGCACGGGGCAGCACCGTGCGACACGAGCTCGAGCGAGCTGACGTCGTAGCGGGCGCGCGCCTCGTGTGGCAGCTTCAGGAGCCGGACGAACATCGTCGGCACCATCTGGACGTTGTTGATCCTGAACCGCTCGATGGTCGCGAGGTACTCCTCGGGATCGAACCGGTCCATCAGCGCGAGGAACCCGCCGGCGGCGAGCGCCGCCATCGAGAAGCCGAAGGGGGCCGCGTGGTAGACGGGTGCGGCGACGATGGTGCGCATCCCAGGGCCGACGCGCAGCTGCTGGAACATCGTGGCCATCGCGGCGCGGCCCTCGTCGGACAGCGGCGCGCGGCGCACCCCTTTGGGCTGACCGGTCGTGCCGGACGTGTAGTTCATGCTGAACTCGGGCGTCTGCGGCGGTTCGACCCACGGGTCGAACCGAGCGAGCCACGGTCCCCACTCCTCCGTGCCCGGCGCGGGGCACGGAGCGTTCGAGGTCGCGCGCCGTGACGGGACCGTCGGCACCGAGATGACGGTGACATCCTCGGGCACCCCGCCCTCGATCGACGCGAGCAGGTCGCAGTGGGCCACCAGCACGCGGGCGCCCGAATCCTCGAGGACGTAGCGGGCTTCGTCGCGCTTGAAGTGCCAGTTGACGGGCACGACCAGCGCGCCCAGCGTGGCCGTCGCGATCGCGGCCTCGTACATCGTGACGTCGTTGCGGAGGAAGGTCGCCACCACGTCGCCTCGCCCGACGCCGAGTGACGCGAGCCCGCGTGCCGCGCGAGCGCCGCGGTCGTAGATGGTCTCTCGCGCGGTGAACTCGTCGCCGAACTGGATGCCGGCCGCAGTCATCGGGCCAGCCTCTCCGGTTCCTGATGTGGTCGTCAACTCGCCCCCTGCGCGTTCATCGGACGGAACCTGATCACAAAACAATCAGTTGGTTGCATCATGTCGGAGCCCCGGAGCGAGCGTCAAGCGGGCTGGTCACCGGCGTTGACCGGCGACGGCGAAGGCGCCTATCGTTTCCCAAACCGCCGGTTGTTCGAATTGTGCACCGGTCAGACCCACGAGGAGGGCGGACGTGACCACCAACCTGGAAGCCCGGCCGCTGGTCATGGACCAGCTCGAGTTCGCCGAGGGCCTCCGCTGGCACGACGGCGCGTTGTGGCTGTCGGACCTGTTCGGGCACGCCGTCCACACGATCACCGATGGCCGGCTCGAACGCCGGCTGCAGCTGCCCGACGACGAACCGTCGGGGCTGGGATTCCTCCCTGACGGCACCCCGATCGTGGTCGCGATGAAGTCGCGCCAACTGCGCAGCATCGGAAGCGGCAGCGCGCAGCTGTACGCGGAGATGTCGGGAGCTGCCACGTCGGAGTGCAACGACATGTACGTCGACGCGCACGGCCGTGCGTACGTGTCGACCTTCGGGTACGACCTCCGTAGCGGGGAAGAGCCCAAGCCGGGCACCGTCGTCCTCGTGCGTCCGGGCGAGGACGCCGTCGTCGCGGCAGGTGACCTGATCTTCCCGAACGGCATGGTCGCGAGCCCCGACGGCCGCACGTTCATCGTCGCCCAGCTGTTCGGCGAAGAGCTGACCGCCTACGACGTCGAGGCGGACGGGAGCCTCACCAACCGCCGTGTGTTCGCGTCGCTGCCGGGCCGGGCTCCAGACGGGCTGGCGATCGATGCCGAGGGCGGCGTGTGGGTTGCGACCTCCACCGGTGGCTCGTGCATCCGGGTCGTCGACGGGGGCGAGATCACCCACGAGATCTCCTTCGGCGAGGAGTGGGTGACGAGTTGTGCACTGGGTGGCGAGGACGGGCGAACGCTGTTCGTGGCGTCGGCGCAGACCACCCTCGACGACTGGTTGGCCGGCAGATCCGTGTCACACATCCGGACGGTCGCGGTCGACGTTCCGGCGCCGGGCGCCTGACCGGCTGCCACACCGAAGGTCTCCCCCAGATCGTGTCTCGCGTTGACGTCCAGTCCTTGGCGTACCTATCATCTCCTACCAAACGTCTGGTAGAACTGGAGCGAATTGAGAGATGTCGATGGCTGCCGTGAACGAGACCACGCTGGAGCTGGGCGACCTTCCCGTGGTCGTGCTGCGCCGCGGGTCCGGTCGGCCACTGCTGATGCTCCACGACGAGCTCGGCTTCCCGGGCTGGATGCGGTGGAACGAGCAGCTCGCCGGCTCACACGAGTTCGTCGTCCCCCTGCAACCTGGCTTCGGCCGCACGCCGCGCGTGCCGTGGCTGCGCGACTTCCGTGATCTCGCTGTCCTGTACACGCGGCTCGTCCGCGAGATGGGTCTCGCACCGGTCGACGTGATCGGCTTCTCGGCTGGCGCCTACATCGCAGCCGAGATGGCCGTGATGAACCCGGATCAGTTCGCGCGCATGGTGCTGGTCGGCCCGCTCGGCTTGCGTCCGCTCGACGGCGAGATCTTCGACTTCCTCGCCGTGACGATGACGACGCACGTGGCGGCCACGGTGAGCCACCACGAGGCTGAGGAGTTCGGGACGATGTACGGCGGGGAGGTCACGCCGGAGCAGTTCGAGCTCTTCGAAGCGGCACGCGGCGAGACCTCTCGTCTCGGCTGGGAACCGTTCATGTTCGACCCCAGCCTGCCGCACCACCTGGCCGGCATCGGTGATCTCCCGACCATGGTGGTGTGGGGCGACGAAGACCTCATCGTCCCGCGAGGCGTGGTCGACGCGTATGCTGCCGCGTTGCCGGCCGCGCGGATCGAGATCATGCCCGGCGTCGGACATCGGCCGGAGATCGAGGACGTCGTCGGCTTCGTTGCATGCCTCTCGACCTTCCTCGGCGAACCTCCCCGCGCTGCGGCGGAACGAAAGGATCCAGCATGCTGATCGGCTACTTCACGGAACGGCCGTACCGTGGTCTCAGCGAACGTGAGATCCTCGAGCACGGCTCGTACTTCAGCCTGCCGAACGCACGGTTCGACCCCGAGCTCGCGCACCGCGACTACAACTACTACTTCGACGAGAACCGCTACGCGGAGGAGCTCGGCTTCGACGCCGTCGCGTTGAACGAGCACCACGGCAACCCGTTCTGCATGGGCAGCACGATGAACCTCGAAGCGGCCATCCTCGCTCGCATCACCGAGCGCGTCCGCCTGCTGCTCATCGGCAACCCGTTGCCTGCGCACCGCAACCCGCTGCGCATGGCCGAGGAGCTGGCCGAGATCGACGTGATCTCGAAGGGCCGCCTGATCGCCGGCTGGGTTCGCGGGTCGGGCCCCGAGCAGTTCTTCAACAACACGAACCCCGCCGTCAACCGCGAGGTGTTCGAGGAAGCACTCGCGTTCGTCGAGCAGGCGTGGACCCGCCCGGGACCGTGGCGTTACGAAGGTCGCCACTTCCACTACCGGCACGTGAACCCCTGGGTGTTGCCGTACCAGAAGCCGACGCCGCCCACGATCATCCCCGGCGTCCTCAGCGTCGAGACGATCGAGTGGGCTGCCGAGCACGCGTACCCGTACCTCGGTCTCGGCACCTCGCTCGGGCCGACTGCCGAGCTGTGGGACAGCTACGCCGACCGCGCCGAGGCGTGCGGCTACCAGGCCGGCCCCGAGAACTTCGCGTACCTGACCATGGCGTCGGTCGCTGACACCGAGGAAGAGGCGCACGAGGTCGCGCGCTACCACCTGTACGCCAACGGCAACGGTTCGTTCGCTCGGCCCGAGTACACCCTGCCGGCAGGCTTCAACTCGCCGGCCGCGATCAAGCGATTGGCGAAGATGCCCGGTTCGGGTTGGCTCGGCGTCAGCCGCGAGAAGCTGAACGGTTCCGATGCCGGTCGGGGCGAGTTCGACATGGCGAAGGCGCAGCGTCGCATCGACGACAGCTACGAGCGGCACGTCAACAACATGCAGATCGTCGCCGGCACGCCCGATCAGGTCATCCCGAAGATCAAGCTGATGCTCAGCGTGCTGCGGCCCGGCCTGCTCGTGTTCATGAACGTGCAGGGCAACTGCTCCGACGAGCGGCGCCGGCGCAACATGGAGCTGATCGCGAACGAGGTGCTGCCCGAGGTTCGTGCGCATGCCGCCGGGTTGGAGTTGACGAGCATGTTGGATGTCAAGCCCGGGTCGCGACCGCTCGTCGACGGCCGCCGTCAGCCGGTGACCGACCTGTCGGCCCTCGACGCGTTCACGCCCGCCTGACAGGGCCGTCGTCCGCCGGCGCCCAGCTCGGCCGACGGCGCTCGGTGAAGGCGGCGACGCCCTCGATCGCTTCGTCCGAACCCACCAGCAGGTCGTTGTAGTGCGCCGCGAGAGCAGAGGCGGCGTCGTCGGGTGCGGTGATCGACCGTGCGAGCACCTTGCACGCACCGAGCGCTCGGGGCGCCCCGAGCAGGAGGGTGGCGACGAGCTGATCCACCGCGTCGTCGAGCTGGTCGTGGTCGACCGCGACGTTGACGAGGCCCATCGCCACCGCGCGGTCGGCGTCGAAGCGCTCGCCCGTGAGCAGCGCCCAGCGGGCATCGCTCGCGCGCATCTTGGGCACGCAGTGCACCGCGGCGGTCGTCGGCGCGAGGCCGAGGCGCACTTCGCCGAACCCGAACGACGCCTGCCGCGAGACCACCGACAGATCGCACGCGGCGACCAACGCGAGCGCGCCTCCGATGGCGTGGCCGCCCACCTTCGCGACGACCGCCTTGGGCATGGTGACGACCGAGTCCAACAGTTCGACCAGCAGCGTGTCGACGTGCAGCCCGTCCTCGCGGGACAGGCCGAGGTCCCACCCGGACGAGAAGACCGAACCCTCGGCCTGCACGACCACCACGCGGATCGACGGATCGGTCGCAGCGCCCGCGAGGTGGTCGCGAAGCTGGGTCGTCAGGGTCGTCCCGAGGGCGTTGCGATTGCTCGGCGAAGCGAGGGTGATGACCGCCACGCTGTCGACGGTGTCGAGCCGGCACAGCCCGCCCTGGTCGGTCATCGTGTACCCGCGGAACCAGTGGTCCGCACCATCGCTCCGACCGAGCGACCGTGGTCGAGGAAGCGCAGCTCGTCCTCGTAGATCCGGTTCATGTCGAGGCTCGACTCACGGGCGGTCAACATCGCGGCGAAGTCGTCGCGGTTCCTGAAGAAGCACGTCGCCACGCCGTCGAGGGCGCTGTCGTCGAGTCCGAGCGCGGCGTTCAGCCGAGCGGACGCGTCGACGTCGGCGTGCAGCTGCTCGTATCCCTCGGTGGGGACGAGCTCTTTGGCCAGCGGACCGTGCTGCCCCAGCCAGTGCGTCCGATACTGCTCGTTGGTGATGCCCTCGATGCGATGGATGGCGTAGACGAGCGCGACCTCGGTGCGCCCGTCGATGATCCGGTGCGTCGAGCCGACGACCGCCGTCGACCCGGCGCGGTCGACGGCATCGCCGAGGTGAGCGAGCACCTCGGTGGCCGCGGTGACCGCGTCGGCGATCGGCGCACCGGGAGCGTCGATCGAGACGACCGCCGAGTACGGCCAGCGCGATCCGTAGGCGGTGGCCGCGAGTGGGTCGTCACTGGCGCGGTGGGCCGTCAGCCACTCCGCACCCGGCGGGGCGACGATCGACGCGCTCGCGCCGGCGAGCCGTGACTCGTCGATCGAGCCGGCGAGCAACAGCAGGGCGGTGCTCATGGGATGGGCCTCCTTACAATCGAGCCATGACCGCAGCGCACTGGGCCATCACGAACCTCTTGTTCCGCTACGCAGAGCTCCTCGACTCCGCCGACTTCGACGCCGTCGCAGACCTGTTCGCCGACGCGACGCTGACGGCCGAGGGATCGCCGATGCACCTCGAGGGCCGCGACGCCGTACGGGCCCATTTCACCAACAGCGTGCGCGTGCACCCCGACGGCCTGCGCACCAAGCACGTCACCACCAACCCGATCGTCGAGGTCGATGAAGCGGTCGGGACGGCGACGTGCCGTTCGTACTGCGTGGTGCTGCAGGCGTCGCCGCCGGCCCTCTCGCTGCAACCCATCTGGGCCGGCAGGTATCACGACTCGTTCGCGGAGACGGACGGCGTGTGGTCGTTCCGGACGCGTCACTTCATCACCGACCTGGTGGGCGACATGTCCGAGCACCTGAACGTCGACCTCGGCAGCCTCTAGGCCATCGGCTCGATCACCGAGGCCGCGAACTGCTCCATCGCGGCGCGCTTCGCGCCGAAGGAGTCGAACGCCTCGCCGGTGCTGACCGCTTCCTGGCCGGCTGCCTGCCCGGCGAGCCATGGTGCGACGACCAGGACGGACAGCCCGGCCTCGTCGAGGCGCCGGCACGTGTCGAGGTCGGGTGTCGGGAACATAGCCGCGACGGTGCGGAAGGGCAGGTGCTCGCGGCCGTGGTGCCGGCGCAGCTCGTGGAGGCGCTCGAGCGACGCCATGATGGTGGATTCGTCGTAGGTCCCGCCCATCCATCCGTCTCCGAGGCGCGCAGCTCGATCGAGCGCCACTCGTGAGTGCCCGCCGATGTAGATCGGCACCGGCGCCGCGGGGACGGGGCTCATCTCCAGGCGGTCGAAGTCGAAGTGCTCGCCGTGGTGCTCGACCATCCCGCCGCTCCACAACGTGCGCAGCACCGCGACCATCTCGTCGTAGCGGCGACCGCGGGTGCCGAAGTCGACACCCATCTGGTCGAACTCCTCCCGCATCCAACCGGCGCCGCACCCGAGCACGAAGCGGCCAGGCGCGATCGCGCCGAGTGTGGCGACCGACTTCGCGACGGCGAACGGGTTGCGCATCGGCAGCACGTACACCTGCGTCGCGAACGTCAGCCGGGTGGTGACCGCCGCCAGCGCGGCAGCGGCGACGAACGGATCGGGCCACGGCACCTCGGACGTCCAGTGAGGGCGCCCGTCGGGTGAGTCGGGATATGCGGACCGCAGCTCGTCCGGGAAGAACACGTGGTCCGAGAAGGTCATCCCGTCGAAGCCGGTGGCCTCGAGAGACCTTGCGATGTCGAGCAGTTGGTCGAGCTCGGCGAACGCCGCCGAATGCCAGAACTCCATCGCGGCGAGCGTATCGCACCGACGCCACCAAACAAGCGGTTGGCGAATCGCCGCGTTGACCGGTCACGGGCTGCGGACGTACGCTCCGCGAACGGATCGTCCCGATCCCCAGTCGCCATGCGCCACGTGTTGACCGCGTGGTGGGGCATGACGTAGATTACAAAACAGTTGTTTGTTTGAAGTCGGCCGGGGAGTCGACGGAAGCACGGCGACCGGGAACCCGGTCGGGATCATGGAGGGGTTCATGAAGGTTTGCGACTTCCAGTTGTTCACGGATCGGAGCATGCCCACTGACTTCCTGCAGCGGTATCCGAGCGCGTGGGTCACGCCGAACAGCCACGAGTGGTCCGACCCCGTGAAGCGGCGCCGTGAGTACGAGCACACGCTCGAGGAGCTGACGCTCGCGTCCGAGCTCGGTTTCGACGGCGTGTGCATCAACGAGCACCACAACTCGCTGTTCTCCACCAACCCGGCACCGAACATCTTCGCGACTGCCCTGTCGCAGCGCACCACCGACACGGCGCTCTGCGTGATGGGCAACCAGGTCGCCGGTCGAGGTGAGCCGCTCCGGGTCGCCGAAGAGATCGCGATGCTCGACATCCTGAGCGAAGGGCGAGTGGTCTCGGCCTTCCCCGTCGGCATCTCGATGGACCTGAACTTCACGAACGGCATCGCTCCCTCGAGGACGCGGCCGCGCTACGCCGAGGCGATCGATCTCATCATGAAGGCGTGGAAGCAGGACGGGCCCTTCGAGTACAACGGCCGCTTCAACAAGCTGCGGTACGTGTCGCCCGAGCCCCTGCCGTACCAGCGCCCGCATCCTCCCGTCTGGCTGCTCGGTGGCGAATCGGTCGACAGCTGGGAGCGCGCGATCACCAACGACTGGCCGTTCGTGTTCTTCACGTTCAACGGCGCGCAGTTCGCCCGGCCCTCGATCGAGATGTACTGGGAGTCGGTGGACGAGATGGGTGCCGACCGGAACCCGTTCCGCCTGGGCTACCTGGCGCTCATCTGCGTCGGCGAGAGCGACGCGGCGGTCGAGCGCGACTTCGCCGAGCACGTCGTGAACTTCTACCAACTCGTGCAGGGCACTCCGCTGCACTACTTCGACCCGCCCGGCTACAAGACCGACCGGGCGATGCGCAAGAGCGGCGCGAGCGAGCGACTGATGAAGTCGATCATGGAGTACCAGGCCACGCCCGACGACAAGAAGTGGTCGAAGATCCTGAACGACGGCTGGGTGCTCGCCGGCACGGCCGAGTCCGTCGTCGATCAGCTCATCGAGCAGGCCAAGGAGATGCAGTTCGGTCGGCTCACCCCGATCTTCCAGTTCGCATCGCTCCCCACCGAGACCGCGCGCAAGAGCCTGGCGCTGTTCTCCGAGCAGCTCCCGCGGTTGCAGGCGATGTTCGAGGACCAGTGGGACGACAAGTGGTGGCCGTCGGGTGCCAAGAAGAAGGACCCGGTGTCCATCGAGCGCGCCCGCCGCAACGCGAAGTGACGAGAACAGGACACCGACGAAGATGACCGTGACCGAATCTCCCGTCGAGAGCCGGACCGTGCTCTCGGAGCCGTTCGAGACCAACGTGCTGGTGCGCGGCGAGGGGCCTCCCTTGCTGTACCTCCACTCGCAGTACGGACTGAGGTGGACGCCCTATCTGGAAGCCCTGTCACAGTCCTACACCGTCCATGCGCCGCAGGTCGCCGGCGAGGAAGCGACGCTCGAACACCTCGACGACATGCTCGACCTCCTGACGTACCTGAACGACGTCCTGGACGCACTGGGACTCGAGCGCACACCCGTGGTCGGGCATTCGCTCGGCGCCGCACTCGCGGCGGAGCTGGCGGCGATCAACCCGGGCCGCGTGGAGCGACTGGTGCTGCTGTCGCCCCTCGGGATCCACAGCGAGACCGATCCGGTCGCCGACCTCGTGGGCGAGCTGCCCACCACCAGGGCCGAGCGGCTGTTCACCGACCCCCAGGGAGACGGTGCCGCGGAGTGGCTCGCCGGGCTCATGAGCGCCGACCGGGTGTACTTCCGCGCGATGCGTGCGTACTCCCACTGGTATTGGCCGTTCCCCGAGGCAGGCTTGCGCAAGCGGGCGCACCGGATCTCGGCGCCCACGCTCGTCGTGCACGGCGACGCCGACGGCCTCACCAGCGCCCGCTACGCCGAGACGCTGGCCGGCATGATCACGGGCTCGAAGGTGCAGTCGGTCGCGGGCGCCGCCCACATGTTGTTCGAGCAGCCCGACGCCGTCGCCCAGTTGACGCTCGATCACATCAAGCAGTCCTGAGCGTCCCGGAGAGCGGCAGGCGCTGACGTGACCTCGCACGGCATCCGCGATCGTGTCGCGATCGTCGGGATGGGCTGCACCCCGTTCGGCGAGCACTGGTCGCACAGCGCCGACGACCTCCTCATCGAGGCGTCGCGAGACGCGCTCGGCGAGGCCGGCCTGCAGACCGACGACGTCGACGCGTTCTGGCTCGGCACCTTGAGCTCCGGCGCCAGCGGCCTCGCGCTCAGCGGGCCGCTGAAGGTGCAGTACAAGCCGGTCACCCGTGTCGAGAACTTCTGCGCGACCGGGTCGGAGTCGTTGCGCGCGGCGTGCTACGCCGTCGCGTCCGGCGCCTACGACGTGGCGCTCGCGACCGGTGTCGAGAAGCTGAAGGACGCCGGATGGAGCGGGCTCCCGGCGGGCGACGGCGCCGGTGACGGCACCGACGAGCCCTTGACCGCCCCGGCGATGTTCAGCCTCCTCGCTCCGGCCTATGCCCGTGAGCACGGCCTCACCGACGAGCAGATGCGCGAGGTCCTCACCCGCATCGCGTGGAAGAACCACCAGAACGGGGCGCTCAACCCACGTGCGCAGTTCCGCTCGCCGGTCAGCACGGCGACCATCGAGGCGGCACCTCGCGTGGCAGGCATGTTGGGCGTCTTCGACTGCTCGGGGGTCTCCGACGGCGCGGCGGCAGCCGTCGTGGTGCCGGCTGAGCAAGCACACCGCTACACCGACCGGCCGCTGTACGTGAAGGGCCTCTCGATGGTCGCCGGACCTGCCTCGGGTTCGCTCGACCCGTCGTACGGGTTCACCACCTTTCCCGAGGTGCGCGCTGCTGCCGCCGATGCCTACCGGCAGGCCGGTGTCACCTCTCCCCGCGATCAGCTGGCCCTCGCCGAGGTGCACGACTGCTTCACACCGACCGAGCTCGTCCTGATGGAGGACCTCGGCTTCGCCGAGCGTGGGCTCGCGTGGAAAGAGGTGCTCGCCGGCACCTTCGACCGCACCGGCGCGTTGCCGGTCAACCCCGACGGCGGACTGAAGGCGTTCGGCCACCCGATCGGTGCCTCGGGTCTGCGAATGCTGTTCGAGTGCTGGCTGCAGCTCAGAGGTGAGGCTGGTGAGCGGCAGGTGGCCACGGTCGCCGAGGGGCGCACCCTTGCACTGAGCCACAACCTCGGCGGGCCGCCCGGTGCGTGTGTGTCGTTCGTCGGGGTCTACGGAACCGAACCTGCCTGAGCGCGCGGATCGCGCCGGGTCGACATCGAAGCCGAATCGATAGCAAAGGAGAGAGCGTGGGAGACCTCGACGGCAAGGTGGCCATCGTCACCGGAGCTGCGCGTGGCATCGGCCGATCGGAGGCGATGGTGCTCGCTGCGCGCGGGGCGACCGTCGTGGTGAACGATCTCGGTGGGGCCTGGGACGGCACCGGCCGCGACGATCGCCCCGCTCAGCAGGTGGCCGACGAGATCGTGGCGGCGGGCGGCTCGGCGTCGGCCAACTACGACGACGTCAGCGACTGGGAAGGCGGCCAGCGGCTCGTGAACCAGGCGATCGAGCAGCACGGCCGGCTCGACATCGTGGTCTGCAATGCAGGCATCCTGCGCGACCGGATGACCGTGAACATGACCCTCGACGAATGGCATTCCGTCCTGAAGGTGCACCTCGACGGTCACTTCGTGCCGATCCGGTTCGCGGCCGCGTACTGGCGCGAAGCGGCCAAGGCCGGCGAGATGATCGATGCCCGGCTCGTCCTCACCTCGTCGGAATCGGGCACCTTCGGCAACCCCGGCCAGCTCAACTACGCGGCGGCCAAGGCGGGCATCGCGTCGATGGGCCTCGTGCTGTCTCGAGAGCTGGGCCGGTACGGCGTCACGGTCAACACCGTGTGCCCGAGGGCGCGCACGCGACTCAACGAGTCGACCTTCGGCGAGTTCAAGATCGACGAGTCCGGACCGGACGTCTGGCACCCCGACAACGTCGGGGCCCTGGTGGGCTACCTCTGCTCGCCCGCCGCGAAGGGTGTCACCGGGCAGACGTTCGCCGTCGGCGCCGGCAACATCGACCTGCTCGGTGGCTGGCACGTCATCGGCCACGTCGAGCGCTTCGACGAGATGTGGAACCCCGACTCGATCGGCTCGGCGATCGGCGAGCTGTTCGGCGAGAACCCCACGGCGCTGCCGGCCTTCGACTTCGAGGTCCCCGTCGAGAAGCAGCGCTGACGTGTCGGCCGAGGTACCGCCCAGCTGGCTCACGCCTGACAGCCTCCTCGTGCGCGACCGCATCGCGGTCGTCACCGGCGCGGGCGCCGGGATCGGCAAGGGCGTCGCGCTCGCACTGGCACGCTTCGGTGCCGACGTCGCCATCTGCGACCGCGACGCGGCGACGGTCGAGCAGACGCGTGTCGAGTGCGAAGCGCTGGGAAGCCACGCGCTCGCGCATCACCTCGACGTCCGCGACGCCGACGGCGTCACGCGCTGGTTCGCCGAGATCGGCGCCGAGTTCGGTCGCGTCGACATCCTCGTCAACAACGCGGGCGGCACGTTCCAAGCGCTGTTCGCGGACACCAGTCCCAGGGGCGAGGACACCCTCATCCGCGAGAACTTCACGAGCGCGACCGACGTCATCCGCAAGGCCCTCCCTCTCGTCACCGACGGCGCGTCGATCGTCAACGTCACGTCGATCGAGGCCTGGCGCGGCTGCCCGGGGCTCAGCATCTACGGCGCGATGAAGGCCGCCCTCGAGAACCTCACGATGTCGCTGGCGCTCGAGCTGGGGCACCGGCAGATCAGGGTGAACACCGTCGCCCCCGACTCGATCGTGTCGCCGGGTGGTCAAGACGTCGCCACGCGGCCACCGTCGGAGTTCACCTTGCCCGGGCTCGGCCAGGGCTCGTACGTCCCGAGCACGCCGCTTCGGTTCCTCGGCGACCCCGACGACGTGGCGGCAGCCGTGCTGTACCTCGCGAGCCCCATGTCGCGGTTCGTCACGGGCAGCACGCTCCGGGTCGACGGTGGCAACCACGCTGCAGGTGGGTGGTTCCGTCGCAGCGACGTGCTGCCGCCGATCGAGTGACGGCACGGGCGGACGAGCGATGAAGTGGGGAGTCATCCTGCCGACAACCGAGATCGGGACCGATCCGGACGACATCCGTCGCTACATCGCCGCAGCGGAGGACGCCGGCTACGACCACGTCTTCCTGTACGACCACGTGGTCGGCGCTGACATCAGCAACCGCCCGAACTGGCCGGGGCCCTACACGCACCTGACGCAGTTCCACGAGCCGATGGTGCTGTTCGGCTTCCTGGCCGCCATCTGCCGGCTCGAGCTCGTGACCGGGATCCTCATCCTGCCCCAGCGGCAGACGGTGCTCGTCGCGAAGCAGGCCGCCGAGGTGGACCTGCTGACGCGTGGGCGGCTGCGGCTCGGGGTGGGCATCGGCTGGAACCCGGTCGAGTACGAGTCCCTCGGCATGTCGTTCGCCACCAAGGCGCGCCGGCTCGAGGAGCAGATGGATCTGCTGCGGCAGCTGTGGACCAGCCCGCTCGTGCACGTGCGGACCGACGACCACCGGGTGATCGACGCCGGCATCAACCCGCTACCCGTGCAGCGGCCGATCCCCCTGTGGCTCTCGGGTGCACCCATCGACCGTGTGATCGATCGCGTGGCTCGGCTCGCAGACGGCTGGATGCCCCTCGGTGTTCCCAGCCCGGCGCTGGCGCAGGCTGCAGACGAGATCCGCAGGCGTGCCGAGGTGCTCGGTCGCGATCCCTCGGCGATCGGCGTCCAGGCGCAACTGCCCCTCGTCGGGCCGGCCGAGGGCCGGACGTCGGAGCTGGCCGCACGCTGGTCGCAGGTCGGCGCGACCCACGTGGCGGTCAACACGATGAACGCGTCGATCGGTGACGTCGACGAGCACATCCGCGTCATCCGGGCCGCCGCGCGCGAGCTGCGGATCGGGACCTGAACGGGAAGGTTGGACTGTGGCAGCACGAGGACTTGCGGTCGTGGCGGGGGGCATGGGCGGCATCGGCTCGGCGGTGGTGGCCGACCTCGCCGAGCACGGACACGAGGTGGTCGCGGTGGACCGCCGGACCGACACGTCGGACGAGTGGCTGGACGAGATGCAGAGTCGGTTCGGCGAGCAGGTCCAGCTCGAGGACGTCGACGTCACCGACGAGTCGGCCGTGCAGGGCCTCGCCGACCGGCTGGCAGCGCGTGGTGCCGAGGTGGCGTACCTGGTGAACGCGCAGGCCACCCTCGTGCGCGCACCGATCTGGGAGCTGCCGGTGCGCCACTTCGAGCTGGTGCACCGCGTGAACGTGCTCGGGACGTTCCTCATGTGCCGCGCGTTCGCGAAGCCGATGACCGAGCGCCGGTTCGGGCGCATCGTGAACTTCACGTCGGTCTGGTCGTTCCAGCCGGGCGAGCACCAGGTCGCGTATGCGTCGGCCAAGGCCGGCGTGACCGGGCTGACGCGAGCGCTGGCCGTCGACCTCGCGCCGTTCGACGTGGTCGTGAACGTGGTCTGCCCCGGATTGGTGTGGCACGAGCGCCTGCGCGGGGTCTCGCCCGACTCGGTCATCGACGCACAGATCGCGCGCACGCCGGCCGGACGCGCGGGGACGGTCGAGGAGGCGGCGGCGCTCGTGCGCTTCCTCCTCAGCGACGACTGCTCGTTCGTCAATGGTCAGGTGGTCCACCTGAACGGCGCCGAGTACATGGCCGGTTGAGCCGACGCCGGCGTTCGGCGCTCCCGAATGCAGCCGGGTTGCAAATTGACCGGTTGTTTGAGATTCTGTGGGCCTCCGCAGTCCATGGGGAATCGAGCGTGAGGAGAAGCACGTGAAGGTCTGTCACTTCAGCCTGCAGGGCGACGTCACGTTGCCGGCCGACTTCCGGGAGCGTTACGAGAGCCCGTGGGTGACGCCACCGAACCGCGAGTTCGCGAAGCCCGAACTGCGTGCCCGCATGTTCAACGAGGTCCTCGACGAGCTCGAGCTCTCCAGCCGCCTTGGCTTCGACGGCGTTTGCGTCAACGAGCACCACTCGTCGCTGTACGCGGTGACTCCCTGCCCGAACTTGTATGCGTCGGCACTCGCACGCTCCACCACCGACAGCGCCATCCTGGTGCTCGGCAACGCGCTGCCGTCGCGGGGCAACCCGGTCCGGTTGGCGGAGGAGTACGCGTTCATCGACTGCCTGAGCGAGGGACGGTTGGTCGCGGGCCTGCCGCTCGGGTCGTGCATGGACGTGAACCACGTCTACGGCGTCATCCCGAGCGAGACGCGCCCACGCTTCCGCGAGGGCGTCGATCTCATGCTGAAGGCCTGGACGCAGCCAGGGCCGTTCCCCTACAACGGCCGGTTCAACAAGCTCCGGAACGTGAACCCCGACCCGCTGCCGTACCAGCAGCCGCGCCCGCCCGTCTGGCTGCTCGGTGCCGAGAGCAAGGACACGTGGGAGTTCGCCGTGCAGAACGACTTCGCCTACGGCTTCTTCAGCTTCTTCGGATACGAGTACGGCCGCGCCGGGCTGCAGGATTACTGGGACACGGTGGCCGAGTACGGCAAGGCGCTGAACCCGTACCGGGTGGCATTCCTGCAGATGGTGTGCGTGTCGGAGACCGACGACGCGACCGAGGAGGAGTACGCCGAGCACGTGTTCACGCTGTTCGACCAGTTCCTCACGACGCCGCCGTACTTCTTCGATCCGCCGGGCTACAAGCTCGAGCGATCGATCTTCCGCGCGAACTCGGGCACAGAGCGGCTGCAGAAGGCCCTGGCGGCGAACGACCCCACCTTGCCGAGAGGGGAGCGGTGGCAGCGCATGGTCGATGCCGGCTTCGTCATCGCGGGCAGCCCCGCCACCGTGCGCGACCGGCTGGCCGCGATGGCGACCGATCTGAACATCGGACACCTGCTGGCGCTGTTCCAGATGGGATCGCTGCCCCACGAGCAGGCGATGAAGAACATCACCCTGTTCGGCGAGCAGGTGCTCCCCTCGTTGCGCGACATCCACGACGACGGCGGCTGGGAGGACGACTGGTGGCCCACGGGCGCTCGTCGCCGTGACGTCCCGGCGCGCGCGACCGAGGTGCCGGCATGAGCGCGGTCGATGCGGTGGACGTGACCCGGTCGGAGGTGCTCGAGGGTGATCGCCGGACCGAGGTGTGGACCGGTGGGAGTGGCCCGACGCTGCTGTACCTGCACTCCGAGGACGCGGCCGGGTGGAACCCGTTGCTCGAGCGGCTGGCCGCCTCGTTCACCGTCGTGGCGCCCGCGATCGCAGCCACCGAGGAGGCGTTGGCCTCGATGGACGGACTGCACGATCTGCTCGTCTACGTGCTCGATGTGATGGACGCGCTCGGGCTCGAGCGGGTGCCGGTCGTGGGCGAGTCCTTCGGGGCGATGGTGGCTGCCGAGCTGGCAGCGATCGCGCGCGAGCGGGTCGACTCGCTCGTCCTGCTTGCGCCGCTCGGCCTGTGGGACGACGCCCGGCCCGTGCCCGACCTGTACGCGGCGCCGGCAGACGTGCTCGCCGACCGGCACTTCGGGGACGCCGCAGCAGGCGCGGCGTGGGCGGACCGGCTCGCCGACAAGGACCGATGGGTCGAGCGGATGAGGTCGATGCGAACCGCGTTGCACTTCGTGTTCCCGATCCCCGAGATCGGGCTGTCACGTCGCCTCCACCGCATCGTCGCGCCGACCACGATCGTCTGGGGCGACGGCGACGGAGTGGTCGACCCGTCCTACGCGAACGACTTCGCGCGAGCCATCGCCGATGCGCGCATCGAGGCGATCGCCGGAGCCGGCCACCTGCTCTCGTCCGACGCCACCGACGAGGTCGCCCGCGTCATCACGAACGCGCTGGCCTGAGCTTCGGCAGCACCTCGCGCTCGAACAGCCGCACGCTGCTCCACGCGAGGTCGGCAGGGATGCCGCCCATCAGGGGGTGCAGGGTCAGCGAGCCCTGCTCGCGCGCGAGGTCGACGCACTGGTCGGGCGTCACGACCCGATAGATGCCGCTCTCGCGCACGGCCTCGACGTCGGACGCATCGCGCACCCGATACGACGAGTCGTGGTCGGTGCCCTGCCACGAGTCGTAGCTGCTGGCGTCGAACACCGCGTACTGCCCGATCTGCGACCACGTGGCCTCGACATCCTCGGACACCATCACGAACGCCGCGCCACCGGACCCCGAGAACGTGCCTCGATACCCCTCGTCGGCGCAGGCTTGCTCGTACACGGCCCGGAGGTCGGGGTCGTCGACACCGGCGAACATGGGCAGGCGCAGGCGTGCGGCGCGACGTGCCGCAGCCTCGGAGCTGCCACCCATCGCCATCCGGACGCCGTCGGGCGATGCCGGCCGGGGCGTGACGACGATGGTGCGGCCACGCCACTCGAACGGTTCACCGGTCCACGCCGACCGCATCACGTTGACGTACTCCTCGAGGAGCGACCCCCGCTGCCGGCGCGGCACCCCTGCCATCTCGAACTCCTCGACGCGGTACCCGGCGCCCGCGACGAAGCTGAATCGCCCAGGAGCGATCAGGTCGATCGTCGCGAGCTGTTCGGCGAGCCGGACCGGATCGTGGAGGGGGACCAGCGCGGCAGCGACGTTCAGCTTGATGCGCTCGGTGCGCCCGAGGATCGCGGCGGCCAGCGTGAACGGCGACGACAGGTACCCGTCCGGGGTGCCGTGGTGCTCGGACAGGGCGACGAAGCGGAAGCCGTGCTCCTCGGCCCAGCTCGACATCTGGAGCGCTGCCGCGTACTGGCCGCGGTGATCAGCGGGGCTCGACTCGGGTACGCGGAGGTCGAACCGGATGCCGAGGCGGATGTTGCTGGGCGTGGAGGCAGCGACGTCGTTCACGGTGACAGTGTGCTGTGCGCAGCCTGTGTCAATCAACCGTTGGTTTGTCGTAGGTGCGCCTGCATACACTCCGAGAGCCCACGACAGGAGGTCGATGATCGTGCCCGTGGCTGAGAGCAGCGCCGACGAAGCGGCGTTCCGCGACGACGCGCTCGCGTTCCTGCGCGCCAACGCAGCGGAACGCCGGGTCGAGGACACCGCGTGGGGCGTCGGCACCGATCGGGTGGGCCTGTTCGACGACCCGGCAGCCGAGCGCGATCTGCTCGAGGAAGCGCGCGCGTGGCGCCGCACGGTGTTCGATGCAGGGTGGGCGTGGATCACCGGTCCGCCCGAGTTCGGCGGGCGCGGCCTCTCGCCGCGGTTCGCGCGCCTGTACGCCCAGCTCGAGGAGGGCTTCGACACGCCCGACCAGATGCGGCTGTCGGTCGGAACCGGGATGGTGGGCCCCACCATCGCCGCCCACGGGAGCGACGTGGCCAGGCAGCGGTACCTCGCCGCCATCTACCGTGCCGACATCGTCGCCTGTCAGCTCTTCTCCGAGCCGGGTGCGGGCTCGGACCTCGCTGCGATCCGGACCCGCGCGACTCGGGTCGCCGACGGCTGGCGGATCACCGGGCAGAAGGTGTGGACGTCGGGCGGGCACCTGAGCGACATCGGCATGGTGCTCGCTCGGACCGGCGATGAAGCGGGCAGGCACCGCGGCCTGACGATGTTCATCATCGACATGCACGCGCCCGGGGTCGACGTTCGCCCGCTCCGGCAGATGACCGGCGACGCGTCGTTCGACGAGGTGTACCTCGACGATGTCGCGGTCGCTGACGAGCTCCGGCTCGGCGCCGTCGACGAGGGATGGTCGGTGATGATGACCACGCTCCTGAACGAGCGCGGATCCATCGGGGGAGGCGGCCGTGGCGTCGGGGGTGGTGACCACCTGTACCGCCGTCTGGTCTCGGTGGCCGAACAGGTCGGTCGCAGGGGAGACCCGGTCGTCCGTCAACGCCTCGCCGACCTGCGCACCCGGCTGTCCATCGCCGCGTGGTTCCAGGCGCGGATGGCGGCCCAGGACGCAGGGGGTCGCGACCCGGGTCCGATCGTCGCGCTCAGCAAGATCATGCTGACCGACAACCTGCAGCGGACGAGCGCGCTCGCGACCGAGCTCCTCGGCGCGTCGCTGCTCGCCGACTCGGGGGCGTGGGGCACCTACGCCTGGAGCGAGCTCGTGCTCGGTGTCCCCGGGCTCCGCGTGGGCGGCGGCACCGACGAGGTGCAGAAGAACATGCTCGGCGAGCGGGTGCTCGGCCTCCCTCGCGAACCCCGACCGGGGTGACGCGGGCTTGACGACGACCAGGTGTCACCGTAGAGTCTGAACCAGACGGTCGTTTGATGACGATCCGACCGGACTCACAAGGGGGAACACGTGCACGTGACCGGGACAGGCCAGTTCAGCGGTACACGACCGCGGCGCCACCGCGTGGCGATCGCGCTCACCGCACTGCTCGCGCTCACTGCCGCAGCATGCGGTGGTGACGACGATGACGGTGGCGCGGCGACGACAGCGGACAACACCGCTGCGCCGGCGACGACAACGGAGGACAGTGGTACGCCGACCACCGGCGCCGACGGCGGACCGACGACGTCCGCCGGCGACGAGGGCACGCCGACCACTGGCGCCGACACAGGCGACGGGTCGACCCCCAGCGCCCCCGGGCGTGACGATGCGATCGCCGCGGCCATCGAGACCACGGCGAGCAACCCGCTCGCGGGCACCGAGGGATCGGGCTCGACACGCGGTGTCTCCGACGACACCGTGAAGATCGGCTGCATCTTCGAGGTCGCCAACTACGCCGGCTTCGAGGAGGCGATCACGGCTCGCTTCGCCGAGGGGCCGATCAACGGCCGCACGCTCGAGCTGGTGCCGTGCGAGGACGACGCTGGCGATCCGGCGAACACGCTGACCATCGCCAAGCGCCTGGTCGAGCAGGAGAAGGTCTTCGGCATCATCACCGCGACGCAGGGCACGACGCCCGCGTTGAGCACCTACCTGAACGAGAACGAGGTCCCCTACATCGGGTGGGGCTTCACGGACGCCTTCTGCGGCAAGCGGTGGGGCTTCGGCTTCGACGGCTGCCTCAACGGTCTGTTCTCCGACCCGGCCGAGGTGCCACAGGCGTTCCTGAACCCGTATCTCGTGCAGCCGATGGTGGACAACGCCGGCATGGACCCGAGCGAGGTGCGCGCTGCGATCATCGGGAGCGACAACGACGGCGGCCGTGCAGGCAACGCGAATTACTCGCGGCTGTTCGAAGATCTGGGCGCGACCGTCGTCTACGCCGAGGCCGTGGTGCCGGTGCCCGGCCCCACCACCGACTACACCCCGTTCGTCCAGGCAGCGCTCGACAAGGACCCGAACGTCGTGCTGATCTCGACGCAGTTCAGTGACGTCGGCGGCCTGACCGCGGCGCTCAAGTCGGCGGGCTTCGAAGGGGCGATCATGAACTTCGTCGCCTACGTGCCCGGTCTGCTCGACGCGCTGCCGCAGCTCGCCGAGGCGCTCGAGGGCACCTACGTCCTGGCCTCGCTCGTCCCGCAAGAGCAGCAGAACGGCTACATCAAGATCGTCGAGGACTCGCTCGAGGCCGCCGGCACCGAGACCGGTCGCTTCATCACCTTCGGTGGATCGCTCGGGTACCTCATGGGCGATCAGATGTCGGCGATGATCGAGGCGTCGGGAGAGCAGCTCGACACGGCGACGTTCGATGCAGCTGTGAACGGTGGCGACTACACCTACACCTCGCCGGGTGAGGGCGGGCCGTGCTCGCTGCCGTACCCCGGTGCGCACTACTTCTCGGCGAGCGGTTCGGCACTCGTGAAGGTCGAGGGCGGGAAGTTCTCCGTCGTGGCGCCGTACACCTGCTACTCGCCCTACGAGATCGAGCGCTAGGACCCCCACCCCCACCCACGCCGGAGCCCGGTCGCCGCGATGAGGCGGCGATCGGGCTCGCGGTGAGGAGGCGAACGTTGGACAAGTTCCTCACGCTCACGGTGAGTGGGCTCATCACCGGTGCGATCTACTCGTTGGTCGCCGCTGGTGTGACGCTGTCGTTCGCGGCCACCGGCATCTTCAACTTCGCGTACGGCGCGATCGCCTACGTCAGCGCGGTCACCTACTTCGAGCTCAACACGGCGCTCGGGTGGCCCATCGTGCCGGCGGCGCTCGTGACGCTGCTCGTCGTCGCGCCGACGCTGGGCCTGCTCCTCGACTCGATGGTCTTCCGGCGGCTCACGAACGCGTCGCCGGCAGCTCGCGTCGTCGCCCCGGTCGGGCTGATGATCGCGTTGCCCGCCGCCGCTCGGTACGTGATCGACGGCCTGGTCAACTGGTTCGACGTCGGCCTGATCAAGAGCGACCAGTTGAACTCGGTGGGCTTCCCGTCGGGTGTCGGCCCGGTGCCTCGGAAGCAGTGGCGGTTGCCGGGCGGCGCGTCGCTCGACTCGAACCAGCTGGCGCTCGTGCTGGTCGCGCTGGTGTGCGCCGTCGGCCTGTGGGTGCTGATGCGCCGGATGCACGTCGGGCTGCGCATGCGCGCTGTCGTCGACAGCGCGTCGCTCGCCAGGTTGCGAGGGATCGACTCCGGCCGCACTTCGCGTCTCGCCTGGATGATCGGGTGCACCCTCGCCGGGCTCGCCGGTGTGTTCGGTGCGCCGGTGCTCGGGAGCCTCAGCGCGAACTCCTACGTCAGCGTGCAGTTCGTCGCGAGCGCAGCGGCCGTCCTGGGCGGCCTGCGCAGCATCCCGCTCGCCGCGCTGGGTGGTGTGCTGCTGGGTGTGGCCCAGAACCTCGTGTACGGGTACGCGACGTTCGCTTCCGACATCCAAGGTTTCAACACCGCAGTCCCGTTCGTCTTCCTCCTGACCGGGCTGGTCGTGATGAACCGTGATCGGCGCCGCTCCGGAGGTACCGCGAGCGACGACGGCGACGCTGTCTCGCTCGGCCGGATCCCGTTCCCGAAGGCGTTCACCGCCGCGGTGTCCGGCCTGTTCCTGCTCTGGCTGTTCGTGCTGGCCGACGACTACTGGGTCGGCGTCAGCATCACCGGGCTCGCGCTCGCGATCGTGCTGCTGTCGTTCGTCGTCGTCACGGGACTGGGCGGGATGGTCAGCTTGGCGCAGGCCACCTTCGTCACCGCAGCCGGGTTGATGACGGGTCTCCTGCTCGACGGCCACGGCTGGCCCTTCGTGCCCGCCGCTGCGGTTGGTGTGCTGTTCTCGGTGGTGCTCGGCGTGGTGGTCGCGTTGCCCGCCTTGCGTCTCGGCGGGGTGCCGCTCGCGCTGGCCACGTTGGCACTCGCCTTCGTCGGCGACACCGTGCTGTTCCAGTGGAACCCCCTGCGGAACCGGCAGACCGGGTGGACATTCGATCCACCCGTGCTCGGTCCGCTCGATCTCGGCGAGCGCAAGGTGTTCGCCGTGGTGCTGGTCGTGCTGATCGTCGCTTGCGTCGCGTTCGTGCGCAACCTCGAACGTTCGGCGTCGGGCCGCGCGATCGTGGCGGTTCGCGGTTCGGCACTGGCCGCCTCGACGTCGGGGCACGAGCCCGCTCGGGTGAAGCTCATCGTCTTTGCCGCGTCGGCCGGCATCGCTGGATTGGGCGGCGTGATGCTCGCGGCGGCCAACCGCAGCGCGACCAACCTGTCCTACCCGGCGACGGTGGGCCTGCTGTGGCTCGCACAGGTGGTGCTCTTCGGGGTCCGTCGTCCTGGCACTGCCGTCGCCGCCGGCATCTCCGCAGCCATCTTCCCCGAGCTGCTCCGCAGCGGCTTCCACTGGCCGTCGTTCGTGCCCACGTGGCTCAGCTGGGACGGCACGCGCTCGGCCGAGATCGCGGCCATCCTGTTCGGTCTCGGTGCCGTGGCCGTGGCGCAGAACCCCGACGGCTTCCTCTCGGTGTACGCCGTCATGTTCCGCCGTCGCGAGCAACGCCGGGCCACACGGAACGCCTCACCGGCCGAGCCGGGAGCCGCCGTGCCCACGGTGGTCGTCGTGCCCCACGCCGACCGGCAGGTGTCCGTCGGAGCGCCGGCCGGAGCGGCCAACGCCGTGGTCGTGCGGGGCCTGGTCGCCGGGTACGGCGACATCGAGGTGCTCCACGGGATCGACATCGGCCTGCGAGCCGGTGCCGTCAACGTGCTGCTCGGCCCGAACGGCAGTGGCAAGACGACGCTCGCGAGGGCGCTCGCGGGGCTCATCCCGGTGTCGACCGGGCACGTGCTGGTGGCCGGGGCCGATGTGCTCTCGCTCCCGCCGCACCGACGCAGCCGCGACGGCCTGGTGCTCGTGCCGCAGGACCGCGGCGTCTTCCCCGGGCTGAGCGTGGACGAGAACCTGCGTGTGCGGCTGCGCGACAAGCAACGCCGGCTCGAGGCGTACGAGCGCTTCCCGGCGCTCGCGCGGCGCACCGACACCCACGCGAGCAGCCTGTCGGGCGGCGAGCAGCAGCAGCTGTCGCTCGCGTCGATCGTGGTGCAGACGCCGACCGTGGTGATCGTCGACGAGCCGACGCTCGGGTTGGCTCCGCAGGTCGCGGCCGACGTGTTGCGAACGGTCGAGGAGCTGGCCGCCGCGGGCGCGACGGTGATGCTCATCGAGGAGAAGCCGCAGCGCGTGCTCGAGATCGCCGGCCGGGCCGCGCTGCTGAGCCTCGGGCGCGTGGTGTGGGAGGGAGATCCGGCCGAGCTCGACCCCGAGCTGCTCGAGAGCATCTACCTCGGCCGGTCCTCGGTCGGCGAGGACGACGAGCCCCGTCAGCCGGTCGTCGCCTACGAGAGGTAGGCCGCGAGCACCTCGGGGTGCGCGCGGATCTCAGCGGGGGTTCCCACGGCGATCACCCGGCCCAGGTTCAAGACGACGATGCGATCGCAGTGGCGCATGACGAACTCGACGTCGTGCTCGACGAGCACCACGGCGGTGCCTCGCGAGCGCTCGTGATCGATCACCTCGCCCAGGTGGTCGCGCTCTCGCTCGGCGAGCCCCGACGTCGGCTCGTCGAGCAGCAGCACCGACAGCGCGTCGCGGTCGACCACCGCGCGGGCGACCTCGAGCTCGCGAGCCACGCCGATGGGTGCCGCGCCGGCGAGGTCGTCGGCACGCGCCTCGATGCGGAGATCGGCCAGCGTCGCCTGGGCGAGCTCGCGCCGCTCGCGCTCGCGCCGTCGGCGCGTCGGCAGGCCCAGCATGTCGGCCACGAAGCCGCCGCCCCCGCCACGCCACTCGAGCGCGGTGAGCACGTTGTCCTCGACGGAGAGGCCGCCGAAGATCTGCTGCCGTTGAAACGTGCGGCGCACACCGTGCCGGGCGCGCCAGGTGGCCGAGCGCCTGGTGATGTCGTGGCCGTCGAGGAGCACTCGACCCGAGTTGGGCGGCCGGACGCCGGACAGCACGTCGAACAAGGTCGTCTTGCCTGCACCGTTGGGGCCGATCAGGCCGCACACCTCGCCGCGGTGCACGCGCATCGTGACCGAGTCGAGGGCGACGACCCCACCGAAGCGCACCGATGCTTCGATGGTCTCGAGCGCGACCGCACGTCCGGTCGACGGGCTCTCGGCAGGGGAGCTCTGCGTCGCATCCACCGGGTGAGGGTATCAAATCGAACGATTGGTTGATAGAGCGATGTACGATCGCCCGATGGACGCGAGCGAGCAGGTCGGCAGGCGGGCACTCGTGATCGGCGGCTCGCACGGCATCGGCCGAGCGACGGTCATGCGGCTGACGCGCGACGGGTGGTCGTGCGCGATCGGTTACTCATCCAACGACCAGGCAGCGCAGGACGCAGCAGCGCGCGTCGAGCCGTTCGGTGCGCGCCCGGTGCTCGTGAAGGGTGACGTCGCCGTTGCCGGGCAGCGCCTCGTCGAGCACGCCGTCGCCGATCTCGGCGGGCTCGACGCGGTCGTGCTGACAGCCGGCGTCGAGACGCTCGGTCGTACCCTCGAGACGACGTACGAGGACTTCCACCGGGCGATGGACGTGCAGGTGTGGGGGTTGCTCGAGGTCGTGCGGGCCGCAGCGCCGCACCTCGCCGAATCGCAGGGCGCCGTGGTCGCGGTCTCGGGCATCACCGCCGATCGCTACGCCAAGTACTACGGCCCGATCGGCCCGTCGAAGGGGGCGCTCGAGACGATGGTGCGCTACCTCGCCGCCGAGCTCGGACCATCCGGTGTCCGTGTGAACGCGATCTCGCCGTGCCTCATCGCCGACGAGGATCATTGGAAGCCCGACGAGGTGGCCCCGTTCTGGGAGGCAGTGCGCAAGCGCACCCCGCTCCGGCGCCTCTCGACGCCCGACGACATCGCCGGCAGCATCGTCGCGCTCCTCGGACCGGACCTGGGGTTCGTCACCGGCCACATCCTGGTGGTCGACGGGGGCTACACGCTGCTGTCGTGAGCCCGCCACCGCGGGGCGATCAGCGCTCCGTCGGGGTGAACAACTTGCCCATGTGCTCCCGGGCCTGCGCGACGCGGTCTGCTGCAACCGAGTCGGGTACCTCGGGCGGGCGCAGGTCTGGATCCCAGCGATCCCAGTGCACGAAGAGCTCGGCCGGCAGGCGCTCTGCGGGGCGGAACGTGTCGCCGGTGAAGTACGCGACCGGCATCAGCGCGGCCTGCTCGATCTCGCCGGGGAGACCGAGCACCTCCGCCACCTCGTGCTCGTGCCACAGGTGCGACGTCGTCACCGACGACCCGAGTCCGCGTGCGCGGAGCGCAAGCTGCAGCGACCAGATCGCGGGGAAGATCGAGCCGTACATCGACGCCGCCAGTGCTCGCGGGATCGGCTCGGGCAGGCGGCCCTCGACGCACGGCACGATGATCATCGGCACGCGTTCGATGACGTCGACGAGGTGGCGGGCCGACGACAGCACCGCGGTCATCTGACCGGCATCGATCTGCTCGAACCGGGTGCGGTTGGCCTCGACGTACTGCAGCGGAGCGTCGGCCGCCGCGTAGGTCTTGCGGTAGATCTCGCCGAGCGCGGCCTTCTGCGCCTCGTCGGTGACGACGACGAACCGCCACGTCTGCAGGTTGGACGCAGTGGGCGCTTGCATGGCGAGCCCGATGCATTCGAGCACCACCTCGCGCGGAACGGGCCGCGTGAGATCGAGACGTCGGCGAACGGACCGGGTGGTGCTCAGCAAGCGGTCCGTGACGGCGCGGTCGTCGGCATCGAAGTCCATCGGGTGGCTCCTCTCGCGGTCGACCCCAGCGACCGTTGACTCAGCCTACCAAACGTCTGGTATGTTCCGGTGCCGGCGACGACACGGGGGTGGTGCATGCCGAGCAATGCCGCAGACACGATGATCGCGAGCTTCCGCGAGTGGCAGCTGGGTCCGGAGGTGCCCGCCCGCACCTGGGAGGAGCTGCGCGCCATGTCGGCACAGATGGCTGCCGCTCAACCCGCGCCCGAGGGCGTCGACACGAGCCGTGTCGAGCTTGCCGGCGTCCCGGTCGACCACACGCGCGTACCGGGTGTCGACACCGCCTGCCACGTCGTGTACGTGCACGGCGGCGGTTACGTGTGCGGCTCGGCGTCGGGGCAGCAGGCGTTCGTCGCCGAGCTGGCTCGAGCAGCCTCAGCCGACGTGTGGGCGGTCGAGTACCGGCTCGCGCCCGAGCACCGGTGCCCGGCAGCGATCGATGACGTCATCGCAGCGACGGTGGCGGTGCAGTCCGGCGCGGGCGATGTGCCGGTGGTCGTCGGGGGTGACTCCGCCGGCGGAGGACTGGCGGTCGCGGCGGTGCTCGAGATGCGGGCCCGCGCGCTCGAGCTGCCTCGGGGGTTGTTCGCGCTGTCGCCCTGGACGGACATGACCCTGACGAACAGATGCTTCGACGACCTCGCGACCCGAGACGTGATGGTGCGCAAGAGCGACCTCGCGATGATGCGTGACTGCTACCTGGGCGATGCCGACCCGGCCGCGCCGCACGCGTCGCCCGGCCTCGCCGACCTGACCGGCCTGCCGCCTGTGCTCGTGCAGGTCGGTGGTGAGGAGGTCTTGCTCGGTGATGCGCAGCTGCTGGTCGACCGGGCCACGCGCGATGGGGTGCAGGCCGAGCTCGAGGTCGCCGACGGCATGTTCCACACGTGGCAGGTGATCGCCCCAGGCCTGCCGGAATCGCAGCACGCGATCTCGTCGCTCGCTCGGTTCCTGGCACGCCTGTGACACGGATGTGACCGATCGGTCCCGATCTCGGGGAACGCTCGCTGGCATGAGCAACGCCATGCCTGACCGATGAGCCGAGCGGGCAGCGACGATCTGATCAGCGTGCTCCTGTCGGGCGGTGCACGCGGTGACCGTTCGTGCTACGCGTTCATCCCCGCGGGCACTGCCTCGGCGACGGCCTCCATCTCGTACGCGGACCTGCTCGACAGAGCTCACCGCGCGGCGACGGGCCTGCGCGCGCTCGGTGTCCAGGACGGGGATCGTGTCGCCCTGGTGGCTCGGCCCGATGTGGGGTACGTCGTCACCATGGCGGCGGCCCTACTGGCCGGTGGAGTCGCCGCACCGATCAACCACCAGTTCAAACAGCGCGAGCTCAGCGCGTACTGCGGGGTCGTCGAGCCTGCGGTTGTGCTCACCGATGCCACGACGGACGCGACCGTTGCGCGCGTGCACAGCGGGCCGCGAATCACCCTCGACGAGGTGCCCGGCGTTGCCTCACTCGCCGAGCTCGAGCGGTGCGAGCCGGCCGCACCGGCGGTCGTGCGCCCGACGGACACGGCGTTCCTGCTCCACACCTCCGGGACCACCGGTTTGCCCAAGGCAGTGGTCCGCTCCCACGAGACCTACGCCCGGTTCGTCCACCTCTGGGCGGATCGCTACATGGCGCCAGACGACGACGTGCTGAGCTTCATGCCGATGTACCACCAGGGCGGTGTGATGATGTCGTTCCTGCCGACCTACCTGCGTGGTCGTACGACGTATCAGTTGGAGCGCTTCTCCGTGCCGACGTTCTGGTCTGCGGCACGTCATCACCAGACCTCGTGGGCGGTCTTCATGCCCCCGGTGCCCAGCTTCGTGCGCCTGCACCCCGAGCTCGACCCGGTGCACCCGTTCGAGTGGGCGATGACAGGTGGCCGCGTCGACCACTGGCTCGAGATGCAGGACCGATTCGGCATCGTCGGCCACAGTGGGTACGGCTCGACCGAGACCACCATGGTCACGATGACGGGGGACCGGGTCGACGGTCCGGCGGGAGGCAACGACGTGCACGGCCCGCTCGGTGGCTTCGCGTGCGGTCACCCGATCGCGGGCTGGAACAGCCTGCGCGTCGTCCGCGACGACGGCTCGCCGGCGGCGCCGCTCGAGGTCGGTCACCTCGAGCTGAGCGGTCCTGGCGTGATCACCGAGTACTTCGGTCGCTCGACGCCCCCACGCCGCGACGGCGTGTGGTTCCGCCCTGGCGACGTCGCCTACCTCGACGAGGTGGGTCGGCTGTTCATGGTCGATCGTGCGAACGACCTCATCCGGCGTTCCGGCGAGAACATCTCGCCGCGCGAGATCGAGGAGGTGCTGCAGGATCACCCGGCCGTCGACGAGGCGGCCGTCGTGCCGGTGGAGGACGAGGTGCGCGGGCAGGAGATCCGGGCGTGCGTCGTGCTACGTGACGGGTGGACGGTGACACCAGACGACCTGTTCCGTCATTGCGAGGAGCAGCTCAGTGCCTTCAAGGTGCCCCGCTTCCTCGAAGTGCGTGACGCATTGCCGCACACACCGACGATGAAGATCCGCAAGGATGTGCTCGTCGCGGAGCCACCTGACCAGGGTTGGGTCGACCGGTTCGCCGGCCGGGGCGCCGGCTGAGCAACAACCAACCGATTGGTGTAGCTTCGCCCGCGTGGATGTCCAGATCGGGGGACGCCGTGCCACCACGATGGCCGGCGGTCGGAACGTCAGCTGGTTGCTCGAGTCGAGGGCGCAACTTCGCGCCTCACATCCGTTCGTGGTGTGGGAGCCCCGAGAGGGCGAGCGTGCCGTCCATTCGTTTGCAGCCTTCTCGGCGCAGGTCGAGGCTCTCGCGGCCGGCCTGCGACGTCGAGGCATCCGCCAGGGCGACACGGTCGTGCTCCACATGGAGAACTGTCCCGAGTTCCTGTTCGCGTGGTTCGCTCTCACCCGGATCGGTGCGGTCGCGGTGTGCACCAACACCCGCTCGAGCATCGACGAGCTCCGCCATTACGGCGAGCACTCGGGTTCGGTCGCCGCGCTCACCCAGCCGAAGTTCGCGGGGGCGATGGCCGAGGCCCTGCCGGGGCTCAGGTGGCTGGCGCTGACCGACACCGATGCCGGCGATGTCGTCGACCCTGCGCAGCGGCCGGCCGGTGACGACCGCTTCGACGCGCTGTTCGTCGAGGCCGACACGCCCGGCGCCGACGGCAGGCCGGCCGACGTCGACCCGTTCGCACCGGCGTGGATCCAGTACACCTCGGGAACGACGTCGCGGCCGAAAGCCGTCGTCCTCACGCACGCGAACGCACTGTGGGGCGCCAAGATGAGCGCCTTCCACGAGGACCTCCGCGCCGACGACGTCCACCTGGTCCACCTGCCGCTCTTCCACATCAACGCGTTGTGCTACTCGACGCTCGCGAGCTTGTTCGTGGGTGGGACCGCGGTGGTGGTGCCCCGGTTCTCGACGTCGAGGTTCTGGGAAGTCAGCCAACGGAACGGCTGCACCTGGGCCAGCATGATCCCGTTCGCGATGCGCGCCCTCATGACCCGACCCGTTCCCGAGCACTCCTTCCGCATCTGGGGTGCGGGAGCCTCATCGCCCGAGATCGAACGGCACTTCGGCGTGCGCACCCTCGCGTGGTACGGCATGACCGAGACCGTGACCCACGTGGTGGTCGACGAGGTGCAGAGCCCGTCCCGTCCCGGCGCGATGGGGCGGCCGTCGCCGGAGTACGAGGTGGCAGTCCTCCGTGACGACGGTACGCCGGTCGAGCCCGGCGAGACCGGGCACGTGCTCGCACGTGGGATCCCCGGGCTCTCGCTCTTCGCCGAGTACCTGCACGATCCGGTGGCGACCCGCGAGACCGTCGACGAGAACGGCTGGCTGCGCACGGGCGACACGGCGACGTTGCACGAGGACGGCTACCTCAGCTTCGCGGATCGAGCGAAGGACATGCTGAAGGTCGGCGGCGAGAACGTCGCGGCATCCGAGATCGAGAGCGTGATCGCAGCCGTCCCGGGCGTCGTCGAGGTCGCCGTGGTCGCCGCCCCGCACCGCATGCTCGATCAGGTCCCGATCGCTTTCGTCATCGCTGCCGGCGACGAGGGGACGACCGCCGAAGCCGTGCTGGAGGCGTGTCGCTCGCGACTCTCGGACTTCAAGGTGCCTCGCGAGGTGCGCGTGGTGGACGAGTTGCCGCGTTCGACGCTCAACAAGATCGCGAAGGCCGAACTGCGCAAGACCTTGCCGACCTACGACTGACCACGCAACCGTGCCGAGGCACGACGACACCAACAGGAAGCTGCCATGGACACCTCTTCGTACCGCTTCTTCGACGTGAGCGTCGAAGACCACATCGCGACCGCGGTCTTCAATGGAGACGACCCGCTCAACCGGTGGGCGCTGGCCGACGAGCACGAGCTGTTCGCGCTCCCGGATGATGTCGCTGCCGACGACGACATCCACGTGCTGGTGCTGACCGGCGCCGGCGACGCGTTCGCGGGAGGCGCGCACCACAGCGACGACCCATTCGATGCGTCCAGCTACTACTTCCGTTCCTGCACCTTGTTCAGGAAGTACCTCGAGCTCGACAAGCCGATCGTCGTCGCCGTCAACGGTGCGATCTCCGGGTCGGGCTTGTCGCTCGCGCTCCTCGCGGACATCGTCGTGGCCGAGCGCCATGTGACCTTCGCGGACCCACATGTGCTCATCGGTGTCGTGTCGGCCACCGGCTCGTACGAATGGCCGCCGAACATCGGGCTCGCCAGGGCGCGGCGCTACTTGCTGACGGGCGACCAGTTCAGCGCGGAGGAAGCGCGCGACATGGGGCTCATCGCCGAAGTGGTCGACACGGGCGGGTCGCTGGCCCGGGCGATGGAGCACGCTCGGAAGATCGCGTCGCTGCGCCCGCTCGGCGTCCAGGCCACCAAGCGAGCGCTGCTACGTGACATGCGGAGCAACTTCGCGCCCGTCTTCGAACACGGGCTGGCGCTCGAGTTCCTGACGTTCCCGCAAGGCCTGTACTGAGCCGAGCGTGATGTCGGAGCGGTGGCTCGTCCGACCCCGCGTCGGCCGGCTGGCGGGTCGGTCGGAGGGTGCGGTACCATCACACGAGGGGTTGGTACCGGAAGGCTTGACCGGCTCCTCCGGGGTCGATACGATCAAACAGATGGTTGGTCGGCATTCTGCCGCCGAAACGTGCGCACGCTGGGGCGTGCAGATGGGGAGGTACGTATCACCATGAGATCTCGACGTTCGTGGCGGCAGTTGACTGCTGTCACCTTGGTCGCGGCAACGCTGTTCGCGGCATGCGGTGGAGATGATGACGACGACGGCGGTGACAGCTCCACGCCGGTGGTGACCGAGCAGACGACGCCCGACACCACGGCCGCAGGCTCGGACACCACCGCCGCAGGCTCGGACACGACGACGGCCGACACCGGCGCGCCGTCGACGACAGCGGCGAGCGACATCACCATGGGCGGCTCGCTCACGGTGGGCATCGACGGTGAGGCAGCGTGCTACGTGCCGCACCTCTGCTCGGTCTCGTACGGCCCCGGCGGCATCCGCTTCGGTGTGCTCGAGAACCTCGTTCGCCCGGCGAACAACACCGACGGCTACGAGATGCAGCTCGCCGAGTCGATCGAACCGAACGACGACTTCACGCAGTTCACCGTCACGCTTCGCGACGGCGTCCAGTGGAGCGACGGCACGCCGATGACAGCCGGTGACATCAAGACCCTGTTCGACACCTACGTGTTCGCCGAGGCGTCGACGCTGAAGGGCAACGTCGCCGCGATCTCGAGCACCGAGGCACCCGATGACCGCACGGTCGTCTTCACCCTGAGCGCTCCGCAAGCACCGTTCCCCGTCAACCTGACGAACGTACCGATCTACAAGCCGGTGGAGGGCCTCGAGCAGACCTCGATCCCGATCGGCACCGGGCCGTTCGTCATGGAGAGCTGGGAGCCCAACGTCCAGACGGTGCTCAAGAAGAACCCGCTCTACTGGGGCACCGACGCCGACGGCAACCAGTTGCCGTACCTCGACGAGATCGTCGTCGTGCCGATCACGTCCGGCGACACCAGGGTGAACTCGCTCGAGTCGGGCGACATCGACATCGCGATGTCAACCGATCCGCTCATCTCGGCATCGCTGCGAGACCGGTCGACCGTGTACGAGGTCGGGCTCAACGCCGGCAACGGGTTGTTCTTCAACGCCGCCTCCCCGCCCACCGACGACGTCCGCGTGCGCCGTGCGCTCGCCTTCGCCACGAACAAGGACGACATCATGGCGGCCATCGGTGGCGGCGAGCCTCGCGACGAGTACTACGTGCCCGAGAGCGAGTGGTACAGCGAGGAAGCGTCGGCCGAGACCCCCGGCTTCGACACCGAGCAGGCCCAGACGCTGCTGGACGAGTACATCAACGACCCGGCACGCTCGGACGGCAAGCCCGCAGGCACCCCGCTGACGATCGACATCTCGGTCGTGCAGGGCGCCATCACGGCCGAGAGCATCGCTGCCATCGCGCAGCAGCAGTGGGCCGAGATCGGGGTCGATGTGACGATCACGCCGAAGGACCAGTCGACCTTGATCGGTGACGCCATCTCCGGCAACTTCAACGTCAACTACTTCGGCTGGGCCACGCCGCACCCGTACAGCTTGCTGGTGCGCAACTACGGGAAGTGGCCGGACACGCCGTCGAACTACACGCACTTCAACAGCGAGGAGCTGTTCGACATCGTCGCCAAGATGTCCGTGGCGAAGACGCCGGACGAGATGGCCGAGCTCATCCGTCAGTCGAACCAGGTCATCGCCGAGGGCGTACCGGTGATCTTCCTGCACAGCACACCACTCGTGTGGGGCACCAATGACGAGGTCGGCAACGTCGACCTGCTGCCCGGCAACGGGTTCATCGACTGGACGACGCTCACCCGAGCGGGTTGATGTCGACGGGTTGACCTGACGCGGCACGGCGAGACGGGCAGACTGGCCCGTCTCGCCGTGCGGCTGTCGAGCAGCGACTCGGAGGCTGCGACGAGCAATGGCAGTGACGATGGAGGGGATGATCAGCAGGTGAGCGCGGCAGGGCTGGACGGAACGGCGCTCCGCAAGCGCGTGGTGAGGTTGCTCACCACGTTGTTCGCGGTGTCGTTCATCACGTTCATGCTCACGTCGTTGCTGCCGGGCGACCCGGCCTACACGATCCTCGGTGCCGAAGGTGTGACACCCGAGGCGGTGGCACGGGTGCACGCCGATCTCGGTCTCGACGATCCGCTGCCGGTGCGCTTCGGGAACTGGCTCGGCGACGCAGCGCGTGGCGACCTCGGCACCTCGTACTCACTCGGCCGTGACGTCACCGACCTGATGATGGCACGGCTGCCGGTGACGCTCGAGTTGATCGTGCTGTCGCTCGGCATCTCGCTGACGGTGTCGATCCCGATCGGCATCTGGACGGCATACCGGGCCAAGCACATCGGATCGAAGCTGGTGTCGCTCCTCACCTACACGCTGCTGTCCGTCCCGTCGTTCGTCGTCGGGATCATGCTCATCCTGCTCTTCTCGATCAAGCTCGACTGGCTCCCCGCCTCCGGCTGGGTGGCGTTCTCCGAGAACCCGGTGGAGAACCTCAAACGGGCGGTCCTGCCGGCGCTCGCCCTCGCGCTGCCGCAGATCGCGGTGTTCTCACGCCTCCTGCGCGGCGACATGATGGCAACCCTCGACCTCGACTTCGTGTCCTTCGCCGACTCGAAGGGGCTCACGACGCGTCGGATCCTGCTCGGCCACGCGTTCCGTCCGTCATCGTTCTCGCTGCTGACGCTCGCAGGCACCTCGATCGGCTACCTCATGGGAGGCACGGTCATCGTCGAGACGATGTTCAACCTGCCCGGCATGGGGACGCTCGTGACCACCGCGATCGCGCAGCGCGACCTGGTGACGGTCCAGGGTGTCACCCTCTTCGTGGCTGCCGCCTTCGTCATCATCAACTTCTTCGTCGACCTGCTCTACGCAGTGCTCGACCCGCGGATCAGGCGGAGCCATGGCGCTGCCGTCTGACGTCGTGCTCGCCGTCGGCGAGCCGTCGGCGCCCGCCGTCGA
Organism: Ilumatobacteraceae bacterium; assembly: GCA_050248155.1. Lineage (GTDB taxonomy): Bacteria > Actinomycetota > Acidimicrobiia > Acidimicrobiales > Ilumatobacteraceae > VFMC01. Next base: position 63,899 of record JBFWSW010000002.1, read on the forward strand.
CGACGTCGCCGTCGTCACCGCGGTGCGGCGACGGCGCTCTGCCACCGACGTGCTGCGCCTGGTGCCGATCGCGATCTGCGTCCTGTGGCTCGGCCTGGTCGTGTTCGGTGCCATCGCCGCGAGCTGGCTCCCGCTCCAGGACCCGGCGAAGGTCAACCCGGTCGATCGTCTCCAGGGTCCGAGCGGCGCTCACTGGTTCGGCACCGACAACCTCGGCCGAGACCTGTTCACCCGCTCGGTCTTCGGATCGCGGGTCTCGCTCATCGTCAGTGTCTCGTCGACCGCGATCGGGCTCACGATCGGCAGCAGCCTCGGCATCATGGCCGGCTACCTCCGCGGCCGCGCCGACGGGTTCATCTCCTGGCTCGTCGACGTGATCCTCTCGTTCCCCGGGCTGGTGCTCCTCATCGCCCTCGTGGCCTACCTCGGGCCCGGACTTCGCAACATCTCGCTCGGTCTCGGATTCCTGGCGATCCCCGTGTACGCCCGCCTCGCCCGCGCCCACGCGATGTCGGTGAGCAGCGAGGAGTACGTGCTTGCCGCCCGTGCGGGCGGTTCGGGCAGGGCTCGGATCCTGTGGCGCGAGATCATGCCGAACGTGCTCCCCTCGATCCTCGCCTACGGCCTCGTGTCGATGAGCCTGGCGATCGTGATCGAGGGCAGCCTCAGCTTCCTCGGTCTCAGCGCCTCGATCCCGACGCCGTCGTGGGGCGGTCTCATCGCGAGTGGACAGGGCTTCCTGCGCGACTCGCCGACGGGCGTCATCCTCCCCGCAGCGGTGCTGTGCGCGACGGTGCTGTCGTTGAACGTCATCGGCGAGCGGATGCGCCGCCGCTTCGAGGTGGGTCAGGGTGGCTGACACAGCGAGCACGACGGCGACGGGCAGCGGCGACAAGCCGCTGTTGGAGGTCTGCGACTTCTCGGTGCACTTCGACACGCCGCGAGGCAGGGTCCGTGCAGTGGACGGGGTGTCGTTCGACCTGCGCGAGGGCCAGACGCTCGGCATCGTCGGCGAGTCGGGCAGCGGCAAGACGGTCCTCAGCCGCTCGATCATGGGATTGCTGCACGGGAAGAACGTCGTGCGTCGCGGACGCGTGACCTTCGACGGGCGTGACATCACCAACCTCTCGCGTCGGCAGGGGCGCGCGCTGCGCGGGACCGACGTCGCGATGGTGTTCCAGGACCCGATGACCTCCTTGAACCCGGTGATGAAGATCGGGCGCCAGCTGACCGAAGGCATGAAGACCCACCTCGACCTGTCGAAGGAGCAGCGCCACGAGGCCGCCCTGAACCTGATGCGCAGCGTCGGCATCCCGCTTCCAGAGAAGCGGATGGAGCAGTACCCGTTCGAGCTCTCCGGCGGCATGCGTCAGCGCGTCACGATCGCGATCGCCCTCGCGTGCGAGCCTCGGCTGCTGCTCGCCGACGAACCGACGACCGCCCTCGACGTCACCATCCAGGCCCAGATCCTGAAGCTGCTCGAGGCGAAGAAGCAGGAACGGAACATGGCGATGATCCTGGTGACGCACGACTTGGGCGTGGTGGCCGGGCGCACGGACGAGATCATGGTGATGTACGCGGGGAAGGTCGTCGAGCGAGCGCCCACCCTCGATCTGTTCACCCGGATGCGCATGCCGTACACCGAGGCGCTGCTCAACTCGATCCCGAAGCTCGACGAGCCGAGCCACACACCGCTCGTCGCCATCGGCGGCAGGCCCCCGGTGCTGATCGACCCGCCACAAGGCTGCCGGTTCGCGCCGCGCTGCCCCTACGCGCGTGCCAAGTGCGTGCACGAGGAACCGCCGCTCATGTCGGACGAGCACGTGAACAGTGGTCACGTCTACGCGTGTTGGTATCCGGTGGGCGTCTCGCCGAGGACGTCAGCGGTCGACCCGCTCGTGCCCACGGCTCCGGCAGCCGAGGTCCCCGGATGAGCGGGGCAGTGAACGGCGAGCTCACCCCCGACGTCGCGGCGATGCCGCGCACGACGTCGCCCGAGGCGGCGCCGATGCTCAGCGTGCGCGACCTGCACGTTCGCTTCGACGCAGGTGATGGTCACGTGGTGCAGGCGGTGTCAGGTGTGAGCTTCGACATCATGCCTGGCGAGACCCTCGGGCTGGTCGGTGAGTCGGGTTGCGGCAAGTCGACCACGAGTCGAGCCATCATGCAGCTCCCCCCGCCCAGCTCGGGCTCGGTGCTGTTCGAGGGCGTCGACCTCACCCGACTGCCACGCGATCAGCTCCGAGAGACGCGCACGCGGATGCAGATGATCTTCCAGGACCCGGTGTCCTCGCTCAACCCCCGCCGCAACGTCCAGAGCATCATCGCCGAACCACTGGCCACGTGGGGCCGCGGATCGAAGCAGGAGCGCGTCGAGAAGGTGCACGAGCTGATGGACGCAGTCGGCCTCGACGCGGCGGCCGTCGGCAAGCGCCGTCGACGGGAGTTCTCCGGTGGACAGTGCCAGCGGATCAGCATCGCCCGGGCGTTGGCACTCGACCCGCGACTCTTGATCTGCGACGAGGCGGTCTCGGCGCTCGACGTCTCGGTCCAAGCGCAGATCCTCAACCTGCTGCAGGCGATGAAGCGCCGCTTCGACCTGACGATGGTCTTCGTCGCCCACGACCTGGCGGTGGTGAAGCGGTTGAGCGACCGCGTCGCGGTGATGTACCTCGGCAAGATCGTCGAGATCGCACCGGCCGACGCCTTGTACAGCGAGCCGCGCCACCACTACACCCAGGCGCTGTTGCGATCGATCCCGCAGCCCGATCCGACCGTCCCGCCGGCGGACGTGCCGCTCAAGGGCGAGCCGCCGTCACCCACCGACCCTCCGAGCGGCTGCCGGTTCCGGACCCGTTGCGAGCGTGCCGAGCAGCTGTGCGCCGAGATCGAGCCGCCGCTCGCGGACGTCGGCCCCGGTCACCAGGTGGCGTGCCACTTCCCGCTCCCGGTCACACCGGTCGAGCTCACACCGCGCGGCCTCGCCGTCTGATCGTCAGCCGGCCAGCGAGCCGTCCTGCCAGACGGTCCGGTACTCGCGCTCGCTGATCCGCCACCTGCCGTCGACACGAGACAGCCGGTCGCGGTACTCGCCGCCTGTGCGGAGCATCGTCGACGGGTCGTCGGTCCGTTGGATGGTCACCGTCACGTACGACCGAGCGCTGGCGTCGTCGCCGCGCAGCTCGATGACGACGTTGGCGAGTGCGTGGTGGCTGGTGAGGCCGACGTGCGCGTCCCGCATCCAGTCGTGCACCGCCTGCGCCGACTCGAAGCAGCCGAAGCGCCCGTAATCGGCGGTGCACCGGTCGCTGAAGACGTCGAGCAGTCGGCCCCAGTCCTGGTCGTCGATCGCGAAGGCGTAGGAGTGGAGGAGGTCGGCGATCTGCGTTCGATCGTCACGCTCCTGGACGGGATGAGCCATCGCGCGACTGTAGCAACCAAACGATCATTTGTTACTCTGTGGGTGCCGTGACCGAGGAGGTCGCGCCGACCGCGAAGGGGAACGCGTGGGGAGAGTGGATGGGAAGGTCGCGCTGGTCACCGGCGGCGCACGTGGGCAGGGCCGCGCCCATGCGCTCCGCCTCGCCGAGGAAGGGGCCGATGTCATCGTGACGGACATCTGCCACGACCTCGACACGGTGACGTATCCGCTGGCGACCGCGGACGACCTCGCCGAGACGGCGCGCATGGTGGAAGCGAAGGGCCGCGCAGTCGTCGCCGTGCCCGCCGACGTCCGCGATTCGGCGGCGATGGACGCAGCGGTGCGTGAGGGCGTCGACCGGCTCGGGCGCCTCGACATCGTGGTGGCGAACGCCGGCATCTGCACGATGCAGCACTGGGACGCTGTCAGCGATGACGTGTGGCGCGACACGATCGACATCAACCTCACCGGGGTGTGGAACTCGTGCCGACCGGCGATCCCACACCTGATCGACCGCGGCGGCGGTTCGATCGTGCTGATCAGCTCGGTCGCCGGTCTGAAGGGCCAGCCCTTCCTGACGCCCTATGTCGCCGCCAAGCACGGGGTGGTGGGGTTGATGCGCGCGCTCGCCAACGAGCTGGCCCGCCACATGATCCGGGTGAACTCGATCCACCCGACCGGGGTCGAGACGCCGATGGGCCTGGGCCTCGGCCACATGAACGACCTGATCGCGGATGCTCCCGAGCTCGGGCCGATCTTCACCAACGCACTCCCGATCACGATCACGCAACCCGAGGACATCGCCGATGCCGTGCTGTTCCTGGCCTCGGACGAGTCCAAGTACGTCACGGGGCTCGAGCTGAAGATCGACGCCGGCTGCACGCTCCGCTGAGCGGAGGTCACTCGGCGTACAACGACTCGATGTGGTCTGCGTACCGGGCGAGGACGCCGCGACGCTTCAGCTTCATCGTGGGTGTCAGCAGATCGGAGTCGGGCAACCACTCGTCGGTCGCGAGGTGGAACTTCTTCACGCGCTCGACGTTCGACAGGTGCTCGTTCGCCGCGCGGACGGCCTGGTCGACGGCATCGCGCACAGCAGGCTCGGTGACGAGGTCGGCGACGGCCGACACGTCGAGCCCCGCGTCACGAGCGACCGAGCGGGCCGCGTCGGCGTCGAGCGTGAGCACCGCGGTGACGTAGGGTCGCCGGTCGCCGATGACGCAGGCTTCGCCGATGATCGGTTGCTGCTTGAGTCGGGCCTCGATGTTGGCCGGTGAGATGTTCTTGCCGCCCGCGGTGATGATGAGCTCCTTCTTGCGGTCGACGATGCGGATGTAGCCCTCGGCATCGATCGAACCGATGTCACCGGTGTGCAGCCACCCGTCGTCGTCGAGCACCTCGGCTGTCTTGTCGGGGTCCTTCATGTACCCGGCGAACACGTGACCGCCGCGGCACAGGATCTCGCCGTCGTCGAGCAGGCGCACCGAGCAGCCGGGGATCGGTCGCCCCACGGTGCCGACGCGGGGTCGTCGCACCTCGGCGGTCATCAGCCCGGTGTCCTCGGACAGGCCGTACACCTCCGAGAGCGGTACGCCGATGAAGTTGAAGAACTCGATGACCTCGACGGGAGGTGGCGCCGCGCCGGTGAAGGCCACCTGGCACGCGTCGAGGCCGATGCGGGTCCGGATGCCGGCGAGCAGCGTGCGGTCCGCGTGCTCCCACGCGTCGACGACGTCGGGCGCGGCCTCGATTCCGAGCGAGCGTGCCTCGAACACCCGCCGTCCGGCAGCGAGCGCTTCCTCCGTCGCCCGAGCACCATCGGCCGTGGCTGTCAGCGCGGCGAGCAGGCCGGACCGCATCTTCTCGAAGACGCGCGGCGGACCGAAGAACGCCTCGGGTCTGACCTCGGGCAAGTACCGGCCGACCTGTGCGGGATCGGGGCACGGCGTCACGAGAGCGCCCTCGCGCGCTGGGAGGTAGTGCGTGAAGATCCGCTCGGCCACATGGGCCATCGGGAGGTACGAGAGCATGCGGCGACCGGTCAGGTCCATGCCCATCACCTCCACGAGCGCGGCGAGCAGCCAACTGATGTTCGCGTGCGTCAGCATCACGGCCTTGGGCGGCCCGGTGGTGCCCGACGTGTAGATCAACGTCGCCAGGTCGTCGGGAGCCGCTACCTCGGCGGCCGCATCGAGGTCGACCGGGGTGACCGCCGCGATCCGCTGCTCCCACGAACCCTCACCCCCGTCGATCATCACGAGATCGGGAGGGGAGGCCATCGAGCCGAGGGCCGCATGGAGCTGCGCCGCGAACACGGGTTCTGCGAGGACGACACGCGCGCCCGAGTGCTCGAGGAGGTAGACGATCTGCTCGGGCGACGACGAGTTGTAGACCGAGAACGGGGCGGCGCCGGCCAGGTAGGCGCCCATGTCGATCGGATGGAACTCGGGGCGGTTGCGCATCATCAGCGCGACCGTGTGACCGGTCCCCACGCCCTCTGCCGACAGGTACGCAGCCGTGCGGCAGGCCCGGTCGGCATAGTCGTTCCACGACCACGAGGTCCACTCGTCGCCGGTCAGCCAGCGGTGTGCGGGCTGGTCGCCACGACGCGCGACGGTGTCGCGGAAGAACCGTGGCACGGTCTGCCCAGCGACCGCGGCGCGCAACCGTGCGTCGCCGCTCGCATCGAGCCACTGTCCGTCTTGCATCGCCACGACGTGCGTCCTCCTCGTCAGTACGACTTGGGCAGGCGGAGGAGCTTCTCCGCGATGTAGTTCAGGACCATCTCGTTGTTCACCGGCGCGATGCGCAGCAGCCGGATCATCGGCCACAGGGTCACGATGTCGCTCTCGTGGTCGAACGCCGAGCCACCGAACGCCTGGATCACGGCGTCGGCTGCGGCGTTGGCCGCCTCGGACGCGAGCAGCTTCGACATGTTGGCGTAGGCGCCGGCGTCGCCACCCCGGTCGAACTCCTCACATGCTGTGTACATCATGAGGCGTGCGGCCTCCAGTTGCGCCTTCGCTCGCGCAAGGGGGTGCTGGACGCCCTGGTACGACCCGATCGGCTTCCCGAACGGCGCCCGATCGCGTGCGTAGTCCACGCCGCGGGCGAGGGCGTGCGTGCCGAGGCCGACTGCCCACGCCGACACCAGGAGGCGCTCGGGGTTCAGCGCGTCGAACAGCGCTCGCAAGCCGTCGTCGCGTGGCCCGATCAGGTCGTCGGCCGGCACCTCCACCTCGTCGAGGTGCATCACGAACTGGTGCTCGGGCGAGTGCAGGTCGATCTTCATCCGCGTCAGCGAGAGGCCCGGCGCGTCGATCGGCACCACGAACAGGGACAGGCCCTTGCGCTTGTCCTCGGCGTCGTCCAGCCGTGTCGTCCGCGCGACCACCATCGCGTGGGTTGCCGCGTCTGCGCCCGAGATGAAGACCTTCTGTCCGCTCAGCAGGTAGCGCTCGCCGTCCTGGCGGGCGAAGGTGCGCATCGCGAAGCTGTTCGTCCCCGCATCGGCTTCGGTGATCGCGAAGCAGAGCCGCACGTCGCCCGTCGTGGTGGGTGCCAGGAACCGGCGCTTCTGCTCGGGCGTGCCGTGGCGCATGATCGCGACCCGCGCGAACGCGGTGAGGAGGAACAGCACGGGTGGCGTCCCTCCCTCGGACAGCGCCTCGACGACCGCCACCGGACCGGTCATGCCCTCGCCCGTCCCACCCCACTCCTCCGGAACGCCCACAGCCAGGAGGCCCTGGGCCGCCATCGCCGCCCAGGCGTCGTCGAGGTCGCCCCCCTCGCGGGCGCGGGTGATGAACTCCTGGCGGTCGACGACGGCGAGGACTCCCCGTGCCGCCTCGCGGATGTCCTCGCGGAGCTGCTGTTGTTCGGTCGCCACGATGATCTCCCCTGCGCGCCGGGCAGCGCCAGGCGGGCAGTATCTAACGGTCGTTGGGTTGGTACAGTGCCAGACAGCGCGGCGAACCGTCAAACGTCGCCGGACCGGAGGCCCCCGAGCATGCAGACCGACGGCTATCTCTTCCTGGACGTGCAGGTCGACGACCACGTCGCCGTCGCCACCATGCGGCACCCCGACTACAGCCACGCCGAACGCGTGGACTGGACCACGTTGATCGACGAGGTGCGCGCCGACGCAGACGTCAGAGCACTGGTGATCACGGGTTGGGGCAAGCCGAAGCGTGGACCGGTACCCGGTGCGTTCGAGGACTTCGACGCGTTCACCTACTACGAGCGAGCCCGTCTGCAGCCGCTCGCCGCTCTGCTCGACCTCGACAAGCCCGTCGTCATGGCGCTCGACGGCGATCCCGGCGTGCTGTCGATCCCGCTCACCGGCGACATCCTGGTCGCCGAGCGCCAGCTGCGATTCTCCGACCCGCACGTGCTCATCGGCACCTCGTCGGCGACGCAGCCCTACCTGTGGCCGCTGAACACCGGGCTGCTGCGCGCGAAGAAGTACATCCTCACCGGCAAGTTCCTGAGCGCCGAGGAGGCCTACGAGATCGGCCTCGTGTCCGAGGTGGTGGACGAGGGGCGCTCGCTCGAGGTGGCCCTCGAGTACGCCCACCACATGGCCTCGCTGCGCCCCGAGACCGTGCAGGTCACCAAGCGGGTCCTGAACCAGTGGCTCCGGACGTTCCACACCTCGATCTTCGAGAACGCGCTCATGATGGAGTTCATGACCTTCCCGAAGGATTTCGCCGAGCGCTTCAAGCCCGAGGCCCAGCCGGCGGCGGAGCCCACGACCTCCTGAGCCCCCGACCATGCCCATCGACAAGATCGCTCGCGATGTCGACTCGGCGCTGGATGGGATCGGCGACGGCGACACGGTGATGGTGGGCGGGTTCGGAGGGGCCGGAGCGCCCACCCACCTGCTCGACGCGCTGGCAGCGCGCGCGCCTCGCGACCTGACCATCGTCGCCAACAACGCCGGGTCGGGCACGACAGGCCTCGCCGCGCTGCTGCGGGCGGGGTGCGTGCGCCGGATCGTGTGCTCGTACCCGCGCATGCCGGGCTCTGTGGTCTTCGACGAGCTGTACGCGGCCGGCTCGATCGAGCTCGAGCTCGTGCCCCAAGGCACGCTCTCCGAGCGGATCCGTGCAGGAGGAGCGGGCATCGCTGCGTTCTTCACCCCGACGGGGGTCGGCACCGATCTGGCGGCCGGACGCGAGGTGCGCAGCTTTCGCGGTCGCGATCACCTGCTCGAGCTCGCGCTCGTCGCCGACCACGCGCTCATCCGTGCACGTCGCGCCGATCGTCACGGCAACCTGGTGTACGACAAGGTGGGTCGCAACTTCGGACCCACCATGGCGATGGCGGCGACCACGACCATCGTCGAGGTGGACGAAGTGGTGTCGCTCGGCGAGCTCGACCCCGAGTGCATCGTGACCCCGGGGGTCTTCGTGCAACGTGTCGTGCAGGTGCCGGCCTCGTGACGCGGGTGCTGAGCCGTGACGAGCTGGCGCGCGAGGTGGCGCTCGTGCTGCGCGAGGGCTGGTACGTCAACCTCGGGATCGGGCTGCCGAGCCTCGTCGCGGCCCACGTCCCGCGCCGGCGAGAGGTCGTCATCCACTGCGAGAACGGCATCGTCGGCATGGGCCCGCCGGCAGCACCCGGTGCCGAGGACCCGAACCTCGTCGACGCCGGCAAGCAGGCGGTCACATTGGCCCCGGGCGGGGCGTACATCAGCCATGCCGACTCCTTCGCCCTCATCCGCGGCGGACACCTCGACGCATGCGTGCTCGGCGCCTACGAGGTTGCGGCGAACGGCGACCTGGCGAACTGGTCGCTCGGTTCGAACGTGCCCGCGGTGGGCGGAGCCATGGACCTTGCCATCGGTGCCGAGCGAGTTCTGGTGATGACGCAGCACTGCACGGCCGACGGCCGCGCGAAGCTCGTCCATCGAACCAGCCTCCCGCTCACAGCGGCCGGCGTCGTGACCCTCGTCTTCACCGAGCTCGGCATCTTCCGGCCGGCGGGCGACCACTTCGTGGCCACCGCGCTGGTCGAAGGGACATCGGTCGACGAGGTGGGTGCCCGCACCGGTGCGCCGCTCGATCTCGCCGACGACTGCGCGACCCTGCCCTCACCCATCCATCCCGACGAGTTGGGATCCGACGACACGAGCGAGGTGCTGTGACCGACGACATCGTCATCTGCGAGCCGTTGCGGACCCCCGTCGGCCGCTACGGCGGCGTGCTGCGGGGCGTGAGTGCTGCCGAGCTGGGCGCCACCGTGCTGCGCGCACTGATCGAGCGCACGAAGCTGGCGCCCGAGGCCATCTCCGATGTCATCGTCGGCCATGGCTTCCCGAGCAGTGAGGCGCCGGCCATCGGTCGTGTCATCGCCCTCGACGCAGGCCTGCCCGAGCACGTGACCGGGATGCAGATCGACCGCCGGTGCGGCTCGGGGCTCCAATCCGTGCTCGTCGCCGCGATGCAGGTGCAGACCGGCGCGAGTGAGCTCGTCGTCGCCGGCGGTGCCGAGAGCATGAGCAACGCGGTGCACTACACGACGTCGATGCGCTGGGGGTCTTCGTCGGGCGATCAGACGCTGCACGACAGCCTCACTCGCGGTCGGGTCACCGTCGGCGGCAGGTTCCATCCTGTGCCGGGTGGGATGCTCGAGACAGCCGAGAACCTCAGACGGCAGTACACCATCACGCGAGTCGAGCAGGACGAGCTCGCGCTGTCGTCTCACCGACGCGCCGTCGCGGCGCAGGTCGAGGGACGGTTCGAGGACGAGATCGTCTCGGTCTCGGTGGCGTCACGGCGAGGAGAGGTCACCGTACGAGTTGACGAGAACCCCCGCGCCGACACGACGATGGAGGCGCTGGCCGCGCTCCGCCCGGTCCTCGTGGCGTCGGATCCCGAGGCGACCGTCACCGCTGGCAACGCGAGCGCGCAGAACGACGGCGCCGCCCTCTGTCTCGTCACGTCTCGCTCACGTGCCGATTCGCTCGGCCTGCGTCCGTTCGCACGGCTCGTCGCGTGGGCGAGCGCAGGGGTGGCGCCGGAGGTGATGGGCATCGCCCCCGTCGCCGCCTGTCGAGCAGCACTCGATCGCGCCGGGCTCGACCTCGTCGACATGGATCTGATCGAACTCAACGAGGCGTTCGCCGCTCAGGTGCTGGCGTGCACGAAGGCGTGGGGGTTCGCGAGTGCCGACTTCGACCGTCTCAACGTGAACGGGTCGGGCATCTCGCTCGGGCACCCAGTCGGTGCGACGGGCACGCGCATCCTGGCCTCGTTGCTGCGCGAGATGGCCCGGCGTGATGCCCGCTACGGCCTCGAGACGATGTGCATCGGCGGTGGGCAGGGGCTCGCCGCCGTCTTCGAACGCGTCGAGTAGTCCTGCTACCCCTCGACGTGCGCCTTCAGGCCGGCCAGGGCGCCGTCGACGGTCTGCTGCATCGCCGGACCGAACGCCTCGGGCTGCACGTCGACGCCGTACACCACGAGCGTCCCACTGCCGTCCTCGATCACGTCGACGGTCGCGAGGTGCTGCTCGACCGGCACGGGACCGGGAAGGAGCCGGTACTGGAAGCGGCGGAGCGTCGCGTCGTTCGTGACGATCTCCTCGTCGACCTCCATGCCGTTCGACGTGGTGACGTGGCGCACGCCGCTGCCGTCGGTCGTGCAGTCGCTGAGACCGGGGAACCAGTCCTTGATGAGCGTCGGCTCACTGATCGCCTGCCACACGTCGGCGGCGGGTCGGTCGATCCGGATGTGGCCACGGGCGGTTGCCATCGAAACTCCTGTCGTGGATGTGAGGCGCGAAGCCTGCGGCTCCCCAGCCGCGGCTCGAACAGCTACGGTACTGGAACACCTTATCACGTTCTCAACCAAACGATTGACTGAAACTGGTCGCGGCCGGTAGGGTCGCGACACGCCTGCTTCGCCGAGCGAGGGCGGAGCGCCGAGGAGGAGGTGGCGGCCATGGCCGACGCAGCAACGCTGAGCTCGATCCCGGTCATCGACACGGACACCCATGTGAGCGAGCCGTACGACCTGTGGACGTCGCGGGTGCCGACGAAGTACGCGGATCAGGTTCCCGTCGTCGAGACGTGGGAAGCGACCGGCAGCAAGCACTGGCGCATCGGTGACACCTGGCTTGCCGCCACGGGCTTCTTCGCGCACGCCGGCTCGGCCGATTACCCGCCGGCGGGCAACTACCGCAACCTCGAGGATGCCGATCCCGGCTCGTGGGATCCGGTGGAGCGCCTGAAGCGGATGGATGAGCACGGCATCCACGCGCAGGTCCTCTACCCGAACATCATCGGCTTCGAGGCACCCCTGTTCGCCCAGCTCGGAGACGAGCTGTCGATCATCTGCACGCAGGCGTACAACGACTTCCTGACCGAGTTCGCGAGCGTCGACCCGAAGCGGTTCGTGCCGGTCGCGATGGTGCCGTTCTGGGACATCGACGCGTCGCTCGCCGAGATCAAGCGCGCCCACGCCAACGGCCACCGCGGCGTGCTGTTCGCGAACAAGTTCGAGCAGATCGGTCTTCCCGGCTTCACCGAGCCGCACTGGGACCCGATCTACGCCCTCTGCCAGGACCTCGAGCTGTCGGTCAACTTCCACGTCGGGTTCGCCGGCATGCGCGAAGGCACCCACACCGGCAAGGCCAAGCTCGAGCGCGAGGCCAGCTACGACGCCCGGCAATCGGCCCGGTACACGAGCGTCGGCATCATGGGCAACGCCGACTGCATCGCGAACATCATCGCGAGCGGTCTGGCCGAGCGCTTCCCGCGGCTGCCATTCGTGTCGGTCGAGAGCGGCATGGGCTACCTGCCGTATCTGATGGAGTCGATGGACTGGCACTGGAAGGGCTACGGCGCACACCGCACGCACCCGACGATGCCGAGCGAGATCTTCCGCCGGCAGTGCTACGGCACCTTCTGGTTCGAGCGCGACACACTCGGTCTCCTCGAGAAGTACCCCGACAACTTCATGTTCGAGACGGACTACCCGCACCCGACGGCCATGTCGCCCGGGCCCGCCTCGCCGGCGGACCGGCCCGGCGACCACATCGTCGAGGCATTCCGCGACGTGCCCGAGGACGTGGCCCGCAAGGCCCTGCACGGCAACGCCGCCCGCATCTACCACCTCGACTGATCGACATCGGGCGGCACCGCCGCCCACCACCACCCGGAGGGAACCACATGGCCGACCTGGCCGCCATCCAGCAACTGCTGTCGCGCTACTGCTTCGCCCACGACTCTCAGGACCCCGAGATGCTCGCCACGACCTTCGCGAAGGACGCGACGCTCATGGGCATCACCGGTCGCGACGCGATCGCCGCCCGGTACGGCGAGGGTTACAAGCACCTCAGCGCGCGTCGCCGGCACGTGTTGACCAACTTCCTCATCCTCGAGGACGGCGATGAGCGAGCCGTCGTCCAGTCGTACATCACCCTCTACCTCATCCGCGGCGAGCAACTCGAGCTGCACCTCATCGGCGTCTATCGCGACACGGTCGTCATGGAGGACGGGGAGTGGAAGATCCTCACCCGCGAAGCGACGATGGACACGCCGTACAACCCGGGTGACACCACGCCGGCCGCGCCGGGCACGTACACGCCACAGAACCAGCGGTGAGCCAGCCCGACCTCGTCGTGCGCCGGGGTGTCGTCGTCGACGGCACTGGTGCGCCGGCGCGGGTCGCCGACGTCGCCGTCACGGACGGCAGGGTGCAGACCGTGGGCGTGGTCGACGTCACCGGTCGGGTCGAGGTCGACGCCGCGGGCGCGTTCGTGACGCCCGGCTTCGTCGACGCCCACACGCACCTCGACGCGCAGCTGTGGTGGGACCCGAGTGGCTCGCCGGCGGCGGGGCACGGCGTCACCTCGGTCGTCATCGGCAACTGCGGGGTCACCTTCGCGCCGGTTCGGCGGGGTGACGAGGCCTACCTCGCGTCGATGATGGAATCGGTCGAGGACATCCCCGCCGACGCGATCCTCGACGGCCTGCCGTGGTCGTGGGAGACCTACGGTGACTTCCTCGCAGCGCTGGGCGAGCGATCCCTCGGCGTGAACGTGAGCGGGCTCGTCGGGCACTGCGCGCTGCGCTCGTACGCCATGGGTGACCGCAGCCTCGATGCCGACGCGACGCCCGACGACCTCGCCTGCATGACCGACCTCGTGCGCGAGGCGCTCGATCGAGGTGCGATCGGCGTGTCGACCTCGCGCACCCGTTTGCACCGCCTGCCCGACGGTCGACCGGTGCCCGGGACGTTCGCCTCGGCCGACGAGCTGCACGCGCTGGCCGCCGTCATGCGCGCGCACGGCTCCGGCGTGCTCGGCGCGGTCACCCGCCTGCACGAGGAGACGGGCGAGACGATCGACGACACGCTCGCCGAGATCGACCTCCTCGGCGACATCGCCCTCGAGTCCGGTCGGCCGGTCACGTTCAACCTGACGCAAGGACATGTCCCCGGGCTGCACACCCGCATCCTCGAGCGGGTGCATCACCACCGCGAGCGGGGTGCGCGGCTCTGGCCGCAGACCACCGTGCGGCCCATCGCCTGGCTGTACGGGATCTGCCACCGCACGCCGTTCGATCGCGCACCTGCGTGGCGCGCGTTGCGCGACCTGCCGCTGGCGGACCGGCTGGCGACGCTGCGCGACGCGACGGCGCGCCAGGATCTGGTCGACGACAGCCTGCGCCACCCGCCACGGGTCGACCTCTCGAAGGTCTACGCCTTCCCGCCGGGGCCGGCTCGATACGACCTGTCGGAGGAGGATTCACTCGCGGCGCACGCGCGCCGACGGGGCGTCCCGCCGGCGGCGGCGTTCGTCGACATGGCACTCGAGAGCGACGGCGCGCAGGTCTACACGTGGCCCGTGTTCAACGACGATCCGCAGGCGGTTCGCGAGATGCTGGCCGATCCGGCGGTGATGCTCGGCCTGGCCGACGCCGGTGCGCACGTCGGTCAGATCATGGATGCCAGCCAGCCGACACACGTGCTGACGCACTGGGTGCGCGACGCCCGGCTGATGCCGGTGGAGGAGGCCGTGCGCCGCCTCACCTCGCACCCGAGCGGGGTGTTCGAACTGGCCGACCGCGGCGTCCTCGCGCCGGGCGCGGTCGCCGACATCAACGTCATCGATCTCACCGAGCTGAGGCTCGACGTGCCACGCTTCGTGCACGACGGGCCGAACGGCGCGGGTCGTTTCGTGCAGGACGCGCACGGATACCGGTGGACCTTCGTCGGCGGCGTTCCCGTCGTGGCCGATGGGGTGCCGACCGGCGCTGCGCCGGGTCAGGTGGTGCGGGCGAGCAGTGCCTCCGGCACGTCGAGGTAGCGCGACCGCAGGTACTCGCCCAGCCCCTTGGCCTGGGCGTCGAAGCGCACGGACGAGGCGACGCCATCGCCCAGGATGCCCTCGACGACGAAGTTGAGCGCGCGCAGGTTCGGCAGCTCGAACCGCTCGACCCGCAGGTCACGCGCCTCCGGCAGCAGCGTCCGGAAGCACTCGACGGTGAGCGTCGAGCGCAACCAGCGGTAGCTCTCGTCGCTGCGTGTCCACAGCCCGACGTTGGCGTTCCCGCCCTTGTCGCCCGAGCGGGCGCCACAGATCGCACCGAGCGGTGCCCGACGTGTCGGTCCGCCGTCGATCCATGGCGCGACCGAAGGAGGTTCGGCGATGTCAACGCACTCGCTCGCCTGTGGGTGCGGAACGACCACGGAGCTGCCGTCGGGCAACTGCACCGTGTGGTGGACCGATGTCGCCGGGACGAGGGCCGGGCGGTACACGCCGTACTCCGACGGTGGGGTCGGTGGCGTGGACGCGAACGCGCCCGCGTACGACGCGAGCAGCAGCTCCATCACCGCACCCGAGAACCGGCGGCCGACCTTCTGCGAGTCGGGGTCCTTCACGGTGATGCGCAGCTGCGCCGTTGCCGCGGCGTTGGTGTCGGCATCGATGTGGTCCGATCGGACGAGCTCGATGTGGTGGTCGGCGAACTGCTCGAAGCCACCGAGCACCTCGCTCAACATCGCCACCGCGCGATCTGCCTTCGCCTCGATGTCGAGGCCCGTCAGCACCAGCGTCATCGTGTTGCGCCAACCCCCGGTGCCGTTGAGGGCGACCTTCAGGTCGGCGGGGGCCGGCTCGCCCCGCACGCCGCTGATGCGCACTCGATCGGGCCCGACGGAGTCGAGCGCGATCGTGTCGAAGCGGGCGACGGCATCGGGGTTCGCGTAGGCCGGGCTCCCGACCTCGTACAGCAGTTGCGCTGTCACGGTGCCCGGCGTGACGACGCCGCCGGTCCCGGGTTGCTTGGTGATGATGCTCGAACCGTCGTGCTCGACCTCGGCGATGGGGAAACCCGGGTAGCGGTGATCGGGCAGCTCGTCGATGAACGAGTAGTTGCCGCCCGTCGCCTGGGGGCCGCACTCGATGACGTGTCCGGCGACGATCGCGCCGGCCAGGCGATCCCAATCGGCCGTCGACCACCCGTGCCACCAGGCCGCCGGGCCGACGACCAGCGCGGCGTCGGTGACGCGGCCCGTCACCACGACGTCGGCGCCGGCCGCGAGCCCACGGGCGATGCCCCACCCGCCGAGGTAGGCGTTGGCGGTGAGGGCCTGCCCCTCGCCGAACAGGTCGCGCACGTCGTCGCCGTGCACCACCGCGACCGAGGGAGACAGGCCGAGGCGTGCACCCATCGAGCGCACCTGCTCACCGAGTGCGAGCGGCGCGAGACCGCCCGCGTTGGCGACGATCTTGACGCCGCGATCGAGGCACGTCGCGAGCACGTCGTCGAGCTGCCGCAGGAACGTGGTCGCGTAGCCCGCAGCAGGATCCTTGCGCTGGGCCTTCCACAGGATGAGCATCGTGAGCTCGGCGAGGTAGTCGCCCGTGAGCACGTCGACCGGATCGGGGCCGTCCAGCATCTCGCGAGCCGCCGCGAGCCGGTCGCCGTAGAAGCCGGAGATGTTCGCGATCCTGATCGGACGCCGCGGCTCGGTCGTCCCAGTCGATCGGTCCGTGCTCACTCAGCATCACCTCCCGACGTCGCCGAGCCGTGGGGTGCTCGTGCGCCCGCCGATCGCTTCGCGCCCGGCGGCCCTGCGAACGCCTGCGCCACGTCGAGCCACCGGTCGGCGACGGGCCCGGTCGCGACGAGCGCTGTGTCCTCTCGGTGCGAGCGCTGCGTGACGAGCAGGCAGAAGTCGAGCGCAGGGCCGCGCACCAGATCGCTCGCCTCGGTCGCCTCTGCGCCGAACTCCCAGACATCGCCGTCTGGAGCGAGGAGCTCGACCCTGATGGCGGCTTCGGGCACGGGCAGCCCGTGCGCGCGGAAGCTGTTGCCCATCGCCCGAACGCCGAGGAAGGCGACATGCCGCAACCGGTCGGACGGTCGACGGGTGACGCCGAGTGCATCGGCGACGTCCTGTCCGTGTGCCCACGTCTCCATGATTCGGGCCGTGAGACACGACGCGATGGTCATGTCGGGCCCGTACCACGGAACGCGACGAGTCGGATCGGCGTCGACGGCGGCGCGCGTGAGCTCCGCTGTCGCAGCTGCCAGCCAGTCGTCTGCTTCGGCCGCGCTGATGTCGGCATTCTGCACGCGTACCGACTCGACGAAGCCGTCGACGTCGGCGAGCGCTTCGCGGCGGCGTCGCACGAACTCGTCCGGATCGACGATCGCGAGGCGCGCCGCGTCGTCGAACCACGCAAGGTGGACGACCTGGTCGAGCACCGTCCACGGCTCGGCGAGGGTAGGGAGCGTCCAGTCCGCGACGTCCCGGCCGCCGAGCAGCGTCCGCAGGTCCTGCCGCTCGGCGGTGAGGTCGGCGCAGAGCTCGTCGACTCGGCTCACGATCAGCGGCCCTTCCACTCGGGCGTGCGGCGCTCGCTGAAGGCGCGAGGTCCCTCCTGCGCGTCCTCGCTCGTGTACACCGGCTCCCAGATCTCGTCCGCCTGGTCGTACAGCCGGCCGTACAGGTCGCCGGCCGCCAGGTGCACCGTGCGCTTCGCCGCTCGCACCGACAGCGGCGCATTGGCGATGATCGTCGCAGCCAACTGCTGCGTTGTCGAACGCAACACATCGGGGGCCACCACCCGGTTGACGAGCCCGACGGCGAGCGCGCGCTCGGCGTCGATCGGCTCGCCCGTCACCAACAGCTCCATCGCGATCCGCGGTGGGACGAGCCAGGGGAGCGGGGTGGCCCACGGGGTGCCTCGACCGACCTTGGCCTCGGTGATCGCGAAGCGAGCGGTGTCGGCGGCGACGACCAGGTCGCACATCTGCGCCAGGAGGAACCCGCCGGCGAACGCGACGCCGTTCACGGCGGCGATGGTCACCTTGGGCACCTCGATGTTGCGTCCGAACACCGGCAGGAAGTCGGGAGGCGGCACCTGCAGCGAGGTCGTCGACATCTCCTTCAGATCGCCGCCGGCGCAGAAGGCGCGGTCGCCCTCACCGGTCAGGACGAGGACCCCGGCGCTGTCGTCGTCGTTGAAGCGCCGCACTCCTTCCCACAGACCATCGCGCACCGCACGGCTCAAGGCGTTGCGCGACTCGGGCCGGTCGATCGTCAACCAGGCGACGCCGCTCTCCACCTCGTACCGCACGGCCGGGCGTGCCTCTGCGTCACTCATCGTCGTCAGCCTCCACCACTGCGAGCACCGTGTTGTTCTCGACCGCTGCACCGACGGCGATGATCGACGCGAGCGTGCCGTTCGCGGGGCTGTTGATGCGGTGCTCCATCTTCATCGCCTCGATCACCACGAGGGCCTGTCCGGCTTCGACGCGATCGCCGACCGCCGCACCCACCCGAACCACGGTGCCGGGCATCGGCGCGAGCAGCGAGCCCGACGCGACCTGCGTGCCGGGCAGCACGAACCGCTCCACTTCTCGCAGCGTCGAGGCCCCCGTGCCGTCGTGCACGTGCACGACCGAGCCGACGCGGTACACGTCGAGCCGGCGGCGCACGCCGGCGACGGTCACCTCGACCGCGCTGGGAGCGGCGCTCCAGAGCCTGACGTCGACCGGTTCGCCGTCGATCTCGGCCGCCAGCCCGCTTGGGCGGAAGTGGTAGCCCACCGAGCGGCGCGGCGAGCCGGGCACGTGGAGCACGTCGTACTCGACGCGCTGCATCGCCGTCGGCACGTTGCGCCATCCGGACGGGAAGGTGCTCCCAGCGCGCCGGTGCGCCTGTGCGGCCAGCGCAGCGGCCAGCGCGTGCACGCCTGAGCTCGTCTCGTCCGGCTCCGACCACGTGCAGTCGTTGCGGTCGAGGAAGCCGGTGTCGAGTCGACCGGCCGCGAACTCGTCGTGACGCAACACGTTGACGAGCAGGTCGCGATTGGTGGGAGGACCGTTCACGTGCGCTCGTGTGAGCGCACCTGCGAGCGCGTCGGAGGCTTCGGCGCGCGTCGGAGCCCAGGCGATGACCTTGGCGAGCATCGCGTCGTAGTGGGTCGACACGGTCGATCCGCTCTCGTACCCGCTGTCGACACGGATGTGCCCGTCGTCGGGCACCTCGAGACGGTCGATGCGTCCGCTCACCGGCGCGAAGCCCGCATGCACGTCCTCGGCGTAGAGCCGTGCTTCGATCGCATGGCCGCGCAGCGACGCGCCGAGCACCTCCGCCGGCAGCGGAGCGCCGCGAGCGACGCTGATCTGGAGCTCGACCAGGTCGAGACCCGTCACCAGCTCGGTCACGGGATGCTCGACCTGGAGGCGGGTGTTCATCTCGAGGAAGAAGAACTCGCCATCCTGGTCGACCACGAACTCGACCGTCCCGGCGCCCACGTAGCCGACCGCTCGTGCGGCGGCGAGCGCCGCCTCGCAAAGGCGGCCGCGCCGCTCGTCGTCCATCGCCGGCGACGGTGCCTCCTCGATGATCTTCTGGTAGCGCCGCTGGATCGAGCACTCGCGCTCGAAGAGGTGGGCGATGGTGCCGTGTGTGTCGCCGAAGACCTGCACCTCGATGTGGCGCGGGTCGTCGACGTACCGCTCGAGGAAGATCATGTCGTTGCCGAACGCGGACGCAGCCTCGCGCCGGGCCGACGCCACGGCCTCGGCGAGCTCGGCTTCGGTGCGCACGACCCGCATGCCACGGCCGCCGCCACCGAACGCTGCCTTCACGAGGACCGGCCACCCGGTCACCGCTGCAGCCGCTGCGAGGTCGTCGCCCTCGAGCACCGTCGCTCCGGGCAGGACCGGCACACCGGCCGCCGCCATCATCTCCTTGGCGGCGACCTTCGAGCCCATCGCGTCGATCGTCTCGGCCGTGGGACCGATGAAGGTGATGCCTTCTGCGTTGCATCGCCGTGCGAAGGCGGCGTTCTCGGACAGGAACCCGTACCCGGGGTGGATTGCGTCCGCGCCGGTTCGCTTCGCCGCAGCGATGACGGCATCGACGTCGAGGTAGGTCTCGGCCGGCGTCGCGCCGCGCAGGTTCACGGCCTCGTCGGCTTCGCCGACATGTGGTGCCTGTGCGTCGACGTCGGAGAAGACCGCGACGGTCGATATGCCCATCCGCCGTGCGGTACGGAAGATCCTTCGCGCGATCTCGCCCCGGTTGGCGACGAGGAGCTTGTCGATGCGGGTCGCAGACGTCACAGGGATCACGGTCCTCACGGTCATCACATCCGGAACACGCCGAAACCGCGGCGGCCGGTGACGGAGTTGGAATGGGCGGCGGACAAGGCGAGGCCGAGCACCGTGCGGGTGTCGCGCGGGTCGATGATGCCGTCGTCGTAGAGCTTGCCCGACATGAAGAACGCATGTGATTCGCGCTCGATCTGATCCTCGATCGCGCGACGCTGCCGCTGGTCGGCCTCCTCGTCGAAGGGCTTGCCCGATGCGTCGGCTGCTTGCCGAGCCACGATCGACAGGACGCCCGCGAGCTGCTGCGGACCCATCACCGCGACGCGTGCGTTGGGCCACATGAACAGGAACCTCGGGTTGTACGACCGGCCGCACATGCCGTAGTTGCCCGCCCCGTACGAGGCGCCGATGTAGATGGTGAAGTGCGGGACCGTGCTGTTCGCGACGGCGTTGATCATCTTCGCGCCGTCTTTGATGATGCCTGCCTGCTCGTACTCACGCCCGACCATGTAGCCCGTGGTGTTCTGGAGGAAGACGAGGGGGGTGTCGGTCTGGTTCGCGAGGAGGATGAACTCGGTCGCCTTCTCGGCTTCCTCCATGAACAGCACGCCCTGCGCGTTCGCCAGGATGCCGACCGGATAGCCGTGGATCGACGCCCAGCCGGTCACGAGGCTCGTGCCGTACTGGGCCTTGTACTCGTCGAATCGCGACCCGTCGACGACCCGGGCGATCACCTCCTTCGGGTCGAAGGGCACCCGGAGGTCGGCCGATGCGATGCCGATGAGCTCGTCGGGGTCGTGCACGGGCTCGTCGGCCGGTCTGCTGGGACCGGGGCCGAGCTTTCGCCAGTTCAGGTCGGCGACGATCTGTCGCCCGATGCGGATGCAGTCGTGCTCGTCCACGGCGAAGTGGTCGGACAGTCCCGACACGCGGGAGTGCATGGCTGCGCCACCCAGTTCCTCGTCGTTCGCGTCCTCCCCCGTGGCCATCTTCACGAGCGGTGGACCGCCGAGGAACACCTTCGCGGCGCCGTCGACCATCACCGAGTGATCGCACATTCCCGGGACGTACGCCCCGCCCGCGGTGGAGTTGCCGAAGACGAGGGCGATCGTGGGGATGCCGGCCGCCGACAGCTGGATGAGCTCGCGGAAGATGTTGCCGGCGGGGATGAACAGATCGGCCTGCGTGGGGAGGTCGGCTCCACCCGATTCGACCAGGTTGATGACCGGCAGCCGGTTGGCCCGAGCGATCTCGAACGCCCGGAGGTTCTTCTTGAGCGTGTACGGGTTCATCGAACCGCCACGCACGGTGGGATCATGGGCGATGATCACGCACTCGACGCCGGAGACGACCCCGACACCCGTGACGATGACGGCCCCGACGTTGAACTCGGTCCCGTATGCGGCGAGTGGCGAGAGCTCGAGGAACGGCGTGTCGGGGTCGACGAGCAGCTCGATGCGCTCGCGGGCGAGCAGCTTGCCGCGCTGGCGGTGCCGGGCGACGTACCGCTCGCCGCCGCCGGCGACGGCCAGACCTACCTGCTCGTCGTGGGCCTCCAGCAGACTCAGGAGTGCGGCGCGGTTCGCGGCGTACTGGTCGCTGCCCGTGTCGACATGAGAGCTCAGGATGGGCATCGATGCTCCGGTGGTGCGAGATGTGGACGATGACGACTTGACAACCAACTGGTTGGTTGCATGATTGGGGGATGATACAGAATCAGGCTCAGCCGGTCCGATCCGAGATCGCTGCGCAGGGCGAGGTCGCCTCGGTCGTGCAGATGGGTGATCAGCGTGGTCGGCTGCTGGGCTTCCCGACGGCGAACCTCTATCCGACCACGGTCGATCGCTGGGAGCGAGGCGTGTATGCAGGCGTCGCTCACGCCGACGACCAGGTCTGGTGGCCGGCTGCGGTCAACGTCGGTGCGCGGCCGACCTTCACCGGTGGCACCGGTCCGTGCTCGATGGAAGTCCACCTGATCGGCTTCGACGGCGACATCTACGGTCAAATGCTCACCGTGCGGTTGATCGAGCGCCTGCGCGACGAGGTGCGCTTCGAATCCGTCGAAGCGCTGGTCGACCAACTGCGTCACGACGTACAGACCGCATCGTCGATCGTGGATCGCGTTGGCTCGCGGCTGGACCGCCCTCGTTGACGGTGCATGCTCGTGAGCATACTATCAACCGGTTGTTTGTCATCGGTCGTGTCGATGCGGCCGGCACGCGAAGGAGATGAGGGGGAGCGATGATTCACGTGGACGTTCCGCAGGTGTCGCAGGTGTTCGACTGGCGGGAGATCATGAAGTCGGCACCCGACCACACGATGGAAGGACACTACAACTACTGGTTCGTGTTCGAACAGGGCGACGTGGCGATCGCGATGTTCGAGATGATGGGCCCATTGCCCCCGCACCGCCACCCGGCCACACATTGGGCCACGGTGCTCGAAGGGGAGGCCGAGTGCGTCATCGGTGACCAGTACTTCGTCGCACGACCGTGGGACACGATTCGGGTCGACATCGGCGTGCCACACGTCGTGGTGCCCCGGGTCGGGCAGCGATGGGTCGGCTTCGAGCTCACGATGCCGCGCGACATCATCGATGAGGTCGACTACCTCACGTCGGGTCCCGAGTTCGAGCGCATCGATGCCATCGAGCGCGAGCACGGCATGTGGCGGTTCGACGTCAGCGGGGCTGCCGGTCACTGACAGCCACCGTCTGGTGGACGTCGCCATAGACCTCGACGGCTCGCAACAGCGGCTCGGCTGACTCGTCGAACGTCGCGAAGACGGCGACCCGGCGGACCACGAGATCGGCCTCGGCCACATGGTCGCCGGGCGCCAGCCAGCTCAGGTCACCGTCGAAGCCGACCTCGGTCGGAGCGGCGAAGAATCGGTCGACGTCGACGCGTGCGGACCGCAGCGCCACGGGCGGGCTGGAGAGCCATCCCTCGAGCAGCTGCGCAGCTGCTGCGCCGTCCCATCGCCAGATGCCGCCCGGCACGAACCCGTTGGCGCGCACGACGAGGTCGTCCGCGAGCCTGGCCTCGAGCTGTCGCCCGTCGCCCGCAGCGACGGCCTCGACCAGCGAGACCAACGCAGTCGCGGCGCGGCCGCGCTCGGGGCCGAGATGGCTCGCTCGTCGCCGCATGGCATCGACCCAGGCGCCGAGTCGGTCTCGACTGGAGGCCGCGTCGCCGGTCACGTCGGTTCCTCCTCGACCTCGATCACGGTGTGGGGTAGCGGCCAGTAGTGGTCCTCGCCGACCATCAGGCCGTCACAGAACTCGACGAGCAGCGCAAACCGCGTGACGCAGTAGTGGTCCGTCGTCGGCGAGACGTCGAGGCCGAGCGCAGCCAGCTGCTCGCCGGGCACGATCGCGTGCTGCTCGCCCTGGAGCACGAGCCCGTCGTCGGACACGATGAAGCGCTCGACGTCGATGTGGACCGGCGGGAACCCGCCTGCGAACGCGCGTGTGTAGTTCTCGCGGATGACGTCCCGAGACAGCACGAGCGGGCCGTCCGGATCGCGGAACCCGCCCCAGAAGCGGAATCGGGGCAGGGCCACCAGCGTGTGCATCGCCTCGTCGATGTCCCCGCGGAACTCGGCTTCGAGGTGATGGAGGTACGTCCGGAGCATCGCCACGTGCTGCGGGTCGTCCTCGGTCGCCAATCGGCGCCGCACCGCGTCGAGGAGGCGCCCGGGATCGACCGGAACCTCCGAGCGCCGGATCGTCGTGGTCATCACTGGTCTCGCGGAGGGCGTACGGGGCCGTCGCCGGCGCCGACCCGTTCGATCTCGGCGCCGATCTCGTCGAGCTCGTCGTCGCTCAGCTCGATCTCGAGTGCGGCCAGCCACCCCTCCGCCTGGGCCGGCGTGCGCGCGCCGGCGATGGCGCCGGTCACGCCGTCGAAGGCAAGGGTCCAGGCGAGGGCAACCGCAGGTGTCCCGGCGCCGCGCCGCTCGGCCACGCGCTCGAGCACCGCCTGCACAGCGAGGCTCTCGTCGAGGCGCGTGGTGTACTCGGGCAGGTGTCGCCGCTGGTCGTCGTCAGCGAGCGAGGCGGCGCGCTCGGCCGAGAACGCGCCGCTCAGCAAACCGCCTTCCATGGGGCTGTACGCGACGACGGCGGTGCCGTTCGATCGGCACAGCGGGATCAGCTCGGCGGCGGCGCCCCGCTTGATCGCCGAGAACGGCGGTTGCAGCGAATCGACGTGGCCGAGCTCCTCGGCGATCCGCACCCGGGTCGGACCGTGGTTGCTGAGGCCTGCAGCGCGGATCTTGCCCGCCGAGCGAAGCTCGAGCAGCGCTCCCCAGTAGTCCTCGAGGGCCGTGCCGTCCGCGCTCGGCCAATGCACCTGCAGCAGGTCGACCCGTTCGAGCCCCAGCCGCTGCAGCGAACCGTCGAGGCTGCGCCGGATGGCGTCGGGCGAGCAGTCGCTGAACGGTGCTGCCGCACGGTCGTCCGGATCCCATCCGATGCCGCACTTGGTGAAGACGTACGGCCGATCGGCGTCGGAGAACGCGCGCAGAGCGGTGCCGACCACGTGCTCCGATCGCCCGTAGCCGTACATGGCCGCTGTGTCGAGCCAGTTGACCCCGTGCTCCACCGCGTGGCAGATCGTCGCCACCGACGTCGTGTCGTCCTGCTCGCCCCAGCCGAGCGCCCAATCGCCGCCACCCAGGGCCGAGGTGCCGAGCCCGACAGGGCTGACGTACATCTCGGTCGTCCCGAACCGACGGTGGCGATCGTGCACGGCGAACCTCCTCGCTGAAGCCGCGGATCGGCGACAATACCAAACGATTGTTAGATACGACGTCCCGATGTGCCGTCGGCGAGCGCGAGCTCGGCGCGCTCGAGCATCAGGCCGATCGGTCTGGCCGTGGCTGTGGCCGTCCGCTCCTGGCCTCGCTGGCGCAGGTGCTTCGCGATCAGTGCTGTGGACGCAGTCATCTTCACGAGCGACAGGGCTCGGAACCAGTCACCGTCCTCGGGCGGCGCCGGCCCACCTGCGATCGCGTACGCACCCGCGAGCTGCGTCGGTCCGGGCATCAATGGATGGTGCCGGACCGCGACCGGATGCCAAGCGGCATCGGCGCAGAGCAGGAACCACGAGAGATCCAGTCGCGGATCTCCGATCGACCAGATCTCCCAGTCGATGACCGCAGCGACTCGCGCGCCTCGCGCGAGCATGTTGCCGAGCCGGAAATCGCCGTGGAGCAACCGGGGCGCCACCTCGTCGGGTATCGCGGCACGCAGCTCGCGTACGAGCCGGGTCGTGTCGCCTGTGAGGTCGGTCACCGTGCGGAGCGCACGCTCCCAGCGATCGACCTCGGCTGCCAGAGGGATCGGTGGCTCGTCGAGCCCGAGGCGCGGTGGCTCCTGCCGGTGCAGCACGGCCAGCAGCCGAGCTGCGTGACGGGCCCGGCCGGCGATGCCCGTCGAGCGGGACTCGGTGGCATCGACGTGCGGCTCGAAGCACTCGCCGCCGATGTGGGTCATCCCGTACAGCGGTGGGATCTCCGGAGGGGCGCCCGGATCGTCGAACAGCACCTGCGGCACACGGAAGTCGCGCACCGGCCGCAGCGCGCGCAGCACGGCGGCCTGGCGCAGGACATCACGGTTGCGGGTCGGCGGCAGTCCCGGCGGAGCCACCTTGAGCACGATCCTCGACGCTGAGCCGTCGGCCTCCAGCGACGCCGAGAAGGTGAGGCTCGACTGCCCGCCCGGAAGCGGCCGCACATCGGTGACGGTCGCCCCCGGCGTGCAGCGGCAAGATGCTGCCGACGCGCGAGCAGCCAGCTCGGAGACGTCGATCTCGCCCGGTGACGAGCTCACGGGCGCGCGTTGTCGACCAGTGGCCTGAGCTGGAACTCGTTCAGCAGCGGCTGGCTGTAGGCCACGCGCCCGGTGACGCGAGCCGGATCGGCCGAGCAGAGGAATGCAGCGGCCTCGGCGATGACGTCGGGTGACTCGATCGACGCCGCGTCGCCACGTCCGTCGATGTCGTTCGTCCGCGTCCCCGGGGTCGGCACCCAGCCCCACGGCGACAGTGAGCTCACAGCGATGCCGCTCGCGTGCAACTCGGCGGCGAGGCCGGTGGACATGCGGTCGAGTGCTGCCTTGCACATCCCGTAGACGGTGTAGACGCCTCGGGTGTGCAACGCGTCGTACGGGGGGCCAGGGGGGTGCACGGCGCCGACCGACGAGATGTTGACGATCCAGCCTCGTCCGCGCTCGACCATCTCGGGGATGACGCGCTGCGCGAGGTCGAACGGCGCGTGCACGTTGATCTCGAACATCAACCGGGTTCGCCGTTCGGGGTAGCTGCTCCCTGCCGCGAGGAACGCGACGGCCGCGTTGTTCACGAGGATGTCGACCGGGCCGACCTCGCGAGCCCGGGCGACGAGGTCGGCGCGCGACGTCGGATCGGAGAGGTCGGTTGCCACCGGCACCGCACGCCCCGCGCCCATCGCGCCGATCGCGTCGGCCACCTCCTGTAGCGATCCGTCGGCTCGGTCGCTGGGCTCGAGCGTTCGCGCCGCGATCACGACATCGGCGCCGGCTCGTGCGAGCCGTGTGGCGATGGCGGCGCCGATGCCGCGGCTCGCCCCGGTCACGATGGCCGTCCGGCCTGCCAGTGTCTGCGTCAGCACGATCGTTCCCCCCGTTCCGGCGGTGCCATCCAAAAGCTAGCAGCTCAAGTTGACTGGTTGGTTGGTGATCGGTACCGTCGTGCGACCGAGGAGGGACGCCAACCGATGAGCACCGACGCCCGCAGCAGCAGCGCCACGGTCGGCATCGTGTCGTACGGCGCATACGTCCCGCGGCACCGGCTCCGACGCGCGGCGATCTCCGAGGTGCTCGGCACTCCGGCTGCGCCCGGGACACGGGCGGTCGCCGGGTACGACGAGGACTCGACGACGCTGGCGGTCGAGGCGGCGAGGGTGGCGTGCCGACGGATCGACGTTCGATCGCTCGATGGTGTCTACTTCGCCACAGCGACCCCCGCCTACCTCGAGAAGACGAACGCGACCGCCATCCATGCGGCGCTCGACCTGGCGGACGAGGCCATCGCTGTCGACATGGCCGGGGCGTTGCGCTGCGCCGCAGCGGTCTGGCGCGCAGCGGTCGATGCGGCCGCTGCCGGCCGCACGACGCTGGCTACCTTCGGCGACGTGCGAACCGGGATGCCGGGTGGTGCCGACGAGCGCGACGGGGGTGATGCCGGTGCGGCGCTCGTCTTCGGTCGCGAGGCAGTCGTGGTCGAGGTGCTGGCGATGTCGTCGCGCACCCGCGAGTTCCTCGATCGGTGGCGCCTGCCGAGTGACGAGGCGCCGCAGGCGTGGGAGGAGCGCTTCGGCGAGCAGGTGTACGTGCCGCTGGCGCAGACCTGCGTCGGCGACGTGCTCGAGCGCACCGGGGTACGACTCGATCAGGTCGACCACCTGATCGTCGGCGGAGCGCACTCGCGGGCCGTCCGGCAGCTGCCCAAGGCGCTCGGGCTGGCACATGCCCTCGTCCCCGATCTCGCCGAGCAGCTCGGGAACGCAGGCGTCGCCCACGCCGCGCTCGCGCTGACGGACCTGCTCGACCGGGCAGCTCCGGGCGAGACGATCGTGCTGGTCAACCTCGCTGACGGCGTCGACGCGGTGTTGCTCCGGACCACCGAGGCGATCAGCTCCTACGGTGCCGAGACGGCGACGCACCACGCCCGCAGCAAGCTCGGCGCACAGCTGGCGTCTGCCGACGACGCGCTGCCATACGCCACGTTCCTGACGTGGCGGAGGCAGCTGGTGCGCGAGCCGCCGCGCCGGGAGGAGCCGGGACGCCCGATGGCGCCGGTCGCGAATCGCCGCGAGGGTTGGAAGTTCGGGTTCGTCGGATCGCGGTGCCTCGACTGCGGCACGCGGCACCTGCCGCCCCAGCGCGTCTGCTTCTCGTGTCAGGCCGTCGACCGCATGGCCTCCCAGACCTTCGCCGACACGCCCGGCAGCGTGTCGACCTTCACCATCGACCGGCTCGCGTTCTCGCCGTCACCGCCGGTGATCGGCGCCGTCGTCGACTTCGACGGAGGTGGCCGGTACCAGTGCGAGGTGACCGATGTGCATCCCGACCGGGTAGGCATCGGCACGCGTGTCGAGCCGACGTTCCGTCGCCTCTACACGGCCGGTGGCATCCACGACTACTTCTGGAAGCTCCGACCGATCCTCGGGTGATCGATGCGGATCGCCGGGCCGACCTCGAGCGACCCGTCCGGATGCTCGATCACCGATCGGCGTGCCGCCACCACGTCGCTCCGGACTGCTTCGCAGAAGTCGAGCACGGGGGCGAACGCGACGTCGCGATGCTCGAACCACCGAGTCCACTCGTCGCGGCTCCGCATGCGGAACTGGTCGCGGAGGAATGCTTTCAGCTCGCTCTGGTCAGGCGTCTGCTCGAAGTCGCCCATCCCGATGAGATCGGGCCGCCCGAATGCCTCGAGCAGGTTGCGCACGAACTTCAGCTCGCGCCCGCACAGCACCACGTGCTTGTCGTCGGCCGTCTCGTACACGTCGTAGAACGCGGCGCCGCCGAGCGATCGCTGCGAGCCCGACGTGGGCGGGGTGCCGTCGACGAGAGCATCGCCGGCGGTGTGCGCGCACCACGGAAGGAGCGCATCGAGCATCGCCGCATCGATGTACGCGCCGGATCCTGTGGCGACGCGCTCGTACAGTGCCATGACCACTGCGGACAGAGCCGTGAGCGCCACGGCCATGTCGGCCGCAGCCACGCCGGGCACGACGGGACGACCATCGACTCCGTCGTTCACTGCGAGGAAGCCCGCCATGGCCTGGACGCCCAGATCGTGCGCAGGGTGGTGGGCCGCTGGTCCGCTCTGGCCGAACGCGGAGATCGAGCAGTAGACGATGGACGGGAACCGCTCGTGGACGGTGTCGCGGCCGAAGCCCAGGCGGTCGATGACGCCGGGCCTGAAGCTCTCGATCAACACATCTGCCGCCTCGAGGAGCGACCACAGCTCGGCCGACCCGCCCTCGGTCTTCAGGTCGAGCACGACCGACGTCTTGCCGCGATTGGTCTGGCGGAACCAGACGCTCTCACCGTCGGCGAGGAACGGCCCCATGCGGCGAGCCGGCTCGCCCGAGGGCGGCTCGACCCGGACCACGTCAGCACCCTGGTCGGCCATCATCATCGACAGCATCGGCCCGGGCAGGAACTGGGAGAGGTCGACGACGCGGATGCCTGCCAGCGGCCGTCGCCGTTCGTCCACGGCCCCGATCAGATCCGCTCGATGATGGTGGCGGTGCCCATGCCGCCGCCGGTGCACATGGTGACGAGTCCGGTGGTGAGATCGCGTCGCTCGAGCTCGTCGAGCAACGTGCCGATCAGCATCGCCCCGGTCGCGCCGATCGGGTGCCCGAGCGCCATCGCGCCCCCGTTCACGTTCACGCGTTCCGGATCGACCTCGGTGTCGCGCAGGAACTTCAGGACGACCGACGCGAAGGCCTCGTTCACCTCGAACAGGTCGATGTCGTCGAAGGTCATCCCGGCCTTCTCGACGCAGCGCCGCGCGGCTGGTCCCGGCGCGGTGAGCATGATGACCGGTTCGGTGCCGGCGACCGCGGTCATCACGACTCGCGCCCGCGGCGTCATCCCGTGCGCCCGGGCGTAATCGGGTGATGCGAGCAGCACAGCACCCGCCCCGTCGACCACGCCCGAGGAGTTGCCCCCGTGGTGGACGTGCTCGATGCGATCGAGCTGGGGATAGGCGAGCAGGGCGACCTGGTCGACGGTGAGCCCTCGCTCGTCTGCCACCGTGTCGCCCATCGTCTGGAAGGCAGGGGGCAGCCCGGCGAGGTCGTCGAGCGTCGTCCCGGGTCGAGGGAACTCCTCGTGATCGAGCGCGAGCGTCCCGTCGTCGTGGTGGATCGGGACGAGCGATCCATCGAAGCGTCCTTCGCTGATCGCGGTTGCGGCTCTCCGCTGGCTCTCGACGGCAAGGGCATCGCACTCCTGCCGCGAGAACCCCTCGAGCGTGGCGATGAGGTCGGCGGAGATCCCCTGCGGCACCATCGCGTAGCGGTCGCGCAGGTGTCGGTTGTTGGCCGTGAACCCGTCGACGTGCAACGGTGCCGCGCGTGACATCGACTCGGCGCCTCCGGCCACCACCACGTCCTGGAAGCCGGAGAGCACGCCCATCGCCGCGAGGTTGACCGCCTGTTGGCCGGAGCCGCAGAAGCGGTGGACGGTGAGACCCGGAGCGTCGAGTGACCAACCGGCATCGAGCGCTGCCATCCTGGCGATGTCCATCGCGTGGTCTCCGCTGCCGTTGGCATTGCCCACGACGACGTCGTCGACGTCGCTCGTGTCGAGCGAGCTCCTGGTGGCGAGGGCTTCGAGCACCTGCGCCAGGATTCGCTGCGGATGCACCGTGTGCAGCGACCCGGTGCTCTTGCCCTTGCCGCGCGGCGACCGAACCGCGTCGATGATCCACGCCTCACGTGTCGCAGCCATGCCGGAGAGCATTGTCGAACAGTCGGTTGGTTGGCAAGTGGGGCTGGCTCAGGCCGGCCCGTCGGACCACGCGTCGTCGAGGAAGTCCTGGATCGACGAATCGATGAAGTCGCATGCGAACCGCAGCTTGCCATCACGAACCTGCAGCACCATGAGGTAGTCGGCGACCTGACCCGTTCCGGTGCGTCGGGCCACGTCGTGGCTGCGGATGTGCGCGACGACGAGCTCGGCGCCCACGCCGCGCAGCTCGACGATCTCGTACTGGTGCTCCTGGAAGAGCTCCTGCAGGCCCGTGAACATCTCGACGAACTCGTCGCGACCGCGGATCTCGCGATGGCTGCCGTCGGCGTCGAAGCCGTAGTACACGAACCCGGGCGCCCACATCGACATGGTTCGCTCGATGTCACCGACGGCCATGGCCTCGAGCGCGAGACGCACGGTCCGCACGTGAGGCGGCTCGTCGGCGGTGACGGCGTCCATCGGGCGCGAATCTACTCAACCCACGAGGCGCGTTGACGGTACCGAAAATGGCGAATACAGTACCGTCCCAGTCGCAGTCGGCCCGGGGCGCACCGGCCTGCAGGGGCTCTGTCGACGCAGAGGAAGGGGATGTCCATGACCGACACGCTGAGCGTCGAGGACCTGAGGGTCATCGACACCGACACCCACATCAGCGAGCCACCCGATCTGTGGACGTCGCGGTTGCCGGCCAAGTTCAAGGGCGACGCGCCGCACGTGGAGTTCAACGAGGCCACGGGCCACCAGCACTGGAAGATCGGCGACTACTGGTTGATGGGTACAGGCTTCTACGCCGTGGCCGGCTGGAAGGAGTTCCCGCCGAACGGTCCGCACGACCTCGACCATCCCGACGTCGACAAGGGTTCGTGGGAGCCCAACGAGCGTCTCCGTCGCATGGACGAGCACGGCATCTACGCCCAGGTGCTGTACCCGAACCTGATCGGCTTCGAGACGAGCCAGTTCATGAAGGTCGGCCTCGACTACGCACTCGCGTGCGTGCAGGCGTACAACGACTTCCAGACCGAGTTCGCGAGCGCCGATCCCAAGCGTTTCATCCCCATCTCGATGGTGCCGTTCTGGGACCTCGACGCCGCGGTGACCGAGATTCGTCGCTGCCACGAGATGGGTCACCGTGGCATCCTGTTCGCCAACAAGTACGAGCAGATCGGTCTCCCCTCGTTCACCGACCCACACTGGGATCCGATCTATGCAACGGCAGCAGAGCTCGAGACGTCGGTCAACTTCCACGTCGGGTTCAGCTCGAGCACGGACGGATCGGCCAAGGCGATGACCGCACTGCTGGCCAACTTCAGCGCGCCGGTCGCCGCAGTGGGCACCGTCATCGGGTTGATGAGCAACGGGGACTCGATCGCGAAGATCGTGACGTCGGGCGTCTGCGACCGGCACCCCACCGTCAACTTCGTGTCGGTCGAGAGCGGCTTCGGGTTCATCCCGTACCTCCTCGAGTCACTCGACTGGCACTGGAAGGGTTATGGTGCGGCGCGCACGTCGCCCTTGCTCCCGAGCGAGTACTTCGCACGGCAGTGCTACGGGACCTTCTGGTTCGAGACGAAGACCCTTCCGATGCTCGAGACCTATCCCGACAACTTCATGTTCGAGACGGACTACCCGCACCCGACGAGCATGTCGCCCGGGCCGGCGTCGCCCGCCGACGTGCCCCGCGACCACATCGCGAAGCACTTCGCCGGAATCGACCCCGAGATCACGCGCAAGGTGCTGCACGGCAACGCCGCCCGCGTCTACCACCTCGACGACTGACGTTCCGCCAGGCACCGGCGACGGGGTAGCGTCGCCCGCCGTGGGCACGGTGACGTTCTCGCCTCGCCAGCACGAGATCCTCGGGGCACTGGGCCGCATCATCCTGCGGGAGGGGTTCGACGACCTCACGGTCGCCGTGCTCGCCGACCGCCTGCGGTGCTCGCGCCGCACGCTGTACACCCTCGCGCCGAGCCGGGACGACCTGATCGTCAGCGTCGTCCAGGACATGTTCACGAGCTGGATGCAGCGCGCCCAGGGAGCGGTGGCCGAGCAGGAGGACGACGTCGACGCGGTCGTGGCCTTCCTGGCCGCAGGACTGGAGGTCGGGGACGCGACGGCCCGGTTCTTCGCCGCCGTCGCGAACCATCCCGACACCGCCCGCATCCATGCACAGTTCAAGCGCGACTACATGTCCGCGCTGATCCAGCTCGTCGAGCGCGCCGTGCCGCCATCGAAGCGGCGGTCGCAGGGCGTCTCGGTCACCGCCGAAGTGCTCGCTGCCGTGGTCCGCCGCCTCGCGCAGCTCACACACGCTCGTGAGGCACCCTTGGCCGAAGTCGATGCCATCCGCATGCTCGACGAGCTGGTACGCGGCTGGCTCGGGGCGGGCTGACCGCGAGGGGCTCGTCACCCGCACTCGGCGGGCGCGGATGTGATCAGTCGTCCGGCCGCCGGATCGCACGATCGACGGTCGACTGCTCGCGTTCCGTGGTCCGGTCGTCTCGATCGAGGGCACGGGAGGTTCACGGCGAGCCCGTGCGATCTCGTCATCCAGATCGTGACGCCGGCGGAAGTACTCGGCCTCGCGCTCGTCCAGCACCTGCTCGCGCTCATCGGCGACCCGATCGCGCCGGTCGGCTTCGACGTCGCGATCGGACGGCGAGGCGGTCGCGGACGTCGGCCAGCTCCTCGCTCCGGTCGGCCTCGAGTCGACGGGTGTCGAGCACCCGCTCCTGGCGGGTTGCGTCCTGCCCCTCGTCGCTGGAGGCGGACCAGAGCGGCCGGCGCTCGCCGAGCGGTACGGTCTGAGGCGTGCCTGACATCCGTCCCGACGTCGTCGACCCGCAGATCGCCGCGTACATCGCGGCTCACTCGTCGAGCCCCGACGCCGTGCAACGACAGTTGATGGCGGCCACCGCGGAGCGCACGGGCGGGGCCGCGATCATGCAGATCGGCGGCGATCAGGGGACCGTCTTCGAGATGTTGACGCGCGCGATGCAGGTCCACGATGCCATCGAGATCGGCACCTTCACCGGATACTCGGCGCTCTCGATCGCACGCGGGATGCAGCCGGGTGGTCGGCTGATCTGCTGCGACGTCAGCGAGGAGTGGACGGCGATCGCCCGCGAGCACTGGCAGCTCGCGGGCGTCGCCGATCGCATCGATCTGCGCATCGGACCGGCACTGCAGACGATCGCGGACCTGCCCGACGATCTGCAGTTCGATCTCGTGTTCATCGATGCCGACAAGCCCAACTACGCGAACTACTTCGACGCCTTGGTGCCCCGCCTCCGTCCCACGGGGCTGATGCTGGTCGACAACACGCTCTGGTCGGGACAAGTCGTCGACGACACCGCGAACGACGAGCTCACCGTGGCGTTGCGGGCGTTCAACGACAAGGTCGTCGCGGACCCGCGCGTGAGGTGTGTCATCCTGCCCCTCGGTGACGGCGTCACGATGATCCAACGCTCGCGTTGACCGCGTGGTCGCAGCGAGACGTCACGTCACCACCGAGGGCCCGAAGGATCGATGCCGAGGAGGCCCTTGCCGACCATCTCGTGCGTGAACGAGTCGGAGCCGGGGTGGAACCGTGCGGCACGGACGTCGCGCGACAGCCGCTCGAGCTCGTGTCCCCGGCGGAACGACGCTCCGCCGACCACATCGCAGGCCAGGTCGGTCACGCGCATCGCTGCGGTGGCGGAGCGCCACTTCGCGGCGAACACCTGGACGGGCCAGGCCGAGCCGTGATCGACTCCCTGCACCCAATCGGAGGCGAGCCTGTCGAGCTGCGTCCTCGCCGCGGTGAGCTCGAGGTGCATCTCGGCGATCTGCCGCTGCACGAGTGGATGGTGCGCCATCGTGCCGCCGCCGAGACCGATCGATGTCGCCCGTTGGCAGTGTTCGATCGCCAGCTGCAGCGAGCGCTCGGCGACGCCGATGTACACGTTGGAGATCAAGGTGAGCGCCCAGACGGCCATCGCGCCGACTGCCGGATCGTCCGATGGACCCGCCGGGACCACCGCGAGGACGTCGGCGTCGGCCACGAACACCCCGTCGAGCACGGTGTCGTGGCTCTCGGCGGCACGCATGCCGTGCGCATCCCAGGTGGCGACGACCTCGACGCCGGGGGCGCGTCGTGACGCGAAGCCGTGCACCACGACGGGGCCCGACTCGGCGGTGAGGTCCATCGCGTGGAATCCCATGCGATCCCAAGCCGGTCCGAGCGAGCCGAACAGCTTGCGGCCGTGCAGCCGCCAACCGCCCGGCACGCGCTCGGCTCTCGTCGTCGACAGCGCGATCGGGACGTCGTTCCCGGCTTCGCCGTGGCCCGACGCGAGGATCTCGCCCCTCGCAGCCCAGTCGAGGGTGCGCTGACCGAACGGATGTCCGACACGCGCGAGGTCGGCGCCGAGGCCCACCCAGTACAGGTGCATGCACGTGGACAGCGCCGTGGCCGGCGCAGCGTGTGCGATCCGTCGTTGGCCGAGAGCCACCTCGGCGAGGTCGAGGCCGAGCCCGCCCAACTCGCGCGGAGCAGGTGCCAGCAGCCAACCCGTGGCTCGCAGCTCGTCGAGGTCGTCGACGGGCAGGGTCCCGGTTGCATCGTGCATGGCAGCGCGACTGCGGAACCGATCGAGCATCTCGTCGGTGAGGACGTCGCTCGATGGTCGGATGATGGGATCGATGAGTGCGTTGGTGTTCATGCCATCACTGTCCGCCTCGGCGACCTCCTGGCGCATCGGCGCAACGCTCCATTCCGCAGACGTGCCGGAATGGAGCGTTTGCCGTACGGTCATGCCGCCGCGTTGGTGGTCGACGCGAGCAGCTCGGCGGCCGTCACCGCCGTCAAGCGGTCGATCGCCTCGAACTCGCGAACCCTCAGCTCGGCGAAATGCGGATTCGATGCCATGCCGTTGAAGAGTGCGGTCGTCCGCGAGGCGTCGGCTGCGAACCGATCCTCGAACAGGTACACACCCCCGTACGTGCCGGTGGACGCGTCGTCCAGCCAGATCTTGGCGATGAGGCCCTCCCATTCGGTGAAGCCGTCAGCCACCGCTGCGGCGTGGCGGAGGTAGTCGTCTCGCCCGATGTCAGCGAGGGTGAAGGTGACGATGCGGATGATCATGTGGATGCTCCTGTGTGATGTGGATGGTTTCGTGTCGACGTACCGAGGGTGCGCCTTTCGGGGTCCTCCGGCATCGGCGAACTGCTCCAAAGGCGTGGCGCATATGCTCCACCCATGCCCGACGCCGAACGCGTGCTCCGGGTCCGCGATCGCATCGAGGCCGCGAGACGGCAGCTCTGCGTCGGCCGCGTCCGCGAGCGCGACCGCTTGACCTCGCTGTTGGCCCCCGGCGGCCCCGCCGTCGTGCACGTGCACGGCGCGCCGGGCATCGGCAAGTCGGTGTTGGTCGACGCCGTCGTCGGCCAGGCCGGACGGCCAGGCATCCGGCTCGACGCTCGACGGGTGGAACCGACGCCGGCGTCGTTCCTCTCGGCTGCCGGATCGGCGCTCGACGCCGCGACGCCCAACCCGGCCGCGCTCGGGGACGTGATGCTCACCCGCGGAATCTCGCTGTTGGTGGTCGACGGTGGCGAACGTCTGCGGCTGATCGACGACTGGCTGCGCGACCACCTCGTGCCGGCGCTGCCCGCCGAGTCGAGCACGATCATCGTGGCCCGCACACCGCCGAACAGTGCATGGCGAACGGGGGAGTGGCGACACCTCGCTGCCGAGCTCGAGATCGGCCCGATGACCGAAGCGGATGCCGCCGCTCTGGTCGAACGGCGCATCGGATCGACGCCCGCCGCGGCCCACGTCCTTCGGTTCGGCCACGGCCATCCACTGGCGCTCGACCTCGCTGCCGACGTCGTCGCCCGGCGGCCCGATGTCAGCTTGCGCGAGGGACCTCCTCCGGAGGTCGTCGAAGAGCTCGTCAGCCTGTTCCTCGACGAGCTCCCCGAGCCGACCAGGGCTGCCCTCGAGGACGTGTCACTTCTTCGCCGTGTGACCCGTCCTCTGCTCGCCGCGGTGTGCGTCGATCTCATCGCCGACGACATCGACCCGCTGTGGCAGGCGCTGCGGGAGCTGCCGTACGTGACGACCGCGCCAGTCGGCCTCGAGCTCGACCGCGTCGTGCAGGACGCGATCGCGACGAACGTCGAACTGCAGGACGCGGACCGCGCTCGACGTGTGCGTCAGCGTGCCGGGCACGTAGCGATGGACGAAGCCGATCGCGCGCCGGGCTGGGAGTCGACCGCTGATCTGCTCCACCTGGTGCAGAACCCGATCATCCGCGACGCGTTCTCGCCGCCTCCCGGACAGGATTTCGTCATCAATGCAGCGCGACCTTGCGACCGCGAGGCGATCGACGCGATGGTGGTCGCAGTCGATGGTGAGGGGACCATGGGTGCGCTCGACCTCTGGTGGAGCGACCGTCCCGACGCGTTCCGAGTGCTGCGCGGCGCGGACGACACGCCGAGAGGCGTTGCCGCGGTCGCGCCGTACGACCAGCTCTCGTCCGAGATGATCAGCGGCGATCCCGTGCTGGCACACATCGGCGCCGACCTGACACGCCGTCCGCTGTCAGTGGGCGGGCGGGCGCTGGTCGTTCGCCGGGTCGTCACGGTCGATGGGGGTGAATCACCCTCGAACCAGTACGCAGCGCTCATCGTCGATCTGAAGCGCACGTACCTCGAGCTCAGGCCAGCGTTGATGCGGGTCTACGTGGCAGGACGTGATCACGACGTCAACTCGGCCGTGCTCGATGCGATGGGGTTCACGCTCGTGCCCGGAGACGTCGTGGTCGGCGAGCACCAGGGTGGGGTCTGGGCGCTCGAGTTCGGCCCGAAGAGCGTCGATGGTTGGCTGGCGCGCCACGTCGAGATCGAGACCAGTGCTCGTTCGGATGCCGCGAGTGTGGTGCCGGACGGCGCCACCGTGGCGAGCCCGAGCAGCGTGCGGACGTTGAGCGCTCGCGAACGTGAGGTGCTGGCCGCGCTCGCGCTGGGCCTCACCAATCGTGAGCTCGCCACCCGCCTGTTCATCAGCGAGCGAACCGCCAACCGTCACCTCAGCAACATCTTCGTGAAGCTCGGCGTGCGCAACCGCACAGAAGCCGCTCGCGTCGCTGTCGCTGCCGGCCTCGGGTAGCCGGCGGCCGAACCCGAGAGATCAGGTTGCGTCGTCGGACTGAACGTCCGTCCTCGAGGATGCGGGCACCTCGGTCGCGACCGGGCCGTCAACCGCATTCGACGGCTCTGGAGGCGGGAGCGCGACGGCCTCGCGCTGGGCGGCACCGTTCTGCAGGGTGCGCATCATCAGCGCGCCGAGACCACCGATGATGCCGCTGTCGCCACCGACCTGGATGTCGGGAACGATCTTGATGTGGCCGCTGCTGACTTCGCGCAGCGCTGCGACGAGTGCCGTCTCCTCGGCCCCGATGGCGTGACGTTGTGCGTCGAAGCCCTTCGCCCGGGCGAGGCCGAGCGCCTCCTCGGCGGCAGCGTTGGCTTCGCCGACGGCGCGGGTGCGCGTCGCCTCTGCCGAGCCGGTGATCGTGATGACCGCGGCCTCGCCATCCGCCCGCGCACGTGCGGCGCGGGCACGTGACGTCTCGATGTCGACCGACACGTTCGCCTGGGCGAGCGCGGACTGCATGTCGGCGACGCCGCGTTGCTGCTCGAGGCTGACCCGCGCCTCTTGCGCTTCGCGCTGCTGGGCGAAGGTCGCCCGTTCCTGTGCGGCGATCTCCCGACTCGTCAGCACCTCGACCAGGTCGGCGGGGAAGACGACGTCCTGGATGTAGACACCACGCGTCTCGACCTCGTAGCGCGACAGGTACGACTGGATGTAGTGCTCGGCAGCGCTCTGCACCTCGTCGCGCTTCTCGATGAACTCGGTGGCCCCGAGCGTCTGCAGCTTGTTGCGGAAGTAGTTGCCCACCGCCGACTGCAACACCTCGTTCACGAGGTTCTGCATGGTGCCGACCATGCTGATGACCTTCGGCGCACGCGTGTCGGGCACGTGGATCTGCACCTGCAGGTCGATGCTGAACGCGAATGCCTCCTTGCTCTTCGCGTCGATCGGTGACAGGCGCGCGTCGAGGCTGTGCGCCTCGCTGGTGATGTGCGACCAGTTCAACGTGAGGATCGACGTCGGGACGATCTCGGCCTCGTAGATGCGCGGGTTCAGCGTGTACTTGCCGGTCCGGAGGGGTTCGGACCAGATGCCCTGGTGCCCCGGCTTGACGATCGACCCGAACTTGAACTCCTCGCCCGACGTGTCCTCGGTCGGCAGGCCGACGTAGGACTTGATCACCGCGACCTCGCCCTGGCGCACGACCAACATCTCGCGCAGCTCGACCCGCACGAGGAACGGGTTGAGGAGGTACGAGCCGTACAGCAGCGGGTCGTGTTGCAACCCGATGCACCCGCCGCTGGCGAGGAACGCCTGGTAGTCCTGGTAGTTGTCGTGCAGTTCGTTCTTGGAGCGCAGCACCGCCTGGATGACCTGGATCGGCGACCACGTCGAGGCCGACTCCATCTCGGTGACGTCGGCGAAGCCGCCGATCCGACTGGCGATGTCGCCCGAGGGAGGGCCCTCGAGCGTGGTCACCACGCCGACGATGTCGCGATCGCCCTCCGGGGTGATGCGGACGACCTTCAGCGCGGCTGGATCGACCTCGTTGATCGCGGACTCGGTCGCGTCGGAGACGACGCGTCCGAACACTGCCGACGTGGTGAGCACGACGAAGCCGATGGGGTGGATCGGCGCCGTGGTGCCCGGCGGGAGCACCGGGCGCTGCACGCCGCGCTGGCCGCCGTTCGCGAGGAAGGCGCGGATGTCCGAGAAGCTGCCGAACTCGGGGCGGTAGATCGCCGACTTCGCTCCCGTGGGCAGCGGCGCGCCCACCTGCGCGATGACGACGCCGATGTGATCGGGCGGTACTTGCACCCACGGGTGGCGCTCGACCTTGAACACGGGCCACAACTTGAAGCGAAGGCCTGCCATGAGCAGGTCGGCCTGGTAGCCGGCCTCACCCTGCAGCGCGACCAGTTGGTCGCTGCCCTGCTTGGCGCCGACTCGCTTGGTGACCAGACCGACCTCCGACGGTCCGATGACGTGGAAGCTGTTCAGCACGAAGATCGCGCCGAGCACCACCACCACAACGATCAGGATCAGCAACGCCCACATGGCCAACCGCCTCTCTCAACTCGATCATTCACCGAAGACATCCAGGTCTCCCAGCAGGAGGAAACCGACGTGCAGCGCGCCGGGTCGGACCGTTCCCTCGACCTGCACATCGAATCGCCCACCCCGATAGATCTCGGGGGCAAAGCTCGTCGAGGACGATCCGACACCGCCGTCCATGGTCGGGCTCGCGGAGCTCAACGCCGAGCCGAACGTCACCAGCACGTGCGGCTCGAGTCGCTCGTGCTCCCAGTTCCGATGGTCGTACTCTGCGGTCACGAAGTATCCCGAGTAGGGATTGAACACGTCGTCGAGGACTCGGAAGACGCCGCCCCCTTCGTGGCGGGCGACGATCCGTCGCGCGCAGTTGGCCGCATGCCTGCCCCGAGCGAGCGCTGCCCGAACCTGCGACTCGCGAAAGAGACCCACGGTGAGCTCCGCGCCCTCCGGGACGCTCTCCGTCCGCAGCCTGCCTGCCGATCGCGCGGCCACGACGACATCGCTGAGCGCCGCGTCGCGAGCCAGGCTGCTCAGCCGTCGATCCCGCTCGGCCTGCAGGTACGTGCGGATCTCGTCGTCGCCGAACGCGTGCTCGATGATGGCCCATTGCGTATCGGGCGACAGGCGCCCGAACGTCTCCATCAGCAGCCGCTCGCGCTCTCGGACCGGCAGCGCCGCAATCGCTCGGGCGAAGGCCTCGGGATCAGCCAGGTCGTCCTCGACCAAGTGCTCGGCATGACGTCGAATCTCCCGAGCCAACCCAAGAACCGGCTCGTCCGACGCGGTCACTTGGTCATCATGCCATCGCATCGAGAGGACCGGACGCGGCCCGCCCGGACGTGATCAATTCGAAACAGATCTCGATCGCTGCGCTGTGGGAGCCAGCGTCGTCGGTTGGGCCATCCGACCCACGAGGGACTACACATGGTCGCTGGCGATCAACTACGCAAGGAGACCCCCGGATGTCGGAAGCCTGGATCATCGATGCGTGCCGTACCCCACGTGGGATCGGCAAGGTGGGGAAGGGCTCGCTCGCCGACATGCACCCACAGCACATCGCTGCGACCGTGCTCGCAGCGATCCGCGACCGCAACCAGCTCGACACCGCTGACGTCGATGACGTCATCTTCGGCACCTCCATGCAGGTCGGTCCGCAGGCCGGCGATCTGGCGCGCATGGCGCTCCTCGACGCCGGGTACGACCAGCGCGCGTCCGGTGTCACACTCGACCGGTTCTGCGGATCGGGCATCACGTCTGCCAACCTGGCCGCGGGGATGATCATGGGCGGTCAGGAAGACGTCGTCATCGCCGGCGGTTGCGAGATGATGTCGCTGCATCCGGCTCTCGGTGAGGTCCAGATGGCGCTTCGTGGACCGTTGCTCGACGGCGGGAACACCCGACTCCGGGCCCGCCATCCCCAGACGCATCAGGGTGTGGCGGCC
This sequence comes from Ilumatobacteraceae bacterium, assembly GCA_050248155.1. Lineage (GTDB taxonomy): Bacteria > Actinomycetota > Acidimicrobiia > Acidimicrobiales > Ilumatobacteraceae > VFMC01. The sequence continues at coordinate 105,065 of JBFWSW010000002.1, forward strand.
GACGCGATCGCAACGCTCGAGGGGATCTCGCGAGAAGCGCTCGACGAACTGGCCTACGAATCGCAGCAGCGAGCGGCGCGAGCGATCGCCGAGGGTCGGTTCGACAGGAGTCTCGTACCGGTTCAGCGTGAGGACGGTGCCGTTGCCCTCGACCGCGAGGAGTTCCCGCGCCCGCAGACGACGCTCGAGGGACTCGCGCAGCTCCCGCCGGCATTCGCCGCGATGGCCGACGTTCCGCTCGACGAGGCGGGGACCACGCTGCGGCAGATGGTGCTCGCCCGGTACCCCGACCTCGAGATCGACCACGTGCACCATGCGGGAAACAGCTCCGGCGTGGTGGACGGCGCCGCGGCGATCCTCCTGGCCAGCCCGCAGGCGGCCGAGCAGCGCGGTTGGCGCCCTCGGGCCCGGGTGGTCGCCACGGCCAACGTCGGTGACGATCCGACGCTCATGCTCAACGCGCCGGTCCCGGCTGCCAGGAAGGTGCTCGCCAAGGCGGGCCTCGAGCTCGACGACATCGATCTGTTCGAGATCAACGAGGCCTTCGCCGTGGTCGCCGAGAAGTTCATCCGCAACCTCGACCTCGATCGCGACAAGGTGAACGTCAACGGTGGGGCGATGGCGCTCGGGCACCCGATCGCGGCGACTGGCGCTGTGCTGATCGGGACGGTGCTCGACGAGCTCGAGCGCACGGGTGGTCGCTACGGCCTGGTCACGATGTGCGCCGCCGGGGGCATGGCCCCGGCGATCGTCATCGAGCGCATGGCGACCTGACGTCGCGGACACGACCGGGCTCTCTCGCGAGCCCGGTCGAGCCCGCTCGTGACGTCACACCGAACGGAGCTGCTTCACGCCGCCCACGATGAGCAGCGTCATCCACGTCAGGAACGGCACGAGACCGCCGAAGCCGATCAACGACCCTTCGAGGCCCGCCACGGCACAGGCGGCGGTCACCACCGCGACGGCAGCGGCGATCGGCGCCCATCGGCTGAACCACCGGGGGAGCAGCCCGGCGCGGGCCCCGGCGATCCCGAAGCCCAGGATCGCTGCCGCGATCGGCAGGCTGTTGATGAGGAACGCGGCCATCTCGAATCGCCACATCAGCGTGATCAGCTCGGGCGAGCCGATGATCTCGTCGTGGGCCACCAGCAACACGATTCGCTGGACGACGACCGTGGCGAAGGTCGGCAGGATGAGCAGCGCGCCGATCATCCCGAGCCGCGCCCAGACCATGTCGTCGGACCGTCCGACGGTCTTGAGCCGGCCGTAGAAGGCGCTGGCGAAGGTCAGCAGGAAGAGCGCACCGACCGCGAACGCGGCTGTCGCGAACAAGCTCTGCGTGCGGTGGTCCGAGAGGTAGGCGACGACCTCGTCGGCGCTCGCGTCCAGCGCAGGGGTTGCGCCCTGCAGCACGTTGGTGATGAGCACCAGCGTCGCGAAGGTGAGGCCGCCGATGCCGGCGAGTCGTCGCTCGTCGAGCCGGCGCGGGACATGGGTCGCGCCGACGGGTTCGTTGCGGGTGAGGGTGGCGGTGGTGGTGGACATGTTTCGTCTCCTGACGGGATAATTCGTTGCACGGTTGCTACGTGAACAAATTAGTTGCATGATTCATACGTGATGTCAAGAACATATGAGAGCCCGTCGCGAAAAGCCCACGCCGAGGCGACACGGATGAGCATCCTCAAGGCGCTGGTGGACCTGATCGTCGAGGAGGGGCCGGGCACGATCTCCATCCCGCAGGTCGCTGCTCGCGCCGACGTGTCCGTCCGCACCGTGTACCACTACTTCCCGAGCAAGGAGGCGTTGTTCGACGGCCTCACCAGCTCGATGTCGTCATTGGTCGACACGACCGACGGTGGGGTGCCACCGACACCGCGCTCGCCGAGCGAGCTCGTCGAGGCGATGCCGGCCGCATATCGCCACCTCGAGGCCAACGCGCGCATGTTCCGGGCGCTCTCGGTCTCGGAGCTCGGCGGGCGCATCGAGAGCTCGCGGCGTCCAGAGCGACTCGGCCGGATCGATGCGGCCCTCGGGCCGATCCGCGATCGGTTGGACGACGGCGAGTACCGGAGACTCCGCGCCATCGTCGGGCTGATCGCGTCGTTCGACGGCTACGACGGCCTGACCGGAGTGTGGGGTCTGACGCGCGACGAGGCCGCCGAAGCGGCGGCGTGGGCGTTGCGGACGCTCACCGATCGGGCTCGCCGGAGCGGGGTGGCGACATGACCGCCACCGAGCAGGCGGCGTGGACGAAACCGGGCCCCGGTGCATGGACCTACGACCGAGCGCACAACGTCGGCCCCGTGACGCCGATCATGCAGGAGGTGTTCCCGACAGCGATGGCCGACGGGTTCCGCAGTTTCACCGGTCGCTACGGCCTGCCCCTCAGTCACATCGACGTACGGTACGTCAACGATCACGCGTACGGATCCGCCCGGATCGCCGGCATCCCCGCGACGGACCGTCCACCTCCGCCGGCCTGGCTGCTCAGCGTCGTGTCGCGCATGCATCCGGAGATGCGCCGCCGCAACCGGCGGGCGCTCGCCGCGGCTGCTGGGCGCATGTGGCGCGACGACCTCCGGCGCTGGTTCGACGACCTCCGGCCGAGGCGGCTGGCCTCGTTGCGCGCGCTGCAGGCGATCGACCCCGAGGCGCTCGACGACGCCGAGCTGTCACGCCACGTCGGCGAGTGCGTCGCCGAGGTGCGCTCGGGGCTGCGCGAGCACTTCTCGCTCGTCGGCGCGGCGGGGCTGCCGGTCGGTCTGTACATCGTCCGCGAAGGCGAGCGAGGCCGCAGCACCGCAGAGGCGCTCGCGGACCTGCGCGGGGCAGGCTCGGAGTCGACCGGAGCGACGGTTCCCGCGCTCGCGGCGGTGGCCTCGGCCTTGATCGACGCGGGTGTCGAACCGACGACGCTCGGGGAGGCGCGGGCCGCATCACCGGCTGCCGCCGCGGCGCTCGACACATACCTGGATGACTACGGCCAGCGCGTGATCGGTGCCTTCGACATCACCGGTCGCCGGCTCGTCGAGATGCCCGACCTGATCCTTCGTTCCGTCGCCGCTGCGAAGGGCCGCGAGGTGGTCGAAGCGGTCGGGCCATCGGAAGGAGATGCGGTCACCGACGACGCCCGGCTCGCCGTGGCGTCGCGCGACGATCACGCGGGGATCAGTTGCATGTGGCCGGTCGGTCTGCTCCGCCGCGCGCTGCTCGTCGCGGGAGGCCGGTTGCTCGCCAGCGGTCGCCTCGCCGACCCGGAGCACGTGCTGCTGATGCGCGGCGATGAGGTCCGTGCGGCGCTCGCCGGGTCGGCCGCCGAGCCGTCGGCTGCCGAGCTCGCCGTCCGTGTGGCCACCCGGCGCCGGCACGGTTCGCTCGAGCCGCCCGCCGTCCTCGGTGAGATGCATCCGCCGCCCGACCCCGCGGTCTTCCCCGTCGGCCTGCGGCGGATGACCATCGCGATGAACGCGTTCCTCGGCGCGCTCGAGGGGGTGCGATCCGATCGATCCGCCGACGGGCACGGGACCGAGCGCAGCGGCACCGGCGTCGGCGCGGTCGCCCACCGGGGGAGGGCGGTGGTCGCCCTCGATCCCGAGGACGCGATGTTCCGTCTCGAGCCCGGCGACGTCCTCGTGACACCGACGACCACCCCTGCGTTCAACTGCGTGCTGCCCGTCGCCGGCGCGCTCGTGACCGCACACGGTGGCTTGATGAGCCACGCCGGTCTCGCGGCACGCGAGCTCGGCATCCCGGCTGTGCTCGGTGTGCTCGATGCGCACCTCGTGATCCCCGACGGAGCCGAGATCGAGGTCGACCCGGCGAACGGCAGGGTGCGACTCGTCACGCCGTGATGTCGCCGAACACGTACTCGGAGAAGGGCAGCTGGATGCCGCGCTCGACGTCGAGGAACGTCTCGCAGCTCGCGATCATCCGTGCGAAGCGCTCCTGCAGGACCTCGGGCGAGCCATCGGCGCCGTACCACAGCATCTTGTCGACGGCCGCCTCCGCGGTGAAGCCCTCCTCCACGATCGCTGCCCACGGAGGTGCGTCGGCCGTCAACGGATGGATCACGGTGTTGCGGACGTAGCTGTACTGCCATTGCGTCTCGAGCGCGACGATCCGATGGTTGTCGCGCCAGCGATGGATCCACTCCGGGTGGTCGAGCCAATCAGGCTTCTCGAGCAGGGCGATCATGTTGACGCCAGGCGTGGGATCTCCCGGCTGGGCCATGCGGGTCGTGTTGCGCATCGGCACCGATTCGCCGACCACGTACCCGGCGATCTCGCCACCTGCATCGCGCAACAGGGCTTCGATCGGTGCACGGTGGTCGGCGTTGTCGAGCCAGAACGTCAGCACGGCCATGGGGAAGCGTGCGGTCGTCGGAGGACGTCGACCCGGGACGTGCGCGACGGTGGCATCGGCGACGTTCACGTGCACCGCTCGGGCGTCGAGCTCCGACAGCTCGACCGCGACCTGAGTCCGCAGCCTCGCAAGGGTCGGCTCGCGATCGTCGCCAGATCGCTCCCAGACGACGTACACGACCTTCTCCATCGTCCTCCTAGCGCAGGAACGCCTGGCCGCCGTCGATGAGCAGCGTGTTGCCGGTCATGTAGCCGCTGTCCGGCCCGCACAGGAACACGACCGCGCGACCGATGTCGAGCTCTGCGTCGCCGATGCGGCCGAGCGGGATCGAGGCGATGAAGGCGCGGGCCTCGTCGGGCCGCTCGCGCTGGAACCGTTCGAGTCCCGACAGCGGCACGATCACGTGCACCCGAATCCCGTCGGCCGCCCATTCGACGGCAGCGGCGCGGCTGAGGGCGCGGATCGCCTCCTTGTTGGCGCCGTAGCAGCCGTACTCGACCGGATCAGGGCGGAGCGACGCCGCGGTGCCGAGGTTCACGACGACCCCGTCGCCGCAGAGGTGCGGGTGGCACGCCCGCATGAGCCGCAGGGTGGCGAGCGGACCCGACGTGAATCCTCGTTCGAACTCGCCCGGGTCGATGTCGAGCAACCGGCCGACGGCCTTCGAGTCCTGCGCGTTGTTCACGAGGATGTGGATGCCGCCGAACGCCTCGACGGTCGCTGCGACCAGCGCGTCGATCTGCGTCGGATCGGTCACGTCGCACACGACGCTGATGGCGCGTCCGCCGCGACGGTGGATCTCGGCTGCCGTCTCGTCGAGGGTCGACCGCGTCCTGCCGCACACCGTCACTGCCGCGCCCGCAGACGCGAGGGCGAGAGCGATGCCGCGGCCGACCCCGCGGCCCGACCCCGTCACGATGGCAACTCTGCCGTCGAGGACGGGGGCGGGCTCGTGGCTGTGCACGATCGTGATCTTCTCAGAGGCATCACGGGGCGGGGGAGAGCTGCGTCCCGGGCACCGGGACGCCGCCGTTCATGACGAGCTCACGAGTCGAACAGGGTGATCGCCATCCGGTTGTCCGTCGCGAGGCGGATCTCGATCCAGCCCTCGGTGTCCTTCAGCCGCTTCGTCGACTCGTAGATCGAGTACTGACCCGTGAACACCTGGGTGACCGTGTACACGTCGTCGACGTACTGACCGCAGATCTCGCCCAGCGACACGCCAGAGAGCTCCTTGCGGTGACGGCCGACGACGCCGAAGTTGGCCCCGCCCGGCTCGCACTCGCCCGGAGCGGGCATCGTGCCGTCGTCGGTGCGGAGCATGAAGGTGACCTGACCATCGAACGGCGTGCCGCGCACGCGACCGACGCCGCGGGCGAAGACGTCGTACTCGGTCATCTCGTACGTGCCGGTGCCCGAGTAGTCGACCTGCGGCTTGCAGCGTGCCTCGGCGACAGCCGCCGGAGCCAGGCAGGCGACAGCGACCGCGCCGACGAGCGCCTTGGTGATGTGGTTGAGGTGCATTGGTGTGTCCTTTCGGTGTGCTGATGTGCAGCACCATTCCGACACGGCCCGCTCGACAGCCGCATGACAACCGCTTGCAACGACCTGACGGCTGTCCCGTCGACGCGCGTTTCGCCACGACGACTACATTCCCCGGGATCGAGGCCCGGGGGTGAAGGAACGGACATGAGCAGCCACACGCTCACGCTCGGCAGGACCGCCTATCCGGTCACGCTGCCCAGCATCCGCGACTCCCGTCTTCACGTCGCCGGCGTCATCGTCACGATCCACGTCCTCGGCCAGGTGGCGCTGCGCTTCCAGGTCAGCGTCCCGCAGATCCTGGCCGCGATCCTCACCTGCGCCCTCCTCGAGGTCGCGATCACGTTCGCGACCAAGCGGTGCGTCGCCTGGCCCGCGAGCGCGATGCTCACCGGCAGTGGCGTCGGCCTCATCCTCCGCGTCCCGAGCACGCAGCCCGGTGACCACTGGAGCACCCACCAGTGGTGGGTCTTCTCTGCCGTCGCCGGCGCGTCGCTGCTCACCAAGTACGCGATCCGGTACCGCGGGTCGCACGTGTTCAACCCGTCGAACATCGGCCTGGTGGTCACCTTCGTCGTGTTCGGCAGCAGCCGTGTCGAACCGCTCGACTTCTGGTGGCGGCCGATGGGCCCGGCGATGGTGGTCGCCTACATCGCCATCGTCGGCGGCGGGCTCGCCATCGCCGCCCGGCTCGGCCTCCTGACCATCGTGGTCTCGTTCTACGCCACGCTCGCCGCCGGCATCGGCGTGCTCGCCGCCTCAGGTCACTGCATGGTGGCGCGTTGGTCGTTCACGCCCGTGTGCGACTTCGAGTACTGGCGCATCATCGTGACCTCGCCCGAGGTGCTCGTGTTCCTGTTCTTCATGATCACCGACCCCCGGACCGTGCCGACTACTCCGCGTGGACGCGTCGTCTTCGGGGCGCTCGTGGCAGTCGTGAGCACCTTGCTGATGGCGCCGCAGACCAACGAGTTCTGGACCAAGGTGGCACTGCTCGCCGGGCTCGCGATCGTGTGCGCGTGCCGTCCCGTCGTCGAGCTCTGGCTGTCGGCACGGACGCGCGCCGGCCGGCCACGAACATCGCTGGCCGTCGTGGCGCGCGTGGCCGCGGCCGCCGTCGTGCTCACCGCGGCGGGTGTCGGCATCGTCGCCGCCGGGGCCGGTGCTCGCGGTGCGACGGTCGTGACCGACCCCGAGATACTCGGTCGCGCGCTGCGCGACGTCGATCCCTCGACGTTCCCCTCGATCACGGTCGACCAGGACGTGCTCGACTGGAACCACGAGATCACGGGCGCCGGCGCACAGCAGATCGTGCTCACGCTCGCCGAGAACCTGCAGCTCGAGAACCGGGCGCTGCTGGACGGCGACGCGAGCATCCTCGAAGCCGTCGATCACGGCGATCGGCTGGACGACCTGCGAGCGCGCCTCGAGCAGGCCCGGACGACAGGTGTCACGACGGTTGCGCAGTACGACATCGAGACGGTGCACGTGACGCTCCTGGTCCCCTTCGGGCGCCAGGACGGTCTCAGCCTCGGTCTCGAGTCGCGGGGCACGGTGACGACCGAGATCTCCGACCGTGCCGGCAAGCTCGAGGAGCGGACCTCCGAACCGTTCGCGACGACGTTCGTGATGCGGCGCGCCACCGGCGCCCGCTGGCTGAACGTCGACGAGCTCCCGCTGCCGGCCGGCTGACGCCGTCACCCGATCGTCATCACCCGGTCGGGGCTGAGCAGGAACGGCGGCAGGTGGGCGGGCATGTTCGAGAACGGGAGCACGTCCGGGTGCAGGTCGATGCCGAGCGAACCGCTCATGAACGCGCGGCGTGCTCGGATGCGATCCCACATGCCGGGGTACCGCGCGGCGAGCGTGGAGCGCAACGACTCGTCGGCGAGTGCCAGGCCGTCCTCGATGTTGGTCGTGAAGTACGGCGTGCCAGTGGCGGGGATGATGTCGCACTGCAGGGTCATCCCGGAGCGCAGCTCGATGGTGGATCCTGCGAACACCGGTGAGCCGACCCACTCGTCGAGATGCAGCTGGTGGCCTGGGTTCAGCGACACGCCGAAGAACTCGTCGCCCAGGTGCCGGTCGACGATGCCCTGCAACGCCCCGCCGGCCTGCCCGATGCGCAGTGCGGAGTACCACTCGGCCACGGCTCGGAAGTACGGAGCGACCAGCCGCTCGACGTAGTCGCCGATGCCGTCCGGCAGCCCGGATTCGTCCTCGACCACGAAGCCGGCGCGACAGTTCAGCGCGCCCCAGATGCCGAACGCGATGGTGAACGGATCGCCGCGCTCGATCGGCCGATCGCTCGGGCTGAGCAAACCGAACCGCGCGCGAGGTCCAGCCGTCAGCATGAGGTGGCACGACAGTGGTGCCCCGCCCCACGACAGCATCCGCACGGCTTCGCGCTCGGTCATGCCCGGGCGCAACCCCGTGATCACGCCACGCACGCCACGAGAGGTCTGACACGCAGCCCACTCGAACGCCGCGAGCTGCTCGGGCTCGTTCACGACCCGCAGCCCGCCGGACGGGTCGATCATCAGGTCGTTGGCGTTCTCGACCAGACCGGCCGCACCGGTGAGCGCGCGGAGCTCGTCGACGACGAACGACGGCAGCTCGATGGTCGCACGGGACGCGTAGGTCTTCCACCCGATCGTGCCCACTCGGCAGCCGGCGTCGATGCCGGTCTCGCGCAGGATGTCGGCCAACGGTGCCGATCGATCGCGAGCCTGGCCCGGGAGGCTGAAGTCTTGGAACCAGGCGGCCCGCATCCGGAGCGGAGCCGCCTCCGCGAGACCGAAGCACTCGTTGCCGGCGAGCACCACCGGGTCGCCGGAGGTCCCGACGACCACCATCGCCTCCTCGAAGCGAGGGTCGAAGCCCGTGAGGTAGGCGATGTTCGCGCTGTGCTCGCGATCGCCCCACACGACCACGTGGTCGTAGCCGCGCTGATCCATGCACGCCCGGAGCCGCTCGACGCGCTCGGCGTAGAGATGGTCGGGCACCGACGGCTCGACGTCGGGCACGCCGAAGTCGGGCAGCGGCACATCGGCGAGACGTACCGTCGTCGTGCTCGTCACCCTCGGCCCTCCGGAAGCCATGGCTCCACCTCCGTCGCGCCACGCTCGACCGTGGCGAACTGGTCGGCACCGACGGCCATCCATGGTCCCACATCACCGTCGGGCCACTCGACGCGCACCTCGGCTGACTCGGCCTCGCCCAACCCGATGTGGATCCATCCGAGCTGGCCGCTCGCGTGGCCACCCCCGACCGTGACCTCGCGCGACATCACGCGGTCGCCGACGCGCACGTCGATCCAGGCTCCGACGGCATCGACGTTCGGCGCGGGCTGGTGGAGACGCAGGCCCAACCAATGCCCCATCTGCTCGGGCTGCTCCGCGTCACCGGCGCCGACGTTGCGCCACACGCGCACGTCGGTGCGACGGTGGACGACGACCAGATCGAGCAGGCCGTCGAGGTTGAGGTCGGCGAGCGCAGCGCCGCGCGACTTGTCGAAATCGACGATGCCCGCCGCCTCGGCGCCCTCGACGAACGTGCCGTCGGCCTGCCCGAGGAAGAGGTTGCTCGGGTCGCGGCTCGCGTAGTCGGGTTGCGCCTCGACGTTGCCCTTGGTGATGAACAGATCGACGAAGCCGTCGTTGTTCACGTCGTCGAACTCGGGGTGCCACGCGGTGGACGGCAGGACGTCGCCGCCGGTGTAGGGGCGTTGCGCGGTGACTCCGGAGTCGAGCGCGATGTCGCGGTAGGTCGGCCGATCGACGTCGCCGCTCTCGAGCGTCTGCAGCTTGTTGTCGCCCTGGCTGGTGAGGAACACCTCCGGCAGCCCGTCTCCGTCGACGTCGTAGCTGGCGATGCCCATGCCCCACAGCCGCAGCGGCCGCCACCCGTCGGCTTCGGTGTACTCCCTCGGGGCCTCGCCCGGCACCACCCTCCACAGCTGGTCCTCGCCGTCGCGGTAGTAGTGGCGGTCGTTGGTCAATCGAAGGTCTCGCCGGCCCGATCGCGACCAGTCGCTGAAGAGCACCGAGAGCGTGCAGTACCCGGGCCTCAGCGGGATCGGCGCGCCGTACGCGTCCGCGGACATCGGCCGGACGAGCGCGCTCGGCGCACAGTCGGTGGTTCCCGGCACCAGGTAGTTGCCGAACGCGAGCGTGGGCAACGTGCTGACGGACTCCCATGTCGCGCTGAACGCCGCGGTCCACGCCTCGCCGCCGTCCAGGCCGAAGCGCGCCGTGGCATCCTCGAACGAGCAGTCGCCGAGCCCGCGCAACAGCACGTTGCCGCTGCCGCGGCGGAGGACGACGAGATCGGCGACGTCGTCGCTGTCGACATCGAGTGGATACGCACCCGTGACCGAGATGAGATCGGTGACAGGAGAAGGCATCGGCGCGAACCGCAGCGGACCACCGACCGAGCTGTCGTTCCGGTACAGGGCGGCGGGCGCGGTGCCACCGGCGAGGTACAGCTCGGCCAGGCCGTCGCCGTTGCAGTCGAAGGTGGCCACACCACCGCCGACGAAGAACTCGAACTCGCCCGTGTAGGCGTGGTCGAGGCCTGCCGAGGCGGTCTCGTCCACCATGGTCGGCGCTGAGAGGGAGTCGTCGTTCGAGGCTGCGCTGCCCTGGCCGCACGCCATCAGACCCGTCGCGGCCAGTGCCCACGCGGCCAGCCCGCCGAGGGATCGTCGCAACCGGCTCACGCACGGATTGAACCAGATCGGGATCTCGCGCGAAGATCGTCCACATCGCGAACAAAACATGCGATACAGTTCGCGCTGGTCGCAGTTCTCAGACTGGGACGTCAACCGACGAAGGGGGATATGAGATGCACGTGCGGCGATTGGCCGGTGTCGCACTCGTCGCGGGCTTGGTGCTCGCGGCGTGTGGCGGCGACGACGACGACAAAGGCGCACCACAGACGACGGCAGCGCCGGCTACGACGGGAGCCGCACCAGGAACCACGGCCGCGGCCGGTGGCGAGTGTGTCGTCGGTGTGTCGTGGAACAACTACCAGGAAGAGCGCTGGGCCAAGTGGGACGAGCCCGCGCTGAAGGACGCGATCGAAGCCGGTGGCGGGTCATACATCTCGAACGACGCCAAGTCGTCGGCCGAGACGCAGGCCAGCAACGTCGAGAACCTCATCTCGCAGGGCGCCAACGTGGTCGTCATCCTCGCCCAGGACGGCACGGCCATCAAGCCGGCGGTCGCCAGCGCGCTCAACGCCGGCGTGCCGGTCATCGCGTACGACCGCCTGATCGAGGACCCGGGCGTGCTGTACCTCACCTTCGACAACGTCGAGGTCGGTCGCATGGAAGCGCGAGCGGTGTTCGAGCTCGTGCCGAAGGGCAAGTACATCATCATCAAGGGCAACTCGGCCGACGCGAACGCCGATTTCCTGCGTGCCGGTTACGAGGACGTGATCGGTGAGGCCGTGGCAGCCGGTGACATCGAGATCGTCGGCGAGAGCTACACGGACAACTGGGACCCGGCGATCGCCCAGACCCAGACCGAGCAGTTCCTCACCGCAGCGAACAACGACGTCGACGCCGTGCTCTCCGAGAACGACGGCATGGCCGGCGGTGTCGTGGCCGCGCTCGAGGCCCAGGGCCTCGCCGGTGAGGTGCCGGTGTCGGGTCAGGACGGCGACCAGGCCGCGCTGAACCGCATCGCCCTCGGCACCCAGACGGTCAGCGTGTGGAAGGACGCCCGCGAGCTCGGCACGACGGCCGGTGAGTCGGCGATCTCGCTCTGCGCCAACCCCGATCCGGCGAGCGTCGCCGGCACGGCTTCATTCACGACGCCCGGTGGTGTCGACGTCACGTCCATCCTCCTGAAGCCCATCCCGATCCAGCAGGACAACCTGAACGTCGTGCTCGACGCCGGCTGGATCGATCAGGCGACGCTCTGCCAGGGCGTCGAGGCCGGCTCGGTGGCGGCCTGCGGCTGATCGCCGGCTGATCACCACATGACGAAGGCCGTCCCCCTCGTGCGCGAAGATCGCGTGCGAGGGGGACGGTCGCGTTCTGCACCGGCGTGACGACGAGAGGGCATGAGGATGAGTGAGGGTTCCGTGACGGCAGCCGGTGTGTCCAGCGCGACGTCGGATCGTCCGGCGTGGCGAACGAGCCTCGCCTCGGCCGAGCTCGACACCCGCTTGTTCGGGACGGTGGGTGCGATCGTCGTCATCTGGGTCGGGTTCCACATCTGGTCGGGTGGCGACTTCCTCACCGCTCGCAACCTGTGGAACCTGTCGGTCCAGAGCACGTCGATCGCGATCATGGCGACCGGCATGGTGCTCATCATCGTGTCGCGCAACATCGACCTCTCCGTCGGGTCGCTGCTCGGGTTCCTCGGTTACGTGATGGCGATGGTGCAGACCGAGTGGATCCCGAAGACCTTCGACCTCGGGTACGGGCACTGGTACATCTGGCTGGTCACCCTCGCCGTCGGCCTCACGCTCGGAGCCCTGTGCGGGCTGCTGCAAGGGTTCCTCGTCGGCTACGCCAAGATCCCCGCGTTCATCGTCACGTTGGGTGGCTATCTGGTCTGGCGTGGTCTCATCTTCCGCTTCAAGCAGGGCCAGACGCTGTCGCCGCTCGACAAGACGTTCAAGCTGCTCGGTGGTGGGCCGAAGGGATCGCTCGGCGACTGGAAGAGCTGGACGCTCGGCGCGCTGGCGTGCCTCGCGATCGTCGCCGGCATCGTCGTCTCGCGGCGCCGGCGCCAACGGTTCGAGCTCACCGTGCGCGCGGCGTGGATCGATGCAGCGCTCGCGACCATCGGCTGCGCCGTCGTGCTCGCCGCGGTGATGGTCGCGAACGCCTACAAGTGGCCTCCCAACCTCGCTCGCCAGTACGCCCAGGAGCACGGCATCACCGAACCCGAGGGCGGGCTCAAGATCGCGACCGGCATCGCCTACCCGGTCGTCATCCTCATCGGCATCACCCTGCTGATGACATACCTGGCGCGGCGCCGTCGCTTCGGCAGGTACGTGTACGCCATCGGCGGGAACCCGACCGCGGCAGAACTGGGAGGCATCAACACCCGCCGGATCATCATGTTCACCTTCATGCTGATGGGCGTGCTCTGCGCGGCGAGCGCCGCCGTGCAGACGGCCCGTCTCGACTCGGCGGTGACCAACCTCGGCGTGCAGAACGAGCTCGACGTCATCTCGGCTGCAGTCATCGGCGGCACGTCGTTCGCCGGCGGTGTCGGCACCATCCCGGGCGCTGTGCTCGGAGCGGTCATCATGCAGTCGCTCCGGTCGGGCATGGTGCTGCTGAACGTCGACTCGCCGGGCCAGGACATCGTCGTCGGCATCGTGCTCGTCGTCGCCGTCGGCATCGACTCGATGCTCAACCGTCGCCGGGCGAGCTGACCAATGCGAGCACGAGGAGGGAGCCTGCGGTGAGCGATCCCACGGCCGAGGCGAGCCACCCGACCGACCGGGTGCCGCTCGTCGAGATGCGCAACATCCGGGTCGCCTTCGGCGGCGTCCACGCGGTCGACGGCGTGAGCTTGAACCTCTTCCCGGGCGAGGTGGTCGCGCTCGTCGGCGGCAACGGCGCCGGGAAGTCGACGCTCATCCACACGCTGTCCGGGGCGCACCCGGCCGATTCGGGCGAGATCGTGATCAACGGCCAGCCCGCCACCATCCGCAACCCCCGCGATGCGCGCCACTACGGCATCGAGGCGATCTACCAGACGCTCGCGCTGGCCGACAACATCGACGCGGCAGGCAACGTGTTCCTCGGACGCGAGCTGCGCACCAAGAGCGGCTCGCTCGACGACTCGGCGATGGCGTCGGCCACCCAGCGTGTGATGCAGCGGCTCAACCCGCGGTTCAAGAACCTGAAGACGGCCGTGAAGTCGCTCTCGGGCGGCCAGCGCCAATCGGTGGCCATCGCCCGAGCCGTGCACTTCAACGCGAAGATCCTCATCATGGACGAGCCGACAGCTGCGCTCGGCCCGGCCGAGACGGGTCAGGTGCGCGACCTCATCAACCAGCTCAAGTCCGAAGGCATCGGCATCTTCCTCATCAGCCACGACATCCACGACGTGTTCGATCTCGCCGATCGCATCAGCGTCATGTTGCAGGGCAAGCTCGTCGGAACCGTCGACAAGGCGAAGGTCACCAAGGACGAGGTGCTGGCGATGATCATCATGGGCAAGCACCCGGGCGAGGTGTCGAACCAGGACCTCGCCGAGCTCCACGACTGAGGCTGTTGACCGCCCCGGCGGGTCTGGCGGAAATGGACGGTTGAGGCGTCCTGCGACGGGGAAGTCCGCCGCCGATGATGCGTCGGTTCGATGGGGCGTCGTGGCTCGGCCCGCGAACGAGCAGTGGAGCGCTGGCCGACGTCGGCCTGGGCATCGGCAGCCTCATGGCATGGTTGCTGAGTGGCTCGGTGTCGATGCTGGCGGCAGGCGTCCTCACGCTCGCCGTGGGCGCCAACCAGGGCATCGGCCTCGCTCGCGGTCGCCGAGCGATGCGACTCGCAGCGTGCCTGTTCCCGGCCGCTGCACTGGTCGCGCTCATGGCCGGAGTCGACTCGATGCGCGGCCATCACGTCGTCTCGCCCAACGTGCTCGGGTTCGCGGTGTTGGCGATGGCGTTCTGGCTCGAGGGCACGCCGGTCCTGGCCGACGACACGGGCACGCTGACCGGGCTGGTGTTGGCGCTGGTCGGGGCGACGGTGACCGGGCTGACGGGCAACACGCGATTCGACGCGTTGGGAAGCATCGGCGTCGGCCTGCTGCTCGTGGTGGCCGCGGTCGCGCTCGCCGCGGACACACCCGCGAGCGGCGATCCGGAATCCGCCGACCCGGCAACCGATCTGGCAGCCGACCCGGTCGCCCGGGTCGGTCAACGGTGAGCGGCGAGCTCGCCGAGATCGCCCGGCTCGCACTCCCGCTCGACGGCGCCGCCGACCTCGATCCGCACGAACCCCGACGCGGTCGGGCACGCTCTGGCCGCGGCTCGGTGCTTCGACCGCACCCGCAGCCATGACCGAGCCGAAGACCTAACCCTTCAGCGTGTGAGCGGGGTCGTGCGTCCGAGGCTCCGGGGTTCGGACGCCGCGAGCCGACACGGCAGCATGCACCGTGACGCCGGCGGAGCCGATGAAGATGATCGCGTGGAACTCCGACCGCTCCGGCCGCCGCATGCCGTCATCGGCGCGAAGGTGCTCCTGGCTGCACTCCTGCTGTGCGGCGCGCTGTTCCCGAACGTCGGCGGCTTCGAGGGAAAGGGGATGGCGTTCCGTTTGCCGATCTTCCTCGCACCTTCCCTGATCGTTCCGGTTCGCTGGTGGCGCCGGCGGGGCATCTACCCCGTCGCCCTCGACGTTGCCCTCACCGTGCCGTTCCTGCTCGACACGGCGGCGAACGCCGTGGGCCTCTACGACCACTTCGATCCGACCGACGACGTCTTGCACTTCGTGAACTGGCTGGTGCTCGTCGGCGGCATCGCCCTGACGTGGTGGCTCGCGCCGGCGACGCGCGACGCGCCGCGTTGGCTGGTGTGGGCGGCGGCCGCCGGGTTCGGTGCGGCGGCGATCATCGTGTGGGAAGCGGGGGAGTACGCCGTGATGCGTGCCGGTGTGGGCGGGCTGTCGCTCACCTACGGTGACACGATCGGCGACCTGCTCGTGTCGACGACCGGTGGCGCGATCGGAGCCTGGGTCGTGATCGCGCTCGCCGCGCGCTCGGCGCCCGCTCCCTGAGCGCTCTCCCGGAGCGGTTTTCGGGAGACCGAGGTTGGGTACCTGCAGGGCATGCAACGATCCGGTCAGTCCGCGCCCGCCGTCGTCGACCACCGGGATCTGGCCGACATCCTGCAACGCGAGGGCCCCTTCCTCACCGTGTGGGCAGCACGGCCCGATCCGTTGCCGAACGCGATCTCCTCACGGCTGCGCGGGATGCACGGCGCCGACGCTGCCGTGATCCCGACGGAGGTGTTCGACGCCCTCGCCGATGCGGTGGCCGGCCAGCTGCCCGCCGCCGAAGGCGTCGTGGCGGTTGCCGATCGCTCGGGTGTGGTGCTGACCGAGGCGCTCCCCGAGCCGCCGCGACACGAGCTCGAGCGGGTGGGTGCCGTGCCGTCACTGTCACCGGTCATCGAGCACCGCCAGGCGTCGATCCCCTTCGTCGTGCTCGTCGCGGATCGCCGAGGGTGCGATCTCTACTGGTCGGGGCGCCAGGGTGAGGGTGCCACTTCGGTGGCCGGTGACGACATGTACATCCGGAAGGTCCAAGCCGGCGGCTGGTCGCACCGCACGTTCCAGCAGCGCGCCGAGAACACGTGGGATCACACGGCCGGGGAGATCGCAGCGGAGCTCACCCGCGTGGTCGACGAGGTGCGCGCACGCGTGGTCACGGTCTCCGGTGACGTACGGATGCTGCAACTCCTGCAGAAGCGGCTGCCGTCGGCCGTCGCGTCGCGCGTCCGAGAGGTTCCGGGCGGTCGCAGCGATGACGGCTCGGACGACGCCCACGACGCCGCAGTTCGCCGCTGGATCCGCACCGCGGTCGCGGAGGACACGGTCGCGGTGCTGCGCCAGTTCGACGAGGAGCGCGGCAGAGCCGACCGTGCTGCGGACGGAGCGGTCGCGACCTTCGCCGCGCTCCGCGAGGCACGAGTCGACACATTGCTCGTGCACGACGACGTCGATGTTCCTGGCACCGGCTTCTTCGCGCCGGGCGAAGCGATGTTGGTCGCCGAGAACCCCGACATCCTGGCTGCGATGGGCCGGTCCGACCTGCGTCAGGCTCGGGCTGTCGATGTCGCGATCCGCGCCAGCGTGCTGACCGGAGCGGCGGTCAGAGTGGTGCCCGCCTCACCCCGGTTGACCGATGGGCTCGGCGCGCTGTTGCGCTGGTGACCGTGCGCTGGCCGGTCACGCCAGCTTCATGAACATCTTCTGCACGTCGTCGATCGAGTAGCCCTCGGCCGTGGATTCGTCCGGATGTGCGAGGCACCACGTGAGGCCACTGGCGACGAGCAGGAAACCGGCCTGGTCGAGCGCCTTGCTGGCGGCTGACATCTGGGTGACGATGTCGCGGCAGTCTCGACCGTCCGCCACCATCTGCTGGATGCCGCGCAGCTGACCTTCCACTCGCCGCAGCCGGCGGTTCACATCGGCGAGCGTCTCGTCGGGGATCTCCATGCCTCCACGATACCGAGTCGATGGCGATACCCAGTGGGGTATCAGCCCGTGAGCATCAAGCAGGCTGGCGGTGCACGGCCAGGATGCACAGGTCGTCGGCGGTCGCCTGGTCGGCGGTGAGCTCGTCGGCGAGCGCCCCGAGGCCATCGGTGAGGTCCTCGATGTCCGAGGGCGGTGCCGTTCCCCACCGACGGGAGGCGGCGTCGGCGAGGCGGCGCATCCCTTCGTCGAGCGATTCGGTCCGGCGTTCGATCAGCCCGTCGGTGCACATCAGCAACAACGAGCCCGGTTCGAGGACGAGACTGCCTTCGGCGCGTCGCGCACCATCGATCGGCGTATCCGGCGGCAGCGTCGCGAGCGGTGGCGACACCGCCTGCTCGAGATAGTGCGGGTCGGCCCCGGGCACGCACAGCAGGGGCGGCACGTGGCCGGCCCTGCAGAACGCGGCCCGGAAGGTGCGGCGATCGATCTCGACGTAGAGCATCGTCGCCCCGACCGCGGTCGGGACCGCGTGGGCGAAACGATCGAGCCGTGTCATGAGACCGGCAGGGCCACACCCTGTGTCGGCGATGGCCCGTGTGGCCGATCGCAGCTGACCGGTGGCGCCGGCGGCATCGATGCCGCGTCCGACGATGTCGCCGATCACGAGCGCGAGACGGTGATCGTCGAGCTCGAACGCGTCGTACCAGTCGCCGCCGACCTCGACGTCGGCCATGGCCGAGCGGTACACGGCGGCGATGTGCAGACCCTCGACCACGGGCAGCGACTCGGGGAGCAGGCTGCGCTGCAAACGTTGCGTGATCGACTGCTGACGTTCGAGCGCGACCGCCAGCTCGGTCTCGTACCGCAGTCGCTCGGTGATGTCGAGCGACGACATCACCAGCTGTTCGACCCGACCCTTCTCGTCGACGACCGGCACGATCTGGAAGTCGAGCGGGACGAGCCCCGCGGCCGAAGCGGCATGCACGTCGAAGCGTCGTGCCTGCCCATCGCGCGTCGCCGAGTCGATCTCGTGGCGGATCAGGTCTCGCACACCGGGGTCGTGGGACCACACCGGGAGGTCCCAGAACGGCGTGCCGAGCCCGGCGCCGGGCCGGTCGCCGGTCAACTCGTAGCCCCGGAGGTTCGCGCCGGTCAGTGAGCCACGGTGGTCTGTGATGCAGATGTTGATGAACAGGCTGTCGATCACGTTGCGGAGGCGCCGGCGGTTCGACTCGGCCTGCTGGTGCGCCGTGACGGTCTCGACCGCGAGCTCGCGCTCGTGCGCCTCGGCCGCGACGACGAGCCCGGCGAGCGTGAAGATGCCGAGCTGCAGCTGCGTCAGCACGAGCGCGGTCGACGTCGACATGCCCACGGTGACGTGGGTGTCGTCGAGCGCGAAGTCGAACGCGATCGTCAGCGCCACCGCGACGGAGGTGGCGGTCACCATCCGGCTGCCGAACTGGGCGCCGGCGGCGACGACACCGACGAGGACCAGGAAGAGCAGCGGGAGATCGCTGAACGTGAGGAGGCCGACCGTCAGGACGACCGACCCGGCCAGCAGGAAGAGGCCGCCCGCCGACGCGATCCTGCGCCGGTCCGAGTCCGTGGCGGACGCGACGATCAGGCCGCCGACGATGAGCGCTCCGAGGGCGTCGCCGAGCCACCACTGCAGCATGGTGGTCACGAAGTCACCCGTCGAGATGGTTGCGTCGACGCATGCGCCGACGAACCCGCCGACGAGCGGGCCGACGAGGACGCCACCCACGACGAAGCCGACGACGTGCCCGAGCCGGGCGAGATCGACCCGACCACACCACTTCCGGGCGAGGAGGGCACCGACCGTGGGCTCGGCCACGTTGGCGACGACGAACCCGAGGCTCGCACCGAGCGACAGCCCCGCATCGAGGTCGAGCCCGAGCTCGGCGATCCCGGCCGCGACGAGCACGTACGGCCACCTTCGGCCGGGCGACAGCAGCAGCAACCCCAGGGTGATCCCTGCCGGGATGAACAGCACTGCCTGTGAGTTCGACGCGTCGGCGAGCTCGAAGGCGAGCTTCGACCCGCACGCGTAGGCGATGAGGGTGGCAGCGGCGAGCAGCAGCGGGGACGCGCCGATCCGGGGAAGCCGGACGCCGGGACGAACGGCGTCCGCGCGACGTGACCGGGCGTTCGGCTGTGCGCTGATCAGACCCCGGACAGTATCCCGTGCATCGGGACCCGGTCGCGGAGTCGTCAGCGCACCAGGTAGACGATCGCCACCACGACGCCGAACACGATGACGAAGCCGCGGAGCAGCGTCGGTCGGAGCGAGCCGGCGAGCTGTCCGCCGAGGTGGCCGCCGAGCAGGCTGGTCGGAGCCATGACGGCGACGAGCGTCCATTCGACCTTGCCCGAGAAGACGAGGAAGGCTGCTGCAGAGACGTTGACGAGGAACGACAGCATCTGCTTCACCGCGTTGAGCCGGGTGAACGGCAGGTCGGAGAACAGGCCGAGCACGGCCATCAGCATGATCCCGAGCCCGGCACCGAAGTAGCCGCCGTACACCGAGCCGATCGTGACGGCGACCAGTTCGAGCACGGCGTGCGATCCGCTGAGCCGGGTGCTCGACAGCAACCAGGCGCGCAGGCGGTCCTGCACTGCCAAGAGCGCGCACGCGGCCAGGATGAGGAACGGGACGATCTGGCGGAAGACCGCCTCGCTGCTGACGATGAGCAGGATCGATCCGGCCAGCCCACCGAGGACGGCGGCCACGAGCAGGGGGCGCAAGCCGTCCTTCAGCCCGCGCAGGTCGTCACGCTGGGCGTAGGTGCCACCGACGTAGCCGGGGCAGAGGGACACCGTGTTCGTGGCGTTGGCGCGCACAGCGGGGACGCCGATCGCGGTGAGCATCGGGAACGAGATCAACGTGCCGCCGCCGGCGATCGCGTTCACGATCCCTGCGCCGATGGCTGCGCCGCCGGCCCCGACGTGGCCCAGTGCTGAGATGTCCGTCACCCGTGTGTCTCCATAACGTATACATTATGCACGATGACGGATGCCGGTGTCGATTCTCCCGACATGCCCTGTCTCGGCCCCGTTTCGGGCCTATCGTGCAGGTCATGAGCATCGGCGAGTCGCACAGGACCCTGCGCGAGGTGGTGGCCGAAGAGATCCGCGGCATGATCACCCGCGGCGAGCTCGAGCAGGGCGAACGCCTCTACGAGGACCGGCTCGCCGAGCAGCTCGGCGTGTCACGCAACCCGGTGCGCGAGGCCATCCGCGCCCTCGAGGGCACCGGCCTGGTCGAGGTCGTCTCCCGACGCGGGGCCTACGTCAGCCGGCTCGAACCGTCGAACATCCTCCAGCTGCTCGACCTGCGCAGCGTGCTCGAGGCCTACGCGGCCGAGCTCGCCGCCAAGAACCGCAGCGAGGCCGATCTCGCCGCGCTCCGACGATGCGTCGAGGCCGGGCGGAAGGCATCCGCAGCGAACGACATCGTCGCCGCCGCGGCCGTGCACCGCGAGTTCCACATCGCCGTCGAGCGGGCGTCGGGCAACGAGTACCTCGAGACCGTCGTCGCACCGTTGCGGCACAAGACCGAGCTCGTGTTCAGCATGCTTGCCGACTCGCGTGGGGTGATGGGCTGGGACGAGCACGAGAACATCCTGCGTGCGATCGAGCAGGGTGACGTCGAGACCGCGAGGCAGTCGACGTTCGAGCACATGTCGTCGGTCATGCGCGACCTCGCGCTCACCGCCGCGGCTGCCGGTCGCGACTCGGATTGAGCTCACCACGTCCCGATCCGGTCGCCATCGTCGTCGGCGCGGGCATCGCTGGGGCATCCGCGGCCTGGGCGCTCGCCGAGGACGGGCCCGTCGTCCTGGTCGAGCGTGAGCAGTCCGTCGGCTTCCATGCGTCGGGCCGGTCGGCGTCGGTGCTGTCCGAGACGTCCGGCCACCCGGTCGTCTGCGCCCTGGCGGCGGCAAGCCGTTCGTTCTTCCACGAACCACCGCACGGCTTCGCCGACCATCCGCTCCTGTCCCCCCGTGGGTTGCTGTGGGTGGGTGAGGCCGACGACACCACCGCACTCGACGGGCTCGCCGATCGAGCCCGGTCGATCGCTCCGACCGTGCGGCGCGTCTCGCCCACCGAGGCCCGCGTGCTCGTGCCTGCGATGCGCGAGCACGCAGTCGCGGGCGGCGGCACGTTCGAGCCCGATGCGATGGCGATCGACACCGACGCAGTGCTGCAGGGCTTCGTCCGCGGTCTGCGAGCGCGCGGTGGCAGGCTGCACCTGTCGTCGGAGGCGATCGAGGTGCGGCGCGCCGACGACGGATGGGAGGTGCGCGCCGGCGACTTCACGTGGCGGGCACCGGTCGTCGTCAACGCCGCAGGTGCGTGGGGCGACGTCGTAGCGGCCCGGGCCGGGGTCAGCCCACTCGGGCTCGAGGCGCGCCGTCGAACGGCGTGCATCGTGCCCCTCGCAGACGTCGATCCTTCGTGGCCACTCGTGATGGACGTGGCCGGCCGGTACTACTTCGAGCCCGAGTCGGGCGGGGTGCTCGTGTCGCCGGCCGACATCACGCTCTCGGATCCCTGCGATGCGCAGGCCGACGAGAGCGACGTGGCCATCGCGCTCGATCGCATGCGCGAGGCCACGACCCTCTCGGTGCGCAGCGTGCGCCGGGCCTGGGCGGGGCTGCGCACGTTCAGCCCCGATGGCGCACCTGTCGTCGGCGACGAGCCGGACGCGCCCGGCTTCTTCTGGCTGGTCGGTCAGGCCGGCGCCGGCATCAAGACGGCGCCGGCGATCGCCGCGACGCTCGCCGCGATGGTGCGTGGCGAGCCGATCCCCAATGCGCTCGTGGCGCGCGGCGTCGGGCACAGCGACCTCGCACCGGCACGCTTTCGCCGCGAGGCCGGCTGACCCTGTTCAGTCCCAGCCGATGATCGTGGCCACGAGCAGGGCCACCGCCACGAAGCCGGAGAACCCCAGCACCGCGGTGCGGACGTGTCCGCCGTCGAGCCATCGGGTCGTCCAGCGCGACACGACGAGCCCGAGCAGCATCGCCGGCAGCAGCAGCCCGGCGCGGCCGATGTCGGCGCGGTGCAGCTCACCGGCGACTGCGAGCAGCAGGAGCGACAACGTGGCCCCGAAGGTGAAGAACGCGGCGAGCGTGGCGCGCAGCTGCGCGCCGGTGTGGCGCTGGTAGAGCAAGGCCATCGGCGGGCCGCCGACCGAGGTGAGGCTGCCCATGAAGCCCGACGTCGCCCCCGCGCCGAAGAGCGCGTGGTTGGTGGGCTCGACCCTCCATCCGGCGACGCTGAGGGCCACACCGGTGAGGATGAGCAACGAGAACACCACCAGCATCCACTGCTCGGGCAACCACACGACGGCGAGGATGCCGAGCACGCTCCCGGGGATCCGACCGAGGAACGCCCACTTCAAGCCACGCCAGTCGAGCGAGCCGCGCTCGCGCGACGCCACGACGATGGTCAGCGCGAGCGCCAGCATCAGCAGCGGCCCGGGCACGAAGTCGGGGTCGAGCAGCGCGAGCACCGGCGCGGCGATGAGTCCGAGCCCGAAGCCGAGCGCGCCTTGGATGCACGATCCGACGGCCACCACGACGCAGGCGAGAGCGAAGTCGAGCAGGGTCATTCGGTGGGGGTCTCGAGGTCAGGGAGGTGGCGGCGGTGGGGGTTCAGCGAACCCAGCACGCGGCCCAGTGGCCGGGTGCCTTCTCTTCGAGCGGCGGCGTCTCGACGCGGCAGCGGTCGGTGACCAGCGGGCATCGCGTCTGGAAGCGACATCCCGGAGGGGGATCGACAGGGTTGGGGATCTCGCCTTTCAGCACGATCCGCTGGCGCGCCCGCTGCATCGGCGGATCGGGGATCGGCACGCTCGACAGCAGTGCCTCGGTGTACGGGTGCAGCGGCGAGTCGTACACCGAGTGCGTCGGCGCGACCTCGACCAACTTGCCCGAGTAGAGGATCGCGATGCGGTGCGAGATGTGGCGGACCACCGACAGGTCGTGGGCGATGAACAGGTAGGTGAGACCGAGCTCGGTCTGCAGGTCCTGCAGGAGGTTGACGACCTGGGCGCGCACCGACACGTCGAGTGCCGACACGGGCTCGTCGGCCACGATGAAGTCGGGGCGCAGCGACAGCGCCCGAGCGATGCCGACGCGTTGGCGCTGGCCGCCGCTGAAGGCGTGCGCGTACCGGTCGATCGTGTCGACCGGAAGACCGCACCGGTCGAGGAGATCGCTGACCGTCGGTCGGGCCGCCTCCTCGTCCTTCGCGAGGCCGTGCACGATGAGTGGCTCGGCCACGAGCTGGAGCACGGTCTTGCGCGGGTTCAGGCTGGCGTACGGGTCCTGGAAGACGAGCTGCATGTGCCGCCGCAGGCGCCGCAGCTCCTCGCCGGAGGTGTTCGTGATGTCGTGACCTCGGAAGCGGATCGTGCCGGCCGCCGGCGTCGTGCGGCGGAGCACGGCGCGACCGAGCGTGGTCTTGCCCGACCCGCTCTCGCCGACGAGCCCGAGCGTCTCGCCCTTCGCGATGGTGAGCGAGACGTCGTCGATCGCGTTCACGTACTTCGTCTGCTTGCCCCAGAAGCCGCTGCGCCCGACCGGGAACCGGATGCTCAGGTGGTCGACTTCGACCATCGGGGTGTCGGTGCCGTACTGCGGTCCGGCGCGCCCGACCGTCTCGGCGCCGACGATCTGGTGGGTGGGTGCCACGGTGTCAGCCAACGGGCTCTCCTGCCTCGACCGGCTCGAAGGCGCGCCAGCAGGCGACCTTGCGACCGTTCGGATGCGTCTTCAGGCCCGGCGACTCCTCGAGGCAAGGTGTGATCGCGAGCGGGCAGCGCGGTGCGAACGAGCAACCGGCCGGCGGATAGAGCAAATCGGGTGGAGCCCCGTCGATGGACACGAGTCGCGGCATCACGACGTCGAGGCGCGGTGTGCTGTTGAGCAGACCGGCCGCGTACGGGTGCCCTGGATCGGCGTACAGCTCGTCGGCCGACGAGAGCTCGACGATCTTGCCCGAGTACATGACCGCGACGCGGTCGCACAGGCCGGCGACGACGCCGAGGTCGTGGGTGATCAGCAGCACCGAGAGGCCGAGCTGCTGCTGGAGCTGTGCGATGAGGTCGAGGATCTGCGCCTGGATCGTGACATCGAGCGCAGTGGTGGGTTCGTCGGCGATGAGCAGTTGTGGTTCGCATGCGAGCGCCATCGCGATGAGGACGCGCTGGCGCATGCCACCCGACATCTCGTGGGCGTACTGCTTCACACGTGCCGCCGGGTTCGCGATGCCGACGAGGTCGAGCAGTTCGACCGCACGCGCGCGAGCCTGCTGCTTGCCCATGCCGAGATGGCGGCGGAGCACCTCGGTGATCTGCATGCCGATCGTGAACACGGGGTTGAGCGACGTCATCGGGTCCTGGAAGACCATCGCGATCTCGTTGCCGCGTACACGGTCGAGCGTGGCCCTCGCATCGTGCACCAGCGACTCGCCCTTCCAGCGCACGTCGCCGCTGGTGATCTTGCCCGGCAGCTCGGTCAGACCGATCAGCGCCTGCGCCGTGACGCTCTTGCCCGATCCGCTCTCGCCGACGAGGCCGACCGTCTCGCCGCGAGCGACCGAGAAGCTGACGTCGCGCACCGCGTGGATGACGCCGCGACGGGTGAAGAACTTGACGTTGAGGTGGTCGACCTCGAGGATCGTCTCGGGCGCAGGATCGGTCATGCTGCGCCCTTGCCCGATCCGATGGCCGTCGCGGCGAACTTCTTCTCGCGCTCTTGCGGATCGAGCGCGACACGCAGCCAGCTGCTGAGCAGGTTCACGGCGAGGACGGTGAGGCTGAGCAGCAGACCGGGGTAGATGATGAGCCACTGGTTGCCGAACAGCTCGTGGTCGCCGGCGCGGCTGATGTCGAGACCCCACGACACGCCGGGGTACTGGATGCCGAGGCCGAGGAACGACAGCGCCGCCTCGGCGAGGATGATGCGGGCGAACTCGAGCACTGCCAGGGTCGCGAGCGGCGTGAACAGGTTGGGCAGGATGTGCGTGAAGACGACGCGCTTGGGTTTGCAGCCGATGATCTCGGCGGCTTCGACGAACGGGCGCTCCTTCACCGACAGCACGACGCCACGCGTCATGCGCCCGTAGACCATCCAGCCGTTGATCGCCAGGATGAGCGTGATGCTGGTGATGCTGCCGCCGACGAGCGCGATGAGCAGCATGGCGAGCAAGAGACCCGGGAACGAGACCTGCACGTCGACCCATCCCATCAACCAGCGATCGGTGCGGCCGCCCTTGTATCCCGACAGCAGGCCGACGAGGACGCCGAACGTGCCGGCGAGGAGCACGACGAGCACGCCGATGATGAGCGAGGTGCGCGCCCCCGACAGCAGCCGGGCGAGCACGTCGTAGCCCTGCCAGTCGGTCCCGAGCGGATGGCTCCAGCTCCCGCCGTGCCACACCGGCGACAGCATCGCCTGGGAGAGGTTGCCGTCGTTCGGATCGGGCGCGAAGAAGGGCCCGATGATCGCGGCCAGCACGAGCAGGACGAGGAAGACGGCCGATGCCAAGCCGAGCTTGTCGCGGACGAGGTCGGGCAAGAGGTTGCCCTTGCGCACCGCGACGAGCTCGAAGGGCCGTCCGTGGATGGCCTCTTCTTCCTCCTCGGCCTCCTCGATGTCGTGATGCTCGCTGGTGTACTCGTCGGGCACCGTCATTGCAGTTCCACCCTCGGGTCGAGCACCTTGTAGGTGATGTCGATGATGATGTTGAGGACGACCACCGCGACGGCGACGACGAACACGATCGCCTGGATGAGGTAGAAGTCCTGGTTCTTGATCGCCGTCTTGGCCATGAAGCCGAGACCGGGCCAGTTGAAGACCGACTCGACCACGACCGTGTAGCCGGCGAGCGCGCGGATGATCTCCCAGCCGAGCAAGGTGACGTAGGGGATGCCGGCGTTGCGCAGCGCGTGCACGCCGAGGATGCGTCGCGCCGGCATGCCCTTGGCCTTCGCGACCCGGACGTACTGCGTGTTGAGCTCGTCGATCATCGACGAGCGCACGACGATCGCGAGGCGACCGATCGCCGGCAGGGCGAGGCACACCGCCGGCAGGATGAGGTTGCGGGTCCACGGCCCGGGTCCGGTCTCGAACCACTGCAGCTTGACCGTGAACGCGATGAGGAGGACGAAGCCGAGGAAGAACTGCGGCATCGAGAGGCCCACGAGGCTGAGCGTCGTGAGCACCCGGTCGGTGGGACCGCCGGGCTTGCGGCTGGCCAGCACGCCGAGCGGCACGCTGAGCAGCACGGCGAACAGCATCCCGAGACCCACGAGCTGGATGGTGCGGGGCAGGTAGTCGAACACCACCGAGAGCGCCGACTGGCCGCGCACGTAGGTGCTCTCACCGAGGTCGAGGCGAACGAGGTCGCCGAGGAACCGGACGAACTGCACCGGGATGCTGTCGTCGAGACCGAGCGAGGCGCGTCGTTCGGCGCGCTGCTCCTCGGTGGCCGAGAGCGGCAGCATGAACTTCACGGGATCGCCCACGAGTCGTGTGATCACGAAGACGAACACGGTCACCCCGAAGATGACCACGAGTCCCTGGATCAGACGTCGTGCGATGTAGCGTCCCATGCCCTGCTGCCGCTCCCGACCTGAGTGTCACCAGGTCAGCTGGTGACGGACATTTCCTTGACGAGGAGCTTCGAGTCCACCCGAGGCGTCCACGAGAGGCGCTCGGACAGTCCGTAGAGATCCTGGTTGTTCACCAACCAGACGAAGTAGGCCGCATCGTAGGCGATCTTCACGACCTGTTCGTACGTCGTTGCCCGGGCCGCGGAGTCGAGCTCCTGGCGGCCCTCGTCGATGAGGGCCGACATCTCGGCGTCGGAGTTCGACGACCCGATGCCACCGGCCTGGTAGTAGGTCGACAGCTGGCGGTCGGGATCGAGGATGTCGTTCGAGCTCGACACGTAGATGGCGTCGGCGCGGTTGTCGCGATCGAACAGCACGTCGAGGTACGCGCCGAACTCGAGGATGTCGAGCTGGACGTCCAGCCCGGCGTCGGTCCAGTAGCCGGCGACGGCCTCGAGCAGCTCACGGTCGTTCAGCCAGCGTCCGGCCTCGCCGACGAGCTGGATCTTCTGGCCGGCGACGCCCGCGTCCTCGAGCAGCTGCTTGGCCTGATCGGGGTCGTAGGCGTACGGCTCGAGCGTGTCGTTGAACCCGAGCACCGACGGGCTGAGCAGCTGGCCCTTGTCGATCGCAGCGAAGCCACCGAAGATCTGGTCGACGATCGCCTGCTTGTCGACGGCGAGGTTCAGCGCCTTGCGGACGTTCGGGTCGGCGGTGATGCCCTCGTCGGAGTCGAGGAGCAGGATCGGGTGCTCCTGGCCCTGGACGGCGGCCTGCTGCGGCGCCTGGTCGACGTCTTGCGGCGGCAGGTTCGTGATGAGGTCGTACTTGCCCGATTTCAGACCGGCGAGGCGCGTGCCGCCTTCGGCCACGAACTCGTAGGTCACCTTGGCGATGCTCGGAGCATCACCCCAGTAGTTGGGGTTGGCCTCGATCTGGACGTCGGAGCCGACGGTCCGGCTGACGAACTTGTAGGGGCCGGTGCCGTTCGGGGCATCGGACATGTCCTCGGTCGTCTCGGCCGACGCGGGGATCATCTTCAGCCAGTACATCCGGGCCGGTAGCACGCCGTCGGGGTTCTCGGTCGTGATGTTCACCGTGAGGTCGTCGACCTTGGTCGCACCCGTGATGCTCGAGTAGAAGCCGTCGTTGTCCGTCTTCTCGTCGGCGATGAGCTTGACCATGCGGTTGATGCTCGCGACGACCGAGTCGGCGTTGAAGGGCGAACCATCGTGGAACGTGATGCCGTCGCGCAGCTTGAACTGCCACGTGAGGTCGTCCACCTGTGTCGGCATGTCGGCGGCGAGACCGGGCTGCAGCTCGCCGGTCGGCGTGCGCGAGAGCAGCGTCTCGTAGATGTTGTCGTTCACCGCGCGCTCGGCGCCGTCGTCGACGAGGTACGGATCGAGACTGGTGGGCTCGGAGCCCAACGCGATCGTGATCTCGGCGCCCTCGGTGGGAGCTCCGGTGGTGGGTGCCGCTCCGCCATCGGTCGTCGCGGTGGTGTCCCCGCCAGGTGCTGCTGTCGTGTCGGAGCCGCCCGAGTCGTCATCATCGTCTCCACCACATGCGGCGGCGACGAGGCTGAGAGCGAGCAGCGAACCGAGCAACCGGTACCGCTTCTTCAAGTGATTCCCCCTTGGTAAGGTGGACCCAACGTCCATCGCATACTTTATACAATCTACGGAAGTGGCGGGTCAATGCCGGAACCCGCCGTTCACGAGCACGAAACAGGATGCGCACCTCATGAGCCGAGCCCCGTCATGAGCACGTTCGAACCGGAGCCGCTGGCCGTGCGCATCGGTCGCGCCCATCAACCACTGCGGCGCGCGGTGTACGACGAGGTGCAGCGCCGCATCGTCGAGGGCGAGATGGAGCCCGGCGAGCGCATCTACGAAGACCAGCTCGCGCACGAGCTCGAGGTGTCACGCAACCCCGTCCGCGAAGCCCTGCAGGCGCTCCACCTCGAGGGCTTCGTCGATCTCGAGCCTCGCCGTGGCGCGCGCGTGGCCACGATCTCAGAGCAGCGCGCGACCGACCTGTTCGAGCTGCGCGAAGCGCTCGAGGGCATGGTCGCCCGGCTCGCCGCCCAGCGGTGCACCGATGAGGAGCTGCTCCTCCTGCGACAGGCGATCAAGCGTGGGGTCGACGCGGTGAGGTCGGGGGACCTCGCGCGCCTCCCGGCGCTGAACACCGAGTTCCACGGGCTGTTGTGCGCCGCCGCGCACAACGCGATGTTGGCCGACAACGTCGAGCGCATGTCGCAGCTGATCAAGTGGGTGTACACCAAGCGCGTCACGCAGCGCGGCACCACGTCATGGACCGAGCACCAGCGGATCGTCGACGCGATCGCCGACCGCGATCCCGAGCGGGCCTCGGCCGAAGCTCGCGCGCACATCGCCAACGCGCGAGTCGCCTACCTCCACGACCAACTCGTCGCCGACTGACACGCGACCGTCCACCGTGCCCCATCCGAGTCGCTGCCCGTCGACACTCTGATGTCGGGTCAGGACGAATCAGCCACGCCCTCGACGAGCGCGAACCGGACGGTCGCTGCCTCCCCTCGGTGTGCACGCGCCGCCTGGTACTCCTCCGATCGGTAGTAGCCGAGCGCGGAGTCGTAGTCGGGGAACTCGATCAGCACGACACGAGCCGGCACCGGCTCACCCTCCATCGTCTCGACGCGACCACCCGCGGCCAGGATGCGACCGCCGAAGCTCGCGGCAGCTGCTCGCCCTCGTGCCGCGTACTCGGCGTAGCGGGCAGGATCGTGCACGACGACCTGGTTGACGACGTATGCCTTCGGCATGGGTACCTCCTGTGGAGACGGGCATCCGAGGGTCGACGGCGCCCCTGGGTGCGCGTCGGCACTCGACTGCGACGCTCGACACTCGGATGAAGGGCACGGACTCGGACGGGCCGCGGCGACTCGGATGGGCGTTGCCACTGGGATGGGTGGCGTCAGAAGCCGCGGACGGCACCGCCGTCGACGCGGATGGTCGTGCCGGTGACGAAGCTCGCCCGGCGGCTGGCGAGGAACACGACCACGTCGGCGAGCTCGTCGGCGCGTCCGACGCGGCCCATCGGGATCGAAGCGACGTGCTGTCGTCGGACCTCGTCGAGCGAGAGGCCCTCGTGCTCGGCGAGCGCGGCCTCGAAGCGACCCAGCGCCGGCGTGTCGAACTGGCCGGTGACGACGACGTTCACCGTCGCTCGCGGCGCGAGCTCGAGCGCGAGCGAGCGCGCCGCCGCGGCGACGCCGCTGCGGAACACCGAGCTGAGCGCGAGGTCGGGCGTGGCCTCGACCACCGAACGAGCGGTGAGGTAGATGAGCCGACCCTCGCCTCCCGCGGTGACGTGCGGCGCCGCGGCGCGACTGACCTCGAGCACCGGCCGCAGCATCGACTGGTACGCCGCGTCGTCGGCGCCCGCAGTCGACATGATCGGGCCGGGCTTGCCGCCGCCTGTGTTGACGACGCAGATGTCGAGCCCTCCGAGCACCGAGACTGCGTGCTCGACCAGCCGAGCGCCCTCGCCGGGGACCGTGAGGTCGGCCACGAGCGCGGCCTCGGCGCCGACCGCTTCGGCCGCTTCGGTGCTGCGCGCGCCGTCGCGGCTGACCACCGCCACGCGTGCCCCTTCGGCCGCGAGGCCGGCCGCCACCGCGCGACCGAGTCCGCTCGACGAACCGAGCACGAGCGCGCGTCGAGTCGTGAGGTGGAGGTCCATCAGCTGCCCATCCAGATCGTGCGCGTCACCGTGTAGAAGTCCATGACCGTCGGGCCGAGCTGCTCCTTGTGCGTGCCGGTGCCCGACTGCTTGATGCCGCCGAACGGCGCGTTGAACGCAGCGCCGACCGTGGGTCGATTGACGCGGACCATGCCTGCCTGGACCCGATCGGCGAAGTGTTGCGCGGCGCGCAGGTCGCGTGTGCAGATGGCCGCGGACAACCCGTACTCGACGCCGTTGGCCGACGCGATCGCTTCGTCGAGGCTCTCGATCCGCTCGAAGCCGACGACCGGCCCGAACACCTCGTTGCAGCTGAGCGCCATGTCCGGCCGGGCCCCGGAGAGGACGGTCGGCAGGTAGAAGCACCCGTTCGCGAGGTCGTCACCATCGGGCCTTCGCCCTCCGCACGCGATCTCGGCACCGTCGGACACCGCCTGGGCGACAGCGGCCTCCATCGCGTCGACGGCGTGCCGATCGACGAGCGGGCCCATGGTGACGCCCGCACGATCGCCAGGACCGATCACATGCGCCTCGGCGAGCGCGACGACGCGCTCGAGCAGTGCGTCGTAGACCTTGGCGTGGACCAGGATGCGCCCCGCGCCGGTGCATGCCTGGCCGGTGAGGCTGAAGCTCGAACGGGCGACGACGTTCGCGGCCGCGTCGAGATCGGCATCGTCGAGGACGACGACCGGGTTCTTGCCGCCGAGCTCGAGCTGCACCCGCCGCCCGATGCTCATGGCCGCGTGGATCTTGGTCCCGGTCGCGTTCGATCCGGTGAAGGTGATCGCATCGACACGTCGATCGGCCACGAGGTGTGCTCCGGCTGCGATGCCGTGCACGACGTTGAGCACGCCGGCGGGGAGGCCGGCATCGACGAAGGCCGCAGCGAGCCGTTCACCCATGAGCGGTGTCATCGGTGACGGCTTGAACACGACGGTGTTGCCCGCTGCCAGTGCGGGGCCGATCTTGCGGCTGGCGAGGTTGAGCGGGAAGTTCCACGGCGTGATCACGCCGACGACACCGACTGGATCGCACGTCGAGTACACCAGCGGCGTGTCGTCGCTCGGGAAGGTCGAGCCCGTCAGGCGGTAGGCCTCGCCGGCGTACAGCTCGAGGTTCCGCGGCGTGCGGCCTGCTTCGTTGCGCGCGTCGGCGAGCGGCTTGCCCTCTTCGGCGACCATCTCGGCTGCGATCGAGTCGGCACGTTCGGCGAGCAGCCTCGCTGCACCGGAGAGCAGTTCGGCTCGACGGGTCGGGGTCGTGCTGCGCCACGCGGCCGCCGCCTCGACCGCGGCGGAGACTGCATCGGACACATCGGACTGCGTGCTCTCGGGCGCGACCGACACGACGCGACGGACGTCGGCGGGGTTGCGGCGCTCGAGCTCGCGTCCGTCGGACGCGGGGCAGAGGCATTCGCCGATGCGGTTGAGGACGCGCGTCGGCGCGTCGGATTCGGAGTCGCTCACGTCAGTCGGCGGTCGGCTTCGGTGGCTGCCACGTGTCCCACTTCGAGAAGTCGACGGGCTTGCCGAGGTGCTCGAGCAGCGCGGTGACACCGGCCTTGCAGCACGCGATGTCCTCCTTGGTGTGACCGCCCGAGACACCGATGCCGCCGACGACCTCGCCATCGACCTCGAGGGGCCAACCACCCACGAAGATGGCGAACCGCCCGCCGTGCATGTTCATGATGCCGAAGGCCTCGCCGCCCGACTGCGCATTGGTGTAGGTGTGGGTGGGCCGCTTGTGGCATGCCGCGGTGAACGCCTTGTTGATGGCGATCTCGACGCTCGTCGGCTTGCCGTTGTCGGGCCGCTTGATGACGAGCGGCCATCCGCCGGCATCGCACACGCAGACGACGGAGCCGATGTTCAGCTCCTTCGCCTTGGCCAGTGCTGCGTCCACGACGAGCTCGGCTTCGGTCATGGTGAGTCGGTTGATCTGGATCACCCTGTGGTCTCCCTGGTCTTCGTGATGAGTGGAACGTGGTCGGAGTCGGCCCGGCGCGCCTGGAATCGCTGCCACGCGAGCCCCGCGGCAGCGACGTCCTGGAGCGCGACGCCCTGCGTCTCGAACAGCACCGGCGCAGCGCCGGCCCGATCGACCGAGACCGTGCCCGCGAGCACGGCGTGGAGCTCGATGGCGTCCGACCAGTCGAACTCGCCCTGCGCAGCCGCGTGGATGAGATCGCCGCACTCGACGGTGCTGCCCGTGACGTCGTCGCACACGACGGACGCGCACCGGGCGACGACGTCGGCGCCGATCTCGCAGCGGTCGTACTTGGTCGCGCCCACCGCGCAGATGAGCGTCCGGTCGGACACCACCGACGCCGGGAACAGCGGTGCCGTGCTCTGCGTGACGGTGACGACCACTTCGGCCCCGTCCACCGCCGTGCTCGCGTCGAGGGCGGGGCGCGCCGGGATGCCCGCGTCCTTCGCACGCCTGACCATCTCCATGGTCGCCTCGGGACGCAGATCGGTGATGCGGACCTCGGTGAGGTGCGGGAGCTCGGCGGCGAGCATCTGCAGGTGGTACCAGCCCTGGCGGCCGGCCCCGACGAGGGCCGCGGTGGTGATGGGTGCGATCGACGACGGTGCGACTGCCAGGCTGCGGATCGCGAGCGCACACGCCGCCGGCGTGCGCAGCGCCGTGAGGGCATCGCCGTCGAGCGTGCACAGCAGCCGGCCGTCGAAGTCGAACAGCACGTTGAGGAACGTGAAGCGGCCGTTCTTGGTGGCGTAGACCTTGCCTCCCGTGAACGGTGGTACGACGGCTGCCATCGCACTCGCCATCGCGTCGGGAGTGGCGGCGCGGACCCGTTGGGTGGTCTGCGCCTCGCCACGTCCCCACGCGGCGAACGCCGCCCCCACCGTCTCGGTGACGCCGGCCAGGTCGAGCAGCTGTTCGATCGTGTCGTCGTCGAGGTGGATCATGCGGCTCCGTTCGCAATGACGCGTTGTCGCGGCGGCCTGGTCGTGCGGCCCTGGTCGTGCGGCCCTGGTGTGCGACATGGCCGGACCGCCCTGGATTGCATATTGTATCCGAGATGGCGATCCCGACGAGCATCCCGCCGCTGGTGCGGCCGAGGTGGGGTTCGTTCGCCCTGGTCTGTGCTGCCTACCTCGTGGCGACCACGGGTGAGCAGCTCATGTCGCCGATCTTCCCGGCGGCGCGTGACGACCTCGGGCTGAGCGTCGGCCAGGGCGGCATCGTCTTCGGCCTGCTGACCGTATCGATCGCTGCGTTCAACATCGCCGGTGGGCTGCTGCTGCGGCGGGCCAGCCCGAGCAGCATCATCCGTCTCTCGGCAGTGGTGGGCGCTGCGGGTGCGATCGGCACGGCCACCGCGCACTCCCTCGGCCACCTCCTGCTCGGCCAGATCGCGGTGGGCGCGGGTGCGGGGTTGTTCTTCCCCGCCGGGCTGCAGGCGGTCGCGCTCCTCGCCGGTCCCGCTCGCAAGGGCTTCGCGATGGGCATCTACGGCGTCGCGTTCAGCGGAGGCCTCACCGTCGCTGCGGTGCTCGGCGCGATCGGCTCGAGCCACGACTGGCGCCTGCCGTTCTGGATCACTGCGGCCTTGTGCGTCGTGGCGGCGCTCGGCGGAGGCGGAGCCGCCAAGGATCGCCCGGTGCGCGGCTCGCACTCGCGCTTCTCGTTGCGCAAGGTGATGGCGCTGCCGACTGCTGTCGGCACCGTGCTCGCGGTGTGCCAGTACGGCGCGATCCCGTTCCTCACCACTTTCGCCGTCGACACGTGGGGGATCAGTGCAGCGAGCGCCGCGACCGTGCTCGTCATCGGTCGCCTCATCTCCATCGTCGCCAAGGTGGTCGGCGGCGCCAGCGCCGATCGCGTCGGGGCCAAGACGAGCGCGCGGCGCACGGGCATCGTGCTCACCGCCACCGGGCTCGCCTGGGTGCTGCTGCCGGCCTCGCTCGCGACCTACGGGCTGGCCGCCCTGTTCGCCGGCATGGTCAGCTCGCTCGGACCGGTTGCCAACGTGCTCGCCGTCGAACAGTTCGGCAGCGACGGCATGGCGCTCGGCGCCTACCGGTCGGTGCAGATCGCGCTCGGCGCCGCGGCCAGTGCGATCATCGGCGCCGCAGGCGATGCCTTCGGACTGCGGCCGACCTTGGCCGTCGCCGTGCTGACGCCGCTCGCGCTGCTGTACATCTGCCGTGAGCGGCGCGGTGCGCCGGCACCTGCGGCTGCCTGACGCGCCGCGTCACACACCCAGCGCGAGACCCACGGTGCGGGGGTCGGCTGCGCCGATCCACGGTTCGCCCGCACGAGGGATGCGCACCACCTGCTGCGCCGACTTGCACGCCCAGCGCGACGCCACGATCGTGCGCGGTGCCGACGCGCGAAGCGATTCGACGTCGCCGGTGGAGAATCCCCCTTCGATCCGTAGCCCGTCGTCCTCGGGCAGCCACTCCCAGATCGGCGATGTGACGAGGATGCCGGGATCGTCCTCGCCGGCAGCGATGCGGGCGAGCGTCTGCGCGTTCCACGGCATCTGGTTCGCGCCGCCGGGCGTCGCGCCCATGAACCGTGGGTGGCCGTCCGGGCCGGCGACCGCCCATGCGTGCAGCGTCGTCGCGGGACGCCGACCGGCGACCGGGAAGTTGGGATGACCGGGTTCGGCGGTGAAGCCGCGACCGGCCCGGTTCGCGAGCACCAGGTCGAAGCCGTCGACGACGATGCCGCTGCCGAAGCGGGGGTAGGAGTTCGAGTGCACGACGACGACCACGTTGCCCTCGGCGTCACCGGCGCTGACCATCGACGTGCCACCCGGATCGGCGAGGGTCGCACGTGACGTGCGGATGGCGCGCATCACGTGCGACACGGCACGCGCCGGCGTCGTGAGATCGGTCGTGAAGCCCGACACAGCGTCGATGAGCGAGGCGCCGTGCGTGGGCGCCGGCGTCGTCCAGACAGCCAACGTTCCGGCGGGTCCGTCCATCGAACCTGCTGCGCAGGTGGTCCATTCGGCTCGCGCGTGGGCGAAGTCCTCGTGCACCAACACGCCGCCGCGCCGGCCCACCGCGTCGATCACCGCGTCGCCCACCGGACCCTCCATCAACGATGCGCCGCGGCGGACGAGCTCGTCGAGCACCTCGGCGAGCCCCGGGAGCGAGACCACCGTGTCGGGAGCGATGGGGCGTCCACCGGGGTAGTACGCACAACCGCCGGGATTCATCTCGTGCACGAGTGCTGCCGCCTGCTCGCTGAGGCGAGTGCACACCGTCGCCCAGGGGAAGCCGGTGCGGGCGAGCGAGGTGGCGGGCGCGGCGAGCCGTTCGAGCCCGAGCCGGCCGAGCGCGGCGAGCGCGGCGTAGCCGTGGGGAGCGCCAGGCGGTCCCACCGAGTGCGGGCCGACGTCGCGCCAACCGCCACGGGCGACGGCGGTCGCGTGGTCGGCGAGACCTGACGGGGCGCCACCGATCGCGAGCAACGCCTCGGGTGCAGCGGCACCCGCGCGGAGGACGATCGCGACGAGGTCCCCGCCGAGTCCGCACTTCGGCGGCAGCAGGACCGTCTCGGCCAGTGCGGCCGCGACAGCAGCGTCGAACGCGTTGCCGCCGTCGCGGAGCGCCCGTTCACCGGCCTGGGCGGCGAGGGGTGCAGCTGCGCAGACCACGCCCGCGGGTCCCACCGCGCGGCATTGCGCCGCCATGACGAGCACCTCGGCCGACTGCGCCGCCGGGGTGGTGCTCATCGGCCGGCTCGGATCGGAAGTGCCTCTTGCACGGCCACCGAATAAGTATACAATATACGAGACGTCGCCTCGGCGACCGATGACGAGTCCTCCCTCACACCCCGCCCTCGATCCAGCCCAGAGCCGCTTCCGCTCTCGTCCGAAAGGTACACGACATGGCCGAACTCCTGTCCAAGCCCGCATTCCGCGAGGCGCTCGAAGACGCGATCAAGGGTCGCGAAGCCAAGAACGCGTCCTTCTCGCAGGCGTGGGCGAACGGCGAGCTCTCCCGTGAGCACTTCGCCCGGTGGGCGGAGAACCACTACCACTACGTCGGTCCGTTCGCCGACTACCTCGGGTACATCTACTCCAACACGCCCGACCACGCGACCGACGCGAAGGACTTCCTCCTCCAGAACATGTACGAAGAGGAGCTGTCCGACGTCCGCCACACCGATCTGCTCATCCGCTTCGCCGAGGCGTGCGGCACGACGCGCGAGCGCGTCACGGACATCGACAACGCGACCGCCGTCACGCGCGGGCTGCAGGGGTGGTGCTATGCGATCGCGATGCGCGAGCACTTCGCCGTCGCCACCGCCGCGCTGGTCGTCGGCCTCGAGTCACAGGTGCCGTCGATCTACCGCCGGCAGTACCCGGTGCTGATCGAGAAGTACGGCTTCACCGAGGAAGAGGCCGAGTTCTTCGACCTCCACATCACCTCCGACGAGATCCACGGCGAGCGCGGCTACCAGATCGTGCTCGAGCACGCGACGACCCCCGAGCTCCAGCAGCGCAGCCTTCAGCTCGTCCGCCACGGTGCCGAGATGCGCTTCTCGTACACCAAGGCGCTGTACGACACCTACGTCGCCCCCGAGGCACCGGTCGCGCCCGGGCAGCAGGTCGCTCCCGCGCTCGCCTGAGCACCTGCCTCGTACTCGCCGATGCCCACCATCCGCTTCTCGACGTCAGGTCGCGAGGTCACCTTCGCCGAGGGTGATGAGGTCAACCTGCTCCGCATCGCGATCCGCAACGACTGCGGCATCCCGTTCAAGTGCGCGAGCGGCAACTGCGGCACCGACCGCGTCCGGGTCGAGGCCGGGCTCGAGAACTGCATCCCGATGCGCCGGCGCGAGCGCGAGCGGCTCGCCGAGCTCGTCGATCAGGGCTACCGCCTCGCGTGCCAGACCTACGTGAACGGTGACGTCACCGTGGCGTGGGACCCGGACCAGGTCGGCCTCGACGAGGGCAGCCGCGTCTACGACAAGTTGAAGCAGGTGTGGCTCGCGAAGGACGACGGCGCATGACGGTGACCGACACCGATTGGGTGCCCGTCGGCACCGTGGCCGACATCGCCAAGCGGAAGAAGGTCGTCGTGCCGATCGGCGAGCGCCAGGTGCTCGTCGTCGCCCACGACGACCGCTTCTTCGCCTTCGACAACATCTGCGTCCACCGCGAACGCGAGCTGTCGAAGGGTGTCATCCTGAACGGCAAGCTCGTCTGTCCCGGACACCAGTGGGCGTTCGCGCTCGAGACGGGCTGGGAGGCGGTGAAGGAGCAGTGCCAGCCCACCTTCCCGGTGCAGGTGAACGGTGACGTCGTCGAGGTCCAGGTCGCTGCGGCGAGCACCCTGCCTGCGGCCGCGCCGACGTCCGGTAGCGAGTCGGCGGACGACCTCACCTCCGACGCGCGCTCGGTGCGTGAGTGGATCGACGCGTGGGGCCGCGAGGTGGCGGCCGTCGACCTCGTGTCGGGTCGTCGGCGCTTCGCGGCTGACGTCTCGGCCTTCGGCACGCATGCCGATGTCGTGGTCGGCCGCGACGCACTGGAAGAGGCACAGTGGTCGCGCATCTGGCCGGCCATCGAGGCGTTCGCCTTCCTCACCGACGAGATGCAGGTCATCGTGTCCCCGGACCGGCTGCAAGCGGTCGCCGTCGTGGGTTGGACGTCGCAGGGCATCGCCGAGGACGGCAGCCGCTTCGACCGGCCCGGCAGGGCCACCGTGGTGTTACGCCGAGACGCACCGGATGACGCGTGGGTGGGGGTGCACACGCACTTCTCGCTCGCCCGTGGGGTGCCGCAGACGACCCACGGCAACCGCCCGGCTGTCCGCTGAATCGGCGCTACTCGAACCGCCATCGCCCGGCGCGCACGAACCCGTCGCGACCGGCTGGTCCGGCGGCTCGCCACGCCAGCACGCGCCGCGGTCGCAGATCGAACAGCGGTCCGTATCGCTCGGCGTCGTAGTGCCAGTCGTACTTCACGTCGTACACCGCGATGGCGTCCGGGTCGCTGGTCTTCCCCTCCACGCGCGCTTCGACGACGACCACGTCGAGGCCGCTGTCGAGGTGCACCGTGGCCGTCGGGTCGCGGTCGAGTTGCGCGCGGAGCGACGGGCTGCCGATGCTGAGCAGGAGCCTCTGTTGATGCCAGGCACCCCACACGGGCCGCGGGTGCGGTGCACCTGACGAGCGGCCGACCACCCAGTACGTGGGCGCCGTTCGCAGCTGCGCATCGACCCATGTCCACTCGAGGGAGGGTTGCTCTGCGGGGGCACCGAAGAACGACAGCGGCTCGCCGATCGGGTCCACGAATCGACAGCGTATGCGAGCCCGGATCGGCTACCGGTCGGCGACGAGATCGGCGTAGTCGGGATGACGTTCGATCCACGATGCGATGAACGGGCACAGGGGTACGGCTCGCAGACCGCGGGCGCGCACGTCGTCCAGCGCGCCGCGAGCCAGCTGACCGGCGAGGCCACGTCCTTCGAACTCGTGGTCGACCTCGGTGTGCAGGAACTCGACCTTGCCCTCGTGGCGCCGGTAGGTGGCGATGCCGGCGAGCGTCTCACCGACGTGGATCTCGTAGCGCATGCGGACGGGGTTGTCCGTCACGACGACCCCGTCGCCAGACACGGTCCTGTCCATGCGCGCTCAGTCCTTGGCCCGCGAAGCAGCCTCTTCGAGGGCCCACGACAGGGCGAAGTCGGCCACTTCCTCCCAGCCGTCCTGACCCACCGTCCAGTGCGACCGGCCCGGGAACTCGCGGTAGTCGGTCACTGCCGCCGACTTCTCGTACTTCGCTGCGTTCACCTTGTTCAACTTGGGCGGCGAGACACGATCGATCCCACCGGCGATGAGCAGCAATGGTGCGCGGGTGCCGTTCGCGAAGTCGACCTTGCTCGCAGCCTTCGGGTTCATGTTCGCGAACGCCTGCTCGAAGAGCACTCGGCCCGCCGCGGGGATGCAGTAGCGCTCGTACAGCGCCCGGCTGGCCTCGAGCGTCGTGTGGTTGGCGAAGCGCCAGTGGAACTGCTCGTGCGTCAACGGCACCGCCCGCGCGCGATTGCGCGGGTCCTTCAACACCGGCAACGCGGTGCGCAACGTGCTGAGCGGCAAGGTGAGGATGCCCTTCACGGGAGCGGAGTCCACAGCGACCCCAGCTGCTCCGAGCCCGCGGTCGAGCAGGATCTGGGTGAACGCGCCGCCGAAGGAGTGGCCCATGATGATCGGCGGTGCATCGAGCGAGCGGATGATCGCGTCGTAGTGGTCGACGATGCGCGTGATGCCGAGCCTGCGCAACGGTGTGGGATCGGCGTTGAGCGCTTCCACCTCACCCTCGAGGCCGGGCCACGACGGTGCGATCACCGTGTGACCAGC
This sequence comes from Ilumatobacteraceae bacterium, assembly GCA_050248155.1. Classification (GTDB taxonomy): domain Bacteria; phylum Actinomycetota; class Acidimicrobiia; order Acidimicrobiales; family Ilumatobacteraceae; genus VFMC01. The sequence continues at coordinate 144,862 of JBFWSW010000002.1, forward strand.
GCGCTGGAAGTGACCGATCCACGGATCCCAGCTGCGCGGCGTCAACCAGAGGCCGTGGATGAGGACGATCGTGGGGGTTGCCGGTGCGCTCATGCGCACAGCATGACCGTTCCCGGCGACCTCGTGCGACCGGCGTGTTGCCGCATCGGCATCAGCGTTCGACGGCGTCGACCGCGGTCGTCGACGCGCCGAGCACCTCGCCCTTCCTGAGCACGGTGACGGGACCGTCTTCGCTGACGACGATGACCGTGGCGCGCCGATCGTCGAAGCTGTATCGCCGACCGGACGTGTGGCGCATGCCGCGCAACCCAGCGACGTTGGTCTCGGCCACGGCGCTCGGGACCAACCGGACACCGAGCTCGCGCAGCACGCCGTCGTGGTCGAACACGGCAGCACCGTCGAGCTGTGACAGCACGTGCCGCAGCGGCGCGAGGTTCGAGGGCGTCATGATGCGCAGCGGGGGCGGAGATGGCAGGCGTACCTCGTAGGACGGAGCGGGAGACTCATCGGGTCGGTACACGAGGATGGCGCCGATCCCCCGGGCGCCGAGGTCGTGCACGGCGAACTCGAGCATCGTCTCGATCACGTCGCGGTCGCCGTGATCGCCGCAGACGAGCAGCGAATCGATCCAGGCGGAGATCGGCGGCTCGTGATGCCATGACAGCCCGTCCCAACGGAGCACCCCGAACTCGCCGACCAGGCGCACCTGCCCGCTCGGATGTCGTTGCACGATCGTCCCGCCGAACGCGTCCGCGAGCACCACCAGGTCGCGCTCGGAGCCTGCGGGCCGGTCGAACACGGCGAGCTCGTCCGGTTCGTCCGACACCGACCGGATGACCCAGCTGGAGAGCCCATCCGCGAACCGGTGGGCCGCGTCGAGGGACAGCTGCACGATCGGACGGTGCGTGATGTCGAGCTGGGCGCGCTCGTTCCAGACCGCCGGGGGAGTGCGCGGCGCGATGATCGCGCCGACCGTGGGAACCCGCCGCTCGTGGACCGGCGGCCGCAGGGCGTAGTCGAGCTCGTCGACCACGACCGACTGGAGCTCGTCCGAGCCCGGGAGGCGGAACCCGGACTCGGCGAGCTCGTCGACGATCCGGGCTCGACGTGCCGGGCTCGACGGACGGATGCCGGTGACCGCTGATCGGTTCACGTCGGTGGACGCTGGACCGCGAGGAGGTCGTGCATCATCGACATGCACCGTTGCCCGACGTCGGGCAACGCCTCGGACGCGCCAGTGCGCAACCAGTGCTCGCGCGAGGTGTCCATGATGAGCGCGATCACGCCGCTCGCCAACCGTGCACGCAACTGTGCCTCGGGTGAGCTGCCGTCGCGTTCGAGGACGAGCGCCTCGACCTCCTCGGTGATCCGCTTGCGGAAGTGCTCGCCGATGTCGCCGCCCTGCACGCCCTTCATGAGGTGCAGGCGTTGCTGGTTGCGGCTGGTCTCCTCGCTCATCGAGTGGTTGAGCGTCTCGAGCGCACCGATGAGGCTCGCCATCACCGGTTCGTCGTGTGGCCGAGCGACGAAGGCCTCACGCACACGGCCCAGCATCTCCTCGAACTCGGGGTACACGACGGCTTCCTTGGTGGGGAAGTAGCGGAAGAAGGTGCGCGGCGCCACGTTGGCGCGCTCGGCGATGTCGTTGATGGAGGTCTCGTGGTAGCCGCGCTCGGCGAAGAGCTCCCAGGCCGCGTCGGCGATGGCCTGCTGTGTCGCGTCCTTCTTGCGCTGTCGCAGGGACGGGGCAGGGACGTCCGCCATCGCGTCGCACGCTACTTCCGATGAACCAGGCCGGCCGACCACGTGTCCAGTGTGGCCCGCGGAGCCCGGCGTCACACGTGCAAGTTGTCACAATTGACTTTTGGCAGTTCTGCCATTTCAATCGATCTCACCCCCGAAACACCCCCACGAACGGAGCCATCCGTGAACGCATCTCTCTCCGATCTCGACGCGTTGCCGTCCGAGGCACTCGACCAGATCCCGCCCGACGTGTACCGCCGCCGCTGGGGCATCCTCGGTGTGCTCTGCACCAGCCTGCTCATCATCGTCATCGGCAACACCTCGCTCAACGTCGCCCTGCCGGCGATGTCGGAGTCGCTCGGCCTGACCAACAGCCAGCAGCAGTGGGTCGTCGACGCATACTCGCTCGTGTTCGCCGGCCTCCTGTTCACGGCCGGCACCCTGGGCGACCGCTTCGGCCGCAAGGGCTTCATGCAGGCAGGCGTCCTGTTGTTCCTCCTCGGCTCGCTGTACGCGACGTTCCTCGCCGACTCGGCAGCCGGAGTCATCGTGTCGCGCGCCGTCATGGGCATGGGCGGTGCGCTCGTCATGCCGGCCACGTTGAGCATCCTCGTCAACTGCTTCCCCGCGCACGAGCGTGCCAAGGCCATCGCGATCTGGGCGGGCATCGCCGGTGGCGGCGGTGCCGTCGGTCTGGTGCTCGGTGGCTGGTTGATCGAGCACTTCTGGTGGGGATCGGCGTTCGCGATCAACATCCCGGTCACGGTGATCGCGCTCGTGCTCGGGGCACTCCTGGTCCCATCGAGCAGGGACCGTCATCCGCAGCGCCTCGATCCCGTCGGTGCGATCCTCTCGATGGCCGGGCTGGGTGTCTTCGTCTACGGCCTCATCGAAGCGCCGCACTGGGGCTGGGCGTCGACTGCGACCGGTGCCGTCCTGGGCGGTGGCGTGGTGCTCCTCGCGGTGTTCGTGCTCTGGGAGATGCACACGTCGTCGCCCATGCTCGACATCGGCCTGTTCAAGAACAGCCGGTTCAGCGTGAGCTCGCTCGGGATGATGCTCGTCTTCCTCACGATGTTCGGCTTCTTCTTCGTGGTCAGCCAGCTCTTCCAACTGGTGCTCGGATACGGGCCGTTCGAATCGGGGCTGCGCATGCTGCCGATCATGCCGCTCATGATCGTCGCCGCACCGGCCTCGGCCGCTCTGGTGCCGAGGCTCGGCGCACGGGTGGTGGTGAGCGCCGGGATGATGCTCACCGCGCTCGGCGTGCTGATCCTCAGCATGCTCGACGCGGGATCGGGCTACGACCACGTGCTCGCCGGCATGTTCCCGATGGCCATCGGCATGGGGTTGACGATGAGCCCGATGACCGAGCTGATCATGTCGTCGGTGCCCCGCGATCGCGCCGGCGTCGGCTCCGCCATGAACGACACGACCCGCGAGGTCGGCACGACGCTCGGTGTCGCGATCCTCGGCAGCATCTTGTCGTCCGGGTACTCGTCGCAGCTCGGCGATGCCACGGCGCAGCTGCCACCCGGTGGCGAGGAGGCCGTGCGGGGATCGTTGGCCGGTGCGCTCGGCACCGCCCAGCAGCTGTCGGCCTCGGGCAGGACAGCCGAGGCACAGCAGCTGGTCGATGCAGCCAAGGATGCGTGGGCACATGGGCTGCAGCTGTCGATGACCATCGGTGCCGGAATCGTGCTGGTGGCCGCGGTCATGGCCGCTCGGTTCCTGCCCGGTCGCTCGGCCGACGAAGGGACAGAGCCGGTCGAATCGCTCGAGCTCGCAGTCGCGCTCGACTGAGCCGCCGCGCGGCAGGCCGACGTGCTCGTCGCGCGGCGGTCGCCGCGGGCAAGATGTGCAGATGGTCCCCGGGAGCACACGATCGTCGAGTCGGTGGATCGTGATCGCCACCTGCCTGGTTCTCACGGGGTGCGCGTCGTCGCAGCGGGTCGAGCTCGCCGCGCCGTCGACGACGGCTGCCGTCGGCACGACGGTGGGTTCGGGGAGCGACAGCACCGTCGAACCGGCGACATCCGCGCCCAGCACATCCGACGAGAGCACGACGACCACACGGCCGGTCGACTGCAGCGGCCTCCCGCCGGTCACGGTGACCGAGCGCACCCTGGCGATGGGCGAGGACGTGCGGACGTACCGGTTGTCGGTGCCCCGGGGCTACGACAACACGTGGGCCGCGCCGCTCGTGGTCAGCTTGCCCGGGTACGGCGCGACGGCCGCGCAGTTCGACGCGATCACCTCGTTGAGCAAGGTCGCGAAGCGGCGTGGGTTCATCGTCGTGACGCCCGACGCCACGTCGGACCCGCCGTCGTGGAACGTCCGCGCCGATCCCGATCGGCCCGACGACATCGCGTTCCTCCACGCCCTGATGGCCGAAGCGCGCCAGATCCTGTGCGTGAGGGAGGACGACACGTTCGTCGTCGGCCATGCCAACGGGGGGAAGTTCGCCGCCGCGCTCGCCTGCTCGACACCGACCGACTTCGCCGCCCTCGCCCTCGTCTCGGCCAGTGAGGTGCCGACGTGCGCGGACGAGGTGCAGATCCCGATGCTCGCCATCGCCGGAACCGCCGACGAGACGAACCCGTACGAAGGCGACGGAGCCAAGCAACCAGGCGCGCTCGAGGCCGCCGAGGCGTGGGCGACCCACGACGGCTGCGCCCAACAGCCGGTGACGGAGGATCTCGCCGAAGGCGTCCAGGCGCTCGAGTACGCAGACTGCACGACGGGAGTCGTCGTGCTCATCACCGTGACGGGCGGCGCGAACCCATGGCCCGGCGGCACGGTTGCAGCGACGTACGAAGGCAACTCCGAAGCAGGCCGCACCTTCGACGCGACCGACGCGGTGCTCGACTTCTTCGACGGGCTCGTCGACCGGGCGTGACGGTGGCCGGCAGCGAAGCCACCGTCGATCCTGCTCGCGTCCGTACCGATGTCGAGGAGTGGATCGCCGCCCACTGGCGATCCGATCAACCGCTGATCGAGTGGCGGCGGACACTGGCTGCGTCGGGCTGGGCGGTGCCGGCGTGGCCGGTGGCATGGTCCGGTCGGGGGCTGCCACCTTGGGCGGACGACGTGGCGGCATCTGCGCTCGCTGCGGCCGGTGCCGTGGGGCCGCCCCCGGGGGCCGGCATGGGCCTTGCCGGGCCGACGATCCTCCAGCACGGTGACGACGCGTTGAAGGCCCTGCTCCTCGCGCGCATCGTCACCGGTGAGGACCGCTGGTGCCAGCTGTTCAGCGAGCCCGGCAGCGGGTCCGATCTGGCGGGTCTGTCCACCGCTGCGCGCCTCGACGGCGACGAGTGGGTGATCGACGGGCAGAAGCTGTGGAGCACGAGTGCGCACCACGCCGACCTCGGGCTGCTGCTGGCACGCACCAACTGGGACGCGCCCAAGCACCGCGGCATCACGTGCTTCGCGCTGCCGATGCACCAAGAGGGTGTCGAAGCGCGGCCGCTGCGGCAGATGAACGGGCACGCGTCGTTCAACGAGGTGTTCCTCACCGGCGCCCGAGTTCCCGCATCGCACGTGATCGGCGCGATCGACGACGGCTGGCGGGTCGCGCTCACGACGCTCGCTCACGAGCGCCGGTTCGGCGGCATGCGCCGACCGGTCATCGACGCGAGCGCCGGTCAGGTGCTCGCCGAAGCGGCCGACGAGGCCGCCGAGCACTTCCGCACCTACGAGTGGTACCCGCAGCGCGCCGGACGCGTCGATCTGCTGACGAGTGATGTGCTCGGCGGCCGAGACGCCATCGCGCGCGACCGGATCGCCGCGGTGTGGTCACAGCAGCGGAGCCAGCAGTGGACCGCACAACGCGCGCACGCGGCGCGCGCAGCCGGAGTCGAGCCGGGTGCGGAAGGATCGATCGGCAAGCTGGGCATGAGCGTCGTCGCCCGAGCCGCCGCGGCGGCCTACACGCGGGCGGTCGGTGCGGGCGGCATGCTGCGCGGCGAGGGAGCGCCATTCGATGGAGTCGTCGCCGAGGTCCTCACGTCCGTCCCGGCGCAGTCGATCGCCGGTGGTACCGACGAGATCCAACGGAACATCCTCGGCGAGCGGGTGCTCGGCCTGCCGCGCGAGCCATCGGTCGACCGCGACGTGCCGTACCGCGACGTCCGTCGTGGCTGACGGGCGAACGAAACCGACCGGTCGCGCCGTGCCGCTCAGGGACGCAGCAGAACGCGGCCGAAGGCCGTGCGACCTTCGATGTATCGATGCGCGTCGGCGGCATCGCTGAGCGGGAAGACCCGGTCGATCACCGCGTGCAGCTCGCCGCTCGCCGCTCGCTCGAGCAGAGAGGCGATCATCGCACGCGTGCGCTCGTTGCGCATGACCATCTCTGCTCCGAGGAACACGCCGTGGATCGAGCCGTTCTTCTGCATGATCGGCCACACCTCCGGCGGCCGCTGATCGCGGCCGGCGCGGCCGACCCAGCTGATCCGGCCCCGGTAGGCGAGCGAGGCGATGCTCGACTCGAGCGTCGCCCCGCCGACCGGATCGACGACCAGATCGGCGCCGCGTCCATCCGTGATGCGCATCACCTCGGCGGCGACGTCGTCGGTGGCGTAGTTGATGCCGTGGTCGAGGCCGTGGTCGTGGAGCCGCGCCAACCGGTCGTCGCTCGACGCGGTCGCCAGCACCACGCCGGCCCCCGCCCGCTTGGCGAGCTGGATGGCGGCCAGGCCGACGCCTCCTGCGCCGGCCTGCACCAGCACGGTCTCGCCGGGTTGCAGGCCACCGAACTCGAAGAGGCAGTCGTCGGCGGTGCCGAACTCGATGGGCACCGCGGCCGCCTCGTCGACCGAGAGGCCGTCCGGGATGGGCCACACGGCTGCGGCCGGGACGGACACGAGCTCGGCGTGGCTGCCGTGCGCCATGGTGGCGACGACGCGCTGACCGGGCTCGAGCGAGGTGACGCCGTCGCCGACGGCTTCGACCACACCGGCCGCCTGGTAGCCGACGATGTGTGGCACGGTCGCCATCTCTCCGCCCTGGCGGTGCAGCAGGTCGCCACCCTGGATGCCGATGGCCCCGACGCGGACGAGCACCCCGCCGGCACGCAGAGCAGGGTCAGCCACCTCCTCGTAGCGGAAGACGTCGGGCCCACCCGTCTCGTAGTACACCGCAGCGCGCACGTACCGACCATAGCCATCGGATGGGGCGACGCAGTGCGGTCGCGCTCGGGTCGTCCGCCGCGGTCCGCTCTCGCTCAGGTCATGCGCCCACGACACGTGCAGTTGTCCGCGAATGACACGAGCCGGCGCGAACATCACCGCCGGCCGGTCGTCAGCCGGCCGACACGTCGAGCTGGTCGAGCAGCCAGTCGGTCGGGCCGATCACGAACTGCGCACCAGGTCGCAGGGCGACGAGCACGGAGGTGAGATCGGCCTGCGAGAGCGAGACGCAACCGGACGTCGGCTTCGTCGCGCCCGACTGCCCCGACACGTACGTGAACCGGTGCAGGAAGATCGCCGAGGCGTACGGGATCTCGCCCGGTTCGTCGCCCGAGACGTTCGGCTCCATGTTCGCACCGATCAGCGCAGCGTTCGAGTAGGCGGCCGTGAAGTCGGGGAGGTACTCGTCGTCGGGGCCGGGGCACGACGTGTCGTCGCGGAGGTGGCCGTACCCGGCGGTGCCCGGTGTCGCGCCGAAGCAGTCGCCGGGCTGCACCCGCCGGTAGGCGCCCGCGGTGACGCCCGGGTCGGCGCTGTTGCCGAAGAACGAGAAGCGCTGACCGTCGGGCGCCGTCATCGTCGCGAGCGGGAACACCCCGGCGGGCGTGGTGCCATCGCCACTCCGGCGTTCGAGCAGGGGGCGCACGCCGTTGCGGCCGACGCGGCCGGTCATCGGGGTGCCGCACACCCACGTGCCGGCGATGCGTTCGGCGACCTCGACCGTGGCGACCGTGTCGCCCCACGCGACCGTTCGCACGAGGACCTGCGTCGTCGTCTCGGGATGGGTGCCGGCCGCGCCCGCGGCGATCCGCTGGCAGTCGGTGTAGGGAGGATCGAGCCGCACGGCGGGGTGCGTCGCGACGGCCGCCTCGACCGGAGCGGCCGCGAATGCGTGGACCGCCTCGGGCGTCTCGTCAGCCGCAGGATCCGGAGGTGCGGCGGGGTCGCGCACCGTCGTGGCCATCTCCGTGAACGGCCGATCCGACGAAGCGCAGCTGGCTGTTGCCAGCAGGAGCGTCCACGCGGCGGCGAGGTGCGCCGGCCGCCGGACGATCGAGGGCGTGCGCATCGGGTCAGGCTACGAGCGCTCCGTCGAGAGCTGCGGTCAGTCGACGATCGCCTGGTGCACGAGCTGTTTGAGCTGGCTGCGGATCGGATGGGTGTTCGACGGCAGCAGCTGCGTCACGAACGTGCACACCAGGTCCTCGACGGGGTCGACCCAGAACGTGGTGCTGGCTGCGCCGCCCCAGCCGAAGTCGCCGATCGAACCGGGGACCTTCGCTTTGACCGGGTCGATCGTCACGGATCCGATGAGGCCGAACCCGACGCCGTCGAACGCTGTCTCGCTGTGCAACGGTCGCCCGAAATCGCTCAGATCGGCGTTCTCCGGCAGGTGGTTGGACGTGGCGTAGCGGACGGTGCGCGGCGACAGCAGGCGCACACCGTCGAGCTCGCCGCCCCGGCGCAGCATCTCGGCGAAGCGCAGGTAATCGCCCGTCGTCGAGACGAGGCCACCACCACCCAGGAAGGCCGCCGGCCGTCGGTGCGCGGCCTTGGCTGCGGATTCGAGCCGCGTCGCGAGCGATGTCGAGGGGTGGGCGCCGTACAGCATGGCGACGCGGTCCGCATCCTCGGGTTCGACCCAGAACGCAGTGTCGACCATGCCGAGCGGTTCGAAGATGCGTGTGCGGAGCACGTCGTCGAGCGTCTGCCCGGTGAGCACCTCGATGACTCGTCCGAGCACGTCGATCGAGAACGAGTAGTTCCACTCGCAGCCGGGCTGGAAGAGCAACGGCAGCTCGGCGACCCGCTCGCAGATGCCGGCGAGGTCGACGTCCTGTGGCACCCCCCACTCGAAGCCGGCCCGTCGGTACAGCGCGTCCACCGGGTGCGCGTGCATGAACCCGTACGTCAGACCTGCCGTGTGGGTCATGAGGTGCCACATCTGCATCGGCTCGACGACCGGATCGAAGAACGGCGTCGTCACCGACCCGGCGCGCCACACGCGCTGCGCGCCGAACTCGGGCAGGAAGCTGCTGACCGGGTCGCGCAGCTCGAAGCGCCCCTCCTCCCACAGCATCAGCGCGGCGACCGACGTGATCGGCTTGGTCATCGAGTAGATGCGCCAGATGGTGTCGGAGGTGACGGGAGCACCGGACTCACGGTCGCGATGACCGGCCGCGGCGACGTGCGCGAGCCGGCCACCGCGGCTGACGGTCAACTGCCAGCCGGCCAGTCGGCCGTCGTCGACGTACCGGCCGAAGTGCTCGTCGAGCCGAGCCAGCCGCGAGGGGGCGAGACCCAACTCAGGCGGGTCGACCTCGGGCGTGAGCGCGCCGGCCAATGTGTCGGTCATCTCGGCCTCCGTTCCTCCGTCGTGCCGCGGAGGCTAGACGGCGTCGGACGCGCGCAGCGCAGCGAGCAGGTCGCTCCGAGCACGCGCGACACGCGACCTGATCGTGCCGACCGGGCACCCGATCACGACGGCTGCGTCCTCGTAGGAGAGCCCGACCACCTGCGTCAGCACGAAGGCCTCGCGACGATCGTCGGAGAGCGCGGCGAGGAGATGCTCGGAACCGTCGGGCGGTGGCGCGTCGCCGATCGACGCCCCCTGACCGATCCGGTCGAGCAGCCGTCGCTGACGGACCCGCCGGCGCACGTGGTCGGCGCACACCCGTCGCGCGATCGAGAGCAGCCACGGCTGCACGGGCGAATCGCCGCGGAACCCGGCGATGCCCCGCAGTGCACGCAGGTAGGTCTCCTGCACCAGATCGTCCTCTTCGCCGGTCGACCCGAGCGCTGCGCACAACCGCCAGACCGCGGGCTGGGTGCGACGAACCAGCTCGCGCATCGCCACGTCGTCGCCCTCGCGCGCCGCCTCGAGCAGCGGGAGCAGCGGATCGCCGGTCATGCGCACAGTCTGGCTCCTCAGCTGCGGAGCACCTTGCTCCACGGCAGATCTTTGTCGACGCGCGGCTCGCCCGGCAGGCCGAGCACCTGCTCGCCGAGGATGTTGCGCATGATCTCGCTCGTGCCACCCTCGATCGAGTTGGCTCGCGCGCGGAGGAACGAGTGGCGGATGCCACCCTCCGACCCGTCCACCGACAGGTTGTCGGGTCGGCGGAACGTGAAGTCGTAGCCGATCATGCCGTCGGCGCCGAGCAGCTCGATCGACAGCTCGGTCACGCGCTTGTTGAACTCGGCGAGCGCGAGCTTCGCGATCGAGCCCTCGGGTCCGGGGTTGCCCGCCCGTGCCGCGGCGGAGCCCCGAGCGTTGGTGAGGCGCATCGCCTCACTGGTGCACCACAGCCGCATCAGGCGGTCGCGCTGGGCCGGAGAGCGGCGGTCCTCGGGGAGGTCGCGCCAGATCGAGATCGCCACGTCGATCGGGCCCCGTCGACGTGGGCCGCCGCCACTCCCGATCGCGGTGCGCTCGTTCATGAGCGTGGTGAGCGCGACACGCCAACCTTCGCCCACGTCGCCGACCCGGTTGCTGTCGGGCACGCGCGCGTCGGTGAGGTACACCTCGTTGAACTCGGCCTCGCCGGTGATCTGGCGCAGCGGCCGCACCTCGACGCCGGGCGCGTGCATGTCGACCGCGAAGTAGGTCATGCCCTTGTGCTTGGGCTGTTCGGGGTCGGTTCGGGTGACGAGCATCCCCCAATCGGCGAGATGAGCCAGGGTGTTCCACACCTTCTGCCCGTTCACCACCCACTCGTCGCCGTCGCGCACCGCCCGCGTGCCGAGGCCGGCGAAGTCGCTGCCGGCGCCCGGTTCGCTGAACAGCTGGCACCAGCGCTCCTCGCCCGTGAACATCGGACGCAGCAGGCGTCGCTTCAGCTCGTCGCTGCCATGGGTGACGATCGTCGGGCCGGCGAGCTCCATGAAGAACGACGCCGGATCGGTGGGGGCGGCTCCGGCGGCGCGCACGCGGGAGTCGACCAGGCGGTTCAGCTCGGGTCGCACGCCGAGGCCGCCGAAGCCGACGGGGAAGTGCACCCAGGCGAGGCCCGCGTCATACCGAGCCCCGCGGAACTCGTGGTCGCTCATCTGGCGCGGATCGTGCGCTGCGAGCAGCTCGGCAACTGCTGCCTCGACCTGCGCGGTCTGCGGGTCGGTGTGGACGTCGGTCGCGGCCATGAGAGCAGTCTCGCACCGGTCGCGCCGGTGCGATCAATCCGGGGCGTTCACGCGATCTCGCGCCACGCGGCCAGGCGCTGGGCGCTGTCGTCGCCCGGCACCGGCAGCTGGCACACCACGCGCAGCGACGGCCACTCGCTGGGGGTGAGCTGCTGGTACTCGAAGGCGAGGTCGCCGGCCCGCGGGTGGTGGTAGTGCCGGATGCGGGTCTGGAACTGCGCGACGTCGGCTTGGGGCCACCACTCGGCGAACTCGGCACTCTCGCGCTGCAGCCGTTCGACGAGCGCGATCACCTGCGCGTCGCCACGCAACATCGCGGTGCCGGCACGGAACTCGGCGAGGATGCGTCGCGCCTGTTGCGGCCAATCTCCGACCAGCGAGCGCGCGTTCGGCTCGGCGAAGATGACCCAGAGCAGGTTCCGGTCGGCTGCGGCGAGACGGTCGATCGTCGGGTAGAGGCGGGACTGCGCCCGGTTCCACGCGAGGAACTCCCACCGGGGCCCGAGCACATAAGCCGGCGCCGGCTCCATCGATTCGATGAGGCGCACGAGGGCGTCGGGTGCGTGCTCGTCTGTCGCGATCGGTTCGGCGGGAAGCGGCGCAGCGAGGGCGAGCAGGTGACGGCGCTCGGCGTCGTCGAGGCGCAACGCGCGCGCGAGCGCTTCGAGCACGTCGACCGACGCGTTGATCTTGCGGCCCTGCTCGAGCCACGTGTACCACGTGACCGACACGCCGGCGAGCATCGCGATCTCCTCACGGCGCAGCCCCGGGGTGCGCCGGCCGCGCCCGTGCGGCAGGCCGACGTCGGCCGGCGTCAGTGCGCCGCGTCGCGCCCTGAGGAAGGCGCCCAGATCGTCGCGTTCGTGCACCCCGACATCAGATCACGAACACGGGGTCTGCCGAGGGCTCGCGAGAGTAGCGTGCCGTCGCGTGATCGTCGATGTGAGCCCGAGCCCGATTGCGAGGACCGTCGTGTGATCGAGCTCCAGCCGATGCTCGACGATCTCGCCGTGCTGGTCGGCGTCGAGTCGCCGTCGAACGACCTCGACGCGTTGGCCGCATCGGCCGCCGCCCTCGCCGGTGTGATCCAGTCCCGCCTCGGCAGTGCGCCACTGATCGTGGACAGCCCCGCCGGCCCGCACGTGCACTGGTCCGCCGGCGGGACGCCGCGCGTGCTGGTGGTGGGTCACCACGACACCGTCTTCCCTGCGGGAGCGCTGGCGGCGCGGCCGTTCACCGTGGCCGACGGTCGAGCGACCGGGCCGGGTGTGTTCGACATGAAGGGTGGCATCGTCCAGGCCATCCACGCCGTCGCCTCGCTCGCCGACCGGTCCGGGATCGAGCTGCTGTTCACCGCTGACGAAGAGGTCGGCTCGACGGCCTCGCGTGCGCTCATCGAGGAACGAGCCGTGGCGTGCGGTGCAGTGCTGGTCGTCGAGCCCTCGGCCGACGGTGGCGCGCTCAAGACGGCACGCAAGGGCACCGGAGGCTTCGAGGTCGTCGTCCACGGCCGCGCCGCCCACGCCGGGCTCGAACCGGAGAAGGGTGTGAACTCCCTCGTCGCGGCGTCCGAGCTGATCGGGCGCATCGCGACCTTCGGCGACGCCACGCTCGGCACGACGGTGACCCCCACCATGGTGCGCGGTGGCACTGCCGAGAACGTCGTGCCGGCCGAGACCCGCGTGGTGGTGGACGTGCGGGTCGTCGAGCCGGGCGAGAAGGAGCGGATCGAGCATCTGATGGAGACGCTCACCACCTCGGTGGTCGGCGCGACGATCGAGGTCTCGGGCAGCATCGGCCGTCCACCGATGCACGCCACCGCGTCCGAGCGGCTCTTCCCCCTGGCCGTCCAGGTGGCCGCCGACGCCGGCCTCGGTCGGATCGACGGCGTGGCCGTCGGGGGTGGGAGCGATGGCAACTTCACCGCGGCCATCGGCGTGCCGACGCTCGATGGTCTGGGCGCGGTCGGCGGCGGCGCGCACGCCGATCACGAGTTCGTGGTCATCGATGCGTTGGTGCCACGCGCGTCACTGCTCGCAGGTTTGCTCGACCGCATCGGCCGTCCCGCCTGAGGACGGCGGCCCGAGCTCAGCGCTCGGGCACCGACTTCGTGATCGGTGTGAGGTAGGCCATCGCCTCCGCCGTCGTCATCGGCTCGGCGAAGAAGTATCCCTGCGCGTGGTGACATCCCATCGTTCGCAGATCGGTGAGCTGCTCGACGGTCTCGACCCCCTCGGCGATGGGTGCAAAGCCGAGCTCACGGGTCAGCGAGAGCACGAGCTTCATCAGCTCGGGCTCGCCGTGCACGAGGCTGCGGTCGATCTTCACGTAGTCGGCCGGGAACTGCTTCAACATCGTGAGGTTCGAGTAGCCCGTGCCGAAGTCGTCGATGGCGAACCGCACGCCGAGGGCGCGCAGCGCGTCGAGACGCGGCTGCGCCGCCGTGAGCTCGTCCATCACGATGTCCTCGGTGATCTCAACCGTGAGCGCCGACGCCGGGAGCTCGGACTCGGTGAGCGCGGTCGCGATCACGTCGGGAAGGCGGGGGTCGACCAACTGGGCTGCCGACAGGTTGACCGACATGGCGAGGTGAGGCGCCAGCAGCCGCATGCGCGCCCCGGTGTGGACTGCCTCGCGCACGACGAACTCGCCGATCGCGCTGGCGTACCCGGCGTTGTCGGCCACCTGCATGAAGTCCTTCGGGCGCAACGTGCCCTGCAACGGGTGCATCCATCTGGCGAGGGCCTCGAAGCCGATGAGCTCGCCAGAGACGATGTTGACGATCGGCTGGTAGTGCAGCTGCAGCTCGTGGTTCGAGATCGCGGTCCTGAACGCCGCTTCCAGCTCGAGCCGGCGGTCGGCGCGAACCCGCATCTCCTGGTCGAACAGCGCCACCCGGCGGCGGCCGGCCTGCTTGGCCGCGTACATCGCGAGGTCGGCCCGCTGGACGAGCTCCGAGCCCGTCACCCCCGGCGAGCTCATGGCGATGCCGACGCTCATCGACACCTCGTGCTCGCGCCCGTTGATGACGATCGGCTGGCGAACGATGTCGATGAACCGCTGGGCGATGCGCTCCGCTTCGGCGGCGTCGAGGGCGTCGCGGCACACGACGACGAACTCGTCGCCGCCGAGCCGCCCGACGAGGTCGCCCGATCGCGCCGACTCGCCGAGCCGAGTGGCGACGGCGCACAGCAGCTGGTCGCCCACCGCGTGGCCGAGGCTGTCGTTCACGACCTTGAACCCGTCGAGGTCGCAGAAGAGCACGGTGACCGCCTCGTTCATCTCGAGGGTCGTCGTAAGCGTGTTGAAGAGCTGCTGGCGGTTGGGCAGGGTCGTCAAGATGTCGTGTCCCGCTTCGAAGGCCAGGCGTGAGACGAGCTGCTTGCGCTCCTCGATGTCGCGGTAGATGACGGCGAACGCTTCGAGCTGACCCGCTTCGTCGTGCAGGCCCATCACGACTGCAGACGTCGGTCGCCGCTCGCCGTCGCGGTCGAAGAGCTCGAGCTCGCCGCTCCAGCTGCCGCCACCGGCGATGATCTCGAGGATGTCGTGGAACAACAGGTGGTGGTACTCGGCGGGGATGAAGTCCTGGACCCGGTCGAGGGGGATCGTCTCGGCTCCGAAGAACCGCTGGCCGGCGGGGTTGAGGTAGTCGGCCTCGGGGCGCAGCGACGCCACGCCGATGATGTCGGTCGTGCTGTCGGCGATCGTGCGGAACTGCTCGAGCTTGCGGCGGTTGTCGAGCTCGTCGTGGATGTCCTGGATGGTGATCACCGCGCCCTCGAGTGCGCCGTCGCTGTCGGTGAGGGCGGCGGTGATGATGCGGATGTGTCGTTCGCCGAGCTGGGGATGGATGACACGGCACACACGGTTGGTCGCCACGCCCGCCTCGATCGCCGCACCGATCTCGTCGATCACGTGCAGATCGCTGTGGTGCACGTACTGCAGGAAGTCGTCGATGTGCGGGGGTGCGTCGTGGAGGTGCAGGAACTCGGTGATGAGCGCGTTCACCAAGGTCGTGCGACCGTCGACGTCGACGGTCAGGATGCCGATCGGCGCGGTGTCGATGGCGGTGCGCAGCTCGCGCTCGCGCGTGGTGGCGTGGCGCAGCCCGGCGACGGCATCGACCATCACGTCGGAGATCAGTCCGGCGACCAGCGCCGCGGGGACGATGGGGAACACGAGCAGCACGAGGGTCCACGGGCCGTGCACCTCGCCGAGTGCCCACGCGAACGGGCCGATCATCAGCACGAGCAGCGGCCAGCCGCGCCGGAGGCCGAAGGCGAGCGGGTAGAGCGTGAACAAGATGGCGTGCCAGCTGACGAGATCGCTCAACCGGTCGTCGGCCCAGAGCGAGACGGCGAACAACAGGCTGATCGCGACGACGGCGCGCAGCAGCGAGGTGCGGTGATCGCCGGGGATCACGAGTCCGGCTGCGCCGAGGAGGAAGGACGCGCCGGCGAGCACACCGAGTGCCACGGGACCGTCGTGACCCGACACGAGGATGACGGTGTGCAGGGCCACGCCCACGAGGAGCGCCGGTTCGGCCCGGCGGAGGAGGCGGAGCACGAACTCGGTGCGCTCCCGTGGGGCGACCATGGGGGAGGGCTGTGTGAGCAGATGTGGATTCGGACCCAGCTCGGCACCCTGAGTCACCGCCACGACGGGCAAACATAGATGCCGATCGGCGACGAGGCCAACCGGTTCCCGCGCGATGAGCAATTCGACCCATGTCACCCCCACCACCCGAGTGGGGGGTGACTGGGCGGTTCGTCGGACGGGCGATACCGTGGCTCGGCGGGCCCGGGCTCCCACGAGGGGCCGAGGCGACATTCGAAGTACCACACCGGGAGCACCCGACGATGACCATCCGTGACGATCGCCCGAGCGCGATCCACGACGACCCGACGCCCGTGCTGGTGTCGCGCCGCCAGCTGTTCGCCCTCGCCGGTGGCGCTCTCCTCGTGACTGCCTGCAGCGGCGGGTCCGACGACGACGCCGCACCCACGACGCAGGCCGCGACGACGACCTCCCGGCCTCCGGCGACCACCAGCACCACGACCTCGACGACCACGACGATCGCGCCGACGACCACGACGATCGCGCCGACGACCACGATCCCGCCGCCGCCGGTGCAACCCCTGACGGGACTGCCGCTGACCGATCCGGCGCTCCTGGCCAAGGTCGCCCTCGTCGTGAAGATCAGCAACGACAAGGGCGCCCGGCCGCAGACCGGCCTCAACGGCCCCGACATCGTGTTCGAGGCGTGGGGCGCCGGCCCGACGCGCTTCGCCACGGTGTGGCACAGCCGGGACGAGGACTTCGTCGGGCCGATCCGGTCGTGCCGCGAGCAGGACATCAACCTGTGCGGCGAGTTCAACGGTGCGGTGTTCGCGTGCTCGGGCGGAAACCCCGGCAACATCGCGCTGCTGCGCGCCTCCGACATGCTGCTCGTCACGGAGGGCAAGGGTCCCGGCTGGGAGCTCGACCCGAAGCGGAAGCGGCCGCACAAGACGCACGCCGACACGGCGCAGCTGCGATCGAACGCCGGTCCCGAGCGGACCGGTCCCGTGCAGCAGTTCCACTACCGGGCGCCCGGCGAGCCGGCGACGGCGGGGCAGGCGATGGTGGGGTTCGACCTGCAGATGCAGCAGGTGTTCGTGCAGTGGCGGTTCGATCCGGCGAGCGGCACCTACCTGCGGCTGCAGGACGACAAGCCGCACATGCTGACCGACGGCACGCAGGTGTCGTCCGAGAACGTCGTCATCATCTGGACCGACTACGAGCCGAGCTCCACCGACGGGCGTTCACCAGCCGGGATCAGCACCGGCACGAACCCGGCGCAGGTGTTCACCGGTGGCCGCGCGATCAGCGGCACGTGGAGCCGCGCCGACCGGCTGCAGCCGTTCGCGCTGACCGACGACTCCGGCGCGCCGATCCTCCTCACCCCGGGCCGCACCTTCATCGAGCTCGCCAACAGCGGCAAGGGCTCGTTCCCCGGCAGCGACGAGCTCACCCCCGCGCTCTGATCTGATCCGTCGAGCCTGCTCGCCGCGACAGGTCGGTCGCATTATTCGCCGACCATCGTGCCGGCGCGGTGTCTCCGCCTCGCCGGCCCCCGTCCGCCCCGGCTCCGGCCGACCCTGCCGGCTCCGGCCGACCCTGCCGGCTTCCGTCATCTGCGTGACCACACAAAGACGCGGAGCCTGTGGGCGCTTACTCAGGTCTCGGGGATCGGCCCTGCGTGAGCACACGCCGGCGCGGAGCGTTTGTGCGCGATGGTGGGGGCGGGGTTCGCACCGGGTGGGATGTCTGGGGCCCTGTGATCCGGCGGTGACCGGATGGCAGTTCGGCTCCCGTCGTTTGCGTGACCACGCAAAGACGCGGAGCCTGTGGGCGCTTACTCAGGTCTCGGGGATCGGCCCTGCGTGAG
The DNA here is from genome assembly GCA_050248155.1 of Ilumatobacteraceae bacterium. Classification (GTDB taxonomy): domain Bacteria; phylum Actinomycetota; class Acidimicrobiia; order Acidimicrobiales; family Ilumatobacteraceae; genus VFMC01. The sequence goes on from JBFWSW010000002.1 coordinate 162,370, forward strand.
CACACGCTGTCGCGGAGCGTTTGTGCGCGATGGGCTCGGGGGCGGCGCGGGGCGGGGACGACTGACGGGCGGGATGGGTCAGTCGCCGCTCTCGAGGCCGAGGACGCCGCCGGCGCCGAGGGTGCCGGCGCGGCGGTACAGGTCGAGCTTGGCGGTCGTGTCGGCGATGTCGAGGTTGCGCATCGTCAGCTGCCCGATCCGGTCGAGCGGACCGAAGGCAGCGTCCTCCACCTTCTCCATGCTGAGGCGCTCGGGCGAATAGGTGAGGTGCGGGCCGGTGGTGTCGAGGATCGAGTAGTCGTCGCCGCGGCGCAACCGCAGCGTCACCTCGCCCGTGATCGCCGAGCCGACCCAGCGGATGAGCGGCTCGCGCAGCATGAGGCTCTGCGGGTCGAACCACCGGCCTTCGTACAGCAACCGTCCGAGCCGGCGGCCCATCGTGCGGTAGTTCTCGATGGTGCCCTCGTTGTGGATGGCCGTCACCAACCGCTCGTAGGCGATGTGCAGGAGCGCCAGGCCCGGGCCCTCGTAGATGCCGCGGCTCTTGGCCTCGATGATCCGGTTCTCGATCTGATCGCTCATGCCGAGGCCATGGCGGCCACCGATCGCGTTCGCCTCCAGCACCAGATCGACCGCCGACGTGTGCTCGTGCCCGTTGATCGCGACGGGGAAGCCCTCGTGGAACCGGACGGAGACCGTCTCGGCATCGATGGTGACGTCGTCGCGGTAGTGCGCGACACCCATGATCGGCTCGACGATGTCCATCGACGTCCCGAGCTCTTCCAGTGACTTGGCCTCGTGGGTCGCGCCCCAGATGTTGGCGTCGGTGCTGTACGCCTTCTCCTTGCTGTCGCGGTAGGGGAGGTTCCGTTGCGTGAGGAACTCGCTCATCTCGGCGCGGCCGCCGAGCTCGGTGACGAAGGCTTCGTCGAGCCACGGCTTGTAGATGCGGAGCTTGGGGTTGACGAGCAAGCCGTAGCGGTAGAAGCGCTCGATGTCGTTGCCCTTGTAGGTGCTGCCGTCGCCCCAGATGTCGACACCGTCGTCGCGCATGGCCTGCACCAGCAGCGTGCCGGTGACCGCGCGTCCGAGCGGGGTCGTGTTGAAGTAGGTCTTGCCCGCCGTCGTGATGTGGAAGGCGCCGCACTGCAGCGCGAGCAGGCCCTCGTGGACGAGTCGCTCGCGGCAGTCGACCAGCCGGGCCCCTTCGGCGCCGTACTGCTTGGCCCGCACGGGCACGCCCGGGAGGTCGGCCTCGTCGTACTGGCCGAGGTCGGCGGTGTAGCAGTACGGGATCGCCCCCTTCTCGCGCATCCATGCCACCGCGGCGGAGGTGTCGAGGCCGCCCGAGAAGGCGATGCCGACGCGCTCGCCGACGGGCAGCGACATGAGGACCTTTCCACCGGAGGTTGGGGCAGACATACGGCTCTCGACGTTACTGGGGAGGGTCGTGATCGGCGCGTTGCAGCAGCCCTGCGAACGACGCGAGGCTGACGAGCATCGCCGCCCCCGCGACCGTGAACTCGGCGACGGCCAGACCGTCGAACCGGCCGACGTCGCCCGACGCGATCGCGGCGAGCGCGACCGCACCGGTCATCCCCCAGTAGGGCAGGAAACGTGCGTTGCGCGCCGCGAGGACGATCACGACGACGGCGACGATCGAGGGGATCAGCAGCACGGGCAGGGCCCTCGGCTCGAAGCGCGGACCGGTCCACCACGTCGAGAGCCCCATCTTCCAGGCGGTGCGCGCGATGGCGACCATCGCGATGAGGACGCAGCCCCACGCCACGATGAACGTCGCCCGCCAGGCCGGCGTCAGCTCGCCGGGGCGAGCGATGCGCCGCGGTCGTGCGACGCCCATCTGGTCGGCCTCGGGGGCGATGGGCGGCGGAGGCGGCGGCAGGGTGGTCATCGCGTTCGTGAGCGTATCGGTGCGGTCTCCACCGACGACGTGCCGAGTAGCGTGCGCACGGTGAAGGCACCGTCGTCGGAGACGCTCACGATCTTCTTCCCGATGTGGAACGAGGAGGCCTACATCGAGCGCACCCTCGCGGCGGGCAAGGAGATCGGCGACGAGCTCGTCGCCGCCGGCACCATCGCCGACTACGAGCTCATCGTGGTCGACGACGCCTCGACGGACCACACCGGCAAGATCGCCGACGACATGGCAGCCGCCGACCGGCACGTGAAGGTGGTCCACCACGCCGTCAATCGCAAGCTCGGCGGGTCGATCAAGACGGGCTTCGCGTCCGCCACCGGCGACCTCGTCCTGTACACCGACGCCGACCTTCCCTTCGACATGGGCGAGCTGCACAAGGCGATCCGCCTGCTGCGCTACTACGAGGCCGACATCGTCTCGGCGTACCGCTTCGACCGCGTCGGCGAGGGCCCCTCGCGAGCCATCTACACCTTCTTCTACAACATCCTCATCCGCCGGCTGTTCGGGGTGCGCATGCGCGACATCAACTTCGCGTTCAAGCTGTGCCGGCGCCGGGTGTTCGACCACGTCACCCTGCGGAGCGAGGGCTCGTTCATCGACGCCGAGCTCATCATCCGGGCACGCAAGCTGGGCTTCCACGTCATCCAGTTCGGCGTCGACTACTTCCCCCGCACCAGGGGCGAGAGCACGCTCTCGTCACTCTCGGTGATCAAGCGCATCGTGGTCGAGATGTTCACCCTGCGCCGCGAGCTGCGCGATCTGACCCCGGTCACGAAGGGCCTCCCCGGCTGACGGTTCGCGCGGGGTCCGGGCGGTCGCCGGGGCGGTAGGCTCGCTCGGTCTCGTACCCTCTCGGAGCAATTCGTTGATCACCCCTCGGCCACCAGCAGCAGAACCGAGGCGTCCCGTCCCACCGGGGACGAGGCGCCTGGCCAAGCGGCCCGCGCACGAGCCGCGGCAGCGCAACCCGTGGCTGCCGGCCATCGCCGCGGCGTGCGTGCTCGGCGTGGTCATCATCGCCGGGGTGTCGGGTGGCGGAGAGGGCGACGCCAGCACCCCGACCACGCTCGACCCGGCGCTCGGCCCGATCGAGGCGACCGTGCCGGTCGTCACGCAGCCTCCGGTGGTCACACCGTCGTCGGAGGTGGCGGTCGAGAAGACCACCTTCGGCCGGGCGATCGCCAAGGGCAGCTTCGGCGAGGACGTCCGCGAGCTGCAGCAACGACTGACCGACCTCGGCTTCGCGCCGGGCCCGATCGACGGCATGTTCGGTTCGGGCACACAACAGGCCGTGTGGGCGTGGAAGAAGCTCGTCGGTGGCATGACGTGGCAGGACCTCGACTACAGCAACTCGGCGACCGTGGTGACGCCCGAGACCTGGTCGAAGATGCAGGACCCGGTCGTCATCCAGCCCCGCCGGCCGCAGGGCCCCGGCACGACCCACGTCGAGATCTACCTCCCCCTGCAGGTCCTCGTCGTGTTCAAGGACGACGCGCCCGAGCTCATCGCCCACATCTCGAGCGGCGAGCTCGACGAGCAAGGGAACCCGATCACGTTCTGCGAGGAAGCGCTCTACGACACCGACGAGAACGGCGAGCCACTCGATCCGCCCGTCGAGAAGGCGATCTGCGCCGAGGCCAAGTCGCCCGGCGGTGTGTTCAAGTTCACGCGCCGCTACGAGGGCAAGCGCACCAGCCCGCTCGGCGGCATGTTGAACCCGGTGTACTTCAACTACGGGCTCGCGGTGCACGGTGCCGAGAACGTGCCCACCCACCCGGCGTCGCACGGGTGCATCCGGGTGAACAACGACATCGCCGAGTACTTCCCGAGCCTCGTCGCGAAGGGCGACCGGGTGTACGTGTGGGGTCACGACGGCAAGGAACCCGAGTACTACAGCCGGGCCGAGAGCCTGCCCTCGTTCAACCGCCCCGATCCCAACGCCACGACGACGACGTCCAGCTCGACGACGTTGCCGCCCGCCACCACGGTCGCATCGCAGGCGCCCACCACCACCAAGCCGTCGCCGACGACGACCGCCAAGCCTGCGGCCACCACCACCGTGGTGCCGACGACCGTCGCTCCCACCACACCGCCGCAGACGTCGGCGCCGGCGAACACCGTCGGTACCGTCGCGGCGCCCTGATCCTCGACCCAACTTCGGCAGTCTCACGTCGTTGAGCGACGGCGCACTGCCGCAGCTCCGAGTGCATCCCGATTCTTGGCACTGACGAGTCGCTGAGCGACCCCGGACTGCCAGAGTTGTGGGCGGAACCGGGTCAGCAGCTGGTCGGTGGTGGTTCGCCGGCCAGGCGGGCCATGATCCAGGTCTGGACCTCGGCGAAGCCCTGGGCGAGCACCGAGCCGTGGTCGGCGCCCTCGTACACGGTGCGCTGCACCGTGACTCCGAGCTGGCAGTAGTCGGCCTCGATCAGCTCGCTCAGGATCGGTGGGACGACGTTGTCGGCCGAGCCGTGGAGGATGAGGACGGGGGCCGAGGGCGCCACCCCGCCCGGTGAGTTCGCCTCGAACACGGCCTGCCAGCCAGCGTGTTCGGTGCCGTCGCGCTGGATGTCGGGCGAGTCCTCGGCGAGGCTGAAGGCCTCCGCGGTGCAGGTGTCGGCGGCTGCCGCGAGGACGTCGAGGCCCTCTTCGGTGACCAACGCGTCGGCGGGCAGGTCGGGGTAGGCCGCGGCGAAGCCGGCGTCGAGCATCAGCCCGAACCCGCCACCCGCGAAGCCGCTCGCGGCTCCGGTCCCCCGCTCGATCAGCGCGATGTCGCCGGGCGGCGCGCCCGCCACCGTCCCCACCACGTCGAGCTCGGGGGCGTAGGTCGCCGCCATCTCGCCCGCCATCAGCGCCGCGTGCCCTCCCTGGGAGTGACCGAAGATCGCGACGGGCGACGCGGCATCGACACCCGTGCCGGCGAGCTGCGCCGCTGCACGCACGATGTCGAGCACGCCGCGGCCCTCCGACTGGCCGACGAGGTACGGATGCACGCCCGGTGTGCCGAGCCCCTCGTAGTCGGTCGCCACGTAGGTGAACCCCAGCGCGACGATCGCGGAGGCGAGCAGCGCCTCGCTGGTGCTGCCGAACGACTTCGACGGAGCGCAGCGGTCGGCGAGCCCCGTCGTGCCGTGTGCCCAGCTCAGCACCGGGCGCGCAGTGCCCGCGTCACCCGCCGGCGCGACGACGACGCCGCTCACCGCGACCGGATCGCCACCGACGCTCTCGCTCCGGTACAGCACGAGCCACGCCGTCGTGCCGATCGGCGGTGGCTCGATCGGGCGCGCCCAGATGAGATCACCGTTCGCGGATCCGGGGAGTGGGTCGGGCGGGGTGTAGAAGTCGTCGCCCTGCGGCGCGACGAGCGTCGTCGACGGACTCGCGGGATCGGACGTGGTCACCGGGTCGCTGGTCGGGGGATCGGTGCCGTCGGGCACCGGGCTCGTCGCGGGTGCTGACGTCGGCGACGACGTGCCGTCCGGCGGTGCCGAGGTCGTGGTCGCCGGAGCGGTCGCAGGAGGGGTCGAGCTCGACCCGCTCGGCCCGTCGTCGCTGCACGCCGTGAGGCCCGCGAGCGCGAACGACACCACCACCGCGACCAGCGACCTGGCACGATGGCGCGCATGGCGCGCATCGAGTACGACGAGTTCGGGCTGTTCCACGAGAACGCCTCCGAGTACGGGCTGCCGTTCGCAGCGCCGCCCATCGTACGGCGGGTGTCCGTTCCCACACCCGGCGCCCCGCACGTGAGCGCGCTCGTGTGGGGCGACGCGCCCGCCGAGATCGTGTTCGTGCACGGAGGCTCGCAGAACGCGCACACGTGGGACACCGTGATCATGGCGGTCGACCGGCCGGCGGTCGCCGTCGACCTGCCCGGCCACGGGCACTCCGGTTGGCGCGAGGACGGGATGTACACACCACCGGAGCTCGCTCGCGACGTGGCGGCTGCGGTCGAGCAGCTGGCGCCGGATGCTCACCTCGTGGTCGGCATGTCGCTCGGCGGGCTCACCTCGATGGTGCTGGCGGCGCGGCGGCCCGATCTCGTGCGGAACCTGATGATGGTCGATGTGACGCCTGGCGTGAACCGGCAGAAGGCGAAGGCGATCATCGACTTCGTGAACGGGCCGCAGTCGTTCGAGAGCTTCGACGACCTGCTCCAGCGCACCATCGAGCACAACCCCACACGTTCGGTGTCGTCGTTGCGTCGCGGCATCCTGCACAACGCGGTGCAGCGCGACGACGGCTCGTGGGCGTGGCGATACGACCGGCGGGGACACGGCCGGACGAGCGACGACACGGGCGACGACGATCGCGACGCGACCGCCGAGCAGATGTCACCGTTGTGGGACGACTTCGGACGCATCGCCTGCCCGGTGACGGTGGTGCGCGGCAGCCTGTCGCCGGTGGTCGACGACGACGACATCGCCGAGTGCCGTCGCCGCCTGCCGTCCGTGCGCGTCGAGGTCGTCGACGGAGCCGGGCACAGCATCCAGGGCGACCGCCCGCTCGAGCTGGCGGGACTGGTGGGCGACCTGCTGGCGGGACGATCGGGCTGGCCCGGTGACTCGACCGACAGGAGAGTGAGCGAAGTGAGCGAACGATGGAGGTCGAAGGACTAGCGCGTCACTGCGAGCACGTCGACCCTCGTGCCCAGCACGTGCTCGAGCAGTGCGCTCCGCTCGTGCGCGGTGTACACCTCGAGGCTGATGTCGGTGCCGGGCTCGGCGATGGCCTCGATCAGCAGACGATGGCGTCGGGCCTCGGCGCGCACGCCGAGCACCCGGCCGTCATAGCTCCGGTCGAGCCCGATCGCGACGCGCAGGATGGCGGCCAGTGTGCGCACCACGGCCTGCGACTCGCCGTCGAGTGCCACGAACTGCGGATGTGAGGCCTTCGGGCTGCTCTTGCGGTGGTAGCGGGCGACGAGGGCGATGATCTCGATCTCGTGGTCGGTGAGGCCGGCGAGCTCGCTGTTGCGGATGACGTAGTACGAGTGCAGGTGGTGCTTGCTGTGCGAGATGACGAGCCCGACGTTGGCCAGCGTCGACGCTGCTTCGAGGAACTCGCGGCAGTGGGCAGGCAGGCCGTGCAACCCCTGCGTCGCGTCGTACAGCTGCAAGGCGAGCATCGTCACGTGTGCCGAGTGCGCAGGGTTCGGATCGCACCGCTGCGCGAGGGTGGCGATGCTCTGGCGCGACACGTCGCGCAGGTGGTGGAGCTCGCCGGTGCCGTGGCTGCGTGACAGCGTGTCGAGCAGCACCCCCTCGCGCAGCGCGGATTCGCTGAAGACGAACGAGGTGATGCCGTAGCTCTGTGCGATGCACTGGAGCACGAGCGCACCGCCGACGATGATGTCGGCACGAGCGGCTTCGAGTCCAGGGACCGCCGCCCGGCTGGAGGCCGTGCGCTTCTTGAGGAGGGCGGCCACCACGGCGTCGAGCTCGCCGGAGGAGAACTCGAAGCGGTTGAACGTGTGGGGTGCAGTCTGGCCGCGGGCGGCGTTCACGAGGCGGGCCACCGTCTCGGCCGTCCCCGACGATGCGACGGCGATGTCGAAGCCGAGATCGTGCACCTCGCGCTCGAACCCGGCGATGATCGAGCGCACGTACGACCGACACTCGTCGACCGCCCGGGGGGTGACCATGCCGGCGGGGAAGAAGCGATCGGTCAGCCGGACGGCCCCCAGCTTGAAGCTGCGCGCGGCGAGGGTGGCACCGTGCTGCCCCACGAGCACCTCGGTCGAGCCACCACCGATGTCGACGAGCACCAGCCGCCGGTCGAACACCGGCACGCTCTGCAGCACGCCGAGATGGATGAGGCGCGCCTCCTCGACGCCGGAGATCACCTCGATCTCGATGCCCGCTTCCCGCCGGGCGCGACCGATGAACATCTCGGCGTTGCCTGCCTCACGAACCGCGCTCGTCGCGACCGCGCGGACCGGCGCCCCGAACGTGCCTGCGATCGAGCTCATCCGGCGCAGGGCCCCGATCCCACGGTCGATGGCATCGGGGGAGAGGACCTTCATGTCGCCACCGCCGTGGCCGAGACGGATCGTCTCCTTCTCGCGGGTCACGACCTCGTACGCGCTCGGGTCGCTGCCGACGACCCGGGCGACGACGAGATGGAAGCTGTTCGTGCCGATGTCGAGCGCCGCGAGGTACGCCCGGTCGGTCGGAGTGCCCGACACCCGCTCTTCCGCATGATCGACCTGGGACGAGGTCGCTGCCGGTGCGCGGGCCACGGCTAGCCCAGGCGGCTCTGGCAGCCGCTCATGCCGTCGAGCACGCCGGTGCGGAAGGCATCGATCTTCTCGAACGCCGTGCCGTTGACGTCGGTGCTGCTCGACTCGTCGCCGAGCAGGACCGCGGTGTTGACCGCCTCGTCGAGGTCGCCTGCGGACAGCAGGATCTCCTGGTTGGGATCTCGCGCCACGACGTTGCCGTTCTCGTCGACGATGAGGTTGCCGTTCTCGTCGACGGCGGGGACGATGTCGACGATCCAGACCCCGACCAGGCAGTCGTTCAGCAACACGCGCGGTTCGCCGGTGAGCGAGCTCTGGAGCGCGACCTGCACGGCGTCGCTGTACGCGGACGCGATGGGGTAGCTGAACGACAGGTCACCCAGCAGGTTGTACAGATCCTGGACGAACCCGTCGTCGTACACGATCGTGTTCGTACTGGCGCAGTAGGTCGCGGTGTTCACCAACGACTCTGCCGAACGATCGTCGCAGGCCGGTGCGCCGGCATCTGCCGTGAACGCCTGGAGGGTCGGGGAGGTGAAGGCGATGTTGCTCGCCTCGAGGGTGGGCAGCCAGAAGGTGTCGAGTGCCTTGGGGAGCGCCTCGAGGATCTGGTCGAAGGGCAGGTTGCCGCCCGACGCGAAGTCCTCCTCGGACAGGAACTGCAGGTCGATGCGCGGGTTCGGGTCGTCCTGGAAGGACTTGCAGCGCTCGATGCCCTTGATGAAGCCCTCCTGGAACGCGCCGACCCGGTCGAAGCCGGTGCCGTGTCCGTTGGGGTCGGCCTCGACGTCGATGCCGGGAGGGTCGCGCACCTCGACCATGGCGACGAGCCCGGCCTTGATGTCCTCGTCGTCGAACTGCAAGAGGTCGCTCTCGCCGAGCGCGACGTGCGCAGCCCATGCGCCGGCGAAGCAGTCGGCCTGCTGCTCGTTCTCGACAGTGGGTCGATTGAGGTCGAAGAAGCCCGACCGGGCCTGGATGGCGTGGCCGTACTCGTGCGCCGCGACCACCGCGACGGCTGCGTTGCCGAGCTTGTCGACGAGCGTGGGCAGCAGCTCGTAGTCGTCGTAGACGATGATGTCGCCACAGTCGGTGTAGAACGCGTTCCCCTCGACCTCTTCGTACGGCACCGGCCCCTGACAGCTCTCGGGCAGGTCGGTGCGGTCGGGATACAGCGCGTAGATGCCGGCGACCGGTTCGAAAGCGGTGCCGTAGAGGGACGGGAAGTTCTCGGCCCAGAAGTCGGTGATGTCCTGGAACGCCGCGTTCATGTAGTTGTCGTAGGGCTGCGGCGTCTTGTTGTCACCGAGGTCGATGATGCCACCGTCGACCGGTGGCGGCACGGTGCCGTCGGACGGATCGAGGGGGCTGCTGGTCTCGGGTGGCGTCGTCGAGTCGGTCGGGGTGCTCGTGTCGACCGATCCGGAACCGTCGTCGGAGCGGCGTGCCGTGACGCCCTGGTCGGTGCTGCCGCACGCTGTCAGCAGGAGGACGGACAGGGCAACGGCGACCGATCGACGGCGAGACATCGTGGCGAGCATAGGTCGGGTCGACCCGCTGCCGCCTCGCACTCAGCCCTCGGCTTGCGACCGGGCGAGCAGGTTGCGCATCTCGATGATCTCCTCGCGCTGGCTGCCCGCCATCTGCTCGGCCATCAGGCGGACCTCGGCCGTCCCGGCGTGCTCGGCGGCGTAGTCGGCCATGTGGACGCCACCCTCGTGGTGGGTCGACATGAGCTGCACGAAGATGCGATCGGCGTCTGCCCCGCTGGCGTCGACGAGGGCATCGATGTCGTCCTGGGTGGCGAGCCCCGGCATGCGATCGACGTCGACCGGTTCACCCATCCAGACCATCGCGAGGTCGCTGTCGTTCACCTCGGGCTTGCCGTAGTCGCGCAGCAGCTGGATCATCCGGCCGATCTCCATGTTCTGCCCGACGAGGATCTCGCGGGCGATGGTGCGCAGATCGCCATCGGTCCCCTCGTCGGCGAGGAAGATGAAGCTCATCTGCACGGCCTGCTCGTGGTGCACGCGCATGTCCTGCAGGAAGCCGACGTCCACGTCGTTCGCGTTCGGGATCGCGCGGTTGTTGCCGATCACGTAGCCGATCGCGCCGCCCAGCAGCGCGAGCGACAGAGCGATCGCCACGAGGTTCACCGGGTTGCGCCACCACGGCAGCACGACGACGTCGTCGTCGAGATCTGCCTCGGGCGTCGGGTCCGACCCCGGTTCGGGACCTGGAACGGCCTCGAGCACGTCGTTGCTCATGGCCTACAGCCTGCCACCGTCGAGGCGGCTTCCCTCGTCAGCGGTCGCCGGTGAGCGAGGGCAGGACCGGCGCGCTCAGATCAGAACCGGCCGCGGGCGGTGCCGGTGAGCCCGACCACCTCGGCGCCGCCGGCGAACATCCCCGCCATGGCCTTGCGCTCGAAGCCCCGAGCCCCGGTGACTGCGCCGAAGCGCTCGATCACCTCGTCGGGGGTGATGTCGAGGTGCGTCGCGATCGCGTCGATGTCGGAGCGGCGCAGGTCGATGACGGCAGGATGATCTCCGCCACGGAGCCTGCGCACCAGCGTCAGGTAACCGAGCAGCAGCGACGTCGCGTCACCTTCGGTGAACTCGACGGCGTACCCGCCCGCGGCGATGCGCCCGTCGTCGATCTCGAGGGGGATGCGCGGAGGCACGAGCGACCCGAGGTCGAGCCCGTAGAGCAAGGAGACGGAACCGGCGAGCTCCTCGGTCAGCACGACGCGAGCGCGCTCGATGTCGCGCAGGGTGCGGGCGCCGAACGCGCCGCCGCTCGTTCGGGCCAGGGATCGTCGCGAGAGCCCTGCGGTGACCCGCCGCTCGACGAGGAGCTCGGCGAGCCGTTCGGCGAACTCGTGGTTCCTGATGTCGATGTTCTGGTCGTTGCTCACGGCTCGTCCCTTCGCCCGTGCGGTCGCGCGTCTGCGTGTTCCGGTCGCGTTCATCGGCGCCACCTCGTTCACACTTGAGGGTGAATCAGCCACCGGAGGTGCGTCCGTCGGCAGTGGCCGTCGCCGGGCTGCTGTGGTCGGTGAGCCCTGCCAGGCCCAGCGCGACCGCTCCCGCGATCAGGCTGCCGGTCACCACCCGCTGCTCGGCGAGCGACGCGGCGAGCACGGCGTCGAGGTGCTGCGAGGGCGCTCGTGCCCCGCGGAGGAACTCGTTGATCGCCTGCAAGTCGTCGTTGCGCAGCGGCACCGCCTGGGTCTCGTCCGCGTTGCGCAGCTGTCGCGTCAATCGGAAGTAGGCCGTGACCAACGATTCCGCGTCGCCCGGTGTGAAGGTGACCGCGATGTGACCGCACCGGATGACGCCATCGGGACGGATGTCGAGGCGATCGCGTCGACCCGGGAGCACGTCGGTGGCGTCGATGCCGTACAACTCGGTCAGCCGAGCGACGACCGACGCGTCGAGGGGCAGCTTGCCTGCCTCGGCGCGTTCGAGCTCGCGCCGGCTGAAGCGTCCCTCGCTGCGGTGGGCCAGCCATCGCAGCGGGATGTGTCGGCGCTGGCGCGCTGCGCGCAGCTCGACTGCGACCTGGCGCACGAACACGGGGCTCGGCGAGTCGATGTCGCTGCCGTCGATCACGCAGCTCTCATCGGCATGGGAACGGCTCCGCTGCAGTGGAATTCCTGGTCCGATGGACGGGGCGCCGCGCGCAGGCGGCTACTGTCTGGCGAACTCACGGGGGGAAGCGTGAACCTGCTCGAAGTTCAAGACGTCACCGTCCGGTTCGGGGGCATCATCGCACTCGATGGGCTCTCCTTCGACATCGACGAAGGTCAGATCTGTGGGTTGATCGGTCCCAACGGGGCGGGGAAGACGACGATGTTCAACGTCGTCAGCCGGATCTACCAACCGACGTCGGGTCACCTCACGTTCCGCGGCACGGATCTGCTCGACGTGCCGGCGCACGGCATCGCGCGGCTCGGCATCGCGCGCACGTTCCAGAACCTCGCGCTCTTCCCGAGCATGACCCTCCTCGAGAACGTCATGGTCGGCGCCCACTCGCAGGGCAAGGTCGGCTTCTCCCGCGCGGTGTTCCGGTTGGGAGCCAACAAGGAAGACCGCGAGACCCGCGAGTTCGCTGCGCAGCTCCTCACCCAGCTCGGTCTCGGCCCGCTCATGTTCCGCCCGGCGATGGGCCTCCCGTTCGGCACCCTGAAGCGCCTCGAGATCGCACGGGCGCTCGCGGCGCGCCCGACGTTCCTCTTGATGGACGAGCCGGCGAGCGGCCTCACCCACAGCGAGGTCGACGAGCTGGGTCAGACCATCGTCGACATCCGCGGCCAGTTCGACCTCACCATCCTGCTCGTCGAGCATCACATGTCGATGGTGATGGGCATCAGCGACAAGGTGGTCGCGATGGAGTTCGGTCGCAAGATCGCCGAAGGCCCGCCGTCGTCCGTGCAGGCCGACGACCGCGTCATCGCGTCATACCTCGGGACCGGCGCATGAGCCTGCTGACCGTCACCGACCTCCATGCCGGCTACGGCCCCGTCAGCGTGCTGCGGGGCGTCTCGTTGACGGTCGAGCCGGGCGAGATCGTGGTGATGCTCGGTGCGAACGGCGCCGGCAAGACCACCACCATGCGGGCGATCAGCGGGATGATCCCGCGGGCCGGACAGGTGCTGCTCGACGGTGTCTCCATCGCCAAGTCGTCACCCGATGCGATCGTCCGCGCCGGTGTCGCGCAGGTGCCGCAGGGCCGGGGCACGTTCCCCGAGCTCTCCGTCGAGGACAACATGCGTGCGGGGGCGTACATACGTCGCGACGCTGAGGTCGTGAGCGACCTCGAGCGGTGGTTCGACGTGTTCCCCCGGTTGCGCGAGCGTCGCACACAGCGGGCGGGCAGCCTGAGCGGCGGAGAGCAGCAGATGCTCGCCATCGCCCGGGCGCTGATGAGCCGGCCGAAGCTGCTGCTGTGTGACGAACCGAGCCTCGGGCTCGCACCGCTCATCACCCAAGAGCTCTTCGCGATCATCGCCCGGCTCAACCAGGAGACCGGCCTCGCCGTGCTGCTCGTCGAGCAGAACGCCAACCTCGCGCTGCGCATCGCCAGTCGCGTGTACCTCATCGAGACCGGTCACATCGTGACGACCGGGTCGGCCGACGAGCTGAGCGCCGACGACTCCGTCCGCAAGGCCTACCTGGGGTTCTGATGGAAAACTTCTTGCAGTACCTCTTCGACGGTCTGAGCATCGGCAGCGTCTACGCCCTGATGGCGCTCGGGCTGGTCATCGTGTACCGCGGCACCGGTCACCTCAACTTCGCACAGGGTGAGATGGCGCTGTTCGCCACCTACGTCGTGTACCAGATGGGCGAGTGGGGCATCCCGATCGGCTTCGCCCTCATCGTCGGCCTCGCCGTCGGGTTCGCGATCGGCGCGGCGACCGAGGTCGTGCTCGTACGTCCCATCGCGAAGAAGTCACCCTTCGCCGTGTTCATCGTGACCCTCGGCCTGTTCCAGCTCCTCAACTGGCTCGACGGTGCGATCTGGGGCGATCAGGTCCTGCCGAACAGCGGCGTCGGCAGCAAGCAGTCGCACTTCCCCACGCTGTTCCCGAGCGGCGACGACGACTTCGTCAGCATCTTCGGTGCCGCCTGGCGGCTCAAGTACCTGGGCGTGCTCGTGCTCGTCCTCGTCATCACCGCGCTGTTGTTCCTCGTCTTCAACAAGACACGGTTCGGGCTCGCCATGCGCGCCGTCGCCAGCAACCCCGACAGCGCGCAGCTCGTCGGCATCCGCACCCACACCGTGCTCATGGTCAGCTGGGGCATGGCGGCTGCGATCGGCGCGCTCGGGGGTGTCGTCTTCGCCGGCATCAACAACACGGTGAACCTCGGGTTGATGTTCACCGTCTTCATCTACGGATCCGCCGCTGCGACGCTCGGCGGCTTCGACAGCCCGGGCGGCGCGGTGATCGCCGGTCTGTCGATCGGTGTGATCGAGAACCTCGCCGCGGGCTACGCGCAGGAGTGGGTGGGCCAGGAGCTCAAGCTCGGCGTGGCGTTCGTGATCATCGTCGTGGTCCTCATGGTCAGACCCTCCGGCTTGTTCGGCACGTCCAAGGTGGAACGAGTATGAAGTCGCTGGTCACCATCCGCGAGGACAGCGTGGGGCACTGGGTCCTGCGCATCGTCGGTGCGGTGGCGCTCGTCGTCGTCCTGGTGTGGATCCCCACCAAGGGCGGCAACGGCCTGATCACCGATGTGATGGAGGCCTTCACGCTGATGTCGGCCGCGATGGCGTTGAACCTCGTCCTCGGGTACGCCGGGCAGATCTCCATCGGCCACTCGGCCTTCTTCGGGATCGGCGCCTACACGACCGGCATCTGCGTGTCGCGGTGGGGGTTCAGCCCGTGGGTGACCTTCCCCCTCGCGTTCGTGATCGCGTTCGTCGTCGGGGTGATGGTGTCGTTCCCGGCGTCGCGGATCAAGGGCGTCTACCTCGCGCTGGTCACGCTCGCGCTCGCGCTCGTGTTCCCGCGGCTGCTCACCTGGCGCAAGCTTGCCTGGCTCACGGGCGGTGGCCGCGGTCTGCCGCAGGACGATGCCGAGGTGAGCACGACCGGGTTCGACATCGGTCGCCGCGCGGGGCAGATGCGCCACTTCGAGATCTTCGGCTGGGACCCCTTCGGCGACCTGCGCTCGATCGAGGCGAAGACGCCGTTCCACTACTGGATCGGGGCGCTCATGGTCGTCGTCGTGTACGTCGTCTGTCGCGGCATCGTCAAGAGCCGCGCAGGACGAGCACTGATCGCGGTGCGTGACAACGAGACCGCAGCGGCTGTCATGGGCGTCAACCTCGTCGCCACCAAGGCGTTCATCTTCGGCATCTCGGCGGGGTTGTGTGCGCTCCCCGGCTCGTTCACCGCGATCCGCATCGGCCAGGTCACCCCCGACCTCGCGAACCTCACGCTCATCGGAGCCATCACGTTCCTCATCGTGATGGTGATCGGTGGTGCGGGTTCGCTCTCGGGCCCGGTGATCGGGGCCGTGCTCTACATCGCGATCGTGTCGAAGACGGGGTCGTGGGCCGATGACGACAACATCCCCGGTGTGCTGCGCCCGCTGTTCGCCTGGGCGAAGACGCCGCCCGGAACCGGGATCTTCGCGCTCGCGCTGATCCTCCTCATGTTCGTCGCTCCGAGGGGGATCGTCGGCGCGTGGAAGCAGTACAGTCGCAGGATCGTACGCGTCGAACCTCGCCCGATCGGCGTGCCGTCGACCGTCGACGCGCTGGCGCCATCCGTCGGCGCGACACCCACATGACCAGTAGGGGGAAGAAGGAATGATGCGAGGTTCCAGGACCATCGTCGCTGCCATCTCGGCATGCGCGCTGATGCTCGCCGCGTGCGGCGGTGACGACGACGACAGCAGCGACACGACGAGCGCACCAGCGCCCACCACCGCAGCGCCCGACGAGACCGATGCGCCGCCCGAGACGACGGCCGAGTCGCCCGACACCACCGAGGCGTCGCCCGACACCACCGAGGCGTCGCCCGACACCACCGAGCCCGCCGCCGAGGCGTGGGCCGTGAACACCGACGACTGCGTCGACCCGGACGCGGCGAACGCTCCGATCGAGGGCACCGTCAACATCGGCTCGGCCATGCCGCTCACCGGCGGTGTCGCCGCCGCGGCGTTCGCCCCGGTGAAGGGCGGATTCGAGGCCTACGTGGCCTACGCACGCGAGAACGGGTTGTTCGAGGGCTACGACGACATCAACCTCACCATCGCCGACGACCAGTACGACCCGGCCCAGACCCCGGGTGCCGTCGCCAGCCAGATCGACGCCGGTGCACACCTGTTCTCGGGCATCATCGGCTCGCCCAACAACGGCGCCGTGCGTGACACGCTGAACGACGAGTGCATCCCGCAGCTGAACGCGCTCACCGGCTCGCCGGCGTGGGGCCAGGTCGAGGACTACCCGTGGACGACCGGCATCCTCGTGCCGTACACCGTCGAGTCGAAGGTGTACGCGACGCAGATCGGCGAGCTGTACCCCGACGGAGCGTCGGTCGGCATGTTCTACGTGAACAACGACTTCGGCCAGGTGTACGTCGACGCGTTCAACGAGATCGCCGGCGACTACAACCTCGAGATCGTCACCGAACAGACGGTCGAGGCGACCGATTCGAACCCGCCGACGTCACAGGTCACCAACATCGCCAACGAGCAGCCCGACGTCATCATGGCTGTGCCGCTCGGCGCAGGGTGCATCTCGTTCCTCACCGAGCTCGCTGCCGCGAAGGCGCAGAACGCCGGATGGGACCCGGCGGTGTTCATCACCAACACCTGCGCGAGCAGCCTCATCCTCGGCGCGGCCGGCCCCGCCGCTGATGGTCTGTACACGAGCAACAACCTGCTCGACATCGGCAACCCCGAGGTGCAGACGATGCCCGTCGTGGCCGACTACATCGCGTTCATGGAGGGCCAGGGCCTCGGTGACATCATCACCACCGGCGCGGCCGGGTGGACCACCGGCGAGATCACGGTGGCCATCCTCAACCAGGCAGCCCAGTCGCCCGAGGGCCTGACCCGGGCGTCGATCATCAACGCCGCCCGCACCTTCACCCACACACCCTCGCTCGGTCGTGAGGGTGTCGTCGACAAGACGATGGGAGTCGAGGATCCGTACCTTTCCGAGACGCTGCAGGTGCTGCAGTACGACGCCGACACGGCGACGTTCACCGACATCGGATCGTTGATCACCGAGTTCGAGAGCTGATCATCCGGTCGCGAGAGGCCCGCCCGTCGGGGCGGGCCTCTCGCGTGTCCGGCTGAGGGCCGCCGGGTCGGCCCGGTTAGGTTGCGAGGCATGACCGAGGGGGCGGCGCGCCGGCTGGGGCGTCCGAAGGACGTCGTCTCGGCCGAGACCCAGGAGCGCATCCTGCAGGTCGCGCGCATCGAGTTCGCCCGCCGTGGCTACGACGGCACGACCAACCGTCACATCGCCGAGGCTGCTGGCATCACGCCCGGCGCGATCTACCACTACTTCCCGTCGAAGGCGCACCTCTTCCTCGCCGTGTACGAGCAGGTGCAGGCAGTCGTCTACGGCGAGTTCGAGAAGGCGGCGGCGAGCCACGAGACCCTCATCGCCCGGTTCAGTGCCGTGCTCGACCGCGCCGTCGAGCTGAACCGCGAGGACCCCTCGATCGGCGGCTTCGTCGTGGGCGTCGGCATCGAGGCCCAGCGGCACACCGAGATCCGTCAGCTCGCCATCGAACGGCGGTCGGTGAACACCGTCTTCGTGCGTCGCCTGGCATCCGACGCCGCGGCCCGCGGCGAACTGGCCGACGGCGTGCCGGTGAAAGCGGTCGAGGACCTCCTGAACGCGATCGTCGGCGGACTCACCCACTTCAGCTACCAGACTGGCGACCCGATCCGCCACGCTCGGGCGATCGATGCGCTCAAGCGCTTCATGACCGGAACCCTGGTGAGGTGATGCGCTGACCGATCGGGCGGGGCACCGATCAGGCGGCCATCGTCAGCCACCACAGCAGCGCCGTCAGCGACAGGCCGTCGACCACCTGGCCGGTGGCGATCTCGTGCCGTACCCGGTCGAGGTCGAGCCACTCGATCCGTTCGCTCTCGGAGGTGTCGACCGGGTCGCCGACGTGATGCGCTCCGTCGGCCTCGAAGAGGTGGAACGTGGCGTCGCTCAGGCCGTTGAGCGGGTGATAGGTCACCATGTGTCGGAGCGGACCGGTTCGCCACCCGGTCTCCTCGAGCGTCTCGCGCGCAGCCGCATCGGCCGGGCTCTCGCCGTCGTCGATGCGGCCGCCCGGTATCTCCCAGCCCCAGGTGTCGGTGATGAAGCGATGTCGCCACAGCATGAGCACGCCGCGGGCCGCATCGACGACCACGGTGCCGGACGCTGCCGCGGGCGTTCGCACCACGTGGTGCTCGAAGCGCGGGCCGCCCGGGATCTCGACGTCGGCCAGTGCCAGCCTGACCCACGGGCTGTCGTAGACGACGCGCTCGCCGTGGACGGTCCATCGCACAGTGGAGCGACGGTATCAGACGACGACCGCACGCTGCCGGGTGCGGGCTCGCTTGCTGCGGCGGCGCAGCGTGCCCGCGGTCATGACGACGAGCCCGCACCAGACGAGCGCGAAGCCGGCGACGCGGGACGGGGGGAGCGCCTCGTCGAACACCAGCCACCCGAGCAGGAAGTTGATGGTGGGGATGAGGTACTGCATCGGCCCGAGGATCGTCAGCGGGACTCGGTGTGCCGCACGAGCGAACAGCATCAGCGGCACGACCGTGGCAACGCCGGTGAGCGCCACGAGAACCGCATCGGCCGCACTCGCGGTCGACGGCACGCTGCCGGCTCGGCCGGAGGTCGCGACGACGACGGCGATGGCGGGCAGGAGCACGACCAGCGTCTCGGCCGACATGCTCTCGGTCGCGCTCAACGGCACGCGCTTCTTCAGCACTCCGTAGACGCTCCATGAGGAGGCGAGCACGAGAGCGATCCACGGCACCTCGCCGTAGGACACGACGAGGACGGCGACGGCGAGCACGGCAAAGCCGATCGCGATGCGCTGCGCCCGGTCGAGGTGCTCGCCGAAGGCGACCACCCCGAAGGCCATGGTGCCGAGTGGCGCCATGAAGTAGCCGAGCGACGTCTCGATGACGTTGCCGTGCACCACTGCCCACACGTACGCGCACCAGTTGCCCGTCAACAGGACGGCCGCGCAAGCGACGCGACCCAGCAGCCGGGGGTCGCGCGCCACCGATCGGAGGCGCCCCCACCCACCGGTGGCCGTGGTGGCGACGGCCATGATGACCGCAGCGCTCGTGACCCGCCAACCCACCAGCTCGAAGGCCTCGAAGTCGTCGAGCTGCTTCCAGTACAGGGTGAGCAGCCCCCACACCACGTAGGCGGTGAAGGCGGTGACGACACCTGTTCGCAGCTCGGGATCGTCGTGCACCGCTCGTCGAGGCTACGAGCGCCGAGCGTCGGAACGCACCGGGATTCCTGCCTCGTCCGGGTCTGCCGTCAGCGTGTCTGCTTCCAGCCGTTGAAGTACGTGACCTTCTCGGCCGGAAGGCGGGCACCCGGCTTGAAGTCGTCGCCCGTGTAGTACGCCACGGGCGTGAGCGCGACCTGGGTGACGTTGGCGGGGATGCCCAGGAGCTCTGCCGCCTCGTGCTCGTACACGAGGTGCAACGTCGTCCAGGCGGTCCCGAGGCCACGCGAGCGTGCGGCGAGCATGAAGCTCCACACCGCGGGCAGGATGCTGCCGTACGCGCCGGCGACGGTTCCCTGCGGGGTCCCGGCCTCGAGGCGTCCGAGCTGGCAGGGGATGACGAGCGCCGGCACCTCGTGCAGCACGTTGGCGAGGTGGTCGCTGGACGACATGATCGCCTGGATGTCGGTTCGGGTGCTCTGGGCCACCGAGTCGCGCTGGGCGGCGATGTAGGGCGCGTACGAGCGCCGGTAGAGCTCGGCCAGACCTTGCTTCAGCGTCGGGTCGTCGACGACGAGCCAGCGCCACATCTGCACGTTGCCTCCAGCCGGTGCCTGCGTCGCGATGCGGATGCAGTCGAGGATCAGCTCACGAGGCACGGGACGGCTGAGGTCGAGGCGCTTGCGGACAGCGCGCGTCGTCGTGAGCAAGTGGTCCGTCTGGGTGAGATCGAAGGTGGTGACCATGCACGGGAGCGTAGGCCCGTCGGCCCCGCGGATCGCCACGGTACGGTGAACCGGTGACCGGACGCAGCACTTCGACGTCTCGCTCGCCCCGGATCGAGGTCACGAACGATCCGGAGCGGGCCGCCACCCTCGCGGCCGAGATCATCGCAGGCCGCCTGCGGTCGGCGCTCGGTCGGCGGGGCGCCGCGGCGCTCGCCGTCAGCGGAGGTTCGACCCCGGCGCCGATGCTGGCGAGACTTGCCACTGCCGACCTCGACTGGCCGCGCGTCACGGTGTTCCAGGTCGACGAACGCGTCGCCCCCGACGGGCACACTGATCGGAACATCGGCATCGTGCAGCCGATCATCGAAACGGGTGCAACGGTGCTGCCGATGCCCGTCACCGATCCCGATCTCCATCGTGCCGCCGCGCAGTACGCCGAGCTGCTGCCGGCCAGGATCGACGTCGTGCACCTCGGGATCGGCGACGACGGCCACACGGCGTCGTGGCCGCCCGGTGATCCGGTGATCGACGCCCCGGGTCGTGTCGCCGTCTCCGACGTCTACCAGGGCCGGATCCGGATGACGTTGACCCCGAGCGTGGTGAACGCTGCTCGCCTGCGCGTCGTCTTGGTGGCAGGAGCATCGAAGCGGACCGCGCTCGAGCGATGGCTGGCGGGCGATCGCAGCGTGCCGGTCCACCGCGTCCACCGCACGAACACAATCGTCGTCGTCGACGCCGCAGCCGCGCCGACCGTGAGCGGAGCGGCTCGGGGGTAGGGTCGCCGTCGATGGACATCACCACCACGAGCCAGTGGGCAGCGATGATCGACACGCCCCCACCGCCGCCGCTGCGCGTGTTGTTCGAGAGCGATCCGGGTCGGGCGGCTCACTACACGCTCGATGCCGGCGACCTGCGCGTCGACTGGTCGAAGAACCTCGTCGACGAGCGCGTCGTCACGGCACTGCTCGCGGTGGCCGAGGCGAGCGGCGTCGTCGAACGTCGCGCCGCGATGTTCCGCGGCGACACGATCAACACGACCGAGCGGCGTGCCGTGCTGCACACCGCGCTGCGCGCACCAGCCGGAACGGCCGTCGAGGTCGAGGGCCACGACGTCGTGCCCGACGTCCACGCGGTGCTCGAGCGGATGGCCGCGTTCGCGGCACGGGTGCGCGACGGCAGCTGGACGGGAGTGACCGGTCGACGCATCGAGACCGTGGTCAACATCGGCATCGGAGGCAGCGACCTCGGACCGGCGATGGCATATCTCGCGCTGCGCGCGTTCGGCCGACCCGATCTGCGCTGCCGGTTCGTCAGCAACGTCGACGGCGCCGACATCAGCGAGAACCTGGCCGACCTCGACCCGGCGACGACGCTGTTCGTCGTCAGCTCGAAGACGTTCACGACGATCGAGACGCTCACCAACGCGCACGCCGCGCGTGCCTGGCTGGTCGATGCCCTCGGCGACGCGGCGGTCGCCCTTCACTTCGTCGCTGTCAGCACCAATGCCGGCGAGGTCGCGAAGTTCGGCATCGACACCGACAACATGTTCGGGTTCTGGGACTGGGTGGGCGGGCGCTACTCCGTCGACTCGGCCATCGGGTTGTCGCTCATGATCGCGATCGGCGCCGGCGCGTTCCGCCAGTTCCTGGACGGCTTTCACACCATCGACCGCCACTTCGTCGACGCACCGCTCGAGCAGAACGCTCCGGTCGTGATGGCGATGCTCGGCGTGTGGTACACGAACGTGCTCGGGGCCCAGAGCAAGGCGGTCCTCCCGTACGCGCACGAGCTGCGCCGCTTCCCTGCTTACCTGCAGCAGCTCGACATGGAGTCGAACGGCAAGAGCGTTCGGCTCGACGGCTCGCCCGTGTGCACCTCCACCGGGCCGATCGTGTGGGGCGAACCGGGCACGAACGGGCAGCACGCCTTCTACCAGCTGCTGCACCAGGGCACGCGCCTGGTGCCAGTCGACTTCATCGGCTTCGCTCGGCCCAACCACGACCGCATCGAGCAACACGACCTCTTGATGGCCAACCTGTTCGCCCAGGGGGAGGCGCTGGCGTTCGGCAAGACCCTCGAGGAGGTGCAGGCCGAGGGCATCCCGCCGCACCAGCAGGCCCACCGGGTGTTCCCCGGCAACCGGCCGAGCACGACGATCCTCGCTCCACAGCTCACGCCGTCGGTGCTCGGCCAGCTGATCGCGCTGTACGAGCACATCGTGTTCGTGCAGGGCTGCGTGTGGGACGTGAACAGCTTCGACCAGTGGGGCGTCGAGCTGGGCAAGGCGCTGGCCAACCGGATCACCCCCGAGCTCACCGCCACCGAGGTGCCGGCGCACGACTCGTCGACGTCGGCCTTGATCGAGTGGTACCGCGCCAACCGGTCGAACGGCTGACGGCCGGCGCGCGCTGTCGCAGCGCGTTCAGGGCACGATCGACACGATGTTCGTGCCTGCGTCGACCTGATAGGTGGCATGGACGAACACCGGTGCGCCGGGCTGCTTCACGGTCTCGACCATGCGGTACTCCGCTCGCCATCGCTCGGGCGTGACCGTGTGCAGGATGTAGCCGCGGTGCTCGAGCTCGACGTCGACGATGTCGGGGATCGACCTCACCAGCTCGGTGACTGCCGGGTTCACCCGCCCGCCCGACGAGATCGACGTCGCGACCATCTCCACGCCGACGGGTGTGCCGATGCCCCGACCGCCGGCGCGGATGATGCCGGTGGCCGCGAAGTGGATGTCGCCCGTGAGCACCACGACGTTCCCGATCGCCTCTGCCGCGAGCCGATCGACGATCCGGTTGCGCTGCGCCGGGTAACCGTCCCATTGGTCGTAGTTCAGGACCGCGTCACCCAGTGTGACGTCGCCGAACACGGTCTGCTGGGCGATGATGTGCCACGTCGACGGCGGCGTCGCCACGAGCTGTTCGAACAGCCACTCCTCCTGCGCCGAGCCGATCATCGTCCGGTCGGCCGCGAACGTCTCGGGGCACGCCGGGTCGAGGTTCAGCGTGCCGCCGCCGCACGCCTGCTGCGTTCGGTACTGCCGACCGTCCAGCACGGCCATCGAGAGCAGCGAGCCCCAGCGCATCGCCCGGTAGACGGGGTAGTCCGCGGCGGGATCGTCCGGCGGCGGGGGGAGGTCGACCGGCTGGTGCTCCCACCATGCTCGGTACGCATCGCGGCGCCGCTGCAGGAAGGTGTCGTCGTCAGTTCCCGCGCCCGCGTAGTTGTTGGCGACCTCGTGGTCGTCCCACGTGACGTACCAGGGCGCGGTGTGGTGGGCGGCCTGCAGGTCGGGATCGCTCTTGTACAGCGCGTACCGGTTGCGGAAGTCGTCGAGCGTCCTGCAAGCGGGTGTGCCGTGCGTGCGCACGACGCCGTCGGTGCCCACGTCGGCAGCGCCACCTTCGTAGATGTAGTCGCCGAGGAAGGCGACGAAGTCGGGCTCCCGATCGGCGACGTCGGCCCACGCCGTGTAGAAGCCGTCCTGGTAGTTCTGGCAGCTCGCGCTCACGAATCGCACCGATTCGGGCGCGGTCGTGCTGGACGGCATGGTCCGGGTGATGCCTGTCGGGCTCGTCCACCCGCCGGCACGGAACCGGTAGTGGTACGGACCTCCGGGTTCGACGTCGGCCCGAACGTGCACGCTGTGCGCCTGCGCTGCAACGGCGGTGGTCGAGCCGCGCCAGCGCACGTCGTGGAAGTCCGGGTCGAGCGCGACCTCCCAGTCGACGGCGATGTCGTCGACCGGCATGCCGCCGCCGGTCGTGAGCGGCTCGGGGGCGAGGCGGGTCCAGAGCACCATTGACCGTTCGCTCGGATCGCCGCTCGCGACCCCCAGGGTGAACGGGTCGCTGGGAAGTTCGATCGCGGGGGCGGTCGTGGTCGACTCCACCCCGCTGGTGCTCGGCACTGCCGGGTCGGCAGGCGCCGAGGTCGTGCTCGCCGCGGTTGGCCCGCCCGAGCCCGGGGTCGTCGCCGGGGACTCGGCCGGCCCACCTGCATCGTCGTCGCCGCTGCAGGCACCGACGAGCACCGCAGCCGCTCCGGCGAGGAACAGCCGCCGCGAGATCGGTTCCATGCGGCCAGTCTGACGCATCGGTACGCTCGCCCCCATGGCGGCTGCATCACCGATCGAGCGGATCACGAGCCTCCTCGCGCTCCTCCTCGAGCGCCGCGCGCCGCTCACGCTCCGCCAGATCGCGGACGAGCTCGTCGACATGTACCCGGCGAACCCGGTGGCTCGCCGCGGCGCGTTCGAGCGGGACAAGGCCTTGCTGCGCGAGGTCGGAGTGCCGATCGAGACGGAGGTCCTCGGTGGCGACCAAGCGGGCGAGACGGCGTACCGCATCGACCGCGGCCGCTACGAGCTGCGCGGGCTGCAACTCGACGACGACGAGCGCCGGGCGCTGCAGGTCGCGGTCGCCACGACGCGATCGGACGCAGGCCAGGAAGGCGTGTGGAAGCTCGGCGGAACGGTCGTGCAGTCGTCGGCGGTGGTCGCCCACGTGCCCCAGCTCGATGCGCTGCCGACGCTGCGCCAGGCCATCGGCGACCATCACACGGTCAGCTTCGACTACCACGGCGCGAGCCGGCGGCTCGACCCGTACGGGCTGTTGCTCCGGCGGGGGTTCTGGTACGTCGTCGGTCACGACCACGACCGTGGCGAGCAGCGCACGTACCGGGTCGATCGGATCGAGGGGACCGTCACGGTCGATGCCTCGTCGGCGTTCACGCCGCCGGCGGCCTTCTCCGCCGCCGACGCGTTCCCAGCCGACCCGAAGCTCCTCGGCGACGACACGGAGCGCACGGCGCGCGTTGCCGTCGATGGCGCGCTCGCGCAGGTGGTCGGCGACGAGATGGGGGCGCCGATCGTCGACGACACCGTTCCCGGACGAACGATCTTCGAGGTCACCTACACCAACCTCGACGCCTTCCGTTCGTGGCTGCTCGGGTTCGGCGCGCACGCCGAGGTCGTCGGCCCGCCGGAGCTGCGGGCGGCGGTCGTCGGCTGGCTGCGTTCTCTCGCGAAGGCTGCGTCGTGAGCGCCCGCCGCGGACCTCGTCCGCTCGGTGTCCGCCTGCGCCGCCTGCTCGTGATGCTGCCGTGGTTGATGGAGCGACGTGAGGTGAGCGTGGCCGAGATGGCCGCGCGCTTCCAGGTCAGCGAGAAAGAGCTCATCACCGATCTCGAACAGGCGGCGATGTGCGGGCTGCCGCCGTTCGTGGACGAGTTCATCGATCTGTTCATCGACGACGGGATGATCATGGTCGGCGTGCCGCGGTTCTTCACCCGTCCACTGCGGCTCACGGCACCGGAGGGCTTCGCGCTGCTGATGGCGGGACGCGCCGCGCTCGCCCTTCCGGGTGCCGACAGCGGCGGTCCGCTCGCGCGCGCCCTGGACAAGTTGGAAGCGGTGCTCGGTGATGATGCGATGGTGCTCGACCTCGAGCAGCCTCCGGCGACGGCCACGCTGGTGGAAGCTGCCGAGCAGGGCACGACCGTCGAGATCACCTACTGGTCCGGGTCGAGCGGCGAGTCGACGACGCGCACCATCGGCCCGCGTCGCGTGTTCGCCGATCGGGGCCGCTGGTACGTCGTCGCCCACGACGATCGCTCAGGTGAGGAGCGCACGTTCCGGATCGATCGGATGACCGAGTACCGGCCGACCGGGCAAGCCGCGCCGGCGCCGGCGGGCGAGGTGCCGGCCCCCGGCGGGGACGCGTGGTTCGACGAGATCGAGGATCTCCCGGTGGTGACGCTGCGGTTGCGACCGGCGGGACGATGGGTCGTCGAGCGCTACCCCGTGCGGTCGGTCACCGCCGACGGTGACGAGACGGTCGCCGAGATGGTGATCGCGAGCGAGCCCTGGCTGCGTGGGCTGTTGCTGCAGCTCGGCCCTGACGGTGCGGTCGTCGATCCTCCCGAGTGGCGCGATCTCGCGGCGAGAGCCGCGGCCGAGTTGTTGGCTGCGCGCTACGGCAGCGACTGAGCGAACGCGAGGCGCTGGGCCTCGACGAAGGCGTCGACGTCCGTGGACGACCCGATGCCGTGCGCGCCGAGCAGGTGCGGCAGCACCGCCGCTGTCGCGTCGGCGTCGGCGAGCGCGTCGTGCGGTCGTACCAGCACGACGTCGTACCGTTCGCACAGGGCGGCCAGGCGGTGCGACAGCTGCCGGTCGGGGTCGAGCTGGCGAGAGAGCTGCAGCGTGCACAGCGACGACTCGATCGGCAGCGCGATGCCGGCCTCGGCCGCGGCTTTGCCGAGGAACGCGAGGTCGAACGGCGCGTTGTGGGCCACGAACACCGCGCCGGCCAGCGAACCCGACAGTCGAGCCATGACCTCGTCGAGCGTCGGGGCGTCGCGGACGGCCCGGCGGCGGATGCCGTGGAGACGGGTCGGCCCGACTCGGTAGAACCATCGCCGACGCGGACGCACCAGGCTGGCCCAACGATCGATCACTGTTCCTGACGCGTCGGTGACGACGACGCCCACCTGCAGCAGCCGGTGTCGCCGCAGGGACAACCCGGACGTCTCGACGTCGACGACTGCGAACCGGGTGCGCTGGTCGCCGCTCGGGACTGCCTCCTCCTCCACGTGATCCACTGTACGCGAGGCCTGTGACAGGCCGAGCCCGGGCGGATCGCTCAGAGCAGCTCGGCAGCCAGGCTCGCCACCGCACTGCGCTCACATGCGGTGAGCGTGATGTGGCCGAAGCAGCGCTGGCCGCCGAACGCCTGGATGAGCACGGCCAGGGCGTTGTTCGACTCGCCGAGGTACGGCGCGTCGATCTGGCTGGTGTCGCCCGTGAACACCACCTTCGTGCCCTCACCGATGCGGGTGAGGATGGTCTTCAGCGTGGTCGGCTCGAGGTTCTGCGCCTCGTCGACCACCACCATCTGCCGGTGGAGGGAACGGCCGCGGAGGAACGTGACGCTCTCGAGCGACAGCTTGCTGCGTGTCGTCAGCTCGTCGATCAGCGTCCTCGCGTCCTGGCTGCTGCGTTGGTCGGTCAGCGCGACGATCGCGTCGTGGATGGCCGACATCCACGGATCGAGCTTCTCGTCGAGGCCACCCGGCAGGAAGCCGACGTCGGCCCGTCCGACCGGGACGAGCGGACGGTAGATCGCGAGCCGCTCGTAGGTGCGCGTCTCGACCACCTGTTCGAGCCCGGCGGCGATCGCCATCACCGTCTTGCCCGTGCCCGCCCGGCCGTCCAGCGCGACGACGCTCACCTCGGGATCGAGCAGCAGCTCGAGCGCGAACCGTTGTTCCTTCGACCGAGCTCGCAGCCCCCACGCCTCGGGCGCGGAATGGGTGAGCACCACGAACTCGTCATCGACCCGGCGCACGAGTGCCGACTGCGAGCCGGCGCGGACGATGGCGAAGGAGTTCTCCTTCGTCCATCCGTCCGGGTCGATCGTCTGCACGGGCGCACCACCTGCGACATAGAGCTCGTCGACGATCGCCGGCGTCGCCTCGAAGGTGGCCCATCCGGTGTCCCGGGTCGCAGCCGCACGACCGACCGGCTGGTGCTCAGCCGCGTCGAGACCGAGGTGCGCGGCCTTGATGCGCAGTGCCGCGTCGTTCGACACCATCGTCGTGGGCGCGTGGCGCGCCTGCCCCAGCGCGGCGCCGATGATCCGGTTGTCCGGCACCGCCGGGTCGAGCCCGTGCTCGATCAAGAGGTGCTTCTGGACGCCGTTGATCTCGATCTGGAGCGTGCCCGCACTCGCGTGCTCGGACATCGGCACTGCCGTCGCGAGCGAGCCTCCGGCGCGGACGCGAAGGTCCTCGATCGTGCGCAGGGCGTTGCGAGCCGCCCGCCCGACGTCGTCGAGCCGAGACTTCAGGCTGTCGAGCTCCTCGATCACCGTGATCGGGATGACGACGTCGACACCGGCAAAGCCGTGCAGGCACGCCGGGTCGGCGACGAGCACCGATGTGTCGAGCACGACCCTCGTGCGATGCAGCTGTGCGGCTCCGTCCGGGTGTGGCCAGGCGGGTCGTGACCAGTCGGGTGTGGGAACCCCCGGCTTCGGCGCGGTGGACGGGTGAGGTGAACGGACGTCGGTCAACGAAGCTCCAGTCGAGAGGGAGTGGTCGAGGGGCACGGCCGAGCTGCGACCAGCGCCCACCGGCTCGGATGCGCCGATGCGGCCATCGCGAGCTCGGCTGCGCGGTCCGTCCGGAGGAACGACGTGATCCGCAGCGATCTCAACGCCCTGATTTGTACCGCATCGGGGAGCCCCGGAGGTGGATGTCGACCCTCGTTCACGCGGTGTTCACGGCGCCGCGAGGTCGATGTCGATCCGATGATGCTCAGAGCGTGTCCGGAACCCCGTCGTCGATCGCGACCCCGCAGCTGTTCAACACGAACGCGACGAGGTGGTAGTTGCCGACCGTGGCGAGCAGGTCGAGCAGCTGCTCCGGTCCGTAGGTCTCGGCGAGCACGGACCACGTCTCGTCGCTGACGACGCTCTGGTCGTGGAGCTCGTCGACGGCTCGCAGCAGTGCCGCGTCGTGACGGGTCCAGCCCGCGTCGGGGCCCGACTTCACTCGCTCGATCTCGTCGACGGAGATGTCGGAACGCTGAGCGATGAGGTGGTGCTGGGCGAACTCGTACCGCGACGCGCATCGCACGCCCACGCGGAGGATGAGCAGCTCGCGGTCGCGTGCGGTCAACGTGCTCTTGCTGAGGACGTGGGTCGCGAACACGAGCCATCGTCTCAGCAACGCCGGATGATGGGCCAGCGTCGCGAAGATGTTCAGCGCGCCGCCGTCCGGGCTGCGCAACCCGGCTCGTTCGTACAGGTCGACGACGTCCGGCGACGGCTCGGAGATCGGCGCGAGTCGAGGAGTGGGAGGCTGGGCGTGGTTCGTCGTCACGCGACGATGATCGCGCCAGACTGGAACCGTGGACGACCGGAGTGGGTGCCCCTTCTGCGCGATCTGCGACGGCATCGCATCAGCAGACGTGGTGCTCGCCGACGAAGTCGCCGTTGCCTTCCTCGATCGCCGACCGCTGTTCCCCGGTCACACGCTCGTGGTGCCCCGGCAACACGTGGTGACGCTGAACGATCTACCCGAGGACGCGGTGGGTCCGTTCTTCCTGCGCGTGCAGCGCGTCGCGTCGGCGATGGGTGCCGCGCTCGGTGCGCCCGGCACCTTCGTCGCCAACAACAACATCGTCAGTCAGAGCGTCGCGCACCTCCATGTGCACGTCGTGCCGCGGCGCCCGCGCGATGGGCTGCGCGGTTTCTTCTGGCCGCGGCAGAAGTACGAACCGGGTGAGGCCGAAGTGATCGCGACACGCCTTCGTGATCACCTATCGGGGTCGATCTGAGGTGTGAGCACCCGCTCGGAGCATGTAGTTGCATTTGCAACAACGAGGATGCTTGCTATTCGACCGCGAAACCTGTTCGATACGCGTGCGTAACGCTCCGTTACTCAGCACGAACACGATACGAAGAGGTATCACAGACATGACCAAAGCAGAGTTGCTCGACGCAGTCGCGAAGGAGTCCGGCGTCTCGAAGGCAGATGCCGAGCGGGCCATCGGCGCGTTCTTCGACACCGTCACCAAAGCTGCGAAGAAGGGTGACAAGGTCGCGTGGCCGGGCTTCGGCTCGTTCAGCACCTCGAAGTCCAAGGCCCGCACCGGGCGCAACCCGCAGACGGGCGCGGCAGTGAAGATCGCTGCTTCGACCCGCATGAAGTTCACTTCGAGCAGCACGCTCAAGTCGGCTCTCAACCCCAAGAAGAAGTAACCAAGACAGCAAAGGAAGACACATCACCATGGCACCTGCGAAGAAGGCTCCGGCCAAGAAGGCTCCGGCGAAGAAGGCCGCCGCCAAGAAGGCGGCACCAGCCAAGAAGGCTGCAGCGAAGAAGGCGGCGCCCGCGAAGAAGGCTCCCGCCAAGAAGGCGGCTGCCAAGAAGGCGGCTCCGGCCAAGAAGGCTGCAGCGAAGAAGGCTCCGGCCAAGAAGGCGGCTGCGAAGAAGGCTCCGGCCAAGAAGGCCGCGGCGAAGAAGGCTCCCGCGAAGAAGGCTGCTGCCAAGAAGAAGTGATCTGTGCTCACAGGAGCGTGCGAACGGGGAGCCCCATCAGGGCTCCCCGTTTCGCGAGTCGGGCAGCCGACCTTCAGAGGTCGGTGACGAGCCGGAACACCTCGGCGGCAGCGATGCCGTGAGGTCGGCCGAGCTCGGCGAGCCTCGTGCGGATGCGTTCGCGGAACGCGTCGAGCTCCGATGCGTCCGAGGCCTTCATCGTGCTCTCGAACTGAGAGACGTGCGCTTCGAGCGCGGCCAGCTTGCGATCGACGGTCGCCGTCACGTCCTCGATGTGGTTCGGGCGCTCGGCCTCCCACAGCAGCAGCAGGCGAGGGCGGTGGTGGGGGATCCGGTGCTCGCGGTAGAAGTGCGGGTCGCGGGCCGCGACGATCGCCTCGCACGCCAGCAACCCCGCATGCCGGTGATCGGGGTGGAGCCGGTACTGCTTCCAGGGGTCGTGACCGAGCACGACATCGGGTCGGAGCCGGCGGATCACCCTCGCGACCTCGCCGCGCACCGCGAGTGAGCTCTCGAGCTCGCCGTCGACGTGCCCCAGGAAGACCACCTCACCCGCGCGATCGCCGGCCAGTGCTCGGGCGGCTGCTCGCTGTTCGTGCTGGCGCCGTGACACGAGCGCCTCGGTGTCGGCTTCGACGTCCCATGTGCCCTTCGACCCGTCGGTGCAGATGAGGTGGTGGACGACGCAACCGGCGTCCGCCCACTTCGCCAGCGTGCCGCCTCCGCCGAACTCGACATCGTCGGGATGCGCGCCGATCGCCAGCGCCGAGGAGGGGGGCGCGAGCTCGCGCGTCGGGTTCAGCGCGTCGCCGTCCGCGAGCGGTTGTCCGGGTTCGTTGGCAGCCATGAGGGCAGCACGTCCTTCACGAGTGGATGGTCGAGGTCGGAGGGGAAGTCGATGTCGAGGGCGAGGAATCGGTCGTGCACGACCCACACCGCCGTGCCCGTGGCCGACGCGGCCGCGAGGTGCCGGCGGAACGAGCCGGCGCCGTACGCGATCGTCATCGCGGTGGCCGCTGGGAAGGCGAGCACGTTGGTGCCGTCGTGGCGCAGATCGGGAACCACCGTGATCGACGCCGGGCGGACCAGCGCTGCGAGCGGTTGAGGTCGCGGCAGATCACCGTGGGCCACGACGACGTGCGAGTGCCCCAGGTCGCGCAGCGCGCGGGCGGCGTTGCTGACGGCGCCGTTCAGGCCCTGACCCTGCTCCCACAGCACGGTCGCTCCGTGATCGGCGGCGAAGCCGGCGACCGCCCGATCGTCGCAGACGACGTACGTCGGCAGCTCGCCCGCCGCGGCGAGGACGCGCTCGGCCGTCCACCGCGCCAGCCGCTCGCGGTCGGCGGCATCGAGGCGCGGATCGAGCCGTTGCTTGGCTTCGTGGAACGCCTTGATCGGGATGAGCACTGCGGCGTCCACCGCGGCATCGTACGCGCCCGTGGGATGGAGCCACCCCTCGGTACGGTGTGGGCCGTGAGCATCACGATCGGCGTCCTCGGCAACGATCTGCGCGCCGAGGTCCTGCCCTGGGGTGCGGTTCGGCAATCGTCGTGCGCGGAAACGCTCGACTGGTTCGTTGCCGCTGACGATCGCTGGCACGTGCCGTCGCGCGAGCCGACGATCCGCCAGGTTCGCCTGCTCGGCACGCCCGTCGTCGAGACACGGCTGCGTGTGCCGAGTGGCGACGTCGTGCACCGGTCGTTCTGCGTGCCCGACAGCGGTGGGCTCGTCGTCGTCCAGGTCGAGAACGACTCGCCCCTCCCCGTGGCCGTCGCGTTCGCCGGAGCGCCGTTCCTCGGCTCCCGAGTGCCGGCGGCGAAGCCGGTGCCCGGCATCGACCTCCCCGACGACGCCCGGGTGGTGCCGATCGGCCACAGGGCGCAGGTGACGGTGGCGTTGAGCCGCGACCGCACTGCTGGGGGTGGGAGCCTGCCGGCATCGTTGCCCGCGCCACATCAGGTCGTCGCCGGATGGACGGCGACCGTCCATCGGGCAAGTCGAATCGACGTGCCCGACGGATCGCTCGTCGAGGCGCTCGTCGAGGCGCGATGTGATCTCGTCCTCGGTCCACCGCACACGGACGCCGACGACCCGATCGACGTCCTGCTGGCGTTGCACCATCACGTGCGCATGCTGGGGGGCGACGACGACACGGTGCTCGACGTGGCCGCTGCATCGGCCCGTCTCGCACGGGCTCTCCGTCGGCGCACGGTCTCCGACCCAGCCGGTGCCGCTGCTGCCCTCGACGCGGCGGAAGCGATCGCATGGCGGCTCGGCGACGAACGAGCTGCCGCCGACGTCGCCGCGCTCCGCCGTCACCAGATCGCGCGTGGCGCGCTCGACGTGTCGGTTCGGCTGGACGATCGAGGTCACGCCACGCCTGCCCGCGTGGCGACGACCGTCGAGCAGGCTCTGGCTCACCGTGGTGATCTGCTCCCCGGTGGCATCCCGGTCGACTGGTGGGGGAACGACTTCGAGGTGCATGGGGTGCCGACCGAGCCGGGCTCCTCGGTGTCCTACGCCATCCGGTGGCACGGCGAGCGCCCCGCCGTCCTGTGGGAGACCGCAGGGCCGGGCGTGACGCTGACGGCGTCGCGGGCCGCGCCGGGGTGGTCGAGCGAGCAGATGTCCGGAGAGGCACTGTGGCCGGCACCGGTGCGACAGGAGGCCGCGGTCGCGAGCACCGACGCGTCGGCGTCCGAGTCGTTCAGCTGATGTGCGATTGCCTGGTGGCCCTGCCGCCGGCAACCGGCACGGGTGGGACGTTGTTCGCGAAGAACAGCGATCGTCCCCCTGACGAGGTGCAACGGCTGACGTGGTCGCCGGCTCGTCGTGATCGCGAGCCGGTGCGGGCGACGCACGTCAGCGTCCATCCGCACGACGGCGAGACGCTCGCGTGCCTGCTGTCGGTCCCGTCGTGGTGCTGGGGTGCCGAACACGGGGTGAACGTCGCCGGGGTCGCGGTCGGCAACGAGGCGATCTACACGACCCTCGACCCGCGGCGTGCACCGCCTGCGTTGACGGGGCTCGACCTGGTGCGGCTCGCGCTCGAGCGGGCAGCGTCGGCGGTTGCGGCTGTCGACGTCATCTCCTCGATGATCGAGCGCTACGGCCAGGGCGGCACCGGTCACGACCCACACGGTGCGTCCGGACCGAAGGCCTATTGGAGCAGCTTCCTCGTGGCCGACCCGCGGCATGCCTTCGTCATCGAGACCTCCGGCCGTACGGTCGCGGTCGAAGCCGTGGCAGAGGTGGCTGCGATCTCGAACCGCACCACGATCGCCGCCTTCGACCGGGTGCACCGCCATCCGCGCCAACCGGTGGCCGAGCTGGTCGACGCGCGCTTGGCCGCGTCGCGCGCCGTCCTGCGGCAGCGTCCGGTGACGATCGACCGGCTCGCCGACCACCTGCGATCCCACGACTCGTGCACGACCGAGGGGTGGAGCGTCTGCATGCACGCTTGCGACGGCGCCGGCGAGCTCGTCGAGGTGACGACAGCGTCCATGATCGCCGAGCTGCGCTCCGACGGCGGGCCGCACCGCGCCTGGGTGGTCGAGGGCAGCCCGTGCCAGCACGCCTACCGTGAGGTCAGCATCGAGAGCTGAGCCCGGCCGGCGACATCACTCCGTATCGAGGGCCTGCAGCGCGAACGCATGCGCCGATCGCACCGGGAGCGGCACGCCGGTGACCCACGGCCCGGTGGAGCGCGCGGCCAGGTCGGCAAAGGTGGTGCGTGACAGGATGGCGATCGTCGCGTCGCGGACCTCGGCCCACACGTCCTGCATCGCGCAGCCCGGGGTCATCGGGCATTCCTCGGGTTCGAGCCGGGTGGCACACCCGATGGGCGCGAGCGGACCCTGGAACAACCGCACCACGCGCTCGAGCGTGATCTCCTCCGGCCGGTGGTTGAGCCGGTAGCCGCCGCTCGGGCCCCGCTCCGATCGCACGAGCCCGGCCGCCCGCATGTGGTTCATGATCTGCTTGGACACCGACGTCGGCACGCCTGTCCGCCGGGCGATGTCGTCGACGTTCAGGACCTCGTCGGGTTGTGCCATGCACAGCGTGAGCAGTGCTCGGGTGGCGTAGTCGGTGCGGCGGGTGATCCACATGGTGGGGTGCTGGTGCGTGCTGGTCGTTGCGATTCTTGCCGAAAACTGTAACGACGGACGCTTGCAGAAGCGTTCGATGCATACGACAATACTCATGTGAACGTCATAAAAGATACTCTAAAAGTAACCTTTAGTCAACGGCGACGGCCGCGGTCGGCGGGTTGGCGACCCGCACCTGTCCTGCTCCTCGTGGCGCTGCTCGGCCTGGGTCTCGCCGCCTGCGGAGGTGGTGACGACGCCGCGTCGGCACACGCACCCAACACCACGTCCACGCCGACCTCGCCCGGCGGCGGCAGCGCGGCCCCGTCCGTCCAGGGCACGCTGCGGCTCGGGTACTTCGCGAACGTCACGCACGCCCCCGCGGTCATCGGCGAGGAGGAAGGGATCTTCGCCAACGCACTGGGCGAGGGCGTCGAGATCGAGTACTCCTACTTCAACGCAGGCACCGAGGCCATCGAGGCGCTCTTCTCGGGTGCGATCGACGCCACCTTCATCGGGCCGAACCCGGCGATCAACGGCTTTGCGCAATCAGACGGTGAAGCGCTGCGCATCGTCGCCGGCACCACGTCGGGCGGCGCATCGCTGGTGGTGCGTGACGGCATCGACTCGCCGGATCAGCTCGCCGGCACCAAGCTCGCGTCGCCGTCGCTCGGCAACACCCAGGACGTGGCGCTGCGCGCGTGGCTGCAGTCGCAGGGCTTCGAGTCCGATGCCACGGGCGGCGGTGACGTCAGCATCCTGCCCCAGGCCAACGCCGACACGCTGACGGCGTTCCAGGCCGGCGACATCGACGGGGCCTGGGTGCCAGAGCCGTGGGCCACCCGCCTGATCCTCGAGGGAGGCGGTCACGTGCTCGTCGACGAAGCCGACCTGTGGCCGAACGGCCAGTTCGTGACGACCCACCTCATCGTCACCACCGAGTACCTCAACGATCACCCCGACATCGTCGAGGGGCTCGTCAACGGTCTGCTGGACGCGATCGACGAGGCGAACGCCGACCCGGCCATCGCCCAGGCGGCGACGAACGCCGGCATCGAGCGGATCACTACCAAGGCCCTGCCGAACGAGGTCATCGCCGGCGCATGGGAGAACCTGACGTTCACGGCCGACCCGATCGCCTCGTCGCTGCAGAAGTCGAAGGACGACGCCGTGTCGGTCGGCCTGCTCGACGACGTCGACCTCTCCGCGATCTACGACCTGACCATTCTGAACAAGGTCCTCGTCGAGCGAGGGCTGCCGGAGGTGAAGGGACTGTGAGCACGCTCAACGCTGAGAGCTGGGTGGTGCCCGACGCACCACCCAGTCCCCTCGCGGCCGTGTCGCTGCGAGGCGTCAACAAGGTGTACGGCCGGGGCGCCCGAGCCGTGCACGCCCTCGACCACATCGACCTCTCGGTCGCACCCGGCGAGTTCCTGTGCGTCGTCGGAGCATCGGGCTGTGGCAAGACCACGATGCTCAACCTCGTCGCCGGCCTCGACAAGCCGACGACCGGCCGCATCGACGTGCAAGGCCGCACCGGGCTGATGTTCCAGGAGGCCGCGCTGTTCCCGTGGCTCACCGTCGCCGGCAACGTCGATCTGGCGCTCAAGTTTCGGGGCATCGAGAAGGCGGAGCGGCGTGAGCGGGTGAAGACGCTCCTGCGCACCGTGCACCTCGAGGGCTTCGCCGACAAGCAGCCCCACGAGCTCTCCGGTGGCATGCGTCAGCGTGTCGCCCTGGCCCGCGCCTTCGCCCAGGACGCCGACGTGCTGCTGATGGACGAGCCGTTCGGAGCTCTCGACGCGATGACGCGTGATCTCTTGCACGACGAGCTCGAGCGGCTGTGGGCCGACCACAGCCTGACGATCGTGTTCGTCACCCACAACGTCCGTGAGGCAGCGCGCCTCGCCGACCGGGTGCTCGTGCTGTCGAGCCGACCGGGTCGCATCGTCGAGTCGATCGACGTCGACATCGAGCGGCCCCGCCGCATGGACTCGCCCGAGGTGAGCGGCCTCGCGGGCACGATCACCGATCTGCTGCGCCAGGAGGTGCGTCGCCATGCGAACTGAGCTCCATCTGCGTCATGGACACAACGGCGATCAGGAGACCGCCGAGAACGGCCTGCGCACAACGTTCGCCGGCCTCGACGCGCTCGACCTCGGCGGCGACGACGGCGAGGGTCGGGCGCGCCGCGTGTGGTCGGCGACCTGGCCCAAGGTCGCCGCGATCGCGATCGCCGGCTTCTTGTGGCAGGCGGTTGTGTGGTCGGGTTGGAAGCCCGAGTACGCGCTCGCTCCTCCCGCCGACACGCTGCGCGACCTCCGTGACCTCGTCGCCGACGGCACGCTCTTCAAAGCGGTTCGCATCACGATGCAGCGCGCCGCGATGGGCTTCGGCCTCGCGGTGCTGATCGGTGTCGCGCTCGGCAGCGTCGTCTCGCGGGTGAGGGTGGTGCGCACGGCGATCGGGTCGCTGATCACCGGCATCCAGACCATGCCGTCGATCGCCTGGTTCCCGCTCGCCATCCTGCTGTTCAAGCTGAGCGACAAGGCCATCTTGTTCGTGACGGTGCTGGGAGCGGCGCCGGCGATCGCCAACGGCCTGATCGCCGGCGTCGACCACATCCCGCCGATCCTGCTGCGGGCTGGCCGGGTGCTCGGCGCCAAGGGCTGGAAGCAGTACCGCCACATCATCTTGCCCGCATCGCTGCCGTCGTTTATCGGTGGCCTCAAGCAGGGCTGGGCGTTTGCCTGGCGCAGCCTCATGGCCGGCGAGCTCTTGGTCATCATCCCCGGCCAACCTTCCGTCGGTTACCTGCTCCAGGTGAATCGCGAGCTCGCCAACTCGTCGGGCCTGATCGCGACGATGATCGTGATCCTCGTCATCGGCATCCTCGTCGACACGTGCGTGTTCGGCGTGCTCGACCGCTGGATCCGCCAGCGCTGGGGGCTGGTCGACTCAGCCCGTTGACGACCGGGCGCGCAACGCATCCGCCACTGCCGCCATCTTGGCCGACACCAGCGCGACGACCTCCCCATCGTCGGTCTGGCCGTCGGCTGAGATGCGCGTCGGGCCCATGGCGATTTGCACGGCGGGTTCGGTGACGACGGTGTTGCCGATGAGCTGGAGGATGGTGCCGAGGCTCTCCTGGACGTGTGAACCGCCGCTCTTGCCGGCCGAGGTGAGCAGCGCGATCACCTTGCCCTTCAATGCCTGACCGCCGAACGGGCGGGAGGCCCAGTCGATCGCATTCTTCAACACTGCGCTCGGGCCCCAGTTGTACTCGGGCAGTCCGATGACGATCGCGTCAGCCGTGGTGACTTCGTCCCGCCAGCGAGAGACGACCGACGGCGGGTCGGCCTCGAGGTCGAAGTTGTAGTACGGCAACTGGTCGATCCAGTCGACGATGTGCACAGCCAGCCCGTCGGGTGCGACGCGCTGGGCGAGGCGGACGAGGCCGGTGTTCGACGACGCGGCGCGCAGGCTCCCGCTGACGCCGAGGACGCGATGCCGAGCACTCACCGTTCGAGCGCTCACGGTTCGAGCACAGCGAGGTCGCCCACGTCGATGTGGCCGGGTTGCAGCACGGTCGCATACACCCGGCTCACCGGACCGCGATCGTGGTGCATCAGGTTGAAGTCCTCGCCCGCGAACCACTGCTTGTTCTTGTAGCAGGGCAGCGCGAATGCCGAGACGTCGCAGACGACTGTCCCGATCTGCAGGCGGACACCGGGACGCACCTGCGCCCAGTCGAGCCCGAGCAGGGTGACGTTCTCGCCGGCGTTGCCTGCGGCAAGGGGATGGCCCTCGGCTGCGAAACGATCGATCACCTCCGTCGACCACAGGCAGAGCGCCTGCCACGGCCGGCCGTGATGCTGGCGCGCTGCCTGGCGGTCGCCCGCAACGCCCGACCATCCGACCTCCACGCTCGATGTGGCGAGCTTGGGCACGCCTCCGTCCGAGCGGTGCAGCGCGTCGACGCGACCTTCGGCACGAGCCGGCAGCAACCCGGCCTCGCGCAGCGCCGGTCCGGCAGAGCACAGCGCCGACCACACGGCGGGAAGGTCGACGTCGACGTCGCCGGAGAGCGCCGGGCGGATGGGCGCCAGCACATCCGCAGCGCCGGGTCGCCCGTCGATGTGCAGCTGCCACAGGGCATCGAAGTTCTCGACCGTGCGCCGCGCATCGGTGGGCGTGAACGAGTACCGGTCGAGCGTGATCACGAGATGCGACCCTACCGAGCCCCGAGCGACGGTCCCGCCCGAGTTGACGCGCCCCCTAGCGTGGCGGCATGGACCTGACCGGCACGATCCACCAGGCGATGCCCTTCTGCGCGCAACTGGGAGTTCGCGGCGTCACCTGGGAACCCGACCTCGTCGAGCTCGAGCTCGACTGGCACGAGTCGCTGTGCACGACCGGAGGGCTCGTGCACGGTGGGGTCCTGATGGCGCTCGCCGACTCGTGCGGCGCGGCGTGCGCGGCTGTGAACCTGCCGGAGGGTGCAACTGGCACGTCGACGATCGAGTCGAAGACCAACTTCCTGGGCGCGGTGCGCGAGGGCACCGTGCGGGCCGTGTCGCGGCCGCTCCACGCCGGGTCGTCGACGATCGTCATCGAGACCGAGCTCCGCGTCGTCGACGGCGGCGTGCTGGGCAAGCTCGTCGGCAAGACCACCCAGACCCAATCGGTGCTGCGACCCCGGGCCTGAGAGATCACGGTCCTGAACCGTCGGGGCCTGAGCGATCGCAGGTCCGACGCGTAGGCTGGCCTCGTGACCTCGCCCGCCGCGCCGCTCGTCGACGGAGCCGGCGACCCATCCGACGATCCCTTCGCCGCGATGCGCCTCACCGAGTGGACGTCCTGTGGAGGATGTGCAGCGAAGTGGGGCGCCTCGCTGCTGACCGACATGGTCGCCGAGCTCCCCGCCGGCGTCGATCCGGCTTTGCTGGTCGGACTCGCGCCCTTCGACGACGCCGCGGTGTACCGCGTGTCGGACGATGTGGCGCTGGTCAGCACCACCGACTTCTTCCCGCCACTCGTTGATCATCCTGACGACTTCGGAGCGATCGCGGCGGCGAACGCGTGCAGCGACGTGTTCGCCATGGGAGGCCAGGTGGTCCTGGCGCTGAACATCGCCGCGTTCCCCGAGCACTTCCCTCGCGACGCCATCACCGCGATCTTCGCTGCGGCGACATCGATCGTGCAGGAAGCCGGAGGCTCCGTTGCCGGTGGGCACACGATCCGCAACCCCGAACCCATCTTCGGGCTGGCCGTGCAGGGCACCGTGCACCCCGATCGGGTGTTCCGCAAGTCGGGAGCCCGAGCCGGTGACGTGATCATGGTGTCGAAGCCGCTCGGTACCGCGCTCACCCTCGCCGGGGGAACGCCGGGTGAACGCGCCGCGGCGATCGCGGGCATGCGCCGGCTGAACCGGGGTGCGGCCGAGCACCTGCGCTCGTTGGGCAGCGCGGTGCACGCCGTCACCGATGTCACCGGCTACGGGCTCGCCGGCCACGCGTGGGAGGTCGCCGAGCGGAGCCATGTCGAGGTGGTCCTCGAGACGGACGCGATCGTCGCGTATCCGGGTGCCCGCGAAGCCGCCGAACGAGGGGTGCGCACGGGCGGCGACCCGCGCAACCGCGACTACGTGCGCGACCACGTCGTGTCCACGGCGTCGGCTGCGGGCGAGGCGCTGTGCATGGATCCGCAGACGTCGGGTGGGCTGCTGGCCGCGATCGACCCGGCGGCGGTCGGCGCTCTCGGCGATGGTTGGTGGCAGGCGGGCGTGGTGGGTGCCGGACCGGCCCGCTTGGTGCTGGGCTGAGCGGTGGGCGGCAGGGCACCGACCCGATCGATCGAGAAGGACCTGTGGGCGCGCGGCCACGAGGTGGTGGTCGGCATCGACGAGGTGGGCCGTGGCGCGTGGGCCGGACCTCTCATGGTGGGCGCGGCCGTGCTGCCGCGGGACCGCCGCGTGAACGGGGTGCGCGACTCGAAGCTGCTCACCGAAGCCGGCCGCGAGCACCTCTTCGCGCGCATCGCATCGTGGTGCACGTCGTGGGCTGTCGGAGCCGCCAGTCAGGACGAGTGTGACGAGCTGGGGATGGCCGCGGCGCAGCGGCTGGCAGCGCAGCGAGCCATCGAGGCCCTCTCGGTGACGCCCGACGTGGCCGTCGTCGACGGAAAGTGGGACTTCGTCAAGCCGCATGTCGCCGTCGTCGAGCGACGGGTGAAGGCCGACATGCACTGCCTGTCGGTCGCCGCGGCCAGCATCCTCGCGAAAGTGGTGCGCGATCGTGAGATGCGTGCCCACGCCGAGCACTACCCGCACTGGGGCTTCGACGCCAACAAGGGCTACCCGTGTCCGATGCACAAGGCGGCCCTGCAGGGCTACGGACCCTCTGCCATCCACCGGCGGACGTGGGTGTTCATGGACCACTACGTGCCGTGGCCGGGTGTGCCGCGACGGATTCCCTTCGGCCTGCGCAACGACGACCAGGGGACGCTCTTCTGACGACGCCTCGCGGTCCACGTCACGACGTGATCGTCATCGGTGCCGGCCTCGCCGGACTGCGCTGCGCAGCCGACCTCGTCGCCGCCGGCTTCGACGTCGCCGTCCTCGAAGCACGCCCCAGGGTGGGCGGGCGTGTGTGGAGCCACCGCTTCGCGAACGGCCAGTGGTGCGAACGAGGAGCCGAGTTCGTCGACACGGCGCACAGCGAGGTCCTCGCGCTCGTCGAGCGTTTCGGCCTCGAGCTGAGCGATGTCCCGAGCGGCCGCGACGACGACACGAGGTGGCTCGACGTCGCCGGGCGCACGACGCCGTTCTCGGTGCACCACTCGCTCGTCGGCGACCTGGGGCGGTGGCACGGCGCGCTCGGCGCGCTCGCGGCGAAGGTCGACCCGGCCGCCCTCGCCGACGGCGAGCATTCGTCCGGGCTCGATGATTCGTCGCTCTCCGCCCTGCTCGAAGGGCTCGGGCTCGGGCTGATGGCTCGGGTCGTGATCGGCCGTGACATCCGGACCGAGTACATGCTCGGGCCAGACGAGGTGTCGCAGCTGATGGCCGCGTGGATGACAGCGCTCCACCGCCGCTCGGGTGACGGGTTCGAGGGACATCGGATCGTCGGCGGCAACGACCAGCTGGCGACGCGACTGGCCGCGACGATCGGAGGTGTCGTCCGCCTCGGCCTGCCGGTCGCAGCCATCGACGTCGAGCACGGGTCGGTGACGCTCCGCTCCGGTGAGTTGCTCGCCGCCGACCATGTCGTGTCGACGGTGCCGCTCGGTGCGCTCGCCCGGGTGTGGCCCGACATCCCGCCGGAGCTGAGCGCCGCCTCGTACGGCATCGGCGGCAAGGTCAGCGTGCAGGTGTCTCGGCGAGTGTGGCTCGATCAGGGATCGGACGGTTCGGTGCGCACCGAGCGCGCCTGGGGTGAGGTGTGGGAGACGACCGATGACCAGCCCGGCGACTCCGGAGTGCTGACAGCGCTGCTGGCGTCGCACGACGGTGCCGCCCTCGCGTCGCTTCCCGATACCGCCGACCGGATCGTCGACGAGCTCGAGCGCATCTTCCCGGGCCTGCGCGGCCTGGCAGGCGAGCGTGTGCAGACCGACTGGACCAACGACCCCTGGAGCCTCGGCGCGTACGTGACCTTCGGTCCGGGGCAGCTGCTCGCCGCGCTGCCCTTCCTGCGGCGCCGGTACGGCTGCTTGCACCTCGCCGGCGAGCACACCGACGAGTGGGCCGGCTACATGGAAGGAGCCCTGCGCAGCGGCGCGCGTGTCGCCCGTTCGATCATCGGAGGATGACCGCACGAGGAACCGTCGCATCGCTGAGACGGCGCGCGCGAGCACGCGACGGCCCGACGCGCGAGCGATCCCCCTGATCACCTTCGTCATGTCCATTGCTCGCTGGGTGGTCCGGTGGTCATGGTGGTGCCGTCGGGGTAGGTGACGGTCAGGCGGCGGTCGGGGGAGAGTGAGAGCTTCCATCCGTTGTCGTGGATGAGGTCGTGGTGGTGTTTGCAGATGGGGACGAGGTTGTCGATGTCGGTGGGACCCTGGTCGGCGTCCCATTCGAGGCTGTGGTGTGGTTCGGTGCGTGTGACGGGGACGGTGCAGCCGGGGATGGCGCAGTGCCGGTACATGATGCGCAGGGCGCGGCGTTGGTCGTCGTTGGCCAGCCGTCGTGTCCGCCCGAGCTTCAACACGACACCTTGTTCGTCGATGAAGGCGAGGGTGATGTCGGCGAACATCGCCATCCGGCGCACCGTGTCCAACGGGAGGTCGAGGCCGGGGATGCCGCAGTCGAAGCGTGTGTTCGGGTGTTCGCCGAACAGCCAGGTGGTCGCGTCGAGCACGATCGACAGATCCACCCGCCCCCCACACGAACACCGACCCGCACGGG
>JBFWSW010000003.1:0-133024 GCA_050248155.1 Ilumatobacteraceae bacterium
CTCGGCACAACGCGGCGACCAGCGCGGTCTTGCCGCTCCCCACCGGACCACCGATGCCGACGCGCAGTGGCCGCGTGCCGGGTGCGCCGTACGCCCACATCGCATCGTCGGGCAGGCCGTCGTGGTGTCCGTGCGTGTGGCCGTCGCCCGGATGGTGCGGCTGGCCGGGGTTGTGATCAGGAGGCAAAAAGCCTCACCTCCCAGGTGGCGTGGTGCTCGGCGAGGACGTCGGCGAGCAGGCTGGTGGTGGCCGGCAGGTCGGACGGCGAGCGATCGACGAGCTCGGCGGCTGCTGTCGCCATCTGGTCGAGCCGAGGCGCCAGCGATGCCGCGAGCGCGTGCACGTCGAACGGATCGAGCCCGAGCAGCCGGACCGCGGCGGTCGTGATGGCACCGACGAGGTGGTGCAGCGCACAGAGCGCCGCCTCGGCCGGACCCAGACCTGCCGCCCCGGCGACGGCACCGAGCGAGACGGCCTGCATCGGTCCGTCGGGATGCACGGCGCGCAGTTCGGAGTACCGCTCGCTCGGCCATGCCCGCTCCGCTGGTCGGATGAGCTGCCGACCCAGCGATCGGCTGATCGTCCGGAGGCGCGGCGACGGGGTGCGAACAGCGAGCTCGAGGTCGAGCTCCGCGAACGGGCGCAGGTTCGCGCACGCCGACGCGGCGAACGCGGCGTCGACGGGGGCGGTCGTCAGCAGTCGCCCGTCGAGGAACGAGGCGAGGTCGCGCAGATCGCTGATGTCGCCGCGCGCGTGGCTCGCCTCCACCCCTGCGCTGTGCGCGTGCGCGCCCGTCGGGAACCGGCTGTCGGCCAGCAGGAGCAGCGCAGCCCGGCCGCTCATCAGAACAGGAAGTACCGCTGCGCCATCGGCAGCTCGGCGACGGGTTGCTCAACGATCAGTTCGCCGTCGATGCGCACCGCGAACGTGTCGGGTTCGACCGTGATGGATGGCATGGCGTCGTTCTCGGGTAGGTCGACCTTGCCGCGCGAGCGGGTGTCGGCCGACGCGACCAGCCGGCGCGTCAGGCCCAAGCGATCGGCCAGCCCGTCGTCGAGCGCCGCCTGCGCGACGAACGTCACGCTCGTCGCCGCGGCGGCACGTGCACTCGCGCCGAACATCGGGCGGGGAAGGACCGG
Organism: Ilumatobacteraceae bacterium; assembly: GCA_050248155.1. Taxonomy (GTDB): domain Bacteria; phylum Actinomycetota; class Acidimicrobiia; order Acidimicrobiales; family Ilumatobacteraceae; genus VFMC01. The sequence goes on from JBFWSW010000003.1 coordinate 1,142, forward strand.
CTGCGGTGTCGGGATCGAGGCGTTGGCATCGCCCATCTGCGCCCACGCGATCATTCCGCCCTTCATCACGACATGTGGCCGGACACCGAAGAAGCGCGGATCCCACAGCACGAGGTCGGCGAGCTTGCCGACCGCGATGGAGCCGATCTCGTGGTCGAGCCCGTGCGCGACCGCTGGACAGATCGTGTACTTCGCGACGTACCGCCGAGCGCGCTGGTTGTCGTTGTCGACGTCACCGATCAACGAGCCGCGCCGGCCCTTCATGACGTGTGCGGTCTGCCACGTGCGCAGGATCACCTCGCCGACCCGTCCCATCGCCTGCGAGTCACTGCCGATGATCGAGATCGCGCCCATGTCGTGCAACACGTCCTCGGCCGCGATCGTCGACGGGCGGATGCGGCTCTCGGCGAAGGCGAGGTCTTCCGGCACGGAGGCGTTCAGGTGATGGCAGACCATCAGCATGTCGAGGTGTTCGGCGAGGGTGTTCACCGTGTGGGGCCGTGTCGGATTGGTCGACGAGGGCAACACGTTGGGGTGCGCCGCGACCGTGATGATGTCGGGCGCGTGGCCGCCGCCAGCTCCCTCGGTGTGGTACGTGTGGATCGACCGGCCCCCGATCGCGGCCAACGTCGACTCCACGTAGCCGGCCTCGTTCAACGTGTCGGTGTGGATCGCGACCTGCACCCCCGACTCGTCGGCGACCGTGAGGCATGCGTCGATCGCGGCGGGCGTCGTGCCCCAGTCCTCGTGCAGCTTGAAACCACCGGCGCCGCCGAGCACCTGTTCCCACAGCGCGTCGCGCGACACCGTGTTGCCCTTGCCGAGCAGCACGACGTTGATCGGCATCGCGTCCATCGCCTGATGGATTCGGGTCAGGTTCCACGCCCCGGCGGTGACCGTCGTGGCCTTCGTTCCTTCGGCCGGGCCGGTGCCGCCACCGATGATCGTCGTGATGCCCGACGCCAACGCCTCGTCGACGATCTGGGGACAGATCAGGTGGACGTGGCAGTCGATCGCGCCCGCGGTCAGGATGCGCCCGTTGCCCGACAGGATCTCGGTCGACGGGCCGATCACGAGCGCCGGGTCGACACCAGGCATGGTGTCGGGGTTGCCGGCCTTGCCGATGCCGACGATGCGGCCGTCTCGCACCCCGACGTCGGCCTTCACGATGCCCCAGTGGTCGAGGACGAGCGCGCCGGTGATGACGAGATCGGGCGCACCGTCGGCACGGGTGCGCGCCGATTGACCCATCGACTCGCGGATCACCTTGCCACCGCCGAACACCGCCTCGTCCCCGCCGGCGCACCGGTCCTCCTCGACCTCGATCACGAGGTCGGTGTCGGCGAGGCGGACGCGGTCGCCGGTGGTCGGCCCGTACAGCCGTCGGTAGTGCGCGCGGGAGATCTCAACCATCGAGGCGTCCTGCGACCTCGCCGCGCAGGCCGGGCACGATCCGGTTGCCGCCGATCGGCACCAACGCCACAGTGCGAGTGATGCCTGGCTCGAAGCGCACCGATGTGCCGGCTGCGATGTCGAGGCGGTGCCCGCGTGCTGCCGCCCGGTCGAACAGCAACGCCGGGTTGGCCTCCGCGAAGTGGTAGTGCGACCCCACCTGCACCGGTCGGTCGCCTCCGTTCACCACGTCGAGCGAGAACGTCGCGGCACCGGCGTTGAGCACGATCGATCCGTCGGGCCCGGTGATCTCGCCGGGCACCACGCCGGCCGCCGCGGACGCGCCGGCTCGGATCGGCGCGTGCAGGGTGACGAGCTTCGTGCCGTCGGGGAAGGTGGCCTCGATCTGCACTTCGTCGACCATCTCGGCGACGCCGTCCATCACGTCGTCGGTCGTCAGGACCTGGCAGCCCGCCTCCATCAGGTCGACGACCGTGCGTCCGTCGCGTGCGGCTTCGTACACCCACGAGGTGAGGATCGCGACCGTCTCGGGGTAGTTGAGCTTCAGGCCGCGCGCCCTGCGCTTCTCGGCGACCTCGGCCGCGACGTGGACGAGCAGGCGCTCCTGCTCGTGGGGCGAGAGCTGCATGGCGCGCATCGTAGAGGGCCTCACGTTTCGGGCATGTTTCGCCGCCCGCGAACTGGCGGCGCCGCATCCGTGTGCTTGAGTGGTGGTGCCGGACGGTCGATAGGAGGGATGTGCACGACCGCGACGCCGAGCCTGGGGCGGCAGGCGTCAGAGGAACCGACAGCCTCATCGAACGCGCCCGTGGAGGTGATCGCGACGCGCTCGGCGAGCTGTGGTCCATCCACCAGCACCTCCTGCTCCGGTTCCTTCGTGGCGTCGGCTGCCCGTCGCCTGACGACATCGCATCGATCGTGTGGCTCGAGGTCGCGCAGGGGCTGGATGGCTTCGACGGCGATCTCGATCGCTTCAGGGGTTGGCTGTTCACGATCGCCCGCCGTCGCTCGATCGATGATCTGCGCCGGCGGACGAGACGTGGCGAGGCTTCCTTCGATTCCGTGCCTCAACCAGCGGCTGCCGACGACGTCGCGGAGACCGTCGAGCGGGCGACGGCACTCGAGCGGGCGATCGCACTCGTTCGGACGTTGCCATCAGATCAAGCCGAGATCGTGCTGCTCCGGGTGGTCGCCGACCTCGATGTCGCCGACGTCGCGAGGATCGTCGGCAAGAGCGAGGGCAACGTCCGCGTCATCGTGCACCGGGCCCTCAAGAAGCTGGCGGAAGGACTACGTGTAACGGAGACGGACACGCCGACGATGGACCGGGTGCCATGAGCGATCCTCTCGACGACTTCCTCCAGACGCTGCGCTCGCCGGCCATGTCGGCCGAGCACACGCGCCGTGAGGCAGACGTCGACGCCATGCACCACGCACGCATCGACACATCGGAGTCCGCCATGTCCCGACCTGTCCCCCTCACGCATCGTCGCCGACTGCCCGTCGCAGCCGTCATCGCCGCCGGCGTCCTCGGCTTCGCTGGTGTCGCTGCCGCCGGACCCGGTGGGTTCTTCTCTGCCGACGCGCCCGTCGCGCCGGACGCGAGCACGTCGACGGTCGCGTCCGAGACCACCGAGGCTCCGTCGACCACCGAGACCACCATCGAGCCCACCACGAGCGCAGCGCCGTCGACATCCGATTCGGCCAGCTCGACGACCGAGTCGACCGATGCTCCGGACACCACGGAGACCGTCGACGACCCGGAGCGAGTCGCCGACACCCCGCTCGTCGACGATCCGGACACCGACTTCGACGAGACCCAGTGTGCTGAGGGCAACCACGGCCAGACCGTCAGCTCGGTCGCGCAGAGCGTCGAGCCCGGGCCTGGTCACGGTGCGGCGGTCAGCGAAGCTGCCCAGTCCTCCTGCGGCAAGGCGGACGCCGAGGGAGATGACCCGGCACCCGACATCACGACCGCCGCGGCGCCCGACACCACGAGCCACGGCAAGCCCGACGACGCCGGGAGCCAGGGCGACGAGCACCGGAACGATCGTTCGACCGATCAGCCCGGCAAGCCCGGCAAGCCCGACCAGCCCGGCAAGCCCGGCAAGCCCGGGAAACCCGACACGCCGGGCGGCTGATCGGCGTCAGCGCAGCTCGGGGATGAGCGGACGCGTGCGATCGATGCACTGCTGCATCTCGGTGCGCAACCACGACGGCAGCGACGAGTCCCTCAGCTCGGCGACCGGCGCGCGGACCGTTCGCGCCGAGGCCTCGTTGCAGATGAGGATCGTCGCCGGGGCGATGTCGAACGTGCCGTCCGTCCGTTCGGTGAACCGAGCCGTGGCGAACAGGCCGTCTCTGCTGCGCGGATCGCTGTATCGGCCTCGCCCCCCGGTGCCCATCGACGAGACGAAGTTGCCGACGCTCCACCACACGACCGTCCGACCGACCCGCTCGACGGGCTGCACGACGTGAGGGCCGTGGTGGACGATCAGGTCGACGTCGGCGAGCTCGGCGACCTGCGTGGCGAAGTTGCGGTCGTCGAGGGTCGGGCCGGTCTGCATCTCCTTCGGCAGGTGCAGGCTCACGGCGACGACTTCCGCCCCGGCAGACCGCGCGGTGGCCACGTCGGTGGCGACCTGCGCGGGTGATGCGGCGAACGCCACGTTCCAGCGCTCCTTCGGGAGCACGGTGTTGGAGTACCGGGTGTAGGAGAGGTGGGCGAACCGGACGCCGTTGATCGTGAGCGACGACCGTGCCGCGCTCGCCTCCTCGGGGGACCGCGCAGTGCCGTTGTGCGAGAGGCCGACGATGTCGAACGCGGCCAATGTCGATGCGACACCGTCCGTGCCGAGGTCGAAGCTGTGGTTGGAGGCGGTGCTGCAGCGGTCGAACCCGGTTCGACGCAGCGATTCGGCCATCTCGTACGGCGACAGCAACAGGTTGCCGCCGAACGGTGACCGTCCCCAGTACCCGGGGCGCTGACCGGGCCAGGCGATCGGCACCTCCATGTGGCACACGGCGAGGTCGACCGATTCGATGATGCCGCGCACCGGCGCGAACATCGGCGCGAAGTCGTACGTCTCACCGTTCGCCGCGGCCTCGGCCGCGAGGCGCATGACACGGTCCTCGGTGAGGACGTCACCCGCGAAGAGGACGGAGAAGCTGCGCGCCGGCGGCGTGAGGCGAATCGCCGTCGGTCCGACGCCCGTCGGCTCGTCCGCTGCCGCGGCCCCCGAGAGGACGACGCACGTTGCGACGATCAGTGCACACGCGCTGGTCCGGCCCGCCACGGCCGCGACTGTACGGGCTGTGTCGGGCGGCAGCGGGCAGCGAACAGACCGCACACGGTTGGTCGCCGGGGTTCGGCCGCGCCCGAGCCGAACGGGGACGTGTGGCCGATGTCATGTGCCTCAGAAGTTGATACAACCCGTATCAGCTTTCTTGCCTGGCCCGTATACTGGCGAACATGGCGATCGACCCGAAGAAGTGGACCATCAAGACCCAGGAGGCGGTGGCCGCAGCCATCGACCAGGCGCGTTCGCTCAGCAACCCCGAGCTCACCCCCGACCACCTGATGGCCGCGCTGCTCCGCCAGGACGACACGCTCACCCCGCCGGTTCTGGCTCAGCTGGGTCTCGCGCCGCTGATGGTGCGCAACAAGGCCGACGAGGCCGTGGCCAAGTTGCCCAAGGCCTACGGCGGTGACGAGCCGCGGATGAACCGCGAGCTGAACAACGTCTTCGAGAACGCCGACCAGTACCGCAAGGACCTCAAGGACGACTACCTCTCGGTCGAGCACTTGCTGCTCGCCATGAACCAACGCCTCGGCGTCGACAGCGAGGAGCTGCTCCAGGCGCTGAAGGAGGTGCGCGGCAGCCACCGTGTCACCGGGCAGAACCCCGAGGAGCAGTTCGCCGCCCTCGAGAAGTACGGACAGGACCTCACGGCACGAGCCCGTGAGGGCAAGATCGACCCGGTCATCGGACGCGACGACGAGATCCGCCGCGTCATCCAGGTGCTCAGCCGGCGCACCAAGAACAACCCCGTGCTCATCGGCGAGCCGGGCGTCGGCAAGACGGCGATCGTGGAAGGTCTGGCACGTCGCATCGCCGACGGTGACGTGCCCGAAGGTCTGAAGGACAAGCGCCTCGTCGCGCTCGACATCGGCAGCATGCTCGCCGGCGCCAAGTACCGCGGCGAGTTCGAGGAGCGCCTGAAGGCGGTGCTCAAGGAGATCACCGACGCCGCGGGCGAGGTGATCACCTTCGTCGACGAGCTGCACACCATCGTCGGTGCCGGTGGCGCCGAGGGCGCGATGGACGCGGGCAACATGATCAAGCCGATGCTGGCGCGCGGCGAGCTGCGCATGATCGGCGCGACCACGCTCGACGAGTACCGCAAGTACGTCGAGAAGGATCCCGCGCTCGAGCGCCGGTTCCAGCAGGTCTACGTCGGCGAGCCGTCGGTCGAGGACACCATCGCCATCCTGCGCGGCCTGAAGGAGCGCTACGAGGTGCACCATGGTGTCCGCATCCAGGACTCGGCCCTCGTCAGCGCGGCCGTGCTCAGCAACCGCTACCTCACCAACCGCTTCCTGCCCGACAAGGCGATCGACCTGATGGACGAGGCGGCGAGCAAGCTGCGCATCGAGATCGACTCGTTGCCCACCGAGATCGACGTCGTCGAACGCCGCATCCTGCAACTCGAGATCGAGAAGGTCGCCCTCGAGAAGGAGACCGACGCCGCGTCCAAGGAGCGCCTCGAAGCGCTCGAGGCCGAGCTCGCCGACCTGCACGCGCAGTCGTCGGAGATGCGTGGTCACTGGGAGAGCGAGAAGGAAGCCATCGCTGCGATCCGCGTGCTGAAGGAAGAGCTCGAGCAGCTGCGCACCGCAGTCGAGCGCGAGACCGACCTCAACCTCGCCGCCGAGATCCGGTACGGGCGCATCCCCGAGCTCGAGCGACGCATCGCCGACGCGACCTCGCACCTCGACGAGCTGCAGGCGGGCAACCGCATGCTGAAGGAGGAGGTCGACGCCGAGGACATCGCCGAAGTGGTCAGCAAGTGGACCGGCGTGCCGGTGTCACGGATGCTCGAGGGCGAGATGGCCAAGCTCATCCACCTCGAGGACCTGCTCCACCAGCGCGTCATCGGTCAGGACGAGGCCGTCACCGCGGTGTCGAACGCGATCCGGCGTTCACGTGCTGGACTCAGCGATCCCAACCGGCCGATCGGCTCGTTCATGTTCCTCGGGCCGACCGGCGTCGGCAAGACCGAGCTCGCCCGTGCCGTGGCCGAGTTCCTGTTCGACGACGAGCGGGCCATGGTGCGCATCGACATGGGCGAGTACATGGAGAAGTACTCGGTCAGCCGCCTCATCGGTGCGCCTCCCGGATACGTCGGCTACGACGAGGGCGGCCAGCTCACCGAAGCGGTCCGTCGCCGTCCGTACAGCGTCGTGCTCCTCGACGAGATCGAGAAGGCGCACCCCGACGTGTTCAACGTGTTGCTGCAGGTGCTCGACGACGGACGCCTCACCGACGGCCAGGGCCGCACGGTCGACTTCACGAACGTCGTGATCGTGATGACGTCGAACCTGCAGGGCGATCCGCTCACGTTCTTCAAGCCCGAGTTCATCAACCGGGTCGACGAGATCATCCGCTTCCGCTCGCTCACCGAGGCCGACCTGCAGCACATCGTCGGCATCCAGCTCGAGCACCTGCGCAAGCGCCTGGCCGACCGTCGCCTCGCGCTCGACGTCACCGACAAGGCGATGACCCTGTTGGCGCACGAGGGCTACGACCCCAGCTTCGGTGCTCGGCCGCTGAAGCGCGTCATCCAGCGAGAGCTGAGCGACCCGGTCGCGAGCCTCATCCTCGAGGGCAAGGTCGCAGACGGCGACACCATCACCGTCGACGCCATCGACGACCGCCTCGTCATCACCGCCTGACCCTGGTGCCCCGGACCGGGCGATGAAGGTGGGGTCGTCCGACCGGGCAGCACCCGGTCGGAGTACCCCAGCTTCGGCTGCCACGCCGGGCGGTGTCGGCGTTGACCACATCCTGACGAAGAACTGAGACGGGCTCCTTCAAGCACCCGATCGGGCGGCCGATACCTGAGCGTCCATCGTCGTTCGGGGAGCAATGACATTGGCAGACGCCGCCGACATCGCCCATCTACTTCGCCGTACCGAGTTCGTGGCCCGACCGGCCCGCATCGCCGAGCTCACGCCGTTGAGCATCGACGACGCCGTCACCGACGTGATGAACGTCGCGCTCAACGGCAACCCGCAACTGCCGCCCGCCCTCGCGGTGCACAACAGCTCGGACAGCTACAACCAGCGTGTCAGCGCGTTCCACTGGTGGCTCGACATGATGGCCACGCGCGCCCGGCCGCTCCAGGAGAAGATGACGCTCTTCTGGCACGGCCACTTCACCAGCGAGTGGGAGACCGTGCAGCGCTGCGACCACATGATGTCGCAGAACCAGCTCTACCGCAGCGCCGGGCTGGGGAACCTCTTGCCGCTGACGCAGGCGATGGCCATCGAGCCGGCGATGCTGATCTACCTGTCGAACGGCAGCAACGTGAAGACGGCGCCGAACGAGAACTTCGCCAGGGAGCTGCTCGAGCTGTTCACCCTCGGCGTCGGCAACTACACGCAGGACGACGTCGCCGCGGCGGCTCGGGCGTGGACGGGGCACAACTACAACAGCTCCGTCAGGGTCTACGAGTTCCGGTCGACCCGGCACGACACCAGCGACAAGACCTTCTTCGGCACGACGAAGAACTGGGACGGTCCGGACATCGTCAACGAGATCCTGCGCGACAACGTCACGTCGCGGCCGATCGCCGCGCGGCTGATCGCCAAGAAGGTCTGGGAGTTCTTCGCCTATCCGAAACCTGCATCCACCCTGGTGGACGAGCTGGCGAACGTGTTCCTGACCAACGACCTCGAGATCGCTCCCCTCGTCCGCGCGGTCCTGGTGCATCCGGAGTTCTACTCGGCGGCAGCGAAGCAGGGTCTCGTCCGCACGCCGACCGACTGGGTGGTCGCCATCCTCGCTCACAGCGGGCTGACCGCCGCAGCCGTGAACGTGTTCAGCTTCGGAGACCGGATGGGCCAGCAGATCTTCGACCCACCGAACGTGGCGGGATGGAAGTCGAACTCGTACTGGCTGACGACGAGTGCGCTGAGCGGGCGCGCCAACGTCGCGAAGAAGGTCGCCGGCCTGCTGCGTGCGAACAACGGCTTCGACAACCTGTACGCGCTGTCGGTCGCCCAGTCGGTCGACTACGTCGCGAGCTACTTCGGGCTGACGCTGGCGGCAAGCTCTCGGCAAGCGCTGATCGACGCGCATCAGGCCGAACGAGCGGCATCGAACGGCAGCAACTCGCGGGCCGTCACCAACCTGCTGATCATGACCATGCTGACCGGCGAGATGAACGTCGCCTGAGAGGAACGACGATGCTCGACCCAGACATCTCCACCGAGGATGCGCTTGCGTTGCTGTCGACGCCGGCCGACGCGTTCGACGACGGACCACGCGGTCCGTTCGGGCTCACCCGGCGAGGGTTCCTGCAAGCCGTCGGCATGGGTGTGCTCGGCGGCGCCGCGGTCGGCACCCTCGGCGACGGGCTCCTCCGCGACCTCCCCGACACCTGGGCGGCGCCGATCGGGCCGAACGACGGCATCGTCGTCGTGGTCACCTTCTACGGCGGCAACGACGGCTTGAACACCTTCGTCCCCTACGCGGACGGCAACTACTACTCGAAGCGGGCGAACATCGCGATCCCCCAGGATCAGGTGCTGCACGTCGACCCCTACGTCGGGTTCGCCCCGCAACTCGGCTACCTGAAGTCGCTGTACGACGCGGGTCAGGTCGCCGCGATCCAGGGTGTCGGTTACGCCGGGCCAGACCTGTCGCACTTCACGTCCATGGCGATCTGGATGAACGGTCAGTTCGGCAACGGGCCGTTGAGCACAGGATGGATCGGGCGCTGGCTCGACGGGCTGCCTGCCGGCGTCGCCGATCTCGCCGCGGTCTCACTCGACTCGTCGGTGCCCCTGCACATGCAGGGCTTCGTTCGGCGCGCTGCCGGGATCCCACCGAACGGCGGCATGTTCGGTGTCGACAGCGGCGTCTCGGACGTGCGCATGTACAACGGGCTGCGTGCGCTCGCGGCGGGCGCTGGTCGCGGTGAGATGCACGACGCGTTCACCTCGACGATGGTCCGCCAACTCGACCTGGCCACCCAGGTCGCTCCCGCGTTCAAGGCGGCGCTCCCGAGCGGCGGCGATCTGACCCGCAAGCTCACGATCGCAGCTCGACTGATCAACGCGAACCTCGGTCTGCGGGTGATCGATCTCTCGCGCGGCGGGTTCGACACCCACGAGAACCAGAACGCACCGTTGACGAGCGGCCTGCAAGATCTCAACGCCGGGCTGCAGGCGTTCTACGCGACGCTGAACCCGGCGTTCAACAGCCGGGTCATCCTCGTGACGGTCTCGGAGTTCGGCCGCACGGTGAAGTCGAACGACTCGGGCGGCACCGACCACGGCACGTCCAACACCAGCTTCGTGATCGGATCGAACGTGCGCGGTGGGCTCTACGGCGCGATGCCGTCGCTGTCGACGCTCGATCGCAACGGGCGGATGATCTCCAACGTCGACTTCCGATGGATCTACGGCACGCTCCTCGACGGCTGGCTCGGGGGCGGAGGCAGCACGATCCTCAACGGCGCGTACCAGAACCTCGGGTTCCTCGCCGGCGGCCCGGGATCGACTCCGGCGAACTCGACGCCGATCGTGCTCGGTCCATCGGTCGCGAGTGGGTTCGTCTCCCTCGCGCCGCTGCGCATGTTCGACACCCGCGACGGGCGCGGTGGCCGCCTCGGTGCGATCCAGCAAGGTGAGGAGTGGGTGTTCCCGATCGCCGGTCAGTACGGCGTCCCCGCCGAGGCGACCGCCGTGGCGCTCAACCTCACCGCCGTCAACGCGACCGCGCCCACCTACGTCACCGTGTGGCCTGGCGGCACGCAGCGACCACTCGCGTCGAACCTCAACCCGGTCCCCGGCATGGCGGTGCCGAACCTCGTGGTCACCCAACTCGGGCCGGGTGGGTCGATCGGCATGTTCAACAACAGCGGCGGCGTCGATCTGGTCGGCGATCTCGTCGGCTACTTCACCGCGTCGAGCAGCCTGCGACTGAAGGCGCTCACACCGGCCCGGCTGCTCGACACCCGCGACGGAACCGGCGGCACCCTGGGTCAGCTCGGGCCGGGTCAGTCCCTCACCCTGAAGGTCAACGGCGAAGGCGGTGTGCCGACCAACGCGAAAGCGGTTGCGCTCAACGTCACCGTCACCGAACCGAGCGACGGCAGCTTCCTGACGGTGTGGCCGTCCGGCGAAGCACGACCGGAGGCGTCGAGCGTCAACATGGTTCCGGGCCAGACGGTGCCGAACATGGTCCTCGCCCGCGTCGCCGACGGCCGCATCGACATCTACAACAACACCGGCGCCACGCACGTGATCGTCGACGTCATCGGCGCGTTCGCCGACAACGCATCGGGTCGGTTCGTCGCCATCCAACCGGGACGCGTGCTCGACACCCGCGACGGCACGGGCGCGCCCGTCGGCCGCGTCGCGCAGGATCCGGTCGTCCTGAAGGTCACCGGGGTGAAGGGTGTGCCGACGAGCAACGTGAGCGCGGTGCTCATGAACGTCATCGCGGTCGAGCCTGTCGGCGACAGCTTCGTCACGGTGTATCCAGCCGGCGCCGACCGCCCGCTCGCGTCCAACCTGAACGTCGTCAACGGCAAGACCATCCCCAACATGGTCCTCGCTCGCGTCGGCACCGAGGGCAACGTCGTCCTCCACAACAACACCGGACACGTCGACCTCGTCGCCGACGTGATGGGGTACTTCACCGGCTGACTCACGGGGGCGATCGATGAGCCTCGGACCGGCGCGGGAACATCGACGTCCGCTGCGGTGTTGCGACGGCGATGGAGATCGCTGACGCACTCGACTTCGCCGCCGCGACCAAGAGGGGAGTCCTGGCCACGCACAAGCGTGATGGGCGACCCCAACTGTCGAACATCACCCACGCGGTCGTCGACGGGACGATCCGCGTCTCGATCACCGCCGATCGAGCCAAGTACGTCAACCTTCGCCGCGACCCCAGAGCGTCGCTGTACGTCACCCGTGACGACTTCTGGGCCTATGTCGTCATCGAGGGAGACGTCGAGCTCACCCCGGTCGCGGCCGAACCGCACGATGCGACCGTCGAAGCGCTCGTCGAGCTGTACCGGTCGGTCGCCGGGGAGCATCGGGACTGGGACGACTACCGCCAGGCCATGGTGAACGATCGCCGTGTGATGCTGACCCTGACGCCGACCCACGCCTACGGCATGCTCGCCCGCTGACGCAGCGGCGCGCAGCGTGGTCAGCCGAAGCGGCGCCTGATCGCGTTCGCGTGCGCAGGAAAGCCTTCGTGATCGGCGAGCGCGACGATCGAGGGAGCCATGCGCCTCAGCGCCCGTTCGTCGGCCGTGGCGATCGCGGTGCGCTTCAGGAACGCCTCGGCGGTGATGCCCGACGACACGTGGGCGAAGCCGCTCGTCGGCAGTGACGCGGGGCACCCGATGACGAAGTTGGCCGCGCTGAACGGCGTGTGCTGACCGACGAGGATCTCGCCGGCATCGGTCAAGGCAGCCAAGGTGGCGTCCCGGACGGCTACGTCGACCACCAGCTGGAGGTGCTCGGGGGCGTAGGTGTTGGCAACGCGGGCTGCCTCCTCGAGATCGTCGACCAGCAAGCAGCCTCCGTTCACGCCGAGCGACGCCCGCGCGGCCAGCGCTCTCGTCGCGGGCAGGTCGACGAGCTGCTGGGCGATCTCGGCATCGACCGCGTCGGCCAGCTCGCTCGATGGCGTCACCAGCACCACTGCCGAGTCGGTGCCGTGCTCGGCCTCGATCAACAAGTCGGCGGCCAGCCGCGCCGGGTCGGCGCTGTCGTCGGCGACGATGACGCTCTCGGTCGGGCCGAGGAGCATCATCGTCGCGACACCGTGGCGCTGCATCTCGACCTGCGCACACGTGACGGCAGGTGATCCGGGACCGACCACCTTGCGCACACGAGGGATGGCGCCCGTGCCGAACCCGAGCGCGGCGATGCCGGCCGGACCGTTGGCGCGGAAGACCTGGTCGATGCCGAGCTTCCTGCACACCGTGAGGACCGCCGGGTCGACCGCGCCCGATCCGCCCGGCACCGGCGGCACGACGAGCGCGATCTGTGGCACACCGGCGACCACGGCCGGGACACCGAGCTGGTAGGCGACGCTGGGATAGGACGCCTTGCCGCTCGGGACGAACAGCCCGGCCGACGCGATCGGCGTCACCTTCTCGCCGACCACGAGCCCCGGCTCGCTCTCGAACGACCAGTCGCTCGCCCGTTCGAGCAGGCGCTCGTTGAACGCGCGCAGGTGCGCGATCGCGTCGTCGATCGCCGCATCGACCTCGGGCGCGACCCGCGCCGACGCCAGCTCGTCGGCCGGCACGCGCAGCTGATCGGGGGTGAGCACGATGTGGTCGAACTGGGCGAGGGCGCGGCAGACCGCCTCGTCGCCGTGCTCGCGCACGTCGTCGATGATCCTGCCGATCGACTCGCGCAGGTCGGGGTCGAAGATGTCGTCCAGACCCCGGTGCAACCAGCTCGCACGTTCGGCGACGTCCATCGCCGCCCAGCGTCGGCGGCGCATGACGGAGGTCGAGGGAGGCGTCTCGGGCATGCCTCGACGGTACCGCCCGGATCAGTGACCGGTCGCTGCCTCAGCCGTGCTCGCGAGTCGATCGAGCGTCTGATGCATCGTCGTTCGATTGTGGCTCGTCCGGTCGGCCACCCCCGTCGCCGCCTTCCCGATCCACTGCGCGACGCGACCGCGTCGATCCGTCCACGTCTCGGTGACAGCACAGCCCTCGCCGGCCGGTTCGATGGCGAAGCTCCAGGTCGAGACCGCGATCGGTCCGACGTCGACCGAGAACGCGAAGCGCCTCCCGGGCTCGGCCTCGGTGACGGTGCTGGTCGTGCTCCACCGCTTCGTGCCGTTGCGGTTGGTGCCCTTGAACTTCGCGCCGACGGCAGGACCGCTCGCGCCCTTCAGCCAGCTGCCGCCGGTGCTCTCCGGTGACCACTCGCCCATCCTCGTGATGTCGCTGATCATCGACCACACCTGCATCGGTGGTGCGTCGATGTTCCGCTGGACGACCACGTCGTCGCTCATCGCGCGTCCCCTTCCGTCGGCCTGCCGAGTGGCGGAACCATAGTGCGGCCGAACGGACCGTTGGTCCACGACGGCCATCCTCTAGGCTTTCGACACGTTCCACCGTCTCGGCCGCAAGGTCGGGCACACCTGCGCGAGGAGCGTGCCATGCCCGTCACCGTCGTCGTCGGCGCCCAGTGGGGTGACGAGGGCAAGGCCAAGGTCATCGACCTGCTGGCGAAGGAGCACGGCTACGTGGTGCGCTACCAGGGTGGCCACAACGCCGGGCACACGGTCGTCGTCGGCGACGAGCGATACGCACTCCAACTCGTTCCGAGCGGCGTCCTCTACGACCACGTCGTACCGGTCATCGCCAATGGCGTCGTCGTCGACATGCCGACGCTGTTCAACGAGATCGACACGCTCGAAAATCGCGGGGTGTCCTGCGATCGTCTGGTGGTCAGCAGCCACGCGCACCTCATCTTCCCGTGGCACCAGGCATGGGATGCCCTCGGTGAGATGCACCGGGGCGACGCGAAGATCGGCACCACCCTGAAAGGGATCGGCCCGGCGTACGCGGACAAGGCTCGACGAGTCGGCATCCGTGCGGGCGAGGTGCTCGATCCGGCCTCCTTCGCTGCGACCGTGAAGGCGCGTGCCGTCGCCGAGAACGAGTCGATCGTGGCAGCCGGTGGCGAGGCGCTGGAGGTGGACGCGATCGTCGCCCGCTTCCTCGAGCTGGGCGCGAGGCTGGCGCCTCACGTCGCCGACACGGTCGCGCTGCTCCACGACGCGATCGCAGCCGGGCACCATCTCCTGCTCGAGGGTGCCCAGGCCACGTTCCTCGACCTCGATCACGGCACGTATCCGTACGTCACGTCGTCGAACCCCACTGCGGGAGGCGCGTGCGCCGGCACGGGACTCGGACCCCGCGACATCGACCGCATCGTCGGCATCACCAAGGCGTACACGACGCGAGTCGGCGCGGGCCCGTTCCCCACCGAGCTGCACGACGCCGACGGCGATCGCCTCGTCGAGGTCGGTCGCGAGTTCGGCACGGTCACCGGCCGGCGCCGACGTCCTGGGTGGATCGACTGCGTGATGCTGCGCCAGGCCGTCCGGCTGAACTCGCTCACCGAGCTGGCGCTCACCAAGCTCGACGTGCTCGACAGCTTCGACACGGTGAAGGTGTGTGTCGGCTACCGGATCGGTGGCGAGCGCCTGGCCCACTACCCCGATCGCATCGATCTGCTCGGCCAGGTCGAACCCGTGTACATCGAGCTGCCGGGCTGGCAGCGAGAGTTGCGGCACGCCCGGCACCGGAACGAACTGCCCGCCGCGGCCAAGGCCTTCGTCGAGCTCGTCGAGGCCGAGGTGGGCGTCCCGATCGCAGTCGTCGGCGTCGGCGCCGAGCGTGACGACTACCTGCACTGGGGCTGAGCCGTGATCCCACGGTACGCGCTGCCCGAGATGGCCGCGATCTTCGACGACACGTCACGCTTCGGCCGATGGCTCGAGATCGAGCTGCTCGCCACCGAGGCTCATGCGCAGCTCGGCCTGGTGCCGGCCGAGCACGCGGCCACCTGCCGCGACCGCGCCCCACACGTCGACGACGCATTCGTGCGTGCCGTCAGCGAGCGTGAGGCGGTGACCGATCACGACGTCGCCGCGTTCGTCGACGTCGTGCAACAGGCGATCGGCGCACCCGCGGGCGACTGGATCCACTTCGGCCTGACGAGCAGCGACGTCGTCGACACCGCGTGGTGCTGGATGTTGCGCGACGCGGCCGATCTGCTGATCGAGGCGTCCTCGGACCTCGTGCGAGTGCTCATCGACCTGGCTCGTGCGCATCGCGGGTCGGTGATGATCGGACGGACCCACGGCATCCACGCCGAGCCGACCACGTTCGGAGCCAAGGTCGCTCTGTGGGCACTGCAGGTCGACCGCGATCGCCAACGTCTGCGGGCCGCGCGGGCCGCCATCGCGGTGTGCAAGCTCAGTGGCGCCGTCGGGACGTACTCGAACATCGACCCGGCCGTCGAGCGATACGTGGCGGAGCGCCTCGGCCTCGTGCCGGTGCCGGCGACGCAGGTGATCGCCCGAGATCGGCATGCCGAGTTCCTCTGGGCGTGTGCTGCCGTCGGCTCGACCCTCGAGGCGATCGCGGTCGAGCTCCGGCACCTCCAGCGGACCGAGGTGCGCGAGGTGATGGAGGGCTTCAAACCGGGTCAGAAGGGCTCGTCGGCCATGCCGCACAAGCGAAATCCCATCTCTGCCGAGACGATCTCGGGGCTGTCGCGCGTGTTGCGTGGCAATCTGCAGGCGGGTCTCCAAGATGTCGCGTTGTGGCACGAGCGTGACATCTCGCACAGCTCGGTCGAACGCATCGTGCTGCCCGACTCGTCGCTCCTCGCGCACTATGTGCTGCGTCGTGGGGCGCGCGTGCTCGCAGGTCTGCAGATCGACACCGAAAGAATGAGATCAAATCTCTGGTCGAGCCATGGACTGGTATTCAGCCAAGCGGTGCTGCTGGCCCTGGTGCAGGCCGGCCTGACACGAGACGAGGCCTACCGCATCGTGCAACGATGTGCGATGCAGTCGTGGGACAGCCAGGCCGAGTTCCGGGGACTGCTCGACGCGGAGCCCGCAGTCGCCCGGCTCGATGCTGCGACGTTGGACGCGGCGTTCGACCTCGGGCGATCGTTGCGCCACGTCGGAGGGGTGTTCGACGCGCTGGACGCGTTGGAACCCTGAGCTGTTGCAGGGGCTGTTCAGGCGCTGCGGCTGATGCCGGCGCTCTTCAGGACGGCGGCTTCCACACCCACGTCCCGCCACGTCGCATAGGAGATGCCCTGGCGTTCGCTGTAGGACCTGGCGACCTTCACGAACTCGGCTTCGAGTGCGCCCATGTCGACGCCCGAGCTCATCGTCTCGAGTTCGCGAGTGAGGTTGCGCCGCTCCTGCAAGAGTCGAAGTTCGTCGAGCGGCTCGGCGTCCATGAGCTCCTCCTCGATCCGGCTGAGACGTGCATTGATCGAATCGGGTGTGCGCTTTCGGCCGCGCTTGGGCTTGTTGGAGCGCAGCGCATCCAGATATTCACGTACCGCACGACCTTCGGTCCGACCGGCAGCCATGGCCGCCTTGTGTTGGTCGCTCAGCGGATTCTTGGGACCCTTCTTTGCCATGGGCGCAGCATAGGCATCGCCATGAGGTTCCGGTGACATTCACGATCGAAAGTTCCGATGCGACACGATCGCATTGTTTGTTTGATCGTTGGTTCAGCGTTCTCGAGCCGAACGGATCAGCGGACAACGGGCACGATCTGGTCGGGTTCGACCGGACGCCCGCTCACGGTGCGCAGCTGCACCTGGACGGTCTCGCCGCTGTCGCGGTGCCGGAGCTCGACCGGACCGGCGCCGCCATTGACGTGCTGATCGCCCCACTGCATGAGCGCGATCATGGCGGGCAACAAGCCGACCCCAGCTCGTGTGAGTCGGTATTCGTGTCGCTCACGCTGGCCCGGCTCGCGGTACGGCACGACCTTCACGACCCCGGCGTCGACGAGGCGCGTGAGGCGTTCGGCGAGCACGCTGCGGGAGATGCCGAGATCGTGCTGGATCTCGTTGAAGCGACGGACACCGAAGAACAGCTCGCGGAGCACGAGCACGGACCACTCGTCTCCTAGTGCTTCGAGCGCCCCCGCGATGGAGCAATGATCGAACGAGGGACGCACGCTTGGCAGCGGCTCGACTGTGCCCGACATCACACCAACCTTAGCTGAGTTCGCTTGACGGATCCAGGAGGGTGAGCGTAGCGTCGGGATCTGGGTTCGCAACCCGAACCGAGCATCGCCCGACCCCCCAGGAGCGCTCCATGCCACGCATCGCCCGACGAACCCGGCCGTTCCGGAACCGCCCTGCACGACAGGGCCGAACCCGCCGCACCTCACGGTTCGCGAACGTCTTCGCCGATCACCGCTGCACCGACGAGCTCTCGATCATCGTCGACCGCCTCTCCTCCTGACAGCCACACGCGGGACCGGCCCTGCACGCACCGTGCGTGTACCGTCCCCGTGATGCAGCTCCCCGAGCTCGACCCCGCCCGCGCCGCGCTGCGCGACCACGTCCTCCTGCACAGCGTCAAGCGCGGTGACTTCACGTTGAAGTCGGGCGCCCGGAGCTCGTGGTTCCTCGACACCAAGCAGACGGCGTGCCGGCCCGACGGGGTCGTCCTGATGGCCGACGTCGCGCTCTCGCTCATCCCCGACGACGTCACGGCGATCGGCGGGCTCACCGTCGGCGCCGATCCGGTCGCGTACGCCGTCGCCGCGATCGGTGCCATCCGAGGTCGTCGGCTGTCGAGCTTCACCGTCCGAAAGGAGGCCAAGGACCACGGGGTCACCGGCCGGATCGCAGGGGCGCTGCAACCTGGTGACCGAGTCGCGATCACCGAGGACACCGTGACGCGTGGGACTTCGATCATGGAGGCCGTCGACGTCGTGCGCGCGTTCGGGGCCGAACCCGTGATGATCACGGTGATCGTCGACCGGGGTGGCACCTGTGGCGCTCTGGCCGCTGCCGCAGGCGTGGCGTTCCGGCCGATGCTGACAGCCCCGGATCTCGGCTTCGAGTACGGGAGCTAGTGCTTTCGACCTCCATCGTTCGCTCGCTTCGCTCGCTCGCTCCTGTCGGTCGAGTTGATCGGGGCGGCCTGCGGCCGCACCCCGCTTGCTGTGCGCCTCACGGGAACCGTGTCGGCGCACGGTCAAGACAACGAGCCGCTTGTCGAACGACGAACGTTGGTAGCTGCGGTACTGGTGGCCAGCAGCAGTGCCTCCTCGCTCGGCATCGGCATGCCGAGCAGGTAGCCCTGCACGAGCCCGCACCCGAGGTTGCGCACCACATCGAGCTCGGCGGCCGTCTCGACGCCCTCGGCCAGCACCTGGTGGTCGAGTCCGTGCGCGAGGTCGATCATCGCCTTCACGATCGCCTGGCTCTGCTTCGACGACGCGATGTCGGCGATGAACTCACGATCGATCTTCACCATGTGCACGGGATGGCGGCGCAGGTAGGCGAGGGACGAGTAGCCCGTGCCGTAGTCGTCGATGGCGACGCGGATGCCGGCGGCCTTCAGCTCGCGCAATCGCTCGAGCGCCGCCTGCGGGTCGTCCAGCAACATCGTCTCGGTGATCTCCAGGATCATCCAGTTCGGCAGCACGGCATGGCGCCGCAGTGCGCTGCGCACTCGCCCCAA
This sequence comes from Ilumatobacteraceae bacterium, assembly GCA_050248155.1. Lineage (GTDB taxonomy): Bacteria > Actinomycetota > Acidimicrobiia > Acidimicrobiales > Ilumatobacteraceae > VFMC01. The sequence goes on from JBFWSW010000003.1 coordinate 20,074, forward strand.
CAAGCCACTCGACCGGAGCTCGGGCCCCGAGATGTTGACGTGCACCACCAGCGGCGGCAGACCGATCGCCTTCCGCTCGCGATTCCACGTCGCCACGTCCCGGCACGCGAGGTCGAGCATCCGGTCGCCGAGATCCTCGATCAACCCGGCGTCGACCGCCACCGGGACGAACCGGTGCGGGCGCACGTCGCCGAGGACGGGGTGCACCCATCGCGCGAGTGCCTCGAATCCGACGAGCTCACCGGTGAGGGCATCCTGCACGGGCTGGTACGCCACGCCCATCTCGTGCCGAGAGATCGCCTCACGGAGGTAGTGCTCGAGCTCGTTCCGTGCCGCGTCCGCGGCGCGCAGCGCGCCATCGGCCTCGACCCAGCAGTTCTTCCCCCGCTCCTTGGCTGCGCGACGCGCGTGGTCGGCCTCACGCAACAGACCTTCCGCATCCTCAGCCGCCGCGTCCGCATGGGCCACCCCGATCGACGCCGTCACCACCATGTGGTCACCGTCGACGTCGAAGGGCTCGGCCAGCGAACGCAGGATGCGTTCGATGACCGACATCGCGGTGCCGTGGTCGGTCCGGCCGTCGCACAGCACAGCGAACTCGTCCGTCCCGATGCGCGCGACCGTGTCGCCTCCCCGCACACACCGCTCGAGGCGTCCCGCCGCGGCGACGAGCACCCGATCGCCGGCGGCGTGCCCATGACGGTCGTTGATCGTCCGGAACCGGTCGAGGTCGAGCACGAGCACCGATGGCCACTCGCTTGCGTGTCGGCCCCTGGCCAGTGCCGCCTCGAGACGGTCGATCAGCAGCGAACGGTTGGCGAGCCCCGTCATCGGGTCGTGCGACGCCTGCCACTCGAGTCGCTCCCGCGCCCGGGCGAGCTCCGCGTTGTCGGAGACCACCACGAGGGCCGCCACGTCCGGGTCGTCGTGGAAGGGGGCGATGATCGTGTCGGCCAACACCGAGGTCTCCACCCCGTCGATCGTGAGGCACAGCTTCACGTCGCGGCGTTCGAGCCCCGCGTGCCGCAGCGCGTCGTCGAGCCCGGCGCGTGTCAGCATCGGTCCACGAGTGCCATCGCCGCCTTCGATGACGATCACCTCGTCGAGGGTCCGGTCGATCACCGAATGCCGCTCGCCGAACAGCCGCTCGGCGGCTGCGTTCAGCGAGACGATGCGCCCTGCCCGATCGATCATCAACAGCGCGGTGGGCACGGTCTCGAAGACCAGTTCGGAGCGAGCGCACTGGGCGTCGACGCGCTCACCGATCTCCCGCTCGATGTCGTCCAGACGATCGCTCAGCTCCGACGACAGCGTGGCGAGGAGGCGATCTGTTCTCGCCGCCCGCGCATCGCTCTCGCGGTACGTGCGATCCACGTGGTCGAGCAGCGCTGCCCATTCGCCCGACACGTGCTCGAACCCCGAGCGCTCGAGCTGGCGCCGCAAGGTGCGGTGGAGGCCGTCCATCAGGTCTCCTCGTTCCTCGCGAGCGATCGCTCGCCGATCGTCACCACGGTGATCGTCTGGTCGTGGACGTCGTTGCAGCCGTCGCTCGGTGCGAGCTCGCCGTACCCGTAGAAGCCCGCCAGCTCGACTTCGGGCGCCAGCGCACCTGCCGCAGCAGCGAGCTCGTCCTCGGTGCACTCGCCGAGGACGGTTCGCCTCCCGGCCGAACCGAACACGAGCGCGAGGCGCTCGTGCCCCGTCGAGGCCTGCTTGGCAGCGATCGCAGCCGCATCGACGAGCGAGTCGATGGTGCCCCGCGAGAGCCGGATCGTCGAGCCCTGGGCGACGTCGCCGGTGAAGGTCAGGCTTCCCTCGGTCTCGTGCACGGCGCGGGCCGAGCGCAGCACCGTGCGCCCGTCGAGGTCGGTCATCGCGAGCGGGACTGCCCAGCCCGATGCGGGGAGCGTGGCTGGAGAGTGGCCGAGGTAGCGCAGGTACACATCCGACGCCGGCATCCCGTCGAGCTCGTACAGCACGTTGCCGAAGCTCCGCGTCACGAGCCGGTCGGGGCCGAAGGGCTGCCAACCGGCCTGCGTTCCGAACCCGAGCTCGAGATCGTCACCGATGAATCCCACAGCGGTGGCATGTCCCTCGACGAGCTCGCCGTCGACGATGGTGAACGTGTGTCCGAAGGTGTCGCCGTCGGCCGCGAGCCCGCCCCCGACCGCCACGTCGGGAACGACGTCGGCGATGCCTTCGGCGAGCGCCGTCCCGTTGATCGACAGTCCGTCGGCGAGGACCAGGACGCCGGCCAGACCGGGCTCTGCGAGGGTCTCTGCCAGCTCGCGACCAGCTCGCCGTGAGCTGCCACTGCGGGCGAGATCGGCATGCGCGCAGCGCACGACGGTCGACTCGAACTGCAGCGTGACGACGACCACCGACCGATCCTGCAGCCGGTCGCCACAGATCTGACCTGCGGTCGAGCAGCCGACGAGCGATCTGCCGCTCCAGGCGGCGGCCAGCGCGGCGAGTGGCTGATCGGGGTGTGAGATCGCGACCTGGTCGGCGAACGCGATCGCGAGGACACGCTCGGTGTCAGCGGCACCGTCGGGCGGCAGCGGCAGCCCCGGCGACCAGCCCGAGCCCGCGGCCCAGGTGGCGGTCGCAGCGATCATGTCTGATCATCGGAACCCGGGTTCGAGCGCTTGAGGGCATGACCCGCAACTTGAGCGAACCGAGACGGGCGGGTCAGCCAGCCAGGGTGACGCCGGGCGGCAGGTCGCCGAGCAGGGCGTCGCTCACCCAGCAGCGGGTGAGGTGCAACGTGTTGACGATGCGCACCACGCGCTTCGGCTCGTCGATGCCCCGCCCGCACATGCTGAGCGCGGCTTTCAGGCAGTCCTCCTCCGTCGGCAGGACCATCGGCATGCGGCTGCGGCGCACACCGGCGATGCCCGCCGTGAAGCAGTTGATGTAGGTCTTCTTCCAGTCGATGCCGCGCGCGACCGAGGCCGGGATGAAGTCGGCGAACCCGATGCCGAGCACGTTGCCGCCCGAGGCTTCGGTGATGCCGAGCAGGACGATGGTCGCCACGTCAGGGGTGGCCCCGTCGTGGAGCCCGTGCACCCAGAAGCGGCCGGTGACGTTCGGGTCGATCGTCGTACCGCTGATGTCCTTGCCGCCGTGGTCGATGACGAGCACGTCGATCTCGGGGAAGGGCAGCGGGGGCACCAACGCGCGCGCGTCCTCGGTGAGCTCGCGCTCTCGATCACCGCCCACCTCCTCGGAGGTGAGGACCTCGATGCGAACCACGTCGCCGCGGGTCGACTCGAGCGAGGTGACGCCGCCGAGCAGGCGACCGGTGGCCCGCAGCGCGGCGATGCCGTTGATCAGCCGATCGCGCATCTCCACCGGCCCGCACGAATGGATCTGTGCCGCGCCCGGCTGCTTGCCGAAGCCGACCACGGCCATCTTGGTGCAGCCGCTCTCGATCGGGCCCTTGAAGCAGGTGTGCGGCTTGGTGCGGTTGACCGGCATGATCCGGTCGGCCGCCGCCGCGTGGCGGTCGAGGTAGATCGGCATGCCCTGCGGGGTGCGAGCCACCTCGACGGTCTCCATCGTGGCCCGGATCTCGGCGCCGATCGCCTGCTCGGTCATGCCGAGCGTTTCGAGCATCGCCCGCTGTCCCTTCGCGGTCGCACCGCCATGGCTGCCCATCGCCGGCACCACGAAGGGCTCGGCGCCGAGTGCCCGCAACCCGCTGATCGCGCCGCGCATCAAGCCCACCCGGTCGGTCAGCCCGCGGCTGCCGGCGCCGACTGCGACCGTCATGCCGGGCTCGACGTGCGACCGGAGGGTGGCGACGACACGGTCGTGGACCGTGGCAGCCACGTCAGCGATCGCGTCGGGGGTCGGTACGTCGAATCGCACCTCGTGCAGCTCGGGCACCTGCAGATCGGGATGGAACGGCAGGTGCACCCCCTCGAGCAGTTGATCCCAGGGGTTCATGAGCCGAGGGTACCGCGCCGATCGTGACGGCGCAGCAGGTCAACCCAGGTGACTTCCCGCTCGAGCGAACCGTGGGCCAACATGTCTCGTGCGTGAACTGGCCGGTGCTGTCGTCGTGGTGGTGGGCGCCACCGGCGATCTCGGCGCGTCGATCTGCGACGTGTTGCTCGAACGGGGCGCCGTCGTGCTCGGCGCGAGCCGTCGCGGCCCGGACATCGTGATGGACCTGCGCGACTCGCGCGCCGGCGACGCCATCGTGCGCGCAGCCCTCGGCACGCAGGGGCGCCTCGACGGTGTGGTGAACGCTGCCGGCGTCGTGGCCTTCGGCGACCTGGTCGAGACCGACGATGTCGTCATCGAGGAGCTGTTCCTCACCAACGCGATGGGTCCGCTGTGGTTGGCGCGGCGGTTGATGCCGGCGCTCGGCCAGAGCCGCGGCTTCTTCACCAACGTCACCGGTGTCGCCGCCGAGGAGGCCCGACCCGGCCTCGTCGCCTACAGCGCGTCCAAGGCTGCGCTGTCGCACGCGCTGGCCGGCCTTCGTCGTGAGGCCGATCGGCTGGGGGTCCACGTCGCCGATGTGCGTCCACCGCTCACCGACACCGGTCTGCCGTTGCGGCCGATCGGGGGCTCGCCGACAGCGCGCTCGGGCCTCGATCCCGACATCGTCGCCGAACGCATCGTCGCCGCGATCGAAGCAGACGTGGCCGAGCTCGCAGCGAGCGACTTCGCGGTCGTCTGATCGACCCCGCCGGCCCAGGGTCAGTCGGCGCCGAGCAGGTCGAGCATCAGTGACCGAACGGCCTCGAGGCCCGAGCCCTTCGTCGCGCTCATCCAGTGCACGTCGCGTTCGGCCATGCCGAGCGCCCGCGCCACCTGCTGCTTGCGGCCCGCGAGGCGCGACGGCCGCACCTTGTCGGCCTTGGTGGCCACCACGACGGTCGGGATCTCGTTCTGCCGGACCCATTCGACCATCTGCAGATCGAGCTTGGTCGGGCCGATCTCGCCGTCGACCAGCAGGACGAGTGAGCGCAGCGGTGCTCGTTCGAGGAGGTACCGCTCGATCATGGGCTGCCACTGGCGACGCTCGCGTGCCGGCACGGCCGCGTAGCCGTAGCCCGGAAGATCGACCAGGGTGGCTCCCGTCGGCAACCGGAACAGGTTGATCAGCTGCGTCCGTCCGGGCGTGTTCGACACCCGGGCGAGCTGTGTGCGGTGGGCGAGGGCGTTGATGAGCGAGGACTTCCCCACGTTGGACCGGCCCACGATCGCGACCTCGGCCGGTGAGTCGGGAAGATCGTCCACGCGCCGAGCCGACGCGACGAACTCGAGCTGGAGCGGGCCGGCCACGACCTGGAGGCTATGGCGCCATGAGCGACTCGACCGCCGACGCGACGACGCGACCGATGTCGACGTGCTCGACCATGACCGTTCCCACCGTCACGTCGGGCCGGTCGTCGAGCAGCTCCCCCCACGACGTGGGGACCTGGGACGTGGACGCAGCGAAGGCGCGCCACTCGTCACTCTCGAACGGTGACGGAGCCGGCGGAGGGGGGACGAGCCGCAGGTGCCGCTCGCTCGCTCGTGCCCGGCTGCCCACCACGGCACGGTCGGCCGCCGGCCCGGGCGGGCACCGCCACTCGGCGAGGAGCTCGGGACGATCGCCGAGCTCGGCGGCGAAGCACAGCAGCGTGGCCACGACGTGCTTGCAGGGTGTTCCCTCGTCGGGGCACGAGCACGTGGCATCGAGGTCGTCGGCGTCGGGGGCGAGTCGGACCACGTGCTCGCGCTGTGGCGCGCCGCTGAGACCCGGCGGGCGGGCCGTGAGCGCTGTTCGCACCTCGGTGACGTAGGGCTCGTGGCGGCTGCCGGCCACGGTGCCGCGCACGATGCCGGGAGCGACGTCGAGGCGGGTGACGGCTCGATCGGTGAAGTAGCTGCGCCCGCGACGGAAGCGCGACGGTTCGGCCATGCCGGCGACCGCCACCGACAGCAACGTCGTGGCGAGCTTGCCGGCGGTGCTGCCTGCACCGTGCGCGTCGGGGGCTCGGGGGATGATCGTGATGCTCACGTCAGACCCCGCTCCGGTCGAGCACGACGAGATCGCGCAGCGCGTCGGTGGAGAGCTCGCTCAGCCACGTCTCACCGCTGCCCGCACCGACGACGGAATCGGCGAGGGCACGCTTGTCGTTGATGAGCGCGTCGACGCGCTCTTCGACGGTCCCCTGGCACACCAGCTTGTGGACGAACACCGATTGCGTCTGCCCGATCCGCCACGCACGATCGGTGGCCTGGTCCTCGACGGCCGGGTTCCACCATCGGTCGAAGTGCACCACTCGTGACGCGGCGGTGAGGTTGAGCCCCGTGCCACCCGCCTTCAACGAGACGAGCAGGAGGGGCGAGCTCGAGCCGTCCTGGAACTCGGCGACCATCCGGTCACGCGCCGTCCTCGGGACGCCGCCGTGCAGGAACGGCACCCCGCGCGTCAGCCGGTCGTGGCCGAAGCGCTCGCCGAGGTGACGCTGGAGCAGGTCGCCCATCTGCCGGAACTGGGTGAACACGAGTGCCCGCTCGCCAGCGTCGAGCAGATCGGTGACGAGCTCGTCGAACCGAGCGAGCTTGCCCGAGCGACCTGCCAGCGTCGATCCGTCACCGAGGGCGTGTGCCGGATGGTTGCAGATCTGCTTCAGGCGGGTGAGCGCGGCGAGCACGAGGCCGCGTCGGCGCATCCCCGTGGTGTCCTGTGCGTCGAGCAGGAGCTGGTCGACCACGGCCTGGTACATCGCGGCCTGCTCGCGGGTGAGGTGAGCCCACGCGATCTGCTCGACCTTGTCGGGGAGGTCGGGTACGAGCGACTTGTCGGCCTTGGTGCGACGCAGCACGAACGGGGCCGTCAGCTGCCGCAGCGCGGCCGTGGCCTCGGGGTCGCGGTGCCGCTCGATGGGTATGCCGAAACGAGTGCGGAACGACGTGCGGTTGCCGAGCAGGCCTGGCGCGACTGCGTCGACGATCGACCAGAGCTCGCTCAGCCGGTTCTCGACCGGCGTGCCGGTGAGCGCGATGCGCTGTCCGGCGGGGATGCGACGGACGGCCTTCGCCGCGGCGGTCTCGGGGTTCTTGATCGCCTGCGCCTCGTCGAGGACGACCGTCGACCACGGGACGGCCATGAGCGCGTCGAGATCTCGTGCGGCCAGCTGATAGGTGGTGACGACGAGGTCGTGGTGGGCGACCCGCGCGGCGAACGACTCCGCGTCGGCGCGACCCGACCCGTGGTGCACGAGGACCCGGGCGAGGGGCACGAAGCGAGCTGCCTCGGTCTCCCAGTTGTGGACCACCGAGAGGGGGCAGACGACGAGGTGCGGTCCGGGGAGCCCTGCCAGGTGGGCGAGCGTGGTCGGGGTCTTGCCGAGGCCCATGTCGTCGGCGAGGCAGCCCCCGAGGCCGACCCGGTGCAGGAACTGCAACCACGCGAGCCCGCGGAGCTGGTACGGCCGCAGCGTGGCCGCGAAGCTGGCCGGGACCTCGCCGTCGCCGAGCGTGGTGTCGGGCAGACCGCGCAGCAGATCGTCGAGCCAGCCCGTCGCGGTGAGCCGCTCGAACGAGGCCAGGCCCTGCTCGGTGGGCTCGGCGGCCCCGAGCTCGGCGGCGACCTGGAGCAGCTCGACAGCCGACAGCTCGGCGTGCTGGGCCCGGTGCCGAGCCAGGTGCTCGAGCGCACGGCGCGCATCGGTGCGGTCGAGTTGCACCCACCGCCCACCGACCTGCACGAGGCTGGCCCCGGCGCCTGCCGCGCGGTGGAGCACGGCCTCATCCACGGGCGTGTCGTCGACTTCGACGCTCCAATCGACGAGGGCCGTCGCGCCGAAGCGGTGATGGGCTCCTTCATCGGCCGGACGGGCCGTGCCACGTGTGGTCGGCCGGCGACGCGTGAGGCGTTCGGGCGACAGGAGGTCGATCTGCACGGCGGCGAGCAGATCGACCGCTTCGAGGGTCGCCGCGGCCTGGTCGATGTCGATCGTGTCGTTGCAGCCGGCGGCGATCCACTGCTCGAGCCATGGCGCGACGAGCGAGAGGTCGGCCAGGGCGTCCTCGGCGGTCGCGTTGACGAGGCCGAGGTGCCGCTCGCCCCCCGCCAGCTGCCGGGCGGCAGGGCCGCACTCGCGCACGTCGGCGAGCGAGCAGGCCGTGGCGACGCCGACGCCACCCGCCGCACTCGCGTCGACCATCTCGAACTGCAACGGCCAGTCACCATCGGGATGTTCGGGGAGGCCCAGACGGAGGCGCACGCGCACCACAGGCTCGCCCTCGGCCCGGCGGATGATGGTGTCGAAGGCGTCGGCGATCTGGTCGAGCGCGTCGACGAGGTCGCGCTCGTCACGGAACCGGCCCACCGGTGCCTGCAGCGCGCGCATCACCTGACGCAGCGCGCGGCTGACGTGGCGCCGGGTGTCGCCGATGCCGAGCTGCCAGCCGGAGTAGGCGAGCGTCGCCCGGGCGATCTGGTCGACCAGCGAGTCGACGACTGCACGCGCCACCTCGGCTCGGTTGCCCTCACGCTCGCCCGCCCCGACGACGGCCGGCATCGCGGCCACCAAGTGGTCGATGACGGCATCGACGTCGGCGCGCAACGGCACCCACGTGGCCTGCCACCACCCGTCACCACGCTCGACGAGGCGCGGCAGGGCCCGGCCACGGCGAACCAGCACCTCGGCCAGCTGGAAGGCGGACCCGAACCACGCGACGGACGCGCTCGGAGCACCGTCGAGCGCGCGCAGGCGGGCCAGACCGGCCAGCGTGGCGATGTCGAGCCGCTGGCACATGACCGACAGCTCGCCATGTGGCAGGAACAGCCGCGCGACGCGCGTCGAGCCGGCACCCTGCGCAGGGACGGCGCCGATCGACCCGCGGATGGCCGCGTACAGGTTGCCGCCGTGCACCGTGCGGCCCGGCTGCCAGGCCACGACGTCGCCGTCCAACCAGGTGAGCTGCAACCCGGGTCGTTCGGTGTCGGGACCTCTCGTCGGCATCGCCGTCGAGTGTACGAAGGGGGTGTGGCAGGGCTCGGGCTTCTCGCCACCGGTTGGCCGTCATGTCCGGGCCCACGTCTGCGTTTGCCGGAGCACCGGCGTGGGCACCACGCACGCCATGCACAACCTGCGACGTCTGCTCGCCACCGTCGGAGCTGTCTCCGTCGTGGCACTCGGTGCCCTGCCCTCGGCTGCATCCGCGGGCTCGAGCTCGCCCGGCCACGGCCGGCACGACCGTTCCTCGGCGAAGGTCCTGGCGGAGGGATTGAACTCACCGAAAGGCCTGGCGATCACCGGCGACCACCACCTGCTCATGGGGCAGGGGGCGTTCGGACCACCGGACCCCGCGCTCGTCTACTTCCGGTACGGACCGAACCGGGGCAGCACGTCGCCTGTCAGCGATCCGGCCAACCTGGTCGACGTGGCGGTCAGCCCGCTCGACGGGACCGGCTGGGCGATCCGAGCTGACCTGCACCTCATCCACCAGCTCGCCGACGGCACCGTCGTCGACGTGCTCGACATCGCCGCGTACCAGGCGGGCGACCCCGATCCGACCGACACCGAGGGCAACCCGGGCGAGTCCAACCCCTACGGGCTGACGATCGCACGGAACGGCGACGCGGTGTTCGTCGACGCTGCGAACAACGACGTCGTCCGAGTGACGCCCGACGGGGTGCCGACGACGATGGCTCGGTTGGACGTCGAGATGGTCGCGACCGACCACGTGGGCGACCCCGGCCTGCCGCCCGAGCTGCCCGCCGAGGCGGTGCCGACGACGGTGACGCAAGGCCCCGACGGGGCGTTCTACGTCGGCGAGCTCAAGGGGTTCCCGTTCCGCCCCGGCTCGTCGAACATCTGGCGGATCAAGCCCTGGGCCGACGGCGCGACATGCTCCGCGGCCACGCCCGATCCCACCCACGCCTGCCGCTTGTACAGCTCGGGCTTCACCGCCATCCAGGACATCGCGTTCGATCGGTGGGGGCGGCTCTACGTCTACGAGCTGGCCGAGGGCGGGGTGCTCGCGTTCGAGGCCGGACTGCCCGGTGAGGACGGCAGCCCGCCCGCCGCCGACCTGCCGCCCGCCGTGCTGCTCCAGGTGAGGCCGCACGGCTGGGGCTGGCACCGCCGAGGAGATGGCGGGTGCGACCAGGGTCGCGAGCTGGCACGAGGGCAGCTGTTCGCCCCGGGCGGCATCGTCGTCGACGCGCGAGGTTCGATCTACGTCACCGACGGCATGTTCGGCAACGGCCGGCTGCTGAAGATCGTCGACTGACGACGGTCGCCACGATCAGCACCCCGAACAGCACGAGAGCCGCAGGTCGCTCGACCTGCGGCTCTCGTCGCGATGGTGGTCGAGACCGGCGTCGATCCGGTGACCCCACGCTTTTCAGGCGTGTGCTCTGCCGACTGAGCTACTCGACCGTGGTGACGGGCAGGCAACGCCCACTCATCTCCGATGCGAGCCTAGGCTCGCAGCGGTCCCGACGGGACTCGAACCCGCGACCTCCGGCTTGACAGGCCGGCGTGAACTCCAACTTCACCACGGGACCATGCATGATGGCCAACGCACCCCCAACGGGATTCGAACCCGTGCCGCCACCTTGAAAGGGTGGTGTCCTAGGCCACTAGACGATGGGGGCTAGGGGACATCTCCGGTTGAGAGCGTGGCAACACTAGCACCGAGGCCTCCGAATGCCACCTGGCGGTATCGGCCCGAGCCCTGCTGGCGACCGGCGTGGCGGGCCGTTACGGTGCGCCCGTGCGCGTGGCCGTCGATCCCAGCCTCGACCCCGACGCGTACCCCTTCCACCACCGCATCCGGGTCCGCTTCGCCGAGACCGATGCAATGGGCGTCGTCCATCACTCGAACTACCTGTTGTACCTGGAGGAGTCCCGCGTCGAGTACCTGCGCGCGATCGAGCGTCCCTACGACGCGCTGCGCGCCGAAGGCATCGATCTCGCGGTGCTCGAGAGCTTCGTGCAGTACCGCGCGCCGCTGCACTTCGACGACGCCGTCGACGTCCATGTGACGATGGCCGCGGCGTCTCGCGCCGTGTTCCAGATGGCGTATCTGCTCACCGTCGGCGGTGCGGTCCGAGCGACCGCGGTCACCGTTCACGGTGGTGTCAACGCCGCTGGTCGCGCCGTGCGCGTGCCGGCATGGCTGACCGATCTCGCTCGGTGACACCGGTCGCTGCGGGCACGTCCTCGATGGCGCCGGAATCCTGGTGTCCCGGCCCTGATCACAGCGTGTTCGACCACGGAACGTGACGAATCTGACACTCTGGTGAGGGTCCGGTTACAACTCGGGGTCAAAGTCGATGTCGCCCGGTGACAGGCATCTGAAGGCTGCGTACAGTTTTCTGATGCACTCCAGCCGGGCACCACTCGGTGAGCCCGCGTGAGCAGGCAGCACAAGATCGGCCTCTGCACCGACTCGTCGGCGCAGCTCCCCCGGCAGCTCGTCGACCGCTTCGACATCGCGGTCGTGCCCCTGACCGTCAGCGTCGGCGACTGTGAGTACCTCGAGGGCGTCGACCTCGACGTGGACGAGTTCTACCGGATGCTGCGCAGCGACGACCGTCCGCCGGTTTCTGTCGCCCAGCCGAGCCCCGGCCAGTTCGCGGTCGCCTACGACGAGCTCGTGTCCCGCGGTTGCACCGACATCGTGTCGATCCACGCCTCGGCGGCGGTGTCGGGCGCACTGAGCGCCGCTCGGCTCGGTGCGCGGTGCTTCGAGGTGCCGGTGCGCCTGGTCGACAGCGGCACCGCCAGCTTCGGCGTGGCGTGCTGCGTGTGGGCCGCCGGTGAGGCCATCGCTCGCGGCGCGACGCTCGACATGGCCGCATCGATCGCCGAGTCGCTCGCGCCGTCGATCGGCAACGTCATCACCTCCGGCGCGGTCGAGCTGGTGCGCGGTGCCTGCCGGCTGGGCGTCACCGCGGGGCACATGGTCGGATGCGATGACGACGAGTCCGAGCGCGTGCCGGTGCTGGCCCTCGAGGACGGCCTGGTGCAGGTGATCGACCGAGTCGGGTCGGTCGGCGAGGCGGTCGAGGTGATGGCCGGATCGGTCGAACGAGCAGGTGAGCGCGTGAAGGTGGGCCTCGGCCTCGCGGACGCCTCGGCGCGACCGCTGGCCGATGCGCTGCAGTGCGCACTGCGGCAACGCCCGAACGTCGACGAGGTGGTGCGCTACCGCATCGGCCCGTCGATCGGTGCCCACACCGGGCCCGGCACCGTCGGCTGCTTCACCTTTCCTGCATCGCCCTGACCGTCCACTCGAGCAGCCAGCTGAGGAACACGTACAGGTGGTGCTCGCCGAGGTGCGGGTCGTCCTCGGCGATGGCGTCGAGATCGTGCTCCTCGTCGACGTCGAGCGCGGTGCCGAGGACGAGGCGAAGGCCGTTCAACCCCTGCATCAGTGCTGCCAGGTCCTGCTCGCTGATCGGCGTCGGCGACGACAGGGCATCGATGACCGTGCCGATGCCGGCGAGGCGCGACGCGACGAGCTCCTCGCGCATCAACCGCTGGTACTCGGCGTCGAGCTCGGCGTGCGCCGGTTGGTGGTACGCGGTGGGGAACACGCGGACCAGCGCAGGGTTGTCGCTCGGACCCATCAACAGCGTGCGCATCTCGTCGAGCAGCCGGAGCAGCACCTCGCGCTCGCTGTCGCCGAGGTTGACACGGAAGCCGCCCTGGACCCGCTCGATCGGCGGCCGGAACTCCCATCGACGGCGTGCCATCAGTCGTCCTGCTGCATCGTGGCCCACAGACCGTGCTCGTGGAGCCGGAAGACGTCGAGCTCGGCCTTCTCGCGACTGCCGTTGCTGACCACGGCCCGCCCCTTGTGGTGCACGTCGAGCATCAGCTCCGTCGCCTTCTCGAGGGAGTACCCGAACAGCTTCTGCAGCACGAAGGTCACGTAGCTCATCAGGTTGATCGGGTCGTTCCACACGATGACCACCCACGGACGATCCGGATCGATCGCATCGTCGGTCGTCGGCTCGTCGAGCTCGACGGGGCTGGGAGCCGGGGGCATGCCGTCCAGTCTGCCGCGAACTGGGCCGTGTTGGCCGCCGTGTCGCAGCCCCCGTACCATGTCCGGAATGGCCGTCGGCGCGCGCCCTCTCGTTCCGTCTCGGCTCGCGCCCGGCGGGGTGGTCCACGGTTCGCTCCGCCACCCCACGACACGGGCGGCCGGCTACCTCGCGCTGATGAAGCTGCGCGTGGTCGAGCTGCTCCTCATGACGACCGTGCCGACCATGGTGCTCGCAGCACGAGGCTGGCCGTCGACCTCGCTCGTGATCTGGACGCTCGTGGGCGGCACGCTCGCTGCAGGCGGGGCGAACGCGATCAACATGGTGATCGATCGGGACATCGACGCGCTGATGACCCGCACCAGGGGGCGGCCGCTCGTCACCGGCCTGATCTCGCCGCGCGCGGCGCTCACGTTCGCGGTCGGCCTCGAGGTGATCGCGTTCGCCGTCCTGTGGTGGGGGGCCAACCTGCTCGCGGCCTGCTTCGCGATCGGTGCCACCTTGTTCTACGTGTTCGTGTACACGATCTGGCTGAAGCGCACGAGCCGACAGAACGTCGTCATCGGCGGAGCTGCCGGCGCCGCGCCCATCCTGGTCGGCTGGGCCGCGGTCACGAACGGCAGCAGCTGGTCGGCCGTGCTGCTCTTCGTCGTGATCTTCCTGTGGACCCCGCCGCACACCTGGGCGCTCGCCATCCGCCATGCCGACGACTACCGCGCCGCGAACGTGCCGATGCTGCCGGCGGTGGCCTCGATGGAGTCCACCACGCACCGGATGACCGAGTACACGGTGGCGTTGGTGATCACCTCGCTCGTCCTCGTGCCCGTCGCCGATCTCGGCTGGATCTATGCGATCACCGCCGGGGTGGTCGGCGTGCTGTTCGTCTGGGGTTCGATCGACCTCGGCCGGCGACCGACGCTGCAGCGATCGATGCGCTTGTTCGCGTTCAGCATCAGCTACATCTCGGTGCTGTTCGCCGCCCTCACCCTCGACGTGCTCGTGCGCTCGGGCACGTGAGCGCGGCCCCTCCAACCTCGGTCGGCTGAGCGGATGACCGGCTGGGGTGCAAGCGCACATGATTTCCCCTGGGGGAGCGCCCGATGGGTAGTCTCGCAGACGTCAATCCGTCACCTCTCTGACCTGGACCGCCGTGCGCGGCCCGAGACGAATCGAGTTCGCTGCACATGACTACCGTCGATCCTCACGTCACCGGAGCAGGCGCCGTCGCCGGCACCGGTGTTCGCGCCGATGGCACGGTCGCTGCGGTTGCCGACTGGATCACGACCACCGATCACAAGCGGATCGGCCGGCTCTTCATGGGCACGTCGCTGCTGGTCCTGCTCGCCGTCGCGGTCATCGGCGCGCTGCTCGGCTTCGAGCGGGTCGACGCCACCGCCGACGCGTTCGACAGCGGCGCGCTCCCGCAGATGTTCTGGCTCTACCGGATCGGCCTCACCCTCGGTGCCGTCGTGCCGCTCGGTCTCGGCCTCGCGATCGCCGTCGTTCCGCTGCAGCTCGGGGCCCGGGCGCTCGCCTTCGCCCGCGTCGCGTCCGCAGGCTTCTACACGTGGCTCGTCGGGACCGGTCTGGTCATCGGCTCGATCATCGCCAACGGCGGACCCGGCGGAGGCGACTCCGACATGGTCGACCTGTTCCTCGGTGGGCTCGTGCTCATGGCGATCGGCCTCACGGCCGCCGCCGGTTCCGTCGCCGTCTCGGTGCTCACGACCCGTGTGCCGGGCATGAACATGCGCCGCGTGCCCCTGTTCGCGTGGTCGGCGCTCGTGCAGTCGCTGGGCCTGTTGCTCGCACTGCCCGTGCTCGTCGGCACGTCGGTGCTCGTGTGGGTCGACCACACCTACTCCCGTTCCACCTTCGGCGGCAACCTCGGTGTCGGCTCGTGGATCGGCTTCGCGTTCACGCAGCCGGCGACGATCCTCTACGCCGTGCCCGTCGCCGGCCTGGTGCTCGACGCCGCGGCGACCGCCACTCGTCGGCGCCCCGCGATGCGCGGGCTCGCACTCATCGGCATCGGGCTGGTGGCCACCGGCTTTCTCGCCGGAGTGGCGCAGGTCGACGCCGCGCTGCCACGCGACATCGTCGACAAGTCCTTCGGAAACGCAGTCGAGGACATCGTGCCCTGGGCGGTCCTCAACCTGCTGCCGCTGCTCGGTGGCGTCGTCGTGCTCGCGGCACTCGGTGCCATCCTGCGGAACCGGCCGCGCCTGTTCGCTCCGATGATCTTCGGTGTGCTGGCGCTGCTCATGTTGCTCGCCGGCATCGCCGGCAACGTGCTGTACCAGATCGGCGACGCGCAGCTCACCGGAACCGTCTTCGAAGAAGGCGCCTGGATCTACGTCTGCTACGCCACGGTGCTCGCGGTCATGGGAGGCGTCGTGTATTGGGGCCCCAAGTTGTGGGGCCGCACGATGGACGCGATGAAGGCCATCCCCATCGCCCTGCTCGGCACGCTCGGCACCGTGCTGGCCTCGCTGCCGTACTACGTGGCCGGCTTCGCCAAGCAGCCGGGCGGTGTCACCCAGTTCGACTACGACGGCCCACAGGACCTGTGGAACGTCCTCGCCGGCATCGGCCACGCCCTGGTGGTGCTCACGGTGCTCGCGTTCGTCGGCCTGGCGATCTCGTCGTTCCGGTCGGGCCCGCTCGCCGGGGACGACCCATTCGACGGGCAGACGCTCGAGTGGGCAACCACGTCGCCGGCGCCGGCCGACAACTTCGCCGAGCTGCACGCGATCTCTTCGGCCGAACCCCTGCTCGACCTGAAGCCATCGCGTGACGGAGGGACCGCCTGATGCATGCCTTGCCCGCCGCACCTGCGCCCGCGCCGCGTCGCCAGCTGTTCGTCGGCACCGCCGTGGCGTGCGCCTCGATCGCCACGCTCTTCGGCGGCATGGTCGCGCTCTTCCTCCGCTTCCGGCAGTCCACCCTCGCCGTGCCCAGCAGCGAGTGGAAGCCCGCCGATGTCGTGGTTCCCGAGGTCGCGACGAACAACATGCTCATCGCCTTCCTCGCGGTCTACGTGTTCGCCCAGTGGGCCGTGTACGCGGCCCGACGGGGCAACCGGTCGCACGGCGGCATGGCCCTCGGTCTGGTCGCCCTCATCGCACTGGCGATCATCAACGGGCAGGCCTTCGTGTATCGCCAGATGGGCCTGGGCGTGCGTGACGGCACCTACCAGACGTTCTTCTACGCGCTGACGGGCACGTTCCTCGCGCTGATGATCGTCGGCTTGGTGTTCACCTCCGTCACAGCGTTCCGCTTCCTCGGCGGACGGACCGCCGACCGAGAGATCGTGTCGGCGCACGCCCTCTTCTGGTACTTCGTCGGTGGCGTGTACTCCGTCCTCTGGTTCGTCGTCTACGTCACGAAGTGAGCAGGTAGGCATCGCATGTTCTCAACCGGATCGAAGCTCTTCCTCGGAGCCACCGCGATGTGCCTCGTGGCCACCCTGGCGTTCGGCATCTTCGCCGGCGGTGACACGTACTGGACCGCGATGATCGGCCTGATCAGCGCGACCGTCGGGCTCGGGCTGCTCACGGGCATCAACTTCTTCGTCCGCGACTGCAACGTCGGCTCGATGCAGCCCGACGCGACCACGGCGTCACCCGCCGCGCACGAGGCGCCGGGCCGCAGCATGTGGCCGGCGGTCGGCGCCCTCGGCGCAGGGCTGCTCGTGGTCGGCGTCGTCACCGAGCCGGTCGTGTTCAAAGCCGGTGTCGTGGCACTGTTGGCCGCGCTGGTCGAGTGGATGGTGCAGGCCTGGAGCGAGCGTGCCAGCGCCGACCGCGCCTACAACACCGGCGTGCGCAGGCGGATATTGCACCCGCTCGAGTTCCCGCTGCTCGGCGCGATCGGTGTCGCCATCGTCGTCTACTCGTTCTCGCGCATCATGCTGTTCGCGTCGAAGGAGTCCGGTCCCGCGATCTTCGCCGTCATCGCGGCACTCGTGCTGCTCGGCGGGTTCCTGTTCGCCACGCAGGCGTCCGTCAAGAAGGGCCTGGTCGCCGGCGTGTGCACCATCGCCGGGCTCGGTCTCGTCAGCACCGGCGCCGTGATGGCCATCGACGGCGAGCGCGAGATGCACGCGCATCCCACGATCTCGTCCGATCCCGCCGTGTGCTCGAACCCGGACGAGACCGAGATCGACGAGAAGAGCTCGCAGAGCTTGGCGGCGAAGGCGAACGTCGCCGCCACCGTCTTCCTCGAGGACGGACGCCTCTACGCGCAGGTCATCGGCATCGCGGGCGATCAGGACACCATCACCCTGGCGCGCAGCACCCCGTCCTACCTCGTGTTCCGCAACCTGTCGGACGAGCCGGCGCGGCTGACCGTCCACCTCGGCGCATACGAGTCCGACGTCAACGGCACGATGGTCACGGACAAGCCCGTCACCTGCACGGCGCTCGTCGAGGAGGACGGCCGGCAGTTCATCGAGGTCACCTTCCCCAAGTCGTCGCCACCCCCTCTCGGCCATGGCGCCTCGCTCGAGCCGTTCACGCTCAGCGTGCCCGGCAGCGACGCAGCACCGATCACCGTGGTGGTGCCCTGAGACATGGATCGTGGAGACAACAACGTGGATAGCGTGACACCCGTGCGTCCGGTGCGAGCCCGTCGACTGCTGCCCGCCCTCGGCCTGATCGCAGCCGTAGCGGCCCTCGCTGGCTGCGCGAAGGATGCTCCGCAGGACACCTGGCAGCCGGCGGGCGAGAACGCCCAGCGCATCCAGGACCTGCAGTGGCCGGTGTTCCTCGTGGCCGGCATCGTCCTCGTCATCGTGTTCGTCGTGGTGGTCTTCGTCGTCATCCGCTATCGCGACCGTGGGCAGGCGATGCCGCAGCAGACGCACGGCAAGCCAGCTCTCGAGATCTTCCTCACGATCGTGCCGGCGGTCATCCTGGTCGCGGTCGGCATCCCGACCGTCAGCACGATCTTCCAGCTCGCCGAGTCCGACGACACCGACTGCATCATCAACGTCACCGGGCAGCAGTGGTGGTGGGAGTACGACTACCCAGTACAGGACGGTTGCGGCGGGATCACCGAGCCGATCGTCACCGCCAACCAGCTGGTGATGCCCACCAACAGCAACGTGCTGCTGCGCCTGACGAGCCGCGATGTGATCCATTCGTTCTGGATCCCCAAGCTGAACGGCAAGCGTGACACGGTGCCCGGCCGGGTGCACACCTTGCGCATGGAGGCCGACCAGCCCGGCATCTACGCCGGTCAGTGCACCGAGTTCTGCGGCCTGAGCCACGCCAACATGAAGATGGAGGCCGTGGCGCTGTACGCGGCCGACTTCGAGACCTGGAAGGCCAACCAGTACGAGGACGCGACGTCGCCGGAGGCCGGCACGCTGGCAGCGGCGGGTGAAGCCACCTTCGCGGCGAACTGCGCGTACTGTCATCAGGTGAACGGGCTGACGACCGGCGAGGGCGAGAGCGCGACCCCGGTGATCGCCAACCCCGATCAGTTCGTCGTGTCCGGTGCCGTCCCCAACCTGACGCACCTGATGAGCCGCAACACCTTCGCCGGCGCCACCTGGGACCTGCTGACACCCGAGTGCCGCGATCGGGTGTGGAACGCGTCGCCCGAGGAGTTCGGCGCGCGCTACCTCGAAGGCGTCACGCCCGAGTGCCTGAACCAGGTCGACCTGCGCGAGTGGATCCGCAACGCTCCCGCGAAGAAGCCCATGTACGCAGGCGAGAACGCCAAGCAAGAGTACGGCGGGAAGGTGCGCGGCATGCCGGCACTCGGGTTGAACGAGACGCAGATCGACGAGATCGTCGCCTACCTCCTCGAGCGGAAGTAACGGAGACCGAGATGGCCATCATCGAACGACCTGTCACACCCGCCGTCGCGCCGGCAGGAGGCGTCGCCGTCGTCACGCCCGAGCAGACCTACGGGGTGCTGCGCCGCCCGGTCAGCTCGACCGGCTGGCGGTCGTGGGTCTTCACCGTCGACCACAAGAAGCTCGGCATCATGTACAGCGTCACGGCGCTGTTCTTCTTCGTCGTCGGCGGCGTCGAGGCACTGCTCATCCGCGCCCAGCTCGCTGGGCCGGACGGCACCGTGCTCAGCGCCGGGCTGTACAACGAGCTGTTCACGATGCACGCGACGACGATGATCTTCCTCTTCGTCATGCCGATCACGACCGGCTTCGCGAACTACCTGGTCCCCTTGCAGATCGGCGCACGCGACGTCGCCTTCCCTCGCCTCAACGCGTTCGGCTTCTGGTGCTTCCTCTTCGGCGGCATCTTCCTCAACACGTCGTGGTTCCTCGGCGGTGCGGCCGACGGCGGCTGGTTCATGTACCAGCCCAACGCCAACCAGCTGTTCTCGCCCAGCCACGGCATCGACTTCTGGGGCCTCGGCATCCAGATCACCGGCATCGCCTCGCTGACCGGTTCGATCAACCTCATCGTGACCGTGCTCAACATGCGGGCTCCGGGGATGAAGCTGATGAAGATGCCGATCTTCAGCTGGATGGTCCTGGTCGTGCAGTTCCTGCTGCTGTTCGCGATCCCGGTCATCACGGTGGCGATGTTCCTGTTGATGTTCCAGCGCGAGTTCGGCGCCACGTTCTTCGATGTCGGCGCCGGCGCCGATCCGCTGCTGTGGCAGCACCTGTTCTGGATCTTCGGTCACCCCGAGGTGTACATCCTCGTCTTGCCCAGCTTCGGCATCGTCAGCGAGGTGCTGCCGGTGTTCAGTCGCAAGCCGCTCTTCGGCTACAAGTTCGTGGTCTTCTCCGGCGCGGCCATCGGCTTCCTCGGCTGGGGTGTGTGGGCGCACCACATGTTCGCGAGCGGTCTCGGGCCGGTCAGCGTGGCGGTGTTCTCGGTGGCGACGATGCTGATCGCCATCCCGACCGGCGTCAAGATCGTCAACTGGACGCTCACGATGTGGGGCGGCAAGCTGCGCTTCACGACGGCGATGCTCTTCGCCATCGGTCTGATCGTCGAGTTCACGATCGGCGGGTTGTCGGGCGTCACCCACGCCGTCAGCCCGAGCGACACCCAGCAGACCGACACCTACTACATCGTCGCCCACTTCCACTACGTGCTGTTCGGCGGCGCCGTGTTCGGCATCTTCGCCGGGTTCTACTACTGGTGGCCGAAGGCGTTCGGCAAGCTGCTCAACGAGACGCTCGGCAAGTGGAACTTCTGGCTGATGGTCATCGGCATGAACCTCGCCTTCGGACCGATGCACATCATCGGTCTGCAGGGCCAGCCGCGACGCATGATGAACTGGACCGAGGCCCGCGCCGGCGAGGGGTTCTTCGACCTTGGCTTCTGGAACCGGGTGTCTTCGGTCGGGGCGTTCATCCTCGCGATCGGCATCTTGATGTTCCTCATCAACGTGTGGCACACCACCCGCAAGGGCGCGCCTGCACCGCTCGATCCGTGGGATGCGCGCAGCCTCGAGTGGATGACCCACAGCCCGCCGAAGGAGCACAACTTCGACCGCATCCCGACGGTGCACGCCCTCGACGAGTTCTTCCACCGCAAGTACGAGGAGAACGAAGAGACCGGCGAGGTGGTGAGGGTGACGACCGCCGAGGAGCTCCTGGCCGAGCAAGAGGCACACGCCGACGAGCACATCCACATGCCCTCGCCGTCCTACTGGCCCATCGTGCTGGCGTTCGCACTGCCCGTGATGGCCTACGGGGTCATCTACGACCGCCTGCTGATCGCCATCGGCGCAGCGATCGTGCTGCTCGCGATGTTCGGCTGGTCGCTCGAACCATCGGTGGCCGACGAGAGCGACTACGACCCGCCGGCCCCTGGCGGCACGAGCAAGGAGCTGGCCAGCGTTGGCTGATCTCGACGTCCACGTCCCCTCGCCCGACGACCCGGGCGCGCGCCCTGCCGATGAGACCGCCGCGGCGCACCCCGGCGATCACGACGTGCACGCCACGTCGACCGGCCTCAGCAACAACAAGATGGCCATGTGGCTGTTCCTCGGCAGTGAGTGCCTGCTGTTCGGCGGTCTCATCTCCACCTACATGCTCTACCGCGGGCGCCACTCCGAGAGCCTCGGCCCCGACCAGGTGTACGACATCCCGTTCACCTCGGTGAGCTCGTTCGTGCTGCTGATGAGCTCGCTCACGATGGTGCTCGCGGTCAGCTCGGCGGTCCGCAAGGACGACCGCCGCACCACGCTGTGGCTGACGGTGACCGCGCTGCTCGGCGCGACCTTCGTCGGCGGTCAGGTCTACGAGTTCACCAGCTTCTATCGCGAGGGACTGGGGTTCACGACGAGCTTGTTCAGCTCGAGCTTCTACACGCTGACCGGCTTCCACGGGGTGCACGTCTCGGTCGGCATCGTCATGCTGCTGGCCCTGACCGGCATGATCAAGCGTGGCAGGATCACCGGCGACAAGGCCGAGGTCGTCGAGCTCGTCGGCCTCTACTGGCACTTCGTCGACATCGTGTGGATCGTCATCTTCACCCTCGTCTACCTCATCCCGTCGTGAGCGAGGTCGCACCATGAACACCACCACCGAGCACGTCGACTCCGGCCACGACGCGCACGACGCCGAACATGCCTCGCACAAGTCCGACGGGTACTACGTCGTCGTCGCCCTCGTCCTGGCGGTCATCACGGCGCTCGAGACCTCGACGTACTGGGTCGACTTCGGTCCGGCCTTCATGCCGCTGCTGCTCACCCTCATGACGATCAAGTTCGTCATGGTGGTGTCGCTGTTCATGCACCTGAAGTTCGACAACAAGCTCTTCAGCTACATGTTCTACTCGGGGCTCGTCCTCGCGCTCGGCGTGTACGTGTCGACGTTGGCGACGTTCCACTTCTTCTCGGGCTGAGCGGCGCGCGAGGGTCGATCGATGGATCCGTGGCGCTACCAGGCCCACCCCGAGGTGTGGCTGCTGATGGTGTCGCTCATCGTGGCGTACGTGTACATGGTGCGCGCCATCGGTCCGAAGGCGGTGCCGCACGGCGAGCGAGCGGTCACCGGCCGCCAGCTCGTGGCGTTCACCGGGGGGATGGCCCTGCTCTGGTTCGCGTCCGACTGGCCCGTGCACGACATCGGCGAGGAGTACCTCTACTCCGTGCACATGTTCCAGCACATGGTGTTCGCCTACTTCGTGCCGCCGCTGCTGCTGCTCGCGCTGCCCGAGTGGATGGCCCGCACCTTGATCGGCACGGGCCGCACCTTGCGGGTCACCTCGTGGCTGGCCAAGCCGGTGGTCGCCGGGCTGATCTTCAACGGGATCGTGATGATCACCCACATCCCGGGTGTGGTGAACGCCAGCACGACCAATGGCCCGCTGCACTACTCGCTGCACTTCCTGGTCGTCACCAGCGCGCTGCTCATGTGGACCCCCGTCGTCGGCCCGATCAAGGAGTGGCAGATGGGGCCGGGCGGCAAGTGCATCTACCTGTTCCTCATGAGCGTCGTGCCCACGGTGCCTGCTGGCTGGTTGACCTTCGCCGAGGGCGTCGTCTACAAGCACTATCGCCAGCCCGTGCGCGTGTGGGGCCTCAGCGTCACCGACGATCAGCAGCTCGCCGGGGCGATCATGAAGCTGGGCGGGGCGGTCTACCTGTGGGCGATCACGATCTTCTTGTTCTTCAAGCGGTTCAGCACGGGCTTCGACGCCGACAACACCTACGTCCGTCGGCAACGCATCCCCGACGCCGAGATCACCGGCAACTCCGAGCGCGAGCTCACCTTCGGCGACGTCGCCGCGGCCTTCGAGCGAAGCGAACCGCCTGCGTCACTCGAACCGGAACACGCGCCGCGCGACGAGCGGTGAGGCGACCGCCCACACCGCCAGCACCGCCCATGCGAGGCCGGGGCGATCGGCTGTGCCGCTGAGCGCGTCACGCAGCACGTCCGCCAGCGCACCGGAGGGCAACGCACGGGCCACGGCGCGCACCGGCAGCGGCAGCTCGCCGAACGGGATCACCATGCCACCGAGCAGCAGCAGCACGAGGTAGATGCCGTTCTGCGCGGCGAGGTTGATCTCGCCGCGCAGCCGTCCCGCGAGGGACAAGCCGATGCCGGCGAACGCGGTCGTGCCCAGCACGACGCCGACGATCGCGAGGGGCCAGCGCGAACCCTCGGGACGCCAGCCCAACGCGAACGAGACCGGGACGAGCACGGCGAACTGCACGACCTCGACCACAAGGACCCCGGCGATCTTGGCGACGACCAGACGTGTGCGACCGAGGGGTGTCGCTCCCAGCCGCTTCAGCACCAGGTACGTCCGTTCGAAGCCCGTGGCGATGCCGAGGCTGACCATCGCCGTGCTCATGACGGCGAGCGCCAGGATGCCCGGCGCGAGGAAGTCGACGGCGTCGCCCGATGTCGTCGCGTCGTCGGTCGGCAGCACGTCGACGACGCTGAAGAACACCAACAGGAGGACCGGGATGCCGATCGTCAGCAACAGCTGCTCTCCGTTGCGTGCGACGAGCTGGACCTCGGTGCGGATCTGCGCGCTCAGGCGCCCTCGTGCTGCGCTCATGGCCGGCCTGACTCGGGTGGTGCGGTGAGCCGCCGGAACACGTCCTCCAGACGTTGCGCGCCGGCTCGGAGGTCGGTCAACGGCAGCTGCCGCTCGGCGAGCCAGGTGCTGAGGAGACCGACGACGTGGGGATCGGTAGCGGCGCTGATGACGTACTCGCCCTCGCCCGCCGGGGCCACGTCGGCCGCGACCGCCTGTGACAGCGAGCCGAGATCGATGCCGGGCGCACTGCGGAAGCGGATCTCGTCGTGGCCGCGGCGAACCTCGTCGAGCGTGCCGTCGGCGATCACCTCACCGTGGTCGAAGATGACGACGTGATCGGCGAGCCGCTCGGCCTCGTCGAGCTCGTGCGTGGCGAGGACGACCGCGCAGCCCCGCGAGGCGAGGCCGCGGACGACTCCGCGGATGGTGTCGCGGCCGTGCACGTCGACGCCCGACGTCGGCTCGTCGAGGAACGCCACCTCGGGCCGGGCAGCCAGCGCGAGCGCGAGCGACAGCCGCTGGCGCTCGCCGCCGCTCAAGCGGCGCCACGTGCTCGATGTGCGCGCGTCGAGGCCGACAGTGGCCACGAGCTCGCGCCAATCGGCACCGCGCCCGTACAGGTCGCAGTAGTGCCGGACGGTGTCGCCGACGCGAGCGCTGGGGTAGACCCCTCCGTCTTGCAGCATCACCCCCATCCGCTCGCTGAGCAGCGTCTGGTCGGTGGCGGGGTCGAGATCGAGCACGCGCACCGAGCCCGCCGTTGCGCGCCGGTATCCCTCGCACACCTCGATCGTGCTCGTCTTGCCGGCCCCGTTCGGGCCGAGGACCGCGGTCACCGTCCCCGCCTCGGCGCGGAACGAGACGTCGTCGACCGCGACGAGATCGCCGTACCGCACCGTCAGGCCCATCACCTCCACCGCACTCATCTCACGTCGGCTCCTGCGCGTGCCATCGTCCCCGACCCTACGGCCGCCAGCAGCCCGCGCCGCGATCGTCGTCCATTGGTGATGCGAGTCGGTGCGCACCGACCGAGGGTCGAGCGGCGCGCCCGAGTGTCGACGGTCCACCCGGGTGTGCGTTCGACCCTCGGGTGGATCGAACGGGACCGGCGCCGTCGAGGGGTGGGGGATAGCCTCACGGGTCTGTGATCGACATCCGCATGGTGCGCACCCAGCCCGACGAGGTCCGCGCGGCGCTCGCCCGTCGCGGTGACCCAGAGCTGCTGGTGCAGCTCGACCGTGTGCGCAGCCTCGACGACCGGGCCCGCGAGATCGTCGCCCGCCGCGACGCCATCCGGGCCGAGGTGAACGACCTGTCCAAGCAGGTGGGCTCGCTGCGAAAGACGGGTGACAGCGCGGCTGCCGAACAGCTGCAAACGCGCAGCCGGGCGCTGGGTGACGACGAGCGCGTGTTGGCCGACGAGCACGACGCGCTGCAGTCCGAGATCCGCGACCTGCTGCTGCGCATCCCGAACCTTCCGCACCCCGACGCGCCCGCCGGCGCGAGCGACGCCGACAACCCCGTGGTCGTGGGCCCGAACGGGGTGCCGCCGAGCTTCCCCGATCATCAGCGCGTGCCGCACTGGGAGGCGGCGACGATGCTCGGCGTGCTCGACAACGAGCGCGCCACCAAGATCAGCGGGGCGATGTTCACGATGCAGCGCGGCCTGGGTGCGACCCTCGCCCGCGCGCTGTGCCAGTTCGCGCTCGACTCGAACAGCGACGCGTTCGAGGAGATCCGCCCGCCGTCGCTCGTCACGACGGCGACGCTCACCGCCACCGGCCAGTTGCCGAAGTTCGCCGACGATGCGTACGCGATCGAGCGCGACGACCTGTGGTGCATCCCGACCGCAGAGGTGCCGCTCACGTCGATCTACGGCGGCGAGGTGCTCGACGCCGACCAGCTGCCGATTCGCATGATGGCCTACACGCCCTGCTATCGCCGCGAGGCGGGCTCGGCGGGCCGCGACACCCGCGGCATGCTCCGCGCCCACGAGTTCGACAAGGTCGAGATCCTCGCCGTCGCCACACCCGAGCAGTCACCCGCGCTGCTCGACGAGATGGTGGGCCGGGCCGAGCGACTCATCGCAGCGCTCGAGCTGCCGTACAGGATCATCGAGATCTGCACCGGCGACATGGGGCAGAGCCATCACCGCAGCTTCGACGTCGAGGTGTACGCGCCAGGGTGCGACAACTGGCTCGAGGTCAGCTCGATCAGCTGGTTCAGCGACTACCAGGCGCGCCGAGCCGACATCAGATACCGGGTCGCCGGCGCGAAGGGCACCCACATCGCCAACACCTTGAACGGCTCGGCGCTCGCCGTCCCCCGTGTGTGGGCCGCGATCATCGAGAACCATCGGCAGCCCGACGGCAGCATCGCCATCCCGGCCGTGCTGCACCCGTACATGCGCGGCGCGACGGTCATCCCGGCTCGATGAACGTCGACCCGCCCGATCCCGGCCAGCTCTCGTCACGGCGAGCGGAGTACGAGGCGTCCGGTCTCGACGTCGACGACCTCGCCCCGGATCCGATGGTGCAGTGGCACCGCTGGTACGCGCAAGCTCACGAGGCGGGGTGCGTCGAGCCGAACGCGTTCGTCCTGTCGACGATCGCGAGTGACGGGTTTCCCCAGTCCCGCTACCTCCTGGCTCGCGGCGCAGACGACCGCGGGTTCGCGTTCTTCACCAACTACGAGTCGGCGAAGAGCCACCAGCTCGAGTCCGAACCGCGTGCCGCGCTGCTGTTCACCTGGTTGCAGCTGCATCGGCAGGTGCGGGTCACGGCGACCGTCGAGCGACTGCCCGACGACGAGAGCGACGCCTACTTCGCCACCCGACCGCGCAGTTCGCAGATCGGCGCGTGGGCGTCGCCGCAGTCGCGTGTGCTCACCGGCCGCGAGGCGCTCGACGAGCGGGTCGCCGACATGGAGCGGACGTTCGGACAGGTCGACGCCGTCCCGCGCCCGGTGTTCTGGGGCGGTTGGTTGGCGGCACCACTGACCTTCGAGTTCTGGCAGGGGCGACCGAGCCGGTTGCACGACCGACTCCGCTACACGCGTCAGGACGGCGGTGGCTGGCTGATCGAGCGGCTCGCGCCCTGATCACCGGGCCCTGATCAACCGGGCCCTGATCAGCTGGGCCCTGATCCGCTGGGCCAGGTGTCGACGGCGTGCACCAGCGCGTCGACGAGCGATTGCGTGTGCGGGGGCAAGCCGGGGCCTTCCCAATCGGCGAACAGCGGGGTCGTGCCCCGCACGCGTGGAGGCAGCTCGAGCTGCACTCCCCGCTGCGGAGGGAGGTTGACCGGGTTGCGGTGGTGCAGCCCGCGCAACTCGCCCGGGATCTGCTCGACGTCGGTCGCGATGTCGTAGGCGGGCAGGTGGACGCGGAGCGACGCGCCGAGGTGCTCCGCCAGACCTCGGTTCTGCCCTCCGACGAGCAGCGTGGTGTAGAACCCGGGACGCCCGTAGCCGTGCACGGTGATGACGATCTCGACGTGTTCGATGAACTCGGCGAGGCGGGGCGAGAACGCCGGGTCGTAGTGGGTGGACGGGATGTGCTCCTCGCCCCCCTTCGGTTGGTGCACCCCGTAGTAGCTCGCGCCGGTGCGCAGCGCCGCGGCCCGCGCGATGACGTCGGTCATCTCCTCGAGCGCGCCGCCATGGAAGGCCATGAAGCCGAAGGTGGACCGCAGCTCGCTCACCTCCTCGACGCCCGGACGGGCCAGCAGATCGGCGAAGGCGCGGCTCATTTCGATGACGGCGCTGTGGAGCGGGTGCGAGCTGCCTCGCGCCGGCTGCCGACGACCCAGACGACGGCAGCTGCGACGACCGCGGCGAGGGCGGTCGCCACGCCTCGCCAGTTGTCGTTGAGGAACTGCGCGACGTCGGACTGGTAGCGGTCGACGGCGCGCGTGATCGGGTCGCGGTCCTCGCGGACGTCGACGATCCAGAAGTACCAGAGCAGGTACGCGCCCGACAGGAGGACGAAGGCCCCCGCCAGCATCTCGACGTACTGCATCCCCCGGCGCAACACCTTCAGCAGGCCCACGTTCGCCGCGGCCAACGTGACCGTGAGGGCGGTGACGAGCAGCGCCATGCCGAGCCCGTACATGGCGATGTTGGCCACGCCGGCGAAGAAGCCTTCACGGCGCGCACCGCCGAACAGGTTGACCATGAACAGCGGCAGGGTGCAGCCGATCGAGGCGATCGCGTAGGCGACGCCGTACACGAACATCGACCAGATCGTCCGGTCGCGCCCGCCGGCGTCGAGCTTTGGTGTGGTGATCGGCAGGCGGTACCCGAACAGCAGCGCAACGCCCAGCACGACGAGCACGAGGCCGATGGTGCCGGTGAGGTACTTCGCGTTGGCGTTGAACCACGTGGTCGCGAACTCGGTGATCAGACCGACGATCGCGAACACCGAGATGAACCCCGCAGAGACGGCGAGGCTGACGGCCAGCGCGCGAGTGATGGGAGCCCGCTGGACACCGGCCTCGCCGGCCGAGAGCCCGAGGAAGTAGAGGAGGTACGTCGGCAGGAGGATGAACCCGCACGGGTTCACCGCGGCGAGCATGCCGGTGATGAAGGCGAGCGACAGGTTCACCCGAGCAGCTCCGACGCGTACTCGCGCAGCTCGTCCTCCTCGAGCACGCCGGTCTGGCGGACGATCGTCCCGCTCGCGTCGACGAAGACCGTGAACGGAGCGCTGGCGACACCCACAGCGCTCGCGTACTCGCCGTCGGGGTCGCGCAGCAGCTCGTAGTGCACCCCGCGATCGGCGGCGAACGAGACGTTCGTCTCGGGGCTGTCCTGCGGGTTGATGCCGACGAAGCGAACCCGGTCGCCGAGCTCGGCGTGCACCGCAGCGAAGCCGGGGAGCTCCGCGCTGCACGGAGCACAGGTGGAGAACCAGTAGTTGATGACCAGCGGGGTGCCGGTGAGGGCGCGCACGTCGACGTCGTTGCCGTCGTTGTCGACCACGGTGACGTCGGGGAGCTGCTCGCCCTCGACCTGTGCGTTGGTGCCGATCGACGGGTACTGCTCGACGACCTGGCTGTCGTAGGTGATCTCGTCGTCGGCGCTCGGGTCACCGTCGCCGCGGCTGATCGCCCAACCGCCGACGACGCTGATCACGACCGCCGTGCCGATCGATGCAGCGAGCAGTCGACGGTTCACGGCAACTCAGGCTAACGCCCGGCCCCCTGCCACCACCCGGGGGGCGGAGCGGTGGCAGGGGGCAGCCGGAACGGCCTCGGGGTCGCCGAAGCGTTGCCCGCGACCGAGACGTGTGCCTGCACCTGGTCGGCTAGGCAACCAGGTGCGGAGGGAGGGGCACCTCGTCGACGACGAGGACCGGTCTCGGGTGCTTGGGCGGGCGACCTCTCGGTCTCTTGTTCCGCACGATGCGCCCGTTCTCGATCAGCTCGCCGCCCCACACACCCCACGGTTCGGCACGGGCGAGGGCGCCTTCGAGGCAGCTCTCGGCGAGCTTGCACTTGGCGCAGATCGCCTTGGCACGAGCGGTGCTGAGGGTGTCGTCCGAGAAGAACAGGTGGGTGAGCGTGCCGTTGCCGTCGGCGCAACGAGCCTGCGGGGCGCGCACGCTGACAGGGGCGAGATCGATCTCGCCGGCGAGCCCCGTGTTGACCAGCTCGTTGAACGTCTCGTCGACGCTCGTGTCGCTGGTGAAGCCGGTGCTCGTGAGGGCGGTGCTGGTGATGGTTGCGTACATGGGGTGTTCCTCTCGGGACGGGGGAGAACTGGGCCGGAAAATGCGAAGAGGCCGCCGGGATCTGGTGATCCCGACGGCCTCGGAGCGGTGCTTCCGACGTGTACTTCGTTACGTCGGTGGGGCTCCGAGGTGTCGGGCGGGGCGCTTGGTGGCGATGTCACGCACGAACTCGAGCGAGCTGACGGTCATCCACATCCATGCGTTGGCCTGGTAGGCATGGCCGACAGCCGCGCACGGGCGCGCGCCAGCGGCCGGGTGGCCCTGCTGCGGTGCGATCGTGCGATTCATTCGGTCAGGTCTCCTGGTGCGTCGTGTTGAGTTGGCCCGCGCTGGGCGGACCGTCAGATAGGCAACCACGACAGGCGCAGCGGAGTCAACCGATTTCCGCAGACGTCACAGGAGCCGCCGACGCAGCAGGTGCGGCGGCCGTCGGCACGAACACCTTCTCGCGGTAGAAGCGCAGCTCGGCCACGCTCTCGCGGATGTCGTCGAGGGCCCGGTGCGTCCCGGCCTTGTACGGCCGGCTGCTGTTGAGCTGCGGGTACCAGCGGCGGACCAGCTCCTTCACGCTGCTCACGTCGATGCTGCGATAGTGCAGCCAGTGCTCGATGTCGGGCAGGTGCTGATCGAGGAAGCGGCGATCCATCCCGATCGAGTTGCCGCAGAGCGGCACCTTGCGCGCCTCGGTGACGTGGGACTTGATGAACTCGAGGGTCTGGGTGCCGGCCTGTTCGAGGGTGACGGTGGACGACCGGATCGCCTCGAGCAGCCCGCTCTTGGTGTGCATGTCGACGACGACCGGTTCCATCAGCGCGAGTGCCTCCTCCGGTTGGTGCACGACCAGGTCGGGGCCCTCGGCGATGATGTTCAGCTCGTCGTCGGTGACGAGCGTGGCGATCTCGACGATCACGTGCTTCTGCGGATCGAGCCCGGTCATCTCGAGATCCATCCACACCAGCACGCTCGGCACACTAGGCGGCTCGGTGGGCGTGCGGGAACCGCTACCCGGTACGGTCGTTCCGTGACTGCCCCTCCGGTCCGACCTGCTGCCACCGTGATGATCGTGCGTGATGCCGCCGAGGGTGACCACGGGATCGAGGTGTTCATGCTCCGGCGCACGCTGAGTGCGGTGTTCGCGAGCGGGATGTACGTGTTCCCAGGTGGCCGGGTCGAGACGAGCGACGGCGACGACCTCGATCGAGCGCATCGCCTCGCAGCGATCCGCGAGTGCTTCGAGGAGGCCGGCATCCTCCTCGCCCACCGTCCGGGAACCTTCGAGACGGTGCGCGACGGCCACCCGGCCCTCGCCGAGCGACGCCGTGTGTACGAGGGGGAGGTCGACTTGGTCACGCTGTGCGCCGAGCACGGACTGGAGCCCGCGACCGAGCAGCTCGTCTGGGTCGCGCACTGGATCACGCCGGCAGCCGAGACACCGCGCCGGTTCGACACCCGGTTCTACCTCGTCCCGGCACCCGAGGGGCAGACGTCGGTCCACGACGACACCGAGACGATCGCCAGCCTGTGGATCCGGCCGTCGGTCGCCCTCGAACGTCAGCGTGCCGGTGAGCTGACGATGATGCCGCCGACGATCGCAACGCTCGGCTTCCTGGCCGGGCTCGGTACCGTGGCCGAGGCGATGGAGGCAGCTCGGTCCTTGCCACCACCCGTCGCCATCTTGCCGAAGATCAGGTTCGGTGACGACGGAACCATCGCCGGGATCGTCCTGCCCGGCGAGCCCGAATACGACGCGATCGAGTAGTCAGCTGGACGAGTCGGCGTCGAGGGCCGCAGTCACGAGCGCGAGCATGCGTGCCGAGCAGCCCGCCATGTTGGTGGGTGGCGCCACCTCGGCCACGATCTGCCGGGCGATCTCGCGGAACGCCTCGGCTGCCGGACCGGTGCCCCCGAGAGCGACCGGCGCCCCTGCGTCACCGCCGACCGCGACGGCGGTTTCGAGCGGGATCTGACCGAGGAGCGGCACCCCGATCTCGTCGGCCAGGGCCTGTCCGCCACCCTCGCCGAACAGCGCGTACTCGTGGCCGTGGTCGCACGTGAAGCTGCTCATGTTCTCGACGACCCCGCACACCCGCAGGTAGCTGCGACGTGCCATGTCGGCCGCGCGTGCAGCGACCTTCTGCGCGGCGAGCGCGGGC
The DNA here is from genome assembly GCA_050248155.1 of Ilumatobacteraceae bacterium. Lineage (GTDB taxonomy): Bacteria > Actinomycetota > Acidimicrobiia > Acidimicrobiales > Ilumatobacteraceae > VFMC01. The sequence continues at coordinate 51,463 of JBFWSW010000003.1, forward strand.
GTCGTGACGATGAGCAGATCGGTGCGCGGCAGCATGCGGGCGAGGCCCATCTGCACGTCGCCGGTGCCGGGTGGCATGTCGATGAACAGGTAGTCGAGCTCACCCCAGTGGACGTCGCGCAGGAACTGCTCGAGCGCCTTGGTGAGCATGAGGCCGCGCCACATGAGCGCCGTGTCCTCCCCGACGAGGAAGCCGGTGCTGACGACCTTCAACGTGCCGGGTCCGACGCGTCGCTCGTTGGGGATGATCTTCGGCTTCTCGCTGCCCTCGACGGGCTGAGCCTCGAGCCGGTCGTCGATGCCCAACAGGCGCGGCACCGAGAAGCCCCAGATGTCGGCATCGAGCACGCCCACCGTGAATCCCTGGGCAGCGACGGCGGCGGCGAGGTTGACCGTGACCGAGCTCTTGCCCACTCCGCCCTTGCCGCTCGCGATCGCGAGCACCCGCGTCGTGGTGGGCACCTCGGTGTCCGGAGCGTTCTCGCGCGCGTTCCACCGGGCCTTCATCATCACGTCGGTCCGCTCGTCGGCCGTCATCTCGCCCCAGTCGATGTCGACCGACGTCACCCCGGGGTGGACCGCCACGCGGGACTCGATGTCGCGCTTGATCTGGGCGCGGAGAGGGCAGCCCCCGATGGTGAGCTTGACGTCGACGGCAACAGCACCTTCGGGTGACACGCGCACGTCGGGCACCATGCCGAGCGACACGATGTCGGCACCGAGCTCGGGGTCGATGACGGATCTGAGCAGCTCGAGGACCTGTGCCTCGGTGGGCGCCTGCGCTTCCACGAGGAATGATTGTACGGGCGAGTGGCGTTACACTCGACAGTCGTTCCGCCTATCTCTCAGGGAGAACCAACGTGATCACGCTCACCGACACCGCAGCCACCAAGGTGAAAGAGCTGCTCGACGCCGAGGGCGCTACCGACCTCGCGCTCCGTGTGGCCGTACGTCCGGGCGGTTGCAGCGGCTTCTCGTACGAGATGTTCTTCGATGGTGATATCGCGTCCGACGACGAGCGGGCCACCTTCGGTGACGTCAACGTCGTGGTCGATCCGGCATCCAAGCAGCTGCTCGAGGGCGCGACGCTCGACTACAAGGACGGCCTCAACCAGGCCGGCTTCTCGATCACCAACCCCAACGCGACCCGCACCTGCGGTTGCGGCTCGAGCTTCAGCTGACGGCTCGATCCCGCTCGGCCGCTCAGCCGAGCGCCGACTTCAGCAGCGTCACGAGGTCGCTCTCGTCCCAGACGATGTCGATGCGGCGCTGCACGACACCGCCTGCGTCGGTCACCCACATCACCGGCTCGTAGTCGAGCCCGATCGCGTCGACGGCCGGTGCGACGGTCGTTCCCTCAGGGTCGGAGTACACCTCGGCATGCACGAAGGTGACGTCGGGGTGGCTCTTCGCGACGTCGATCAAGAACTCGAGCCCCGGCCCGCAGGTCGCGAACTGGCAGTGCGCTGGTGTGCCGACCATGTACACCACCGGCTTGCCCAGCGCGAGCGCTTCGGTGAGCGTGATCTCGTGGAACGGGCAAGTGCCGTCCGTGCGGGTGCAGATGGGATCGACGCCCCGCGCATCGTCGACCGTCGGCGTGTCGAACGGCGGCAACGGCTGCGACGGGACCGGGATCATCGCCTCGCTCGGATCGACGAGCAGGAACGCCTGGGCATCACCGGCAGCTCCGTCGAGGCGGAGCCCGTAGATGCCCGGTGTGGCGATGTCGGCCATGACGCTCCAGTACGGCACCGACAGCCCGGTGCCGTGGCGGGTGGCCTGGATGGGCGCCAGCACGGTGCGGTCCTGATCGACGAGGTCGCCCGAGATCGTCGCGGGGCCGTCCAGCAGGAGGGCGCCCTGCTCATCGGAGATCGAGAACGCGAGTCGCACGTTGCCCGGCGTGAGCACCATGCTGTTCGGGAACCGCGGGTTGATCACGAAGCCGTCGCCGCCGGCCGACTGGCCTCCGGTGCTCGTCGAGGCGGAGTCGTCGTCGCCCCCACCACATGCAGCCAGCAGTGAGCCCGCACCAGCGAGGCCCGCCGCGCCGAGGAGGAGCGACCGCCGGCTGAGCGCGACCGTCGAGCGGGGAAGCGGCGGTGTCACGTGGGCCAGCCTACGATCTGGTCATGAGCAAGCCACTCGGCCCCTACACCCCTGCCGTGCGAGCCGGTGACTGGATCATCGTCAGCGGCCAGCTCGGCATGCGCGACGGCGCGCTGGTCCCCGGTGGTGTGGCCGCCCAGACCGAGCAGGCGATCGCCAACCTGTCGGCCCAGCTCGGCGCCATGGGCGCGACGCTCGCCGACGTCGCCAAGACGCTGTGCTTCCTGACCGACATGGACACCTTCGCGGCGTTCAACGAGGCCTACGTCGCGGGCTTCGGCACCTCGCGACCGGCGCGCAGCACCATCGGCGTCGCTGCGCTGCCCCAAGGCGCCGCCGTCGAGATCGAGGCCTGGGCCCACAAACCCGTCTGACCCGAGTCCGCGGCTGTCATCCGAGTCACCGGCGGTCGTCGGAGGCCTCAGCGTCTCACCGGAGTGCCGAGCGCGACCCCGGGGTGGACGTCAACCCTCGGGAGGAAAGCCTCGAACTGACGGGCCAGCGACGTGCGCGCGGGTCGCACTATGCTCGCTGACGTGCCGGGTGCCATCGCCATCGTCGTCGTCCTGTTGCTGCTCCCGGTGCTCATCTGCATGGGATGCGCAGCGGTGGCGGCTGCGCTCGGCATGTCGCTCAACCGCGACGCCGAGGTGCGTGGCGAGGGCAGCGAACTGCTCGACCTGAACGTCTGACCCCACGGTGGGGATGCACCGTCACGACGCCTCCATCGAGGTCCTCACGCAGGCGGTCATCCGGTACGCGGTCGAGCGGATGCGCCTCGATCCGCCCCCGCTCGACAACAGCCGCAGCCGCGCCGATCTGGCGGCGATGGCAGGGCGCACGATCACCCCGTCCGGCATCGGGGGCCTGGAAGCGCTGCGTGTCTTCAGCGACGTGCTCGCCCAGGCGTGCATCAGCGTCGATCATCCCCGCTTCCTCAGCTTCGTGCCCGCTGCGCCCACCGAGGCGTCGATCCTGTTCGACCTCGTCGTGGGCGCATCGAGCATCTACGCGGGCTCGTGGCTCGAAGGCGCCGGCGCGGTCTACGCCGAGAACGAGGCCCTGCGCTGGATCAGCGAGCTCGCCGGCCTGCCGGCGTCGGCCGGCGGCGTGTTCGTCAGCGGTGGCACGGCCGGCAACCTCTCCGCGCTCATCGTGGCGCGGGCCCGTTGGCGTCGGAACGCCGGCGGCGCGTTCGACCGGACACGGGGTCTGGTCGTGGCATCGAGCGGAGCCCACTCGAGCATCGGCTCGGCGGCGCGAGCGATGGATCTCGACGTCCTGCTCGTTCCGGCGGACGTCGACGGTCGCCTCCGCGGCGACGCGCTCGACGCGGCGCTGGCGACCCTCGACGCGGTCGACCGGGCCCGGATGATCGGGATCGTCGCGACCTGCGGCACCACCAACGCCGGCGTCATCGACGACCTCTCCGGTGTCGCTGCGACGTGCGCCCGGGAGGGGACGTGGATGCACGTCGACGGCGCCTATGGCGGCGCCGGCCTCGCGGCGCCGAGCGTTCGTCAGCGCTATGCCGGCATCGAGCACGCCGACAGCTTCATCGTCGATCCGCACAAGTGGCTGTTCGCGCCGTTCGACTGCTGCGCGCTCGTGTACCGCGATCCGTTCGAGGCGCGAGCCGCGCACACCCAGCACGCCGAGTACCTCGACGTCCTGCACACCGACGAGCACGCCGAGTGGAACCCCAGCGACTTCGCCCACCACCTGTCGCGCCGTGCCCGCGGCCTGCCGTTCTGGTTCAGCTTGGCGACGCACGGCACCGATGCCTACCGCGACGCGATCGAGACCACGTTGCGCGTGGCCCGCGAGGCTGCCGATCTCGTGCGCGCGGCGGAGCACCTCGAGCTGATCATGGAGCCCGAGCTGAGCGTCCTGCTGTTCCGGCGCACCGGCTGGACCCGTGATGACTACCGCGCGTGGAGCGACCGGATGTTGGCGGACGGCACGGCCTTCGTGGTACCGACGTCGTGGAAGGGCGAGACCGTCCTGCGCATCTGCATCGTCAACCCGCAGACCACCGTCGACGACATCCAGTTCCTCGTCGACTCGCTGGCGGAGGATCCCGCATGACCGATCTCCTGGTGCGCAACGCGCGCCTGCTCGCCACCGTCGACCCGCAGCGGCGAGAGCTGCCGGGAGGATGGGTCGCGATCAGCGGCGGCCTCGTCGAGGCGGTGGGTGCCTCCACCGATCCCGAGCCGGTCGCCGGCCGCGTCATCGACGCCACCGACTGCCTGGTGACGCCGGGTCTCGTCAACACCCATCACCACCTCTTCCAGAACCTCACCCGCGCCTACCCGCCGATGACCGACAAGCCGCTCTTCGGTTGGCTGCGCTCGCTCTACCCGCTGTGGGCGGCGATCGACGAGGAGGCCGTGCACGCCAGTGCCTTCGTCGGTCTCGCCGAGCTCGCGCTCAGCGGCTGCACCACGTCGACCGATCACCTCTACCTGCACCCGCGAGGCGCCGGCGATCTGCTGTCGGCGGAGATCAGCGCCGCGCAAGAGCTCGGCATCCGGTTCCACCCCGCTCGCGGGTCGATGAGCCTCAGCGAGAAAGACGGAGGGTTGCCTCCCGACCACGTGGTCCAGGACGACGACGAGATCCTCGCCCAGAGCGAGGCTGCCGTGGCTCGCCACCACGACCGGTCGCACGGCGCGATGGTGCGCATCGCGCTCGCGCCGTGCAGCCCGTTCAGCGTGACCGAGGAGCTGATGGTGGCATCGGCCGAGCTGGCCGAGCGGCTCGACGTGCGCCTGCACACGCACTTCGCCGAGAACGCCGAGGACGACGCCTTCTCGCTCGAGCAGTTCGGATGCCGGCCGATGGAGTACCTCGAACGCACCGGTTGGTGTACCGAGCGCAGCTGGGTGGCGCACTGCGTGATGCCGAACGAAGCGGAGATCGCGCGCCTCGGAGCCGCGCGCATCGGCGTGGCGCACTGCCCGTCCAGCAACATGATCCTCGCGTCGGGGTTGGCGCCGGTCGTGCCGCTGCGGGCAGCGGGGGTGAAGGTCGGCCTCGGGGTCGACGGCTCGTCGTCGGCCGACAGTGCGTCGCTCTGGCTCGAGGCACGCCAGGCCATGCTCGTCGCCAAGCTGCGCGACGGGGCGCCGTCGGGCACGGCCAGGATGGCGCTCGAGTGCGCGACCGTGGGCGGGGCCGGGTGCCTCGGCCGGGAGGGCGAGCTCGGCACGCTGGTGCCCGGCGCGGTCGGCGACCTCGCCATCTGGCGCCTCGACGGTCCGGTCTTCGCCGGTGCGGTCGCCGATCCGATCGAGGCGTGGTTGCGTTGCGGGCCGGCGGCGGCATGGTGCACCGTCGTGCGCGGCGAGGTCCTCGTCGATCAGGGCCACATCACCCATCCGGGTCTCGACGAGGCGTTGCGCGCGCACGCTCGGCACGCTCGGCGCATCCAGCAGCTGAGCTGACCGCGGCGCCGCCGGCGCGTGACCGATGTTGCATGACGGCCGATCGCGGGCCGGGTCGACCACACTGGATGCCATGGATTCGAGCCAGCCCGTCGTGCGCTACTACGACGTGCGTCCCAAGCATCGGTGGTACCTGGGCATCGTGCCCGTCCTGGTCCTCGGGTTCGTCGCCTGGGCGTGGTTCGGGACCGATCTCCTCCGAGCCGAGTCGCCGGCAGCCGGGGGCGGTGTCGTCACGGTGGCCGGTGCGTTCGACGAGCAGGCCGGCGTCGAAGGAGCCACCCCTCCGGCCACGGTCGGCGCCGATGACGACCGCATCGACGCGACGAAGATGGCGATGGTCGGCGACTCGATCACCGAAGGTTCGGCAGACGCCATCCGCTACACGCTCACTGCCGAGGGCTTCACCGCCATCGACATCGACGGTGTCACGAGCCGCCGCATCGAGGAGGGCGATGGCAAGGTTTCGCCGCTCTCGGGCGTCGCGACCCTCTACGGCATGTTGGGCAACCCCGAGATCGACCCGGACGTGTGGGTCATCGCGCTCGGCACGAACGACGTGGGCCAGTACGCGGAGGACGCCGACTACCGGCGCCTCATCCAGAGCGTGCTCGACATGATCCCCGATGGCGTGCCGCTGGTGTGGGTGAACACCTTCCGCTCGGACAAGCCCGAGGCGTCGGTCACCTTCAACTCGATCCTCTTCGACGAGGTGTCCCGACGGGAGCACTCGGTCGTCGCGTCGTGGTACGACCAGGCGTCGCGCGACGACGAGACGCGGGTGCTGCGCGACGACGGTGTGCACCCGAACCAGCACGGCCGTGTGGTGTTCGCCGCCCTCGTCGCCGAGGGCATCGCCGCAGTGACCTGAACGGGTCAGGTGCCCCAGCGGCTCTGACCGAAGCGGTAGCCGACCGAGCGGACCGTCTGGATGAGGTTGGCGTGCTCCTCGCCGAGCTTGGCGCGCAGGCGGCGGATGTGCACGTCGACGGTTCGTGCGCCGCCGTAGTACTCGTAGCCCCACACCCGCGACAGCAGCATCTCGCGGGTGAAGACCTTGCCGGGGTGCTGGGCGAGGAACTTCAGCAGCTCGTACTCCATGTACGTGAGGTCGAGCGGGCGCCCGGCGATGGACGCCTGGTAGGTCTCGAGGTTGAGGGCGAGCCCGCTGTACTCGACCATGTCGGGACGGACGCCCTCGCCCCCGCGCCACATGAGGTGCTTGATGCGGGCCTCGACCTCGCTCGGGTGGAACGGGGTGAGGCAGAAGTCGTCGAACAGCTCGTTGCGGAGCTCGAGGTCGGCGAGCTGGGAACCGCCGACCAGGACGAGCAACGGCGACACCGGGGTGTCGCGCTTGCGCAGCGCACGGCACAGTGCCCAGGCGCCGTCCGGATCGCTGTCGCACGCGACGATCGCGCCGGCCCAGCCGGCGGACGGTTCGTGCCGCGAAGCTTCGTCCGCCGACGAGACGGCCTTCCAGCGGTAGCCCGCGAGATCGAGCGTCCGAGCCAGCTCCGGCGGCGGGGGATCGGGGAACACGGCGACGAGGTCCATGGGGTCCACCGGCGAACCTAGAGCGCCTTCAGGTATCGGCTGATCTCGAACGCGCTGACGTGCGTCTTGTACGCACGCCACTCGCTCCGCTTGTTCCGCAGGAACCACTCGAAGATGTGCTCGCCGAGCGCTTCGTGCACGAGCTCGGACTTCTCCATCACGCGCAAGGAGTCGCTGAGCGATTGCGGCAGCTGCTCGATGCCGAGCTTCACGAGGTCGGTGTCGCTCATCTCGAAGAGGTTGGCGTCGGCCTCGGGCGGCAGCTCGTAGCCCTGCTCGAGCCCGCGCATGCCGGCCGCCAGCACGACCGCGAACGCCAGGTACGGGTTGCACGCCGGATCGGGCGAGCGGTACTCGATGCGGGTGGCGCTCGGGTTGCCGCGCTTCGGGATGGGGACGCGGATGAGGCCGCTGCGGTTGTTGCGCGCCCAGCTGACGTGGACCGGCGCCTCGAAGCCGGGCACCAGCCGTTTGTAGCTGTTCACGGTCTGGTTGGTGATCGCCGTGATCTCTGCCGCGTGGCGGAGCAGCCCGGCCATGAAGCTCTTCGCGATCGGCGACAGGTGGTTCGGGTCGTCGGGATCGAAGAACGCGTTCTCGTCGCCCCGGAACAGCGACAGGTGGGTGTGCATGCCGCTGCCCTGCACGCCTTCGAGCGGCTTGGGCATGAACGTCGCGTGCACCCCGTGCGAGGCGGCGACCTCTTTCACCACGAGCCGGAACGTCATCACGCTGTCGGCCATGGTGAGCGCGTCGGTGTGCCGCAGGTCGATCTCGTGCTGGCTCGGCGCGTCCTCGTGGAAGCTGTACTCGACCGGGATGCTCATCGTCTCGAGCGTGCGGATGGTCTGCTTGCGCAGTGAGCCGGCCACGTCGGTCGTCGTGAGGTCGAAGAAGCCGCCCTCGTCGAGCGGGACGGGCCGGCCGCCGGGCTCGGGAGGAGCGAAGTAGAAGAACTCGATGTCGGGTGCGACGAAGAACGTGTACCCGAGCGCGTGCGCCGCCTCGAGCTGGCGGCGCAGCACCTGGCGGGGGTCGCCCTGGAACGGGGCCCCGTCGAGATGGTGGATGTCGCAGAACACCCGTGCCTCGGCGGCCTTCGGCTCGCCCCACGGCAGCACCTCGAAGGTGTTCGGGTCGGGGATGGCGAGGACGTCGCTCTCCTGGATCCGGCTGAACCCGTCGATCGACGAGCCGTCGAAGGTCATCCCGTCCTCGAGCGCGTTCTCGAGCTCGGCGGGGCTGATCGCGAAGCTCTTCAGGTTGCCGAGCACGTCGGTGAACCACAGCCGGATCAGCCGGACGCCTCGCTCCTCGACGGTGCGCAACACGTAGTCACGTTGCGAATCGAGCACGGTCATGTCTCCAGTCTGGTCGCCGTCACGGACGGCGTACGAAAAAGCGCACAGGGGGCCGACACGTGGCCGGCCCCCTGTGCATCGAGGACGCCCGAGCTGCAGTGGTCAGGCAGCGCCGCACACGCTCTCGAGCAGCAGCCGGGTCACCGTGTACGGATCGCAGTTCGCGTTGGGACGGCGGTCCTCGGCGTAGCCCTTGCCCTGCCGCGAGACCTGCCACGGGATGCGGATGCTCGCACCACGGTTCGAGACGCCGTAGCTGAACTTGTTGTACGGCGCAGTCTCGTGCGCACCGGTGAGACGGCTCTCGATGTCGTGCCCGTATCCCTTGATGTGCGCGTCGACGCGCTTGCCGATGGCCTTGCAGGCTGCCTCGATCGCGGCGTAGCTCTCGCGCATCGCCTTGGTCGAGAAGTTCGTGTGCGCGCCCGCCCCGTTCCAGTCGCCCTTCATCGGCTTGGCCGCGAACGACACGACGATGTCGTAGTCCTCGGCGATGCGGTGGAGCAGCCAGCGGGCCACGTAGAGGTGATCGCTGACGGTCAGCGCATCAGCTGCGCCGATCTGGAACTCCCACTGGCCCGGCATGACCTCGGCGTTGGTGCCCTCGATCATCAGGCCCGCGTCGATGCATGCCTGGGTGTGCTCCTCGATGACCTCACGGCCGGTGACACGTCCGGCGCCGACACCGCAGTAGTAGGGGCCCTGCGGAGCAGGGAAGCCGTTGGACGGGAAGCCGAGGGGCGTGCCGTCGAGCTTCAGGAATGTGTACTCCTGCTCGATGCCGAAGATCATCTCGTGCTTCGCGTACTTCTTCGCCACCTTCTCGAGCGGCGCGCGGGTGTTGGTCGGGTGGGGCTTGTCGTCGACGGCGTTGTGCACGTCGCAGAGCACCAGCACGTTGTCGCCGCCGCGGATCGGGTCGGGGCACGAGAAGACCGGCTTCAGCTCGCAGTCGCTGTGCTCGCCCGTCGCCTGCTCGGTGGAGGAACCGTCGAAGCCCCAGATCGGGAGCGGTTTGCCGTCGGCGATGATCTTCGTCTTCGAGCGGAGCAGCGGCGTCGGGCTGACACCGTCGAGCCAGATGTATTCAGCTTGATAGGGCACGAGGGTTCCTTTGTCGAGGGGCGGAGCGGCGGCACCCTCGCAGCGACCTGTTGCTCGATGTTTTCCCGAGTGTGAACGCTGTGTGAAGTGGTCATTCGCCTGCCCGACTCCGAGAGCAACGCTCTCGAAGTCGAGCGGGTGGCGTATCATCGCCCCATGGTCGGTCTTCGTGCTCGAGTCCGGGCCGAGCTGACGGCCGAGATCAAGGCCTCGGCGCGTCGGCAGATGGCGGCGGAGGGCAGCGCGAGCCTGTCGCTGCGCGCCATCGCCCGTGAGCTCGGCATGGTCAGCTCGGCGATCTACCGGTACTTCCCGAGCCGCGACGACCTCCTGACGGCGCTGATCATCGATGCCTACAACGAGCTCGGCGAGGTCGCCGAGCGCACCGACGCGATCGGTGACCGCGACGACCTCGCAGGCCGTTGGCGCCGTCTGGCCGATGCCGCGTTCACCTGGGCGCGCGAGCACACGGCCGAGTACGGGCTGATCTTCGGCACACCCGTTCCCGGTTACGCCGCGCCGACCGACACCATCGAGCCGGCGACGCGCTTCACCCGGGTGCTCATCGGCCTGCTGGACGACGCCAGCCGCCTCGGCGTCCGGCCGGCCGTGGCGGTCGAGGCCGGTCCCACCGTCCACCGCGACCTCGATCGTCTCCGCGCCGAGCTCGGCGTCGGGATCGACGACGTCACCTTCCTCGCCGGCATGCAGACGTGGATGGCTTTGTTCGGAGCGATCACCTTCGTCCTCTTCGGGCAGCTCAACAACGTGATCACCGACATGGACGAGTTCTTCGCGGTGACCGCCGAGGCACTCGGTCGCCAGGTGTTCCCCGTCACAGCCAATCGGGTCGCAGGAACCAGCTGAGCTCGGCCGGTCGTCCAATCGGACATGACCTCCACCATCGCCGCCCCGTTCTCACGCCGCTCACTCCTCGTCTCGATGATCGGGGCGCCGGTGCTCGCCACCCTGGTGGCGGCCTGCGGCGACCCGGACACCGAGCCGTCCGCGGCGAACCCGGCCACCTCGGGCCCGGAGTCGACCATGCCGTCCACGAGCGCGCCGGTGCCGACCGCATCGCCTGCGGGTGTCCAGCACCCGACCGGTGCCGATGATGTGGTGCTCCGCTATGGGCGCGAGGGCGGGTTCGTGCCCGTCGGCGTCTTCTTCGTCAACCAGCCGTCGCTGCTGATCTCCGGTGACGGCCGCCTCTTCACGCCCGGCGTCATCACGCTCGAGTACCCGGGGCCGCTGCTGCTGCCGATGGCGGTGCGCACGATCAGCGAGGCCGGCATCCAGACGGTGCTCGCCGCAGCGGAGGACGCCGGCCTGCTCGCGCCACCGCCCGACTACACCGCCGAGGTCAACGTCACCGACATGCCCGACACGGTCGTCACCCTCTCCGCCGGAGGTTCGACGTATCGGCACAGCGCGTATGCGCTCGGCTTCCCGACCGACGAGCAGGGCAACCCGGCCGACGAGACGACCCCGGCGCGTGTCGCGCTGCACGCCTTCACCCGGCTGCTCGACGACATCACCACGACGGTCGGTGCCTTCGAGCTCGGTGAGGAGACCGTGTTCGAGCCGGCCGAGTACCGCCTGCAGGCGACACCCGTCCAGGAGGCCGATCTGGCCGGCATGGACCCGGCACCGACCATCGTCGATTGGCCCGAGTCGACGGGTCTCGACCTCTCGGCCGCAGCCGAGTGTGCTCGTGTGAGCGCCGCGGCGGCCGGCACGGTCTTCGCCGACGCCACGACAGCGACCTTCTTCCGCCAGGGAGAGGCGCTGTACTCCCTCACGGTGGCCGGCGTCCTCCCCGGCGACCCCGCCAGCTGACCCGGGCCACCCCGGTCCGACTCGGAGGAACCGCCGACCGCGGCCCCGCGACCGGACGCGGGGTGCGCGCGTGGCTACGCTGCGCAGCGGGCGGTGAGACCGAGAGGACCACTCACGCATGAGCCGCGTTCCGGCCCGCAGCCGTCGCCGACCCAGCCGTCGCACGCTCCAGCTCGCCGGGTTCGCCGCGCTCGTGCTGACGTTCGGCCCGACGGCGGTCCCCTCGGTCCCGGCGTCCCCGGTTGCTGCAGCCCCGCGTCGCGTCGAGGCCCTGCCTGTCGGGTTCGAGGACGTCGCCGTCGCCTCGGTGCCGTCGCCCGTCGCCGTGCGCGCGATGCCCGACGGGTCGGTGATGGTGCTCGGCAAGGCCGGCGCGGTCCACGTCATCCGCGGCGGCACGCTCGTGACGCCGCCCGCGCTCACCCTGTCGGGGGTGTGCACACAGAGCGAGCGTGGGCTGCTCGGCGTCGCGGCCGACACCGGCTTCACGACGAACGGGTTCGTGTACCTCTACTACACGCATGAGGACGGATCGGTCGCGAGCGGGTGCGTGAACCGCGTCAGCCGGTTCACGATGACGGGCGACGTGATCGATCCGGGCACGGAGTTGGTGCTGCTCGACAAGATCGCCTCGACGGCCGGCAACCACAACGGGGGCGACCTCGAGATCGGCAACGACGGCTACCTCTACGTGTCGGTCGGCGACTCCGGCAGCGACCCGCGGGGCAGCAGCCCGAACGACGCGGCACAGGACCTGTCGCTGCTGAACGGCAAGATCCTGCGCGTCGACCCGGCGACCGGCGAGGGAGCGCCCGGCAACCCGTTCGCCGGCGGCACCAGCTGTCGCGTCGGTGGCGTGAGCGTGCCGTCCAGCGCGCAGTGCCGGGAGATCTTCGCCTACGGGCTGCGCAACCCCTGGCGGTTCGCCTTCGATCCCAACACGAGCGCCACCCGGTTCTTCATCAACGACGTCGGCCAGAGCACCCGTGAGGAGGTCGACGACGGCCTGATCGGCGCCAACTACGGCTGGCCCACCCGTGAAGGTCAGTGCCCCCGGGGCGAGAACCCACCGTGCGCGGCAGCCCCTGCGGGCGTGACCGATCCGCTCACCGACTACCCGCGCAGCGTCGGCCAGGTGATCACCGGCGGCGCGTTCGTGCCGAACGGTCACTGGCCCTCGTTCTACGACGGGGCGTACATCTTCGGCGACGCCGGCAGCGGCGACTTCTGGGTGCGGTCGGCCGCAGGCACCGTCGACTACGGCCAGGCGTTCCACAACGCCGAGGGCATGTCCGACATGGCCTTCGTGCTCGAGTCGAGCGGGTTGTCGCTCTACTACGTCGTCTCGACGACGACGTCGAACTCGGTCCGCAAGATCACCTCTGCGACGCAGCCGGTGCCGGCACCCTCTGATCCGCTGCACTTCGTCTCGATGACGGCGCACCGCGTGCTCGACACCCGGACACCCGCCGATGGTGCTGCACCGCTCGTGGGGAACTCGGCTCGACTGGTGAGCACCGGAGTGGACGGCACGGTCACCAAGGCCGTGCTGGCGAACGTCACCTACGTCACGCCGGAGGTCGACGGGTTCCTCACCGCCTGGGCCGGCGACGCGCCCAGACCGGCGACGTCGAACATCAACGCGCTCCACGGCGAGATCGTGGCCAATGCCGCGGTGATCCCCGTCGACGCGCTCGGGCGCATCCAGATCCTGTCGAACACGCCCGCGCACGTCGTGATCGATGTGCTCGGGCGGTTCGAGCTCGCGCCGGGGCCGGTCGCGGACGGGCGCTTCGTGCCACTGACCCCCGACCGCGCCATCGACACCCGAGAGCCGTCGGCGCCCGGGTCGAACCCCTACGAGGAGACCGGCGGCTCACCGTTCAACGTCGTCTCGACCGTGATGAGTGGACAGAACGGGGTGCCCGCCACGGGGGTCGGCGCCGTCGTGCTGACGGTCACCGCACTCGCAGGCTCGGTGGGCAACGGAGGGTGGGTCACCGCCGTCCCAGGAGGCGCTGCGCTGCCGATCGCGTCGAACGTGAACACCAACGGGCTCGGCGACATCCGACCCAACCTCGTGGTCGTGCCCCTCGGACCCGACGGCTCGATCGATCTGCACCTCTTCCAGACCGACGACGTCGTGGTCGACGTGACCGGCTACTTCACCGATGCCAGTGCGACACCGTCGACGGTCGGTCGGTTCCGCAGCATCTCGCCGTACCGTGAGGTGGACACGCGCACCCCGTTCGGCTTCGAGCGCTTCACCGGGCTCGGCAGCCGCGGGCTCGATCCCGTCGTCGTGCCGGGCAGCGCGATCGGCCTCGCGCACAACATCGTGATCGTCGACAACGAGTCGGCCGGTTTCGTGACCGCGTATCCCGCCGACCCCGTGCCGGGTTCGAGCACCGCCAACGCCGACGGCCGCCGGCAGCTCCGCGCTGCCTCGGCATTCACTGCGCTGGCGCCGGGCGGGACCCTCCGGTACTTCTCGAACATGACGACCGATCTCGTGGTCGACGTCACGGGCTGGTTCGAGGGCTGAGTCGGGACCGGGGTCGCTCGCCGATTTGGGCCGGATCGCCGTCGCGGGGGCTGGGTAGCCTGGGGACGTGGCCCGGCTGCGCATCGCTCTCGCCCAGATCAACCCGACGGTCGGCGCGATCGAGGCCAACCTCGAGCGCATCATCTCCGCCTACGACGAGGCCGAGGCCGCCGGATGCGACATCGTCGCGTTCCCCGAGCTCGCGATCACCGGGTACCCGCCCGAGGACCTCGTCCTCAAGCCGGGCTTCGTCGCCGACAGCAAGACCGCCCTCGCCAAGCTCGCCGCGTGCACGCGCCGTTGCGCGGCCGTGGTCGGTTTCGTCGATGCCGATCGCGACCTCTACAACGCGGCTGCGGTCTGCGCGCACGGCGAGGTGGTCGGCACGTACCGCAAGCGGTTGCTGCCCAATTACGGCGTGTTCGACGAAGCGCGCTACTTCACGCCCGGCGACGAGAACGATCCGTACGAGCTGTACGTCATCGCCGGGGTCAAGGTCGGGATCAGCATCTGCGAGGACGTCTGGAGCCCGACGGGCCCGCTCGCCCACCAGGCGTCGGGCGGGGCCGAGCTGAACATCAACATCAACGGCTCGCCGTACCACGCCGGCAAGATGGCGGGCCGCGAGCGCATGCTCGCGACGCGCGCCGCCGACGCGAGCTGCGCGCTGGTGTACGTCAACCAGGTGTGCGGGCAGGACGAGCTCGTGTTCGACGGCGGTTCGATGGTGTTCGACGCAGAGGGAACGCTCGTCGCCCGCGCACCGCAGTTCGTCGAGCACCTCCTCGTCACCGACGTCGAGATCGAGCCCGTCTACCGCAAGCGCCTGCTCGACCCCCGCGGTCGGGTCACCATCCAGCCGGTGCCGACGCTCACCGTGTCCGACGAGCCGGTCGCCCACGGCGACCCGCTCCCGCCGCAGATCATGCCGGCGCTGTCTCCCGACGCCGAGCTGTACCAGGCGCTGGTGCTGGGCACCCGCGACTACGTGCGCAAGAACGGCTTCACCGACGTGGTCATCGGTCTGTCGGGCGGCATCGATTCGACGCTCGTCGCGTGCGTGGCGGTGGATGCGCTCGGGGTCGAGCACGTGCACGGCGTCAGCATGCCGAGCCGGTACAGCAGCGATCACTCGAAGAGCGACGCAGCCGACCTCGCCGCGAAGCTCGGCATCGACTACCACACGATCGCCATCGAGCCCGCGTTCGCCGCGTTCCTGGACATGACGGCCGAGACCTTCGCCGGCCGGCCGCAGGATCTGACGGAAGAGAACCTGCAGAGTCGCATCCGCGGCACGACGCTGATGGCGCTGTCGAACAAGTTCGGGTGGATGGTGCTCACGACCGGCAACAAGAGCGAGCTCGCCGTCGGCTACTTCACCATCTACGGCGACTCCGTCGGTGGCTACGCGGTCATCAAGGACGTCTTGAAGACCCGGGTGTACGACTTGTGCCGTCACGTCAACATGGCGGCCGGGCGAGAGATCATCAACGAGAGCGTCATCACCAAGCCGCCGTCGGCCGAGCTCCGTCCCGACCAGCGCGACGACCAGAGCCTGCCGCCCTACGAGGTGCTCGATCCGATCCTCCGCCTGTACGTCGAGGACGACCGCACCGCCTCCGAGATCATCGACCTCGGGCACGACGAGCAGTTGGTGCGCCGCATCACCCGGCTCGTCGACGTGAACGAGTACAAGCGCCGCCAGAGCCCACTCGGGGTACGGGTGAGCGCAAAGGCCTTCGGCAAGGACCGCCGGCTGCCGATCACCAACGGCTACCGCGGCTGAGCTGCACACTTCATCGGCTCGTCACCTTTTGCACGGCGCTGACCTCGCCCTCGCCTGCCGCTGACGCGCGTCGGCGCACCATGCAGGCGAAAGGAGCTCGAGATGACCGATCTCATCGACACGCCGCGCTGGAGCCCACCGCCTCCGCCCCCCGACCCCACGCCCGACCCCCCGGTGCGTGGCCGCAGGCGAGGTGTGATCGCGGCGATCGCGGTCACCGCGCTGTGCTCGTCGGCGCTCGGCGCGGGCGCCGCGATCCTCGTCAGCAACGACGACGATCCGGCTGCGGCCGCGCCCGTCGCCGCATCGCCCGACACTCCCTCGACCCCACGGCCGGCGGCAGCTCTCGACACACCCTCCATCGTCGCTCGCACGACCCCGTCGGTCGTCTCGATCAGGGTGACGACGTCGGGCACGAACATCTTCCAGCAGTCGGTGACCGAGGAAGGTGCCGGCACCGGCTTCGTCGCCCGGGCCGATGGGCTGATCTACACGAACGCGCACGTCGTGAACGGCGCCGACAGCGTGAAGGTCACGCTGGCCGACGGCACGACGCACGACGGCACGGTCGTCGGCGTCGATGCGACCGACGACTTGGCAGTGGTGAAGATCGACGTCTCCGACCTCCCGGCGCTCGCGATCGGACCGTCGTCGGCAATGAAGGTGGGCGACCCGGTGATCGCCGTCGGCAACGCGTTGGCGTTGCCGGGCGGGCCAACCGCCACGCAGGGCATCGTCTCGGCGCTGAACCGCAGCATCGACACCGACAACGGCGAGCACCTCGGACGGCTCATCCAGACCGACGCAGCGATCAACCCGGGCAACTCGGGTGGGCCGCTGCTCAACTCGTCGGGCGAGGTGATCGGCATCAACACGGCAGGCGCGTCCAACGCCGAGAACGTCGGCTTTGCGATCGCACTCGACTCGGCGAAGCCGATCCTCGACGAGCTGGCGCAGGGCAAGCCGCACGTGCGTGCCTTCCTGGGTGTGGAGACGCGGACGGTCACGCCCGACGCCGCGAAGCAGGCCGGCCTCGATGTCGACCACGGCGCATACGTCGCCGGCGTCACGGCCGATTCCGCTGCCGAAGCGGCCGGGCTCCAGGTCGGGGACGTGATCGTGAAGATCGACGACACCGACATCCAGACCTCGGACGACGTCGGCACAGTCCTGTCGGCGCACCACCCGGACGACTCGATCACCGTCGTCGTCCATCGCGGTCACGACGACGTCACCGTGACCGCCAAGCTCGGCTCGCACGAGGCGTGAACCACAACCTCCACACATCTCACAGCAGGTTCACGTCTCGTGCGACGCCTCGGGGTACCGCAGCTCGAACGTCGTCGTCCGGTCGCTGCGCAGCTCGAGGCTCCCACCGTCTGCCCGTGCCAGCCGTTGGGCCAGGACGAGCCCCCGCCCGTGCGGCTGGCCGGGAGACGCCATCGTGCGCAGCGACTCGTTGATCGGTGCGTGGTCCACGACGCCCGCATCACGCACGAGCACGCGCCGCTCCCCGACGTCCACCTCGATGACGCCCCGACCGTGACGGATGGCGTTGTCGAGGAGGATGTCGACGATCTGCCCGACGAACCCCGGTGTCGCCCGCACGAGCGTGGTTCGTCGGTGCAGATCGACGACGCGGTCGGCGTGGTGCAGTCGGCGCTTCCAATCGTCGACGTGATGGCCGATCAGGACTGCGAGGTCGACCTCGACGCGTTGTTCGCCGGCGCCACCTCGGGCGAGCTCGAGCAGTTCGTCGAGCGTGGTGCTGAGCCGATCGACCTGCGACCGCGCGTCCAGCGCGTCGGACCGGACAGCGGGGTCGGCGTGCGCACCCAGGAGATCGAGATGGAGGCCGATGCCGGTGAGCCCGGTCCGCAACTGATGGGCGACGTCGCCGGTGAAGCTGCGCTCGGAGGTGAGCATCTGGTCGAGGCTGTTCGCGCTGGAGGCGAGTGCTGCCCCGATCCCGTCGATCTCGGGGATGCCCGATGCCGGAGGCACGGCGGTCGAGAAGTCGCCCGCACCCAAGCGATCGGCGGCTGTGGCGAGGTGCTCGAGCGGTCGGGTGAGCCGAGCAGCGATGAGTGCGGCGAGGCCGGCGCCGAAACCGATCGCGGCGATCGCGAAGCCGCCGAGCAACATCAACGGGGTGCGCACACGTCGCGACAGTGCTTCGTCGCCTGTCGACAACGTGATCGTCGTGCCTGCAGGACCGCTGGCCGAGCCGTGGATCGAGTTGCCGGTCGTGTCACCGAAGCGCAGGCGCACGTTGCCATCGCTGTCGGTGATGACGAGGAGGTCGCCGTCCGGCACGAAGCGCGCCACGTCGGCGACCGTCGGGGTGTCGAACTGGATGAGCTGATCGGCGATCGCCGTGCTGATGCTCGAGGCCTGGCTGCTGAGTCGCACCTCGAGCTCGCGCTCGGCGGCCCGCCGCACCAGGACCACGACCGGCGGCACCAGTGCCGCCAGCACGGCGACGATCACGAGCACCGTGCTCAGCACCAGCCGGCGACGCATGTCGTCAGCTCTCCTCGAGTCGCAGTCCCACGCCGCGCACCGTCGTGATGAGCCGAGGTGGGTCGGTGACGTCGCCGAGCTTGCGGCGGAGCGACGCGACGTGCGTGTCGAGCGTGCGCGTCGAACCCCACCAGTTCTCGTCCCAGACATCGCTCATGATCTGCTCTCGGCGCACGGTCTCGCCACGGTGCTGCCACAGGTACGCGAGCAGGTCGAACTCCTTCGGGCTCATCGAGACCTCGCCGCCGTCGACCCACACCCGACGCGCCGACAGGTCGAGGTGGAGACCTGCCTGCGGCACCGGCGCGTCGTGCGCCGCACCGCTCGTGCCGCGCAGCCGCGCGCGGATGCGGGCCACCAGCTCACCCACACGGAACGGCTTGGCGATGTAGTCGTCGGCTCCGGCGTCGAGCCCGACGACGATGTCGACCTCCTCGCTCCGGGCGGTGAGCATCACGATCGGCAGCGCCGGGTGCTTCGCGCGCAGGGCGCGGCACACCTCGAGGCCGTCGACGTCCGGGAGCGAGAGGTCGAGGAGCACCAGATCGGGCGTGCTCTCCCTCGCGGACTCCAACGCCTCGTGACCGGTCGCCACGTGAGCCACATCGAATCCCTCGTGCTCCAGCAGCCGGACGAGCGGCTGGCTGATGCGATCGTCGTCCTCCACCAACAGCAGGTTGGTCACGGGACGAGCGTACGTGCGCGGGATCGTCCGAGCATCGCGAGCACGGTCCCCGCGGCGAGCACTGCGCTCAGGGCCGCCGGCCCGGCAAGACCGCCGCTCTCGTACCACCGCGTCGCCGGCACCGATGCGACTGCCCTGCCGAGGGTGCCGGCAGCGATCATCGTGCCCAGCCCGCGCGCCGGTGATCCGGGCACCAGCGCGCTCGCGAGCGCGAGCGAGCTGACGATCGCGAACTCGAACCCGGCGACGAGCAGCACGAGGAGCACCAGGCCCGCCGAGAGGCTGCCGTGCCACACAGCGAGTCCGGTGGCGCTCGGTACCATCAGTGCCGCGCCGAACGCGATGCTGCGCTCCTTGCCCCACCGGTCGGTTCGGCGCGCGGATGTGATCGACGAAGTGAGCTCGCCCAGGCCGAGCGCGAACGTCACGGCGGACAGCGCCGCGGGGGAGAAGTCGAACGAGTCCTCCAGCCATCCGCCGAACGTCACGAAGACGCACTGGCTCGACGACATGAGGCAGAACGCCCCGGCAACGGCGAGCCATCCGGCCCGGTCGAGACGGCCCGGCGGTGTGGCCGTACCACTCGATCGCGCCGGCACCGCCGATCGCTCACGCCCGACGCGCGACGCGACGACCACCGCCATGGTCAGCACGCCACCGGCGGCGACGAGGTAGCCCCCTCGCCAGTTGGTGATCGCCGTGACGAGTCCCATCAGGCTGACACCGATGAGCAGACCGAAGGCCCACGACGTCTCGGTCATCCCGACGACGACGCCTCGCCGCTCGTACGGCACGTGGGCCGCGATCCACGAGCCGAGCCCGATGTCGAACACGATCTTCGACTGGCTGAGGATGACGAGAGCGACGGCGAACATCGGCACCCCGACGCTGCACGCGGCCAGGATCGTGCCGCATGCCATGCCCAACAGCCCGGCGATCATCGCCCACCGGTGCCCGACGCGGTCGACCAGCCGGCCTGTCAACGGGGAGAGCAGACCGCTCAGCTCGGCGATGGCGAGCGCGACCCCGACGTCCTCGAGCGACACGTCGAGGCCGCGCGCGATCACCGCGAGGAACGGCGCGCTGAAGCGATAGCACGAGTTGGCGGCGAGGCGCGTCAGCGTGAGCGTGGTGACGTCGGTGCGCACCTCGGGCGCGAACGACTCGTCGAGGAAGCGGCCGAGCACGGGTCGCGACGCTAACCGTTGGCCATATCGACCCCTTGGCGCAATCTCGGGTCGGTAACCTGTCGGACCCGTGGCACTCATCGTCCAGAAGTACGGCGGCACCTCCGTCGCCGATCCCGACCGGATGCGTGCGGTCGCCGAGAACATCGCCTTCACCCGCCGGCGGGGTGATGACGTGGTCGCCGTGGTCAGCGCGATGGGCAAGGCCACCGACAACCTGATCACCCTGGCGAACAGCGTCTCGAAGACACAGCCGGGCCGCGAGCTCGACATGTTGCTCACCACCGGCGAGCGCGTCTCGATGGCGCTCGTCACGATGGCGCTCGCCGACCTCGGTGTCGAGGCGATGAGCTTCACGGGCAGCCAGGTCGGCATCATCACCGACACCTCCCATGGCAAGGCCAAGATCCTCGAGGTGAAGGGCGACCGTGTCCGCACGGCGCTCGCCGCCGGCAAGGTGTGCGTCGTCGCCGGGTTCCAAGGTGTCAGCACCGCCAACGAGATCACCACGCTCGGCCGTGGCGGCAGCGACACGACGGCGGTCGCGCTCGCCGCCGCGCTCGGCGCCGGCAGCTGCGAGATCTACACCGACGTCACGGGCGTCTTCACCGCCGATCCGCGCGTGGTTCCCCAGGCGCGCAAGCTCGGCCACGTCAACTTCGACGAGATGCTCGAGATGGCGGGCGCCGGCAGCAAGGTGCTCGCCCTGCGCAGCGTCGAGTTCGCCCGCAACCACAACGTCCCCCTCCACGTCCGCTCGGCGTTCACCTGGGAAGCTGGCACGTGGATCACCGGTCAGGAGCCCAACATGGAAGACCCCATCATCTCCGGTGTCGTCACCGACCTCAGCGAGTCGAAGGTCACCATCGTCGCCGTTCCCGACCGGCCCGGCATCTCTGCGGCGCTCTTCGAGCCACTCGCCGAGGCGAACGTCAACGTCGACATGATCGTCCAGAACACCGGCCACGAGGGCACCACCGACATCAGCTTCACGATGCCGAAGGCCGACATGGGCACGGCCGAGTCGATCGTCAGCCGGGTCGCCGCCGAGATCGGTGCGTCCGGCGTCCAGCACGACGCCGACATCGCGAAGATCAGCCTCGTCGGCGCGGGCATGAAGACGAGCCCCGGCATCGCCGCCAAGATGTTCCGCACGCTCGCCGACGAGGGAGTGAACATCGAGATGATCTCCACATCGACGATCCGCATCAGCGTCGTCACCGCTGCCGCCGACCTCGAGCGGGCAGCGCGCTCGTTGCACACCGCGTTCGGGCTCGACTCGGGCCAGGCGTACGGAGGGCCGCTTCCGGAACGGAAGTAGTGCGTGCCACACTGCTGCGTGGATGAGAGCGCGAGCATGAGCCGACGCAAGCAGCACGTGCCGTGGACCGCTGCCGGAACGGCGTCGGAAGGGCAGCACTCCGCCGACGACGTCGTCCGCCACACCGGCTGGGTCTTCAACAACCGCACTGGTCGCAAGCTCGACCTCGCCGCGTTCGTCACCACCGGCGACCACGAGACGCTCGCCTACCTGCAGGCGTTCGGGCTCGACGACCCCTCGCTCGCGCAACAGACGCTGGTCGAGATCGGTGCGGGCATCGGGCGGATGACGTCGAGCTTCACCCGACTGTTCGCCCGCGTGATCGCCTGCGATCTCGACGGAGCGTTCCTCGAGCGCTGCCGCGAGACGGTGGCGCAGTTCGGCCGTCCGGAACGGTTGCAGACCAGCCACGTGGCCGACGGACGCACCTTGGCCATCGGCGACTCGGTCGCGGATCTGGCGTTCAGCTACATCACGTTGCAGCACTGCCACCGCGACGACGCGCTGGCCCTCAGCCGCGAGGCCGTGCGGGTCACCCGACCCGGCGGGCGGATCGCGCTGAACTTCCGCACGTGGACGGGCGCCGACCTCGCGCTGTGGCCGGCCGGCAAGGTGACGCGTGCGCTCTTCCGAGCGCCGGCGCTCGGCAACCGGCTCGCCCGGCATCGCACGACGGCCCGCCTCGGTTGGCAGGCGAACCGCCTCGCTCCAGCTGAGGTGCTGCAGCACCTCGGCGACACCATCGCGGCACCGACGATCGTCCGGTCGCCCCAACGCTCGAAGTTCGGCGTCGACGCCGACGAGACGACCTACGTCGGTGTGCACCGCAGCCACTGGTGGCTCGTCGCCACCGTCACCTGACCCAGCACGGCTCCGTTCGACCTTGCCCCTCCTGGCTCGACGCGCACAAACGCTCCGCGTCCGTGAGCGCTCACGTGAGTGCGGTCGGCGAGATTTCCGTAAGCGTTCAGGGTCGCGGAGCGTTTGTGTGGTCAAACAAAGTCCGAGGGCAGCCGATCGGAGGGCTCGTGGGGCCGGGCGGTGCGACGGAAAACGGCCGCGAGGCCACACCGGGACCCCGGTAGCGTGTTCGGCCATGAAGATCGGTGTGGTCGGAGCAACAGGGCAGGTCGGCGGCGTCATGCGCCAGATCCTGCAGGAGCGCAACTTCCCCGTCGACGAGATGCGGTTCTTCGCCTCGTCGCGCTCGGCCGGCACCACCCTGCCGTGGAAGGGCACCGACATCACCGTCGAGGACGCGGCGACAGCAGACCCGACCGGTCTCGACATCGCCCTCTTCTCGGCCGGCGCCACGTCCTCGCGTGAGCTCGCGCCGCGCTTCGCCGCTGCCGGCGTCACCGTGATCGACAACTCGTCGGCGTGGCGCATGGACCCCGACGTGCCGCTGATCGTCAGCGAGGTCAACGGCGCCGAGATCGCCAACGCGCGCAAGGGCATCATCGCCAACCCCAACTGCACCACGATGGCCGCGATGCCGGTGCTCAAGCCGTTGCACGACGAGGCAAGCCTGGTGCGCCTCATCACCAGCACGTACCAGGCGGTCAGCGGCGGCGGTCTGGCGGGCGTGGACGAGCTCGACAAGCAGGCCCGCGAAGTCGCCGATCGTGCTCGCGAGCTCACCCACGACGGCGAGTCGGTGGTGTTCCCCGCCCCGTCCAAGTTCCTCAAGCCGATCGCGTTCAACGTGCTGCCCTATGCCGGCAAGTACGTCGACGACGGTTCGCTCGAGACCGACGAGGAGCAGAAGCTCCGCAACGAGAGCCGCAAGATCCTCCGCATCCCCGACCTGCGCGTCAGCGGCACGTGCGTCCGGGTGCCCGTGTACACCGGTCACTCGCTCAGCATCAACGCCGAGTTCGCCCGGCCGATCACGGTCGAGCGTGCGCTCGAGGTGCTCGCTGCCGCTCCGGGTGTCGTGCTGAGCGACGTCCCGACGCCAATCGAGGCCGCCGGCAAGGATCCCGCCTACGTCGGGCGCGTCCGCCAGGACACCTCGCTCGACGACGGTCGCGGTCTCGTGCTGTTCCTCAGCAACGACAACCTGCGCAAGGGCGCAGCCCTCAACGCAGTGCAGATCGCCGAGCTGCTCGTCCCCTGATTCAGGGGCACGAGCACGGGATCGAACCGCAACGCGGGCAACCCGCTGCATAGCGATCGACCGCTTCGGCGAGGTCGAGATCGAGCTGGTTCGCGAGCGACGCCACCCAGGCGAGCACGTCGCCAAGCTCGTGCAGCTGCTGCTCGCGCGAACCCTTGCGCACCGCCTGGGCGAGCTCGCCGAGCTCCTCGGCCAACCACGCCACCGTGCTCGGCACACCCCGGGCACGGTCTCGCGCACCGAAGGTCCGCTCGATGACGTCCTGGAGGTCGACGAGGTTCATCGACGAGGACCGTACCCGACGGGTCAGGCCTCGACCCCGAGGTGCCGCTTTGCCGCTGGCGTGCACAGGCAGCGGGCGACGATGACGGAGAGCGCTGCACCGAGGAACGACAGGCCGCCGGCGAGTGCGCCGACCACCGCACCGATGCCGGCGACGACGAGGGCAGCCCGCCGTACGCCTCGAGCGCCACGCCGGAGCAGCACGCCGAGCACGACGCGGAGCGCACCCTCGCCGATCGACGCGATGCCGAGCGCTTGCACGCCGGCGTGTTGCGAACGGCAGAGGACGACGCCGAGGAGGAGGACGAGTGCGCCCTGCCCGACAAGGATCGAGCGAGCGACGTTCACCTCGGTCGGGGTCCCGTCGGCGGTGTGGACTGGCTGGGCGGTGTAGGTCTGCAACATGGTGATCAGCTCCTTGGTGAGTGGTTCGTGTGAACGCACGGACCGATGCACGCACGAGAGGCGAAGTTCCCGGCCGACGTTCGAAATGACCCTCGCCGTTTGCGATTCTCGATCTCAGGGAACGTCGGGTCAGGCGAACGACGGGAGTGACCATGAAGCGTCTGTGTGGAGTGTTGGCGGTCGGAGTGCTCGGCCTCGCTGCGTGCGGGGGTGATGACGACGGCGGGGCGGCGACGACCGACGGTGTCGACACCACAGCGGCCGCGTCGGCCACGACGGCGGTCATGCCGCCAGATTCGAGCAGCGTGGATTCGACCAGCTCCGCGCCGAACACGAGTGGGGCCGCGCCGGAATCGACGACCGCGAACGAAGGCCGTGCCGCGGCCGCGCTGCTGACGCCGACCGAGCTGACCGGGTGGGCGGCTCAGCCCGAGGACGACGATGATGACGCTGAGCTCGCGTTCGACCCTCCGGAGTGCGCGCAGCTGCAGGCGGTCGAGGATCTTCCTGGGATGGAGGACGACGCCGAGGTCAAGTTGGTCTCCCCCGACACCGCCACCGAGGTGAACGAACAGGTGACCGTGGGAGACCCCGCCTCGGTGCAGACCGCGTTCGACACCTTTGCCGACCCGCAGACGGCGACCTGCCTCACCACGCTGTTCACGACACTGCTCTCACAGCCGGGAGCGATGCCCGACGGGGTCACGCTGAGCGGCATACAGTTCGCGCAGCAACCGATGACCGGTGGGGATCAGGCGGTGGGCTACGTCGCCACCATCACGGTGACCGGTGAGCAGACCGGTGTCACGGCCCCGATCGCCATCCGCTTCGACGCAGTGCGTACGGGTGATGCGATCGCATTGCTGATGACGATCACCACGCCAGGCGGCGCTCCGGTGGATGCGGCGGTGATCGTGGCGGCAGCGGGCGAGAAGATGCGTGCTGCGGCCTGAGCTGAGGTCCCTACTTGCTTGCGAGTTCGGAGTAGAACTGAGCGCCCGGGACGGCCGACAACATCTCGGTGTGCTCGGCGGTCGGTTCCCCGAGAACGTAGAACTCGATGGAGCCGATGAGCGCCATGAGGCTCCCCATCATCTCCTCGTGCCCCTTGGCCCGCATGTGAGCGATGTGCGCAGCCGAGTCGGTGTAGGTCTCGAGGACGATGAGGGTTCCGAACTCGTCCGAGTAGTGCCAGTCGTATACGAGCGTCCCGGGTTGGTCAGCGACCGCCCGGCAGGCCCGTTGGGCGAGCGCCTCGACCTGGGCGACACTGTCTGGCGCGACGCTCATTCGAGCGAAGATCGTGATCTTCTCCATACTCCGTCTCGCTGTCTCGTGGGTCTGCCACCGGACACACGTCGATGCCGGTGCGTGTCCGGGAAGGGCTACTCCTCGATGAGGATCACCAGGGACTCGGGCACGACGCCGTCATGTTCCATCGCCTCGGCCGCGGCGTCGCTCTGCATCGCCGCCATCAGCGCATCGAGATCGGCGACGTCCATCAGGACGGCGACCTGGTTCGGGTTCTCCGGATCGACGAACGTTCGAATGTTGGAGACGCCGAGTGGACCGAAGATTTCCTCGCGTTTGGGGGAGTTGATCCAGTGATCCTTCCCCTTCGAGATGTGGTGGTGTCCGATCACGCTTGGCATGGTGCCCTCCTGAATTGATGGACTTCACGAGGCGACGGCCTCACGACTCACGTGCGGTTGGCGCTCGGCCGAGGAGTCGTCCTCGCCCGCCATGATGTGGATCAGGTCGTGACGTATCAACCGACGTTCTTCGTACATTTGGGGCTCCGCTCGACTTGTCGGGGTCCGCTCGGACGACGCCCCGATCCCGCCACGAGGCGACGCAGCCCCGCCGGACCTGACGTCCACGGGGTCCCACCGGCTCGATCCGGTTCTCGGGACCGGGTAGGTCCGCCGAAGACGATTGCGATCCGAGGTCTCGACCGGTCAAGGCGTGCCGATCGCCGCCGCCGTCGCTCACCGAGCCCGGTGCGCGTCCATGACGCGTCCGCCGGCCATCTCGTCGCCGACGAGCACCGCTGCGTCGGCGACGATGAGCTCGCGCAGGGAGTGGATGCCGAGTTTGCTGTAGATGTGCTGGAGGTGTGTGCGGACGGTGGCTTCGGAGACGGTGAGCTGTTCGGCGATTCCCCGTCGACTGCTGCCGGCGCGGGCGAGCTCCGCGACTCTGAGCTCTTGTGGGGTGAGCCGGCCACTTTGCAGTCCGCGTCGGCGCCGCCCGCCGGTCGACGACAGCGCCTCGCGTGCGTAGCGGGCGTGGGCGGGCGCTTGGAGTGTCTCGGCCCTGTCGAGGGCTTCGGCGAGCACCGGTCGGGCGCGGGCTGGTTCTCCTGTTCGACGGAGCATGTCGCCGTAGGCCAACAGCGTCGAGATGCGTTCCATCGGGAGCTCGACTGTGTCGTGGATCGCGAGCGCGCCGATGTAGTGGCCCTCCGCGGCTCGGTGGTCCGCGTGGCGGATCGCGAGCTCGGCGCGACCGAACGCAGCCGCCACGTGCGGATAGCGGCACGGCAGACGCTTTGTGCAGTCGTCCAACCAGTCGAGCACGCGGGCTGCGTCGGTGTCGTGCCCGGCCCGCGCATGGGCGATTGCTGCTCGGCCGGCCCACGGGATCACGCAGGGCTCGCCGATGCCGAGCTGCTTGGTGAGCCGTTCGGCCTTCAGGTACACGGAAGCGGCCGCTTCGGGCCGGCCGAGGCCGAGATGCGTGATTCCCTCGAGGTGCAGCAGCCAGATCCGAGCGATGCCTTCGTCGCGCTCGTCGAGCAGCGCATCGAGTTCTCGGCGGCAGTCGTCGGCGTCGCGGGCACGATCTAGGTGGAGGAGAACGAAGAAGCGAACGACGGCGTTGTGGGTGGCGCCGAGGGGCACCAGTTCGGTGAGTTCGCCGGCGCGATCGCTCAGCTCGAGTGCTGTCGCGAGTTGCCCGGTTCGTGCCGCGACTTCCGCTTCGCCGATGAGCGACATCGTGAGCGCCTCCACCGCTCCGAGGCGCTCCGCCGCGGCGCGGGCCGACCGGAACGCTCGCGTCGCGGCGTCGAAGTCCTCTAGGTACTTGGCGGCGTGGGCGTGAACGGTGGCGAGACCCCACGACCAGGCCGGGTCGGCGAGCTCGGGTCGAGGATTGGTGGACGCCGCTCGGGCGGCGATTGCCGTGGCCTCGAAGCCGGTGGGATCGCCGGCCATCACGGTCAGATATCCGTGCGCCGCCTCGGCTCGAAGTCGGAGCCGTTCATCCGCTCCCGCACACAGGTCGATGGCCCGTCGGGCGAGCGGGAGACAGCCTGCGGGGCCCAGCACGATGTGCATGCTCATCGCCTGGTCGACGAGCGCCTCGGAGGCCGCGAGGGGGTCGTCGGGCAGCATCAGCTCGGCGGCGTCGGCGAAACAGGTCGAGGCGCGAACGTGGTCGCCGCCGGCGTACAGCGCGCGCCCGCGCATCCGAAGCGCCATCGCCTCGACGTCGTCGTCGATCACGGTGCGCGTCAGCACCCGTTCGCAGGCGCGGGACGCGGCGAGCGGATCACCGGACCCCAGCAGCGCTGCTCCCTGGTCGAGTAGCAACGCCGGCTCCACACGGTCGCCGGCCAGCTCGACGGCCGCGGTTAGCTGGGACGCAGCTGTGGCCAAGGCTCCGACGCCGAGTGCCGACCGACCGGCCCGGGCCAGCGTCGCGACGACGTCGGGGTCGCGACGTCCGGCTCGAAGTGCGTGTTCGGCGGCTTCGGCGTCCGAGCCCCGTCGAACGAGCACCTCGAAGCTGCGGGTGTGAAGGCGTGCACGAACCGCACTCGGAAGGTCGTCGTACAGCGCCTGGGCGAACAGTGGGTGAGCGAAGCGCATGCGTCCGGGAGCAACTTCTTCGATCAAGCCGCTCCGACCGATGCTGTCGATCGCGGCGTCGGACTCGACGTCCGTGAGCCCTGCCACCTCCGCCGCGACGTCCGGGCTGAATCGAGCACCGAGCACACTCGCAGCGCGTGCGCACTGCAACGCGGCCACGGAGAGACCGGCAAACCGGCTGAGCAGGAGGGTGTCGGTCCCGAACTTCGGCCACCGATCGTCGGCGGACGCGTCGATCGCGCCGCGGCTCATCGCGGACGCGACCTGCTCGAGCAGGAGCGGATTGCCGGCGCACAGCTCCCAGGCCTGGGCCGACGCAGCATCGGACACCGGTCTGTCGGAGCGCTCGGCGAGCACGGCCGTCGATGCTTCACGGCTGAGTGGAGCGAGTCGCACGCTGCTCGCCAAACCGGCACCGACGATGCTCGCAGCAATGTCTCGCGCTTCCTCCGGCCACGGCCGCATCGTCGCGATGATCGCGACCGGCAGTGAGCCGATTCGCCTGGACAACAGCGACAGCATCTCGAGCGAGTCCGAGTCCGCCCAGTGCAGGTCGTCGAGTGCGATCAGCACGCCCGGATCGCTGCGTTCGAGCCAACGGACCAACCGGTACAGCTGTTCGGCCCGCCCGATCGGCGAGGCGGATCGCGCGAGCAGGCTCGGCGCATCCAGCGAGGACATTGCCTGGTCGAGCACCCCGAACGGGAGCGAGGTCTCCATCGCGTCGCCCCTGCCCACCCCGACGCGCAGGACGGGTTGTGCGCGGTCGTGCGCCAGCTCGAGGATGCTCGACTTGCCCAACCCCGCTTCGCCCTCGACGAAGAGCACGCCACCTCGGCCGGCCAATGCGGCGTCGAGCAGATGAGCGACGCCGGCGTCGGCGGCATCTCGTTCTCGCAATCGGCTGCCCAAATCGTCGCCACCCCCAGTCGGATCAGACTACGCACCCCGTCGTCCGGGAGAAATACGACGATCGTCGGACGCTGCGACGATCGGACTTCTCGATACTGAAACGATGCCGGTGGCCGACACCGCACGGGTGCTGCTCCTCACGCTGCACCACTCGGAGGACGGAGCTCCATCCGGCACGGTGCGAGTCGTCGGACGACCGGGCGAGATCGCCTTCGACGGCTGGATCGACCTCATTGGACTGATCACGGAAGCGAGGAGTGAGGAGATGGACAACGCAGCGACGATGCGGAGCGCCTACGAACGAATCAACGGAGGCGACCTCGACGACTACGCCGCGCTGGTGGCCGAGGACTTCGTCGAACACTCCGAGATCCCAGGTCTTCCCGCCACGAAGAGCGGGATGCTCGAGTACTTCGGGATGATCCTCGCCGCGTTCCCCGACCTGCACTTCGTCGTCGACGACCTGATCGTCGGCGACGGAAAGGCGGTGGCACGGGCCACGGTGACCGGCACGCACCAGGGCGAGTTCATGGGCGTGGCGGCGACAGGGAACCGCGCCGAGATCCAGCTCATCGACATCATGGGGTTCGGCGACGACGGTCTCATCCACGAGCATTGGGGGGTAGCCGACATGCTGTCGCTGCTCCAGCAGATCGGCGCGGTTCCGGCATGACCCGGAAGAGTCGTTGACATATGGGCACAACTGATCGAGATGAGGCTCGGCGACGGTCAGGACCTCTCGGAGATGATCCGCCTGATTCGCGCTGCTGAGCAGACGGGTTCAGGTCTGGTCCAGTCGTACTTCATGCGCGGGGCACCAACTCAGATCCACTCGGTTCAGCATCCGCGAGCACCAACAGCGTGTGAGCCGGTCGACACGGCAGTCATTCGAACTTGCTGATCACGTCGTCCGCAAAATCGCTTGCACCAGTCGGTGAAGTCCTCCGGCGAGAGGCGTGTCTGATCCTGTACCTCTCGGCGGAGGTCGCTGCGTGGACCGACGATGACGCGATCGACACCGAGCTCTTCGCAACGCTTGATGCGCTCAATCGTTGTGCCCATTCCCGAAGCCGACGGTCGAGACTTCAGCCACGGTGTGCGGCACGCGGGCGGCGGTTGCGGCTGATGTGATTCGGACGACGCCGGTGCCCAATGGCGACGGCCACGGCGATTGAATCCAAATTTCGGACACTGCAGGAGAAGCCAAGCGGGCGAGCGAGGAGTTCCCTCAGGAGGGTCTCGACGCGGCGGTCTGCAGAGCCTGCTGGTCCGTGGTCGCATGAAAGCTTCCTGGTCGGGGTGAGAGGATTTGAACCTCCGGCCTCCACGTCCCGAACGTGGCGCGCTAACCAAGCTGCGCTACACCCCGTAAGTGCAGTCGCTGACTCTACCCCGCGGTGACGGCTTCTTCCTCGGCGGATTCGGGTTCGGCTTCGACTGCAGCAACGACGGGTTCGGCCGGTGGGTGCAAGATGGCGTCGACGGCTCGGCGCAGGGTGAGGGCATCGAGCGGTTTGAACACCCACCCGTCCGCCGCGCTGCGCTTGGCCAGGTGCAGGTCGGCGCGGCGATCGAGCAGCATCAACACGGGAACGTGGGGCAGCAGATCGGCCGATTCGTCCAGCCGCAGGGCCATCGTCACCGCCATGCCGCCCATCGACCCGATCTGCAGATCGAGGATGGCGATGTCGGGCGTGCGCTCGGCGACGACCTTGGCGACAGAGCGGCCCTCACGGCACACCGTGAACGAGGTTTCGGGCCCGGCGAAGGTCGCGACGATCTCGTCGAGGACGAAGTCGGCATCGGTGGCGACAAGGATGTGCACGCCCTCACGTTACTCCTGCCCGGCTCGGCCACCCCAGGCCAGGCGGCGAGCTGTCAGGCCGGGAACAACAGCACGTGCAACTCGCGAAGCGTGCGCATGTCGTGGACGTCGGCAGGCAGCAGCGGGAGCCAGGCCACGGGCGCGCCAGGTCCGAGGTCGGCGAGCAGCGGGTCGAGCTGCGCGTGCTCGGCGGTGGCGGTCGCGTTCAGCTCGTCGAGATTGGCCCACAGCGCAGCGTCGCCCTTGCGACGCCGACCTGGCGGTACCGGAAAGCTCGGCGTGCACCGGTTGACGACCAGCGCGGCGACCGAGAGCCCGTGATCGGCGAGCTTGCGCGCGAACCAGCGTGCCTCCTCGACGGTGTCGAGCTTGGGCGAGGCGACGAGGAGATACCGGGTGTGCGGTGAGTGCAGCAACACCATCACCTCGTCGGCGCGGCGCCGGAAGCCGGTCTCCATGCCTTCGAACGCCTGGAAGAAGGCGATCGCGTCCGACAGCACCGAGCCGCCCACCACCTTGCCGATCGTGCGCAGCATCGGTTGCGCCGCCACGTTGAGCACCTTGAGGCCGCGCCGCGTGGGCACCATCAGCAGCTTGAACAGTGGGTGGTCGAGGAAGCGCGCCAACGTGCGTGGAGCGTCGAGGAAGTCGAGCGCGTTTCGGGTGGGGGGCGTGTCGACCACGACCACGTCGAAGCGCACGTCCCGGCTGAGGGCGTTCAGGCGCTCGGCCGCCATGTACTCCTGGGTGCCACTCAGCGCGCCGGCGATGTTGCGGTAGAAGCTGTTGGCCAGGATCCGCTCCGCCTGCTCGGGGGTCGGCGCGTGGGCGCGGACCAGGCCGTCGAAGGTCGCCCGCGTGTCGAGCATCACTGCCCAGAGCTCCCCGTTCGACGTCCCGATGTCGAGCCGGGTCGGGTCGTTCGTCAACCCGCCGGGCAGCCCGAGCGCGTCGGCGAGACGCCGGGCCGGGTCGATGGTCACGACGACGACCCGGTGACCCCGGGACGCGAGCTCGAGCCCCAGCACGGCTGCTGTCGTCGTCTTGCCCACACCGCCGGAGCCGCAGCAGACGATCACGCTCGCGTCGTCCAGCGCCGCACCGACGCCGGAGCTCACGCGAGCGTCCCGGCGAGTGTCCGCACGTCGGTCGACGTCAGCCCCGGGGTCACGAGGTGGGGGAGGTGGATCTGGTCGATCGCCAGCAGCTCGCTGAGCCGATCGACCTCACGACGGTGCATGGCCCGCCGCGCGTTGCGGAACTCGGCGGCTGCCGCCAGCCCCTCGGCAGCATCGTCCGGCACCGCCAGGTCGGGACCGCCGTCGAAGCCGTTCACGACGACCGGTCCGAGCTGCACGCCGACGCGCTCTTCGAGTGCGAATGCGGTCTCGATGAGCTCGTTCACCGGTGTGGTCTCGGGCAACGTCACCATCACCACCTGACATCGCGCCGGATCGTTCAGCATCTCGCGCACGTCGGACGCCTGGGTGTGGATGGGGCCGGCGTGCACGGTGTCGAGCAGGCTGCGTGCCGCCATGAGGAAGGTGATCGCATGCCCAGCAGCCGGGCCGTCGACCAGGATGAGGTCGTACTCGCCGACCCGTTCCAACTGCTTGAGCTTGCCCAGCACCACGATGTCGTCGATACCCGGCGCTGCGGTCGATACGACATCGATCACACCGCTCGTGGCCAGGCGCTTCGCGACCCGGCGGAGACCGTGCTCCTCGAGGTACTCGGCCAGCGCCGTCGGGGCCGACAGGGCGAGGACCGGGATGTCGTCACCGAGCAGTGCACGCAACCCGGGCTTGCCGTCGAGCTCGACGGCGAGCACCCGAAGTCCCGATTCGGCTGCTGCTCGCGCCAGAACTGCCGTTACCGTTGTCTTCCCCACACCGCCCTTGCCGGCCACGACGACCAACCTGGTGGTGCGGAGGAACTCGTGTGGATCCAGGCGCTTCGGAGGCACTTGTGCGGAGACTAGTCAGGGCCGTTCTCGGCCCCTCGCTCGTGGTCGCGGGTGTCCTGTCGCTCTGCGGCAGTGCCGCGGCGACCGCTCCGCCCGACACGTCGACACCGCCGACTGGCTCGGTCGCCCGCACGACGCCGGAGGCCACCGACGCGACCCTCGCCCCCGTCGATGTGCTGCAGGTCACCGGCCTGTTCGACGGGGTGGTCGTCGACTCGATCGACAAGGCCATCGATCGTGCGGTCGACGGAGGCGCTCAGGCGCTGGTGCTCCAGGTCAACTCGGGTGGGGCGGTCGTGTCCCGCGACACCATGCGCGACCTCGTCGAGCGCGTCGCCACGGCGCCGGTCCCGATCGGCATCTGGGTCGGCCCGTCGAAGAGCGCCCGGCTGTACGGCACGCCCGCGCAGCTGATGGGGGTGGCCGACGTGACGGCGATGGTCAGCGGCAGCCGCATCGGCCACACGGGTGAGCTGTTCGAGGGTGTGTCGTTCGGTGAGCTCGCCGCCGACCGGTTGCGCGAGGGCTCGCTCAGCTTCCAGGACGCACGCTCGCTCGGCGCGCTCCGGCTGCAGACCAACGACCTCGGGGTGCCCACGATCCGCAGCATGGTGCTGGCGATGGACGGCGTGCGGGCCGACGGCGTCGTGCTCGACACGGCGAGCGAAGGCGTCAACGACGAGGGTGGCTCGCAGCTGAGCCTCACGCTCGTGAAGTTCTCGAAGATCGGCCTGCTCGAACAGCTCATGCACACGGTGGCCAGTCCGCCGGTCGCGTACCTCATGTTGCTCATCGGGCTCGCGCTGCTGCTGTTCGAGTTCTTCACGGCCGGTGTCGGCGTGGCCGGGGTCGTCGGCGCCGCATGCGCGTTCTTCGCCTGCTACGGGCTCGCCGAACTGCCCGCTCGCGGCTGGGCCGTCGCGCTGGTCGTGCTCGCGATGCTGGCCTTCGCGATCGACGTGCAGGTCGGCATCCCCAGGTTCTGGACGGGCGTCGGCATCGTCCTCGTCATCGTGGGCAGCTGGTTCATGTTCGCGCCGCTCCCGGGCACGTCGTTGCGGCTGGGTTGGATCACCCTCGTGGTGGGTATCGGCGGCACGATGCTCACCTTCATCGTCGGCATGCCGTCCATGGTTCGCACCCGCTTCGCGACCCCCACCATCGGCCGAGAGTGGATGATCGGCGAGCTCGGCAGCGCGGTCACCGCTGTCGATCCCGACGGGCTGGTCGACGTGGCGGGCGCTCGTTGGCGGGCACGTACCAACCGTGCGACACCGCTGCGTGTTGGCGATGTCGTTCGGGTGACGGCCATCGATGGCGTGACGCTCGAGGTCGAACCGGAGGAAGGCGGCGCCCGCGACTACCGCGAACGCCGGCACTCGGCGAGCCCCGCCGGCACCCCGGTCGGCGTCGAGGGTGACTGACGGGTCCGAGTGATTCTCAAGCGAACGAGCCATTGTGACCCTCGGGCGCACCGCCCTAGGGTGGCCGTGAGGAGTGAGGCCCATGGCGTTACGTCGCGACGATCAGCACGACGTCCAGCTCGTGAACAGCTCCGGACCCTTCGGCGAGGGGTTCGAATGGCAGCTCGACGCAGCCTGTCGGGGCCACGACGCCGCATCGTTCTTCCCGCCTCCTCACTTCGAGCGCAAAGAGGTGCGGCTCGCACGTGAGCGGTTCGCCAAGTCGATCTGCAGGGGATGTCCCGTCACGGCGCACTGCCTCGACTACGCGCTCCGGACCCGCGAACCCCACGGGGTCTGGGGCGGGCTCAACGAGCTCGAGCGGCGATTCCTGCTCGAGCGTGATCGCGGTCGATAAGCGCACCTGGGTGCAGGGCCGGCCTGCCGGCTACAGCGTCGCTGGCGAGGGCATGCCGGTCGTCCTCCTGCACGGGTGGGCGCTCGCCCAGCACACCTACCGGTCCGTCATCGAGCGCATCGCCGGCCAGGGTTGCCGCGTCATCGCGCCGTCGATGCCGGGCTTCGGCGGGACGCACGAGCTGCCCAGCTCGTCGTTCTCGCTCGCCGGCTACGCGTCGTGGGTCGACGACCTGCTGACCGGGTTGGAGGTCGACGAGCCGGCCGTCGTGCTCGGGCACTCGTTCGGCGGGGGCGTCGCGATCAGGCTCGCCCACGACCATCCACAGCGCGTGCGCTCGCTGGTGCTCGTCAACTCGATCGGGGGTTCGTCGTGGAAGCGTGGCTCCAAGCTGCGGTCGATCTCCGAACGGCCGCTGTGGGACTGGGGGCTGCACTTCCCGCGCGACGTGTGGCCCATCCGCCAGGCGACCCGTGTGCTGCCCGTCATCGCCGAGGATCTCGTGCCGAACCTCCTCCGGCACCCTCGTGCCGTCGTGCGCGTCGCCGGGCTGGCGCGACGCGCTGATCTCCGTTCCGAGCTCGAAGCGCTGCGTGATCGCGGGCTGTCGGTGTCGATCATCTGGGCCACACGCGACACGATCGTGCCGCGCGAATCGTTCGAGGCTCTCTGCGTCGCGTCGGGTGTCGAGGGGACCGTGGTCGAAGGCAGCCACAGCTGGCTGCTGGCCGACCCGGCGATGTTCGGTGAGGTCATCACCAACGACGTGAACGTCGCCAAGGCTGCTCGCGAGCTCGAGGCGACACAGCCGAGCGACCGCCGCAAGGGCCTGCGGCGGGTGCCCTCCCTCAGACGGCGGGCAGACGCGGCCCGCCGATCCGCACGTCGCCCCGGCGGCGGGTGATCCCGCGCCCGTCGAGCTCGTTGGCCAACGGGATCGCGTACTTGCGGCTCGTGCCCCACGCGTCGCGCAGCTGCGACATCGTGACCCCGTCCGGGTGCTGCGCCAGGAGCTCGGCGGCCCGGCATGCGGCCAGCTCGATCGCAGCGGGGTGGAAGTGCACCCCGTCGATCTCGACCACCAGACCGCGGCGTACGAGCTCGCGCAGCGTGGCTCGATCGATGCCGGCCGGTTCGGCCGGTGACATGCCGCCCTGGCGAAGCTGCTCGATCACCGGATGGTCGGCGAGCTCGTCGCGGGTGCCCCATCGCGCACGACCGCCGTCGACGTGGACGTCGTCGAGGGTCGCCACCGCTGCGCGCTCTCGTTCGTCCAGCGTGGCCAGGTCGAGTCCGAGGGCGCCAGCTGCAGCGACCCGTTCGGCGAGTCGATCCCGCAGGGCGGCCACGGCCGCCGGTGACGCGACCCAGCGGCCGATGGTCGGCGCGACCCACTCGCCGGTCAGGGCGGCGAGCTCGTCGACATCGGTCCACCCTCGCTCGGCGATCACCCTGCCGATGTCCCGGTCGGGCCGGGCCTTCGAGGCCGGTCGCACCGGTGCCACGTCGAGCACTTCACCACCCCCAACCGTCTCGTCGCGGCCTCGTTCGCGTAGCACGAACCGATCGCCGGGGAGCAGCGGAAGGGGATGGGCGAGGTGGAGCCGCACCTGGCCCGTCCGTCCTGGTGAGATCGAGGACGCACCCAGCACCCGGACGCGCACGGGCCACTCGCCCGAGCCGATGTACGCCTGGTACGCGCCGCGGCGGGAGATGTCGTGGCCGACGGACGGCAGTATCGAGAGGTCGGCGTCGACACGCGAGGACGGGCGCCAGTGCGCCGCGACGACCACCGCATCACCGCGCGAGAGCGCGTGGTGATCGACGCCCCCGAGGTTGAGCGCGACCCGCGACCCGGCCTCGGCACGCTCGACCGCAGCGCCGTGCACCTGCAGGGAGCGCACGCGAGCGACCAGTCCCTTCGGGACGATGTCGACGTTCTGCCCAGCCGTCAGAGCACCTCCGGTCAACGTCCCGGTCACCACCGCGCCGCTGCCGACGACGCTGAACGCCCGATCGATCCACAGCCTCGGTCTCGCACGATCGGACGCCACGCCGGCGGTCTCGACGAGCTCGGCCAGCCGGCGCCGCAGCGCATCGATGCCCGCGCCGGTCACGACGCTCACTCCCACGAGGGGTGCAGCCGACAGGAAGGTCCCGTCGACGCGCTCGCGGACGTCCATCTCCTGGAGCTCGCGCCACTCGTCGTCGACGAGGTCGACCTTGGTGAGCGCGATCACGCCGTGGCGGTATCCGAGCAGCTCGAGGATCCGCAGGTGCTCCTCGCTCTGGGGCTTCCATCCCTCGCCCGCGTCGACGACGAAGAGGCACGCATCGACGCTGCCCGCGCCGGCCAGCATGTTGCGGAGGAAGCGGATGTGCCCGGGCACGTCGACGAAGCTGACGGTCACGCTCGACGCGTCGTCGCGGTCGAGCGTTGCATGGGCGAAGCCGAGATCGATGGTCAACCCGCGCCGTTGCTCCTCGGCCAGCCGGTCGGGGTCGGTGCCCGTGAGTGCACGCACCAACGACGACTTCCCGTGGTCGACGTGACCGGCGGTGCAGACGACGAGGCCGTTCACCGGAGGCGTGGTCACAGACTCGCGATCGCGGTGACGAGGTGGTGGTCGTCGGCGGGGTCGACGGCGCGCAGATCGAGATGGGTGACACCTTCCGACGCGCGGCCGATGATGGGTGGGTCGGCGGCGCGCAGTGCCTCCAGGTGGTCGCCCGGCAGGCGCACACCGAAGCTCGGCATCGTCGCGCCCGGTGCCGAACCCGCGCCGGGCAGTGCCTCCGTCCGTACGGCCGAGGCAGCGGGGTGGGCGCGGGCGATGACCTCGGCTCGCCGCTGCAGCTCGGCGACCGGCCTGGCCACCATCGACCAGAACGGGATCGCCGCCGTCGCCGTGCGGTCGAGGTAGGCGAGGACGGTGGACTGCAGCGCGCCGAGCACCAGCGCGCTCGGGCGCAGTGCACGGGCGAGGGGGTGGCGGGCGCATCGCTCGACCAGGTCGGCTCGTCCGGCGATGATGCCCGCTTGCGGCCCGCCGAAGAGCTTGTCGCCGCTGAAGGTGACGAGGTGGGCGCCGGCGGCGAGCGTCTGCACGGCGGCCGGTTCGCCGGCGAGCCACGAAGGTGGCGGACCGGGCAGCCACGGGCAGGATGCGTCGACGAGGCCGCTCCCGATGTCGGCGACGACGGTGACCCCGAGGGTCGCGAGCTCGGCGACCTCGGTCGCCTCGACGAAGCCGTCGACGCGGTAGTTGCTCGGGTGCACCTTCAGCACCATCGCCACGTCGGCACCCGGGCGATCGACAGCGCGTCGGTAGTCGGCGAGCCGCGTGCGGTTGGTGGTGCCGACGTCGACGAGCCGAGCCGTCGACTGCTCGATCACCTCGGGGACGCGGAAGCTGCCGCCGATCTCGACGCTCTCGCCGCGGCTGACGACGACGTCGCGCCCCGCCGCGAGTGCAGCCGTCACGAGCAACACGGCGGCCGCGTTGTTGTTGACGACGAGAGCGGATTCGGTCTGGCAGAGGCCGGCGAGCAACAACCCGATGCCGGTCTGGCGCGAGCCGCGAGCGCCGGTGCGGAGGTCGATCTCGACGTTCTGTGCATGAGCGAGGTGGTTGACGGCGATCGGCGCGCGACCGAGGTTCGTGTGCAGCAGCACACCCGTCGCGTTGATCACCGGCATGAGGAGCTGCCGGCGGAGGTCGGTGGCCATCGCCTCGGCGTCGTCCGGGGTGCCCGCGGCGATCGCCCGGCGAGCCAGATCGACGCAGATCGGGTGCGGCAGGCCGACGTGTGCGATCGAGCGCGCCAGCCGGTCGACGCTCGGCGGCCTCGTCCTTGCCTGCTCGCTCTGGGCTCTCGACACCGCCTGGAGCGTAGGCTGCTCCGACCATGGTGTCCGTGCCGATCGTCCGACTCGACCCGGACCTGCCGATGCCGGCGTACGCGCACCCCGGCGACGCCGGCCTCGATCTGCGCTCGCGCGAGACGCTCACCATCTCCCCCGCCGGTGGCCGCGCGTTGGTGCCCACCGGCATCGCCATCGCCATCCCGCAGGGCTACGCGGGCTTCGTGCTCCCGCGCAGCGGGAACGCGCTCAACCACGGCATCGGCCTGGCCAACGCTCCCGGCCTGATCGACAGCGCGTACCGCGGCGAGATCAAGGTCGTGCTGTTGAACACCGACCCCGTCGCCCCGTTCCACGTGCATCGCGGCGACCGCGTCGCGCAGCTCGTCGTGCAACGGGTGGAGGAGGTCGCGTGGGCCGAGACCGAGTCGCTCGACGGTGTCGACCGTGGCGGGGGCTTCGGTCACACCGGCCGCCACTGACCACGTCCACAGAGGAACGCTCACCGGCTCACTAGCCTGAGCCGCCGTGGTCGAACGACGCTCGAGCCCCATCGAACGATGCCTGTCGGTGGTGATGCCGGCGTTCAACGAGTCGGCGACGATCGCCGAGATCGTCGGGCAGGTCCTCGCGTCGCCGTTCACCGCCGAGCTGGTCGTGGTCGACGACGCATCCACCGACGACACAGTCGCCATCGTCAAGGGCATCGATGATCCTCGTGTGCGCCTGATCGTCCAGCCGGTCAACGGCGGCAAGGGTGCTGCGCTGCGCCGGGGTTTCGCCGAGGCCACGCAGCGCTTCGTCATCGTGCAGGACGCCGACCTCGAGTACGACCCCGGCGACTACCACCAGATGATGGCGCCGCTGCTCGGCGGGAAGGCCGACGTCGTCTACGGCTCGAGGTTCCTCGGCGACCGCCCGCACCGCGTCCTCTACTACTGGCACTCGGTCGGCAACCGCTTCCTCACGACCGCGTCCAACATGTTCACCAACCTGAACCTGACCGACATGGAGACCTGCTACAAGGCGTTCCGTCTCGAGGTGCTGCGGTCCTTCGAGCTCGAGGAGGACCGGTTCGGCATCGAGCCGGAGATCACGGCGAAGGTGGCTCGTGGCGGCTGGCGGGTGTTCGAGGTCGGCATCTCGTACTCGGGCCGCACCTACGCCGAGGGCAAGAAGATCGGCTGGCGCGACGGTCTGTGGGCGATGTACTGCATCGTCGCCTACAGCTCGCTCGGCGAGCGTGTGGGGTTCCGCCGGCTCGAACCGGTTGTCCGGATCGTCGCCCGCGTGCGTCGGTGACCTCGCGCCTCGGCGCATCTGCCCGCGCCGCCTTCGAGCGGCAGGGCCGGGCCGGCAGGATCGCTGCTCTGTCGGTGCTCGCGTTCGCACTCGTCGGCATCGGCGGGCCGCTCGTCGGCCGTGGGTCGTTCACGGCGAGCGAGCAGCTGATCTATCGCACGCCCTGGGTGCAGGAGCTGGCGACGCCGGCGACCGACGGCCAGTCGCCCCTCAACGACACCTACGAGCAGTACCAGCCCGCGATCCACGAATGGGCGTCGCGTCTTCGGCACGGCGACTTCGCGCTGACGAGCCCGTACGAGCACGGCGGCACCTTGCTCGCCGCGTGGAACGGCGACGGCTTGCTCGATCCGCTCAACCTGCCGTGGGCCGTCATGCCCGTCGAGCTCGCACCCGGTTACGTCGAACTGCTCGTCATCGCGACGGCGGCGGGCTTCATGTACCTCTTCTGCCGGCGCGTCGGCGCTGCGCGTGCGCCCGCGTGGATCGGCGGGCTCGCGTACGCGGCATCCGGCTTCCAGATCGCCTGGACCAACTGGCCGCAGACGCGCGTCGGCGCCGTCACGCCGGCGATCTTCTGGGCGATCGAGCGACTGGTGCAGCGTCGCCGGTGGCGAGACGTGTCCGTGCTCGCAATGATGATCGCGTGGAGCTTCGCGGCCGGCTTCCCGAGCGTCACGGTGATGGTGCTCGTCGTCGCCGCCGTGTACACCACCGTCCGACTGCTCACCCGCCACGCTCGCGACTGGCGGGCTGTCACCCGTGACGCGCTGATGTCGTCGTGCGCGGCGCTGCTGGGCGTCGGGCTGATGGCCGTCCAGCTGACGGGTCTGAACCACGTCCTGTCACGCAGCGACCTGTCGAACCGCGAGTTCTTCTACGGCGCGCACTCCGACAGGGCCGAGCTCGCGACCGCTCTCCTCCCGTCGGGGCTCGGGCTCCCCGAATGGGGTGGCTGGGTGCGCGCGGGCAACATCGTCGAGGCACAGACCTTCGTCGGCGGAGCCGTCGCGCTGCTCGCGCTCGGGATGCTCATCCGCCGCCGGTCGGTGGAGGAAGCACGCGGGGTCGTGCCGCTGTTCGCAGGGCTCACGGTGTTCTCGGTGGTGGTGGTGTTCGTGGGCGGACCGCTGTTGAAGGCACTGCAGGTCGTCGTGCCACCGCTGTCGAACAACTTCATCGGGCGATGGCGATCGGTGCTGGGGTTCGGCGTCGCGACGCTGGCGGCGGTCGGCGCAACGCGTTGGAGCGACGAGCGCTCGGCGCGCACGGGGTCGCGTCGCTGGGCCTGGTACGCAGGCGCCGCGCTCGTGTCGCTCGTGGCCCTGGTGTTCGTCGCGCTCGCCCTCACCCCGGTGCCGGCTCCGAATCGCCACAGCGTGGCGATCGGTGTGATCGTGCTCGCCGGCTCGGTCGCAGCCACGACCATCGTGCTGTGGCTCGCCCGGCACCGGAGGTCGTGGGCCATCGGCCTCGTCGCGCCGGTGGTGGCGCTCGAGGCGCTGGCGCTCGTCCTGCCCTACTGGCATCGCAGCCCCGCCGAGCACGTGTATCCGTCCTCACCGCTCGTGTCGAGCGCAGCGGAGCTGGAGGGACACGATCGTGTCGAGGGCATCTCGGCCATCGGGCGCGGGGCGACGTCGTGGTACCGGCTGCGCACCGCGACCGGCTACTCGCCGGCCACGGAGGAGTGGGCCGATCTGCTCACGCTCGTCATCCCGACGATGCCGAGGACGCAGTGGACCACCGAGATCGCGACGATCGACCAGGCGGTGCAGCAGTCGGCACTGCTCGACCGCCTGGGGGTCCGCTACCTCGTGGTGGGTGCGCCGACGATCGCCGGCCCTCTTCCCGAGGACTGGACACCGATCACCGAGTCGCCGGGCGGGGTGCTGGTCGAGCGTGCCTCGGCGTTGCCGCGCATCCGGTGGGCATCGACATCGCTCGTCCTCCCCGACCGCGAGTCCCGGCTCGCGGCGCTGTCCGCCGGTGTCGATCGCTCGACGGTCGTGCTGGACGCGCCGTCCGGTGCAGTCGAAGGCGGTGCCGGCGACGTCGTGTCGATCGACGAGGTCGACAGCGACGTCCGGCGTATCACCGTTCGCGCCGGTGGCAATGGCTACCTCGTGGTGGCCGACTCGTACGACCCGTGGTGGAAGGTCACGATCGACGGTCGGGACGTGCCGTTGCTGCGCGCCGACCACGCGATGATGGCCGTGGCGGTGCCGTCGGGGGACCACCTGGTCGAGATGCGGTACA
The DNA here is from genome assembly GCA_050248155.1 of Ilumatobacteraceae bacterium. Lineage (GTDB taxonomy): Bacteria > Actinomycetota > Acidimicrobiia > Acidimicrobiales > Ilumatobacteraceae > VFMC01. Next base: position 93,562 of record JBFWSW010000003.1, read on the forward strand.
CGCTGCCGACAGGAGCCCTCGCCGCGTCGGCTGCCTCGGGGTCGGCGATCGCCGCGATCGCGGTCATCGACGTCGCCAGCGGACGTCGTCGCCGCCGACGGCAGCGCTCAGCGCCAGGCGAAGACGGGTTGCTCGAACTCGTCGACCCGCTCGCCGCACCTGCCCTCGAGGGCGACCCAGCGGAACTGGACGAGGACGGCGCCGGTCGGGGCATGGATGAGGTCGCGTCCGAGGGGCACCTGCACGACGGGCCGGTCGCTCTCGGGGATCTCGACGAACCGCGGTGAGTCGGCGCGGCACAGCTCGTGCAACCCGATCCGGTAGGCGTGGGCGACCTCGTCCGGGTTGGGTCGCAGCTCGAGTCCGGCCCCGCCCCACACGACGACGGGCGTGATCACGTATCCCGACCGGGTCCCGTAGTCGTCGAGCCGCCCGAGCACCGACGACGGGTCGAGCCTGACGCCGAGCTCCTCGTCCAGCTCGCGAAGTGCCGTCTCCTCGGGCGTCTCGCCCGGGTCGACCCGCCCACCCGGCAGCGCCCACTGCGCCGCGTGGCGGTTGAGGCGCGACGCCCGCCGGCAGAGGAGGAACGCCGCACCGCCCGCGACGCCGACGACCTTGAAGTCGAAGCCGTTGAGGTTGCCCGGCACCACCATCGCCTCGTCGGCCTCGGTGAGGACATACGGGTCGTCCCGATCGGATCCGGCCTCGCTGTCGACCACGACGATCGCCACCGCGGCCCGCTTGCGATCGTCGTCGGCCACCGTGCGCACCGGATGTGCAGCCAGATGGGCGGTGATCGATGCGCGCAGGTCGTCGGTCAGCTCCATCACGTCTCCAGCCAACCACGCGCGGCGACTCGTCATCGAATGCGGGGTCAGCTCGTCATCAGGCCGCGGGCCGCTGACAGACCGCTCAGCACCGCGCCCTCGACACGCGGACCTGCAAAGGCATCGCCCGCCACGGCCACCGACGGGTGGGCATCCGGCGACCAGTGCTGCTCGGGCCACGTGACCTGTGGCGTGGCGAACCGCCACCGCTTCACCTGGCTCTCGACGATGCGTGCGCCGCCGAGGAAGGGAGCGGCAGCTTCGATGAGTGCGCGGCGGCAGTCGGACGGGTCGTCGTCCCAGTGCGCCGCGCTCCAGGCCGGATCGGCGTGAAGGGTGAGCGCCGGGACCTCGCTGATGCCCTTCGCCCGGTTGTCGGCGACGAAGGTGAACGGGGCGACGCCCTGCACACCGCCGGGTGGAGGCACTGCTGCGTCGCCGTCGAGCACGGCGAGCAGCGCGAGCGTGCGGTCGTACTCGGTCATCCACAGTGCTTCGGGCATCGTCACCTCGCCGGTCACGAGCAGCGAGAACGTCTGTGGGAGCGGGCACGTCACCACCAGCGCATCGTGTGATGTCGCCGTGCCGTCGTCGAGCTTCACCGTCCACGCCTGCGCCGTCTGACCTCGATGCAGCGAGAACACGAGCGACCCGCAGCGGACCTCGAGCCCCCGAGCGACGTACCGGGCCAGCGCGTTCATCCCCTCGCCGGCGACGTATCGCGGGTAGCCGTCACCCTCGGGACCGAACCCCCGGCACCACTCGCGCACCACACCGCGTTGCTGCCAGTCGTGCACGAGCCGGGCCATGTCGTCGCTGCGGACGGTGAAGAACTGGGCACCGTGATCGATGCGCGATCCGGCGATCCGGCGTGTCGCCAGCCTGCCGCCCGGTCGCGTCGCTCGTTCGAACACGACGACCTCGTGGCCGGCGTCGTGCAGGCTGCGCGCTGCCATCAGCCCGGCGATGCCGGCTCCGACGACAGCGACCTTCACGCCGGCGCGGCGAGGGTCGGTGCGTCGACGTGTGCTTGGTCGGCGGTGATGCGCGAGAGGAACTCGAGCAGGACGCGGTTGAACGTCGTCGCGTGCTCGACCATGAAGCCGTGCGCGGCGCCCGAGATGACGACGAGCTCGGAGTTGGGAATGCGCTCGGCGAGCTCCTCGCTGTCGCCCCTCGGCGTCAGGATGTCCTGGTTGCCGACGAGGACCAGCGTGGGGATCGTGATCTCGGCGAGGCGATCGGCGAGCGATTCGTCGGCCGCGACGATGGCCCGCACCTGCGCCGCGAACGCGTGCGACGTGCGACCGAGGGCGAGCGGGCCGAGCCATCCGAACGCGGGCAGCAGCCGGCGGAACGAACGCGGGCCGATCACCCATCGAGCCGCCTCGCGCGTCATCGCGCCCATCCCTCGCTCGGTGGCGTGCACCGCCCAGCTGGTGAGCAGCTCGCGCCGCCACGGGTGGTTGCGGCATGCGGTGCACGCGAGCGTGAGCGAGCGAACCCGCTCGGGGTGGCGCAGCGCGACGATCTGGGCGATCGCACCGCCCATCGACGCGCCGACGACGTGGGCGCGATCGACCTCGGCGTGGTCGAGCACGGCGATCGCGTCGTTCGCCATCTGCTCGAGGTCGTAGTGGCCGAACGGCTTGTCGCTGCGCCCCGCGCCGCGGTTGTCGAAGGCGATGACGCGGTATCGCGCCGCGAGCACGAAGCGCTGCATGTCCCAGCCGTGCTTGTCGGCACCGAGGCCCTGGATCATCAGCACCGCAGGTGCGTGCTTGCGGCCGAAGGCTTCGTAGTGCAGGCGGAGCCCGTCGGTCGAACGTGCCCAGGCCATCAGCCCTCCGCCAGCCAGTCGATCGGCGCCACGCCGGTGTGCACGCCGCCGAGCTCGTCGAGCAGGCGTTGGATGTGGCGCTGCACCGTCTCGGCCATCTCGACCTCGCCGAGCGGGCCACGCCGCGGATGACGCGGCCGGAGCGGTGCGCCGACCTCGGCGCGGGCATCGCGGCCGAACACGCTGCTCATCGACGCCACCGGGACGACCGCGACCCCCGCGGCCAGCGCGGCGCCGACGAGGTGGTGGTCGACGGGGCCGGCGTGGCGCGGGTGGTTCGTGGGCTCGGCCCCGATCACGACGAGCTCGCCGTGACGGAGCGCGGTGCGCACCTCGGCCGGGTCGGCCAGGACCGCACCCATGCGCTGCAGGACCGCCCCGACCGGCGCGACGTCGGGCCGACCGGCGAAGCGAACAGGCCGGCCGGTGGCTCGGGCGAGTCCCCACGAGACGTAGAGCGGGCTGAACGAGAGCCGTCGTTGGTTGGTGACGAGCAGTGCGCCCGCCCGCGCCGGCAGGTGGTGCAGGCCGCCGCAGGAGATGTTCCAACGGAGGCCGAGGAACGGGCTGACGAAACGGAGGAAGTGGTCGTCGCGGCCCCACTCGTCGACGGTGTCGGTGGGTGCGCCGACTGTGTGCGGTTCGTGCCGCGTCGGGAGCTCGATGATCTCGGCCATCAGGCCACCGCCTCGCTGGTTCTCGGCACGCGGATGATGCCCGGCCAGGCGTACAGCAGATCGACGACCTCGAGCGTCGAGATCGAGGGTGTGACACCCAGCAGGTCGGCAGCGGCAGAGCCGTCGGCCAGCCGTCCGCGGTGCATGACCTCCATGACGTGGTCGGGGACCGGTGCGCCCATGAGGTGCGACACGCCGCGAGCCACCACCCACTCCGGCCCGACGAGTGGCAGCGGGATGCGCCTGCCGCGCCGCAGCGCCTGCAGCCCGGTGATGGCACCAGGAGCGACGACGTTGACGGGCTGATCGAGCCGGCGCTCGGCGGCGGCCACGAACGCCCGGGCGGCGTCGGAGTCCTCGACGACGGTGAACGGTGGATCGGCGAGCAGGCTGAAGGGCACGATCGGATGGCGGAGCAACCGCCCGAGCGGGCTCGGCACGTGCGGCCCGAGGACCGGACCCAACCGCAGCGACCCGACGGGCACGCCGACCATCTCGCCCGCCGCTCGTGCTGCGGCCTCGAGCCGGACGAGCATGCGGCCGTACTCCGAGCTCGGGCGTGCCGGCGTGGTCTCGTCGGGACGGGTGAGCGCACCCTGGTGCCGCCCGTAGACCTCGATGCCACTGCGCACGACGATCGACTCGAGCGATCGGCACTCGGCTGCCGCGCCGATGATCGAGGTCGTCGCCTCATCGGTGAACCGCCGCGCGTGGCTGGTGCCGGCTCGGGCATCGGGCTCCCACACCGCCAGGTGCACGAGGACGTGCGGGTCGAACGCCGTCACCAGATCGACGATCCGCTCGCGCTCAGCCGGTTCGACCCGGTGGAACTCGGCGCGACGCAGGCGGCGGCGCGGCGGGTCGACGTCGATGCCCATGAGCGCGCCGACCCACGGCTCGTTCTCGAGCAGCGAGGCGACCAGCGAGCCGAGCTCGCCGCCCATGCCGCTCACCAGCACACGTCGACCCCCCATGAGGAGCACGATATCGGCCGATCGTCCGCTCGGCCGGGACGGAGCGTGCGACCGTCGGCCGCTGCCTGCGCGTCGTGCCTGCGTATGGGGTCGGATCGGCCGCCGCGGTCAAGCGGCCCGTGCGGCAGGCCGATGAACAACCGTCATGGCTCGGCGCACCACAGCACTCGCGACGTGGGTCGCGCTCTCCGCATCCCTCGTGGGATCGGCACCCGGGATCGCCTCGGCAGGACCGGCGCAGCGTGCCGTGGCGATGCCCGCAGCGTGCGCGAAGACCTACGACGTGGTGTCGGGCGACTACTGGATCAAGATCGCGTCCAAGGCAGGCGTCACGACCTCGGCGCTCTACCAGGTCAACGGCGCCAATGCGAACACGCCGCTGTACCCGGGCATGCAGGTCTGCCTGCCCGACACCGCCACGGTCCCGGCCACGACGGCCCCTGCGACCACGCCGCCGCCCCCCGCCGCTCCCGGCACGGTGCAGCTCGCGGCGTTCCCGGCGCAGGGCCCGTGCTCGTACACCGACACGTTCCAGGCGCCTCGCGGCGGTGGACGCGTGCACGAGGGCGTCGATCTGATCGCGAAGACCGGCCAGTACGTGTACGCCGTGGTGAACGGGCGTCTGTCGAAGCAGGCGGTCGACAAGCCGGGTTCGCTGTCGGGCAACGCCTGGTGGCTGACCGGCGACGACGGCTCGTACTACTTCTACGCGCACCTCTCCGCCTTCGCGCCCGGCCTGAAGATCGGCGCCAAGGTGCAGGCAGGTCAGATCATCGGGTTCATCGGCAGCACCGGCAACGCGGGGGTCTCGCACCTCCACTTCGAGGTGCACCCGAAGGGCGGCGTTGCCGCCAACCCGACCCCGATCGTGCGGGCGATCGACGGGTGCAGCACCAGCGCGGTGCCACCCCAGCCCGGTGGTGAGCCGCCCGCGCCACCGACCAACACGGCACCCGCGGTGACCGCGCCACCCAGCACGTCACCGCCGGCCACGACCGCACCGCCTGCCGCCCCGGTCGTGCTGCCGCCCTCGGCACCGGTGTCGACGCAGCCCGGATCGCTGTGGCAGTTCATCACCCCGGTGACCGTCTTCGACTCGGCCGCCTCCGGCGCGCTCGCGGGCGGCGCGACGAGGACCATCCGCGTCAACCACGCATACGGGGTGCCGGCGGGCACCGCCGGCGTGATCGTCCGGCTGTCGGCCAGCCAGCCGGCGAGCGCGGGCTACCTCGTGACGCATCCGTGCGACTTCGCGCCCCCGGTCGCCTCGACGCTGAGCGTCAACCCGGGACGGACGTCGGTGGGCAGCGCCACCATCCGAGTCGTCGGCGGGAACGTCTGTGTCACGGCGAGCACCGCCGTCCGGCTGAAGGTCGAGGTCCTCGGCGCGCAAGCGGCATCCGGCGTCGGGTTGCAGCCCGTGAGCGCGGCCCGTGCGGTCGACACCCGCGAGACCACACGGCTCGTTCCAGGCGCCGCGCTGTCGTTGTCGCCGGCCTCGCTCGGTGCCACGCCCGGCACCCAGGCGCTCTCGGCGAGCGTGACCATCGTCAACCCGGCAGCAGCGGGCACCTTGGCGATGGGCTTCTGTGGCCAGGGCGGCTGGAGGGTGCCGTTCTCGAGCGACCCCGTGTCGTCGTTCGCGATCACGATGCGGGTGAACAACGCCGGCTGGTGCCTGACGACGAGCGTCGCCACGGACGTGATCGTCGACGTGGTCGGGAACTGGACCACGGATGCGACGCTGATGGGCGTCGTCGACCCGGTGCGGGTGTACGACTCGCGTCTCGCGGGTGGGCCGATCGGGATCGGCGCCGTCGGCGTCCCCGTCGCCGGGCTCGGTGGCGTGCCGGCCGACGCGAGCATCGCGATGTTGTCGGTCACGACCGTCACCGGTGGCATCGGTTCGAGCGTCTTCCTCGTGCCGTGCGGCGAGGGTCGCAGCGCAGGCACGGTGATCGCCTCGTCGGCCTACCGCATCTCGACAGCAGTGGTGCCGGTGAAGCTCGGCGGCGGCGCCGCGTGCATCTCGTCGTTCAACGCCATCGACGTGATCATCGACGTCGTCGGTGCCGGCTGATCAACCGAGGCCGCGCGAGTCCTGCTTGAGGGCGGTGTCGACCGACAGCGCTGACGCGACCACCAGGGAGTTCAGCGGCTGGGGCAGCTGCGTGTGGATCTGGACGACGTAGTTGTCGGCGGTGGTGAACATCGTCTTGGCGATGCCCTCGAAGGTCTTGGTGATCCGGGCGATCTCGGTGCCGGTGTGGTCTTCGATGCGGAAGTTCCAGGCACGCCAGTTCTCGGCCTTGATCGCGCCGTAGGTGTGGCCGCCCGCCTGCAGGCTGAAGTTGATCTTGCCGATCGCGTTGTTCTGCACGATGCGCCCGATCTCGTTGTCGGCCGCGTCGGTGACGACGACGGTGCTCTTGATCACCTTGGCAGGACGCGTGATCTTCAGCAGCACGTTGCCGTTCGTGTCGCTGATCTCGAGCTTGTGCGTCAGGAACTGATCGAGGTTCGACACGAGCCGCAGCACCTTCTTGGCGGCGCTCTGGCCGACCTGGTTCACCGCCGCGATCTGCCGCCCGGACTGGTCGAACACGCCGTACTGGTTGTTGAGCTCGATGATCTTGGCCTTCTGGTTCACGACCAGGATCGGTTCGCCGAAGATCGTGCCGTTGCCCTGGAACGCAACCTGCGACACGTGCGCGCTGCGATGCTTCGCGTCGCCGTAGAGCTGCTGCTGGATCTTCGCCGCGTCTGCTTCGTTGCCGACCGCGAGTGCACTGTCGAGCCGGTCGAGTCGTGGCGCCTGCTGTTGAACAGGATCGGTGCCGGTGATGCCGTTGTCGCTGACGTGGTCGGTCCACGCGCGGCCGTCCCAGTACCGGTGTTGATGGCGACCTGTCGGGTCGGGGTACCAGTTGGCCGGTGTCGTGCTCATCGCGGCGAGCGTAGCGAAACCCCGCGCGTCGCGGCCGTTGGTCAGTGCAGGTCGTCGGCCATGAGGATCACCTCACGGCCGAACGGGTCGAGCTGCCGCCCGGCGATGCGCTCGATGACGGTGATGGCCTGCGACGGATCGTCGACCAGCCCGCTCCAACGGATGAAGCCGCCCATGATGCCCACGAGGCGGTCATCGACGTTCTCGTTGTGCACGACCACCTTGACGCTGCCCTCGAGCAGGTCGTGGAGCTCGGTGTAGAAGCTCTTCAGCCAGAGGCCCAGGTCGTCGACGCCGGTGAAGGGCCGGTGCCGGTAGGGCAACGACAGCTCGTCGTAGTTGTGCAGGTTGTGCGGCGCGGGGATGATGCTGACCAGGCAGCCGAACCCGTTCTCGCGCAACCAGATGATCTCCTCCTGGCGCCGGACGCGCCGGTGGTTGTCGCCATAGCCGCCGGGTCGCTCGCAGATGGCGAGCTTGTCCTTCATGATCCAGGTGAAGTTGCGAGGTGTGATGCCCAGGGCCCACTTTCCTCGGAGGCGAGGCGGCATCAGCTTCCTACTCTTCCGGGCGACATCGTCGCCGACCAGCCTATCCCACCACGGAACCCTTCATCGGAGGCGACGAGACGGGATCCGGCCTCGATTCGGGCTCGATCGACAGGCGCTGCCGGCTGCGGCGCACCCAGGAGCCCCCGGCGATCTGGCAGGCCGTGGCCCGCCCGTTGGCCACCGCGAGCACGCGCTCGACGGTCGCGAGGTCGGGTGGGTGACCCGTGTCTCCGACCTCGGTCAACCACCGCCGGATCGCCCGTCTGGCCAGCGGGACCGGTGCCGCGGCCAGCGCCCGTGCGTCGGACGGATCGATGGCTGCGGCGAGCCCGTCGAGCAGATCGCCCTCGTCACGCACGACGCCTGCCTGGCGGGTGAGAACCGGCACCAGGTCGCGGCCGGCGACGTCGCACAGCAGCGGCAGCACGTCGTGGCGGATCCGGTTGCGCGTGAAGCGTCGGTCGGTGTTCGACGGGTCGCGCACGACCTCGAGGCCGAGCACCTCGCACACCCACTCGGTCTCGTGCCGGCGGAGCCCCAGCAGCGGGCGCCGGGCGTCGGGCCGCATCGCGGCGATGCCCGACGACGCGCCGCGGAGCAGGTTCAACAGCACGGTCTCTGCCTGGTCGTCGGCGGTGTGGCCGGTCAGCACGTCGGGTGGCAGCGCCGCGTACCGAGCCGCCCGAGCCCGGGCCTCGAGGTTCGGACCGTCGGCGAGGTCGACCCGCACCGACCGCATCGTGACGCCGAGGCGATCGGCGGTCCCGCGCACCACGTCGACCTCGGCGGCCGAGCCGGCGCGTAGGCCGTGATCGACGTGCACGATCGTGACCGTGCACCCGGCTGCCACCGCGAGCGCGGCGAGCGCCGTGGAGTCGGGGCCCCCGGACACGGCGCACGTGACGTGCGTGCCCGCCTGGGGGAACGGGCACCGCTCGATGATGCCGTCGAACCGAGGTGCTGCCGCCGCTGGCACGAGGAGATGCCGCGGCGTCATCACGAATCAGTCGTCGCGGCGCTGACGCCTGCCGGGGTAGTGCTGCGACGTCACGGACTTCAGGTACCCGCCGACCAGGGCCACCACGGCGAGCACGGACGCGAAGGTGAGGACGACGCCGATCCACCAGTGCCAGATGTTCGCCGCGAGCATGCGATCAGCGTAGCCACCACCGCGGTGACCGGGACCAATCCGTCAACCCGATCGTCACACCGCGTCGGGCTCACCGGCCAGATCGGTGTCGCCGAAGCAGTTCACGATCCGGTCGAGCAAGCCCGGTGGCAGCGTGTCGTTGTGGCACTTCTGCGAGATCACCATCTTGAGCTCGGCGTGGAAGTCGAAGGCCTGCAAGCAGTCGAGGCAGCCGTTCAGGTGGCGGCGGATGGCATCCTGCGTCTCGTCGGACAGCTCGCGGTCGAGGAAGGCCTCGAGCTCTCGCAAGGTCTCGTTGCAGTCAGCCATGGGTGCGAACTTCCGCGGTGTCGGGCGCCGTCTCGGCGGATCGTGTCGTCAGGCCTCGGGCCTCCGCATAGTCCATCAACCGCTTCTGCATCGCCTTTCTTCCCCGGTGCAGCCTCGACATCACGGTGCCGATCGGGATGTCGAGCATCTCGGCGATCTCCTTGTACGTGAAGTCCTCGACGTCTGCCAGGAGCACGGGCATCCGGAACGTCTCCGGCAGGGCCTCCAGCGCTTCCTTCACCTCATCGTCGGTGAAGAGATCGAACAGCTGGTCCTCGGCGCTGCGACTCGTCGTGCCGATCGTGCCCAACCGCCGATACATGTACAGCTCCTCGACGTCGTCGAGCTCGGTCTCGGTCGGGCGTCGCTGCTTCGCGCGGTAGATGTTGATGTAGGTGTTGGTCAGGATGCGGAACAGCCAGGCCCGGAGGTTGGTGCCCTCCTCGAAGCCTGCGAACCCGCGGTACGCACGCAGGTAGGTCTCCTGCAGGAGGTCTTCGGCGTCGGCCCGGTTGCGCGTCATGCGCAGCGCCGCGCTGTACAGCTGCGGTGCGTACTGCATCGCCTCGGCGGCGAAGGCGTTTCGGTCGGCCATGGACCGACCCTACCCAAACGATGCGCCGGCCGATCCTCCGCCCGCGCGGGCTCGCTCTACCGCTCCGCGTTCGAGAACCTTCGCGCCTTGCCGGTTCGCGGATCGCGCACGAGCGCGTCGACCCGGCGCACGGCGACCCGTGCGGTGGCCGCGCCTCCCGCTGCGAGCGCGGCGACCAGCTCGCCCTCGAGGACGTGCAGGTCGACGTACCCGTCGGCCACGACGTCGACGCCGACGTCGCTGCCGTCGGCGTGCACCCTGAAGTCGCGGACGCCCGGGTTCCGAACCATCACCGAGCGAATGGTGAGCGGGTGGATGGCGACCCCGGCGACGCGGAGGTGCTCGTCGGACCGGCCTTGCAGGACGGCCCGCTGATGGCCGTGCGCCGCCGGTGGCATCAGCGTCATGGCGTCGTCGAGGCGGTAACGGATGAGTGGTTGGGTGAGGTTGAACAGGTTCGTGACGAGCACGTGGTGCGCCTCGACGCCAGGAGCGACGGGGCGGTCGTCGGCGTCGACCGGTTCGACGATCGCGAGATCGCCGGCGAAGTCGAACACGTCGCTGCCGGGTGGTGCCGCCCCGATGAGGCCCTCGCTGGACGCGAACGAGTTCCCCGGCGGGCCGCCGAAACCGATGGCGATGCGCTCGGCGACGTCGGGGGTCAGCTGCTCGCTGGTCACCTGCACTGCCTGGGGACGGATCGACAGGTCGCCGGCGGCCTGGGCATCGGCGAGCCGTGCGATCGTCGATGCGTATCCGTTCAGCACGAGCGGCTGAGCGTCTTGCACTCGCTCGACGAGGTCGCGGAACGGCAGGGTCGCCGGAGCGAAGGTCACCGCCGCCAGCGCACGGTCTGCGATCGAGGGCAGGATCCGGGTGGCGTGCACGCAGACCGGTGCGGCGACGACCGTGATCGGCACCGGGAATGGCAGGGGCCAGCCGACGGCCGCGGCAAGCGGCGCCAGCCCGGGACGGAGGATCGCGCCGACGTACTCCGCCGCCGCGGTGTGGTGATACGCGAAGATCCCGCGTTCGCCCGAGCTGCCACCCGATGCGATCACCACGTACTCGTCGGCGAAGAGGTGGGGGTGCTCGGCGAGCGACGACAGGTGTGCCTCGACGGCCGCCCGGGTCAGGCGACGGTCGGTCACGATCTCGTCGTAGGCCGACATCATCTCGCCCTTGGTCATGACCGGCAGGGACGCGAGGTCGGCGAGGTCGAACGTCGAAGGATCGATGCCGGCGAGGCGTCGGGCGTGGAACGGAGCATGCTCGATGGCCGCTGCGAGCAGCGTGCGCAGCCGTGAGGTCTGCAACTCGCGGAGCTGCGCCGAACCACATCGGAGCCGGTCGAAGTGCTGTGGCATCTCGGCGACGAGCTGCGCGCGTGCCGAATCGAGGGTGGTCGAGGGTGGGGCCGCCGGGATGGTCATCGGGTGCTCCTGTCGCCGAGGGCCGTTGCCTCGACAGCGCGGGCCATGTCGATCGCGAGTCGGGCTGTGTCGAGGGATGGGTCGCTCATGTGCTCGGTGACGAGCCCCGTGGCCGTGGCCAGCGCGATGACGGCCAGGTCGCGCGCGGGCATCGGCGGTTCGCCGCCGGCAGCTCGGTGCACCTCCTCCACGAGGCTCGTGATGCTCTCGATCGTGCGCCGGTGCAGCTCGGCGTACCGTTCGTTCACCTGCGGGTGCCGCCACGCGTGGGCACGGAACTCGAGCAGCGCGGCCTGCCACGCCGTCGATCCGACGCTCGTCCTGATCGCCTGCTCGATGAGCGGTGCGACACCCGACCCGCCCGCTGCGGAGGCCTGCGTGACCGACGCCTCGTGCCGGCGCTCGATGTTCTCCTCGAGGACGGCGAGGAACAGGTCGTCCTTGCCCTGGAAGCGTGAGTACACAGCGCCCTTCGAGAAACCTGCCCGATCGGCGATGACGTCGAGCGACGCGCCGTGGTACCCGTGCTGCTCGAACTGTTCACGAGCCGCGTCGAGCACCGCCCGACGGTTGGCCTCACGCACCTCCGCTCGGTTGCGCCGTACTACCATACCGAGAGTATTGCAATACTCTCAGTATCAATCAAGGGGTCTGGTCCGCACGGGGCCGGCACGACGCGACGGACGGATGGCCGTCGGCGACGAGGCGCATGAAGCCGTCCACCGATCCGACGAAGCGCTCGAGCAGGTCGGCGAGCTGCACGCGCTCGGCCGCCGAGTAGTCGCTCATCAGATGGGTCAGGAAGATGCCACGTCGCCGGGCGACCTCGGCGTGGCGGCGCGTGCCGAGCGCCGTCAGCGACACCATGACGACCCGGCCGTCCTCGTCCGACGACTGCCTCGAGGCGAAGCCGTCGTTCACCAAGCGCTGGACGGCGCGCGTCGCGGTCGAGGGGTCGACACGAAGTGCGTCGGCCAGCTCGCTCATCCGCCACTGCGGCCGGGTGACCAGCACGTCGAGCGTGTCCGCCTGCCCCGGGTCGAGCGCGTCGTCCCCGGTGCCGTACAGGTGCTCGCGCAGCCTCGACGCCGATGCGCCGCGCCGCATCTCGATCCAGGCGAGACCGATGCGCACCGCCAACCGGAGCTGGTCGGGTTGGCGCAGGTCGACGGGCTCGAAGGCGGACGACATGTCGAAAGTAGGGTAACGCCGATGGGCGGCCCGAGCGAGGACGGAGCGGCTGGTCAGGCGGCCACCCCACTCGACGTCCTGGGCGTGCTCGCGACCCAGGAGGTGATGGTCGCTCCGCACCTGCGCCACGTCGAGATGTTCACGATGAAGGGTTTGCTCACGCTGATGTGGCACGAGCCCTCCGACGAGAGCACACCGGGTGCGGCGATCGTGGCGTGCGGCGGGGCGATGGGAGGGCTGCTCGGACCGGCCGGCGGCCTGTACCACCGCCTGGGGGAGGAGTGGGCTGCGCGCGGCGTCCCCGTGCTCCGCGTCAGCTACCGGCGGCCGAACGATCTCGACACCTGCTGCGTCGACGTCGCGGCGGCGGTGCAACTCGCGATGGGCGCCTCGGGTGCCGAGCGGGCCGTCGTCATGGGGCACAGCTTCGGCGGCGCCGTCGCCGTACGGGTCGGGGTGGGGTTGAGCCCCATGGTGTCGGGTGTGGTCACCTTTGCGACGCAGTCGGCCGGATGCGAGCTCGCGGCCGGGCTGGAGGGCAAGCCGCTGCTCATGTTCCACGGCGAGCGCGACGAGATCCTGCCCATCGAAGCGAGCGAGATGGTGCGTCTCATCGCCGGCCACGGCGAGCTCGTCCGGTTGCCCGGCGACGGGCACCTTCTCGCGAAGAGCGGTGACATCGTGTGGGAGCGGCTCGAGGAGTGGCTCCCCGCAGTCTTGATGAACCCTTGAGGTTGCTCCGGCCTAGGAGTGGGAACGACTTCTTCGTCAGACACCGTGCCTGACACCGCTCCGGGTGGAGAGGCCCGGAACCGCTTTGTCACGCGAGAGCCCCTCGTCCCCCTGGACGAGGGGCTCTCGTGTCGATGGGGCGATCCTGCCGGTCCGGCCGTTCACACGTCGGGCATGAGCGCGGGCTCGGCCGGACCGGCGCCGGAAGCCTTCCCAGCGCGGCGAAGCGCAAACTCGCAAGGTTCTGTCAAGAACGGCGACGGTCCGTGGACGCCGATCGTGCTGCCGCGTACGGTCGGGGTTTCCGCCTCGTACTGCATCACTCACCGTGGCGGGAACCACCGGGTGGCCCCACCTGGGAGCGGGCGGGTGGGGCCTCCACCCGATGGCGCGGGTGATGTCGGGTCGTGGCTGTACGAGCTGCGCGACGACTGTCGATCGCTCGAGTCGTCACGCCCACATGGTTGCGATCGGCGCGGCGACGAGGCGATCCCCGAGCACGACGACTTGGCGTCCGGTGTGCAGCACGACGCCGAGTGCGAAGCGGTCGCCGAGACGATCGCGGAGGTACGCGAGGTGGCGCGCGTCGCTGGGCCGCGGCGTCGCGGTGGCCTTGACCTCGATCCCCGCGACGTGTGGGCCACGCTCGACGATCAGGTCCACTTCCCGCTGGTCGCGATCGCGGTAGTGCGCGAGCGTGACGGACCGGTCGGCCCATGTGGCTTGCTTGGCGATCTCTGCCACGACGAACGACTCGAGGAGAGGTCCGAACCACGGGCTGTCCGGACGTGCCAGGTCATCGCCGGTTTGGTCGACGAGGTGCGCTGCGAGGGCAGTGTCGACGAGATGCGCCCGGCGGCGACGCTTGGCCCGAGTCGTCCGGCTCGTCGTCCAGCCGTGGAGCACGCGCACGAGGTACAGCGTCTCGAGCACGGCAAGGTACGACTCGACGAGGCCCGCGCTGGCCTGCAGTTCACGACTCAGGTCGGTGGCGACGACCTCGCCCGCCGTGCGCGCGGCCACCTGGTCGAGAAGCTGCGCCACCAGCGCCGGGCGTCGCACCTCCGCTGCCTGCTCGACGTTCGCCAGCGCGGTGACCGTTCGAAGGTACGAGTCGCACCACGTCGTCCGGAAGCGGCGGGTGGTCGGGCCGAGCACCATCTCGGGGAACCCGCCCTGCGCGATCAGCTCGGCGTAGTCCGATCGATGCAACGGCGCGTCGGTCGGACCGACGACGTGGCCTGCGAAGAGCGCGTCCAGGAACGTCTCCTGCACGCCGAGGCGTTCGCCCATCGACAAGGGCAAGAGCTCGGTCAGGCCGATGCGTCCCGTCAGCGTCTCCGACAACGTGCGAGTCGACAGGAACCGGGTCGATCCGGCGAGGAGGTACTGCCCGCGACGGTCGGATCCGTCGAGCTGCGCCTTGAGCGCGAGGAGCAGCCCGTCCCCGCCACGTTGGAACTCGTCGATGGCGACGTCGTCGGGCTGGCCATCGAGGAACCCCACGGGGTCGAGCAGCGCAGCATCCAATGCCCCCGGCTCGTCCAGTGTCACGACCGGTCCTCGTTGCTGCTGCACCTGCCTCACGAGCGTGCTCTTGCCTGCCTGGCGCGGCCCGTTGATCACGACGGCGCGAAACCCGGCCAGGAGTTCCTGAGTCGGCCCTCTCAGGTGCCGTGCGATCTCCACACGGCAAGGCTAGTCGCGGCTAATGAGGATTTGCCGAATACCTAATCGAGACCTGCCGACCGCCTGATGCGGATCTGAAAGGATCCGAGCGAGGCTGAGAGTCTTCGATTGCGTGGCGACTGGAGCCCAGACAGGGAATCGAACCCTGGACCTTTTCATTACGAGTGAAATGCTCTACCGACTGAGCTATCTGGGCGAGGCGGCGAAGACCAGGGCGAAACCCGAGAACTCGTGCCCGACTACGGCCCGGCATCGTATCGCTCGAACGACGCGCGCCGACGCTGATTCTCCGATGTCCGGCGGACGGGAGGTCAGGTGCAGAACTCGTCGACCGCGATGCTGGCGTCGAGCATCGCATCGAAGTCGGGTTCGTTTCCGGCGAGACGGTCCTCGAGCAGCTCGTACAGCGTCTCCATCTCCTCGGCGACCTCACGTGGCGCTTGATCGCTGATCCGGGCGAGCTCCATCGCGGCGGCGACGCTCTCGTCGGCGTCTTGCAGCTCGCCGACCGCCTTCCACCGGTCGCAGAACTCCGCGGGCGCCAATGTCGCCGGCGCCGATGCGCGCTCGCCGACGGAACTGTCATCGTCGTCGCCGGAGCAACCTCCGAGGGTCGCCGCCACGACGATGGCGGCTGCCCAGCTCGTGGTGCGGGGTGCCCGCAGTCGACTCACGTGTCCCGTCCCCGTCGTCCAGACGCCACGCTCGATCCGGTCGTGGTCCGGGGGAGCGTAGCTGGCGAACCGGCAGCGCTCGGGGACATCGCACCGCGACGCGTCGGTCACGTCGGTCGACGACCTCACGTGGAGAGGTGAGCCAGCTGCGCTGAGCCGGGAATGCTGACCGTCGCTGCGGGCGAACCGTCGGGCAGCGCGACGCACAGCAGCAGCTCGGCGACATCGCGGCCGGTGGCCGCACGAAGGGCCTGTTCGTATGCCTGCAGCTGCACCCGGTAGCGGTCGACGAGCACCTCGGGCGTCTCGAGGACGTGATCGGTCTTGAAGTCGACGACCACGAAGCGCCCGTCCTCCATCCAGATCGCGTCGATGATGCCGTAGATGCCGATCGGACCGGAATCGGGCCCGAGGACCTCGGCGCCGACGTACATCTCGCGACGCACCGTGCCCACCTCGGCAGCGCGCCGGAGGCGGGCGAAGACCTCGCTGGCGAGCACCGACTCGACCAACCGCACGACATACGGGCGGAACCGATCGGGCACGGCTTCGCTGGTGCACTGCCGATCGATCAGCTCACCCAGCCCGGCGTGCGGGTCGTTGAGGTCGACGACCTGCAGCGCACCGTGCACTGCACGCCCGATGCGGGTGCCGTACCGCCCGATCTGATCGGGGAGCGCTGCGAACGCTCGAGCGTGCTTGGCGTGCACGCTCGCGCCCGGGCCGTCGATCGGTTCGAGACCCCCCTCGGCCGGTGCGACCATCTCGTCGTCGACGGGGGCCGTGGCGTCGGGCACGAGGGGTGCCTCAGCGACGGCCGTGGACGCCTCGTCACGGCGTTGGCGGAGCGAGGTCGCGGACCAACTCGACCGGATCGTCCACTCGATCGGCCGCGGGTCGGGATGGTCGACGTGCGGATCGAGCTCGGTGACGGCATCGGGCGGTGAGAGCTCGGGCTCGACGAGCTCGAGCGGTGTGCGGTGCGACTCGTCGAGGTGCACGTCCATCTCGCCCGCCGAGTTGCGGCCCCGTCCTCCGGCCCGGTGCAGGCACACCACCACGTGGTCCTGCGCCCGTGTGCAGGCGACGTAGGCGAGACGGGCGGCCTCGAGCTCGGCCTGGAGGCTGTCACCGCTGCTGTCCCAGTCGAGCGTGGCGAGCTTGCCCACCTTCACCGAGACGGTCGCCCCGCCGGGCGAGTCAGCGAACCGGGCGCGCACGAGCTCGCCCGACGGTCGCTGTCGACCGAGCCCAGCGGCCACCACGATGGGGAACTCGAGACCCTTTGCAGCGTGGATCGTGAGGACGTGCACCGCATCGTCATCGGTCTCGTCGGTCGTGACGTTGCTGCGGTCGTCGTTCTCGACGCGCACGGCGATCCAGCGCAAGTACTCACCGAGCGAACCACCGGTCTGCTCGAACCACCAGCGCGCCTCGTCGAGCACCAGGCGCAGCCGCCGCCACGTGGTGATGTGTGCCCCGTCGCTCATCGACGCAGCTCGCGAGCGTGACTGCTGGGCCACATGCGCGATGAGCTCGGGCGCCGGCACACGATGCCGTGATGCCGCCCAGCCGCGGAGCCACGTGAGCGCCTGCAGCACGGCGGGATGTCCCGCAGGCTGCTCGTCTGCGACGAAGGGGTTCCAATGCCCTCCCGCGCGCCGGTGCGCGACGAGCTCGAGGTCGCTCACCGCGAGGACGCTCGTGCGCAGCGCGTTGACGACCGTGATGGCTGACGCCGAGTCGTTGATGGCCATCAGCACACGCAACAGGTCGCGCACCTCGCGGGTGTCGTACAAGAGCGCCCCGCCCTCGACAACGTATGGGATGCCCGCGCGACGGAACGCCGGTTCGAGGTGCACCAGATCGGCGCGGGTGCGCACCAGGACGGCGATGTCGGCGTGGCGCGCCGGCCGGACGGCGTCATCGACTCGGCACGGCCACGAGCCGACTGCTGTCGCCACGACGCGGGCGATGTCGGTGGCCTGCCGACGGCCGACCTCGTCCGCTGAGCCGTCGATGACGCCGCCGATCGTCGTCGCCCACGAGGGACCGTCGGGCACGTGCGCCTCCAACGGGCTGAAGGGCACCTGCCCCTTTCCCTCGTCGGCGCCGAACCACGTGCGGAACGCGGTGTTGACGAACCGGAGCACCTCGGGGCGCGACCTGAAGTTCGTGGACAGCTGCAACGGGGTGATGTCGGGCTGCGCACGGAGTCGCTCGAACAGCGTCACGTCGGCCTCGCGAAACGCGTAGATCGATTGCTTGGGGTCGCCGACGGCGAAGAGGACCGGACCCGCCGTGCCGTCCGGGGACGGCTGGGTGAGCGCGACCACGATGTCGTACTGCACCGCGTCGGTGTCCTGGAACTCGTCGACGCAGAGGTGGCTGATGTCGCGGCGCAAGCCGTCGAGGATGCGCGGGTGGTGGGTGAGGAGCCGGCGGGTGAGCACCAAGATGTCGTCGAAGGACACGTTGCCGGCTTGGTAGCGGTCGCGCGCCTCGTCGAGCACCAACGGCACCAGCACCTCGAGCACACGGACCAACGCATCGTGGTGCACCGCCGCCATCGCTTGCCCGACGAGCGCCTTCACGTCGTCCCGGAACGGCTTGCCGTCGCTCCCCCCGAGCGAGCCGAGCCGGATGTCGGGCGCATCCTCGCGGGCCTCCGCCATCGTGGCAGCTGCTGCGAAGCGCTGCATCGCGATCGCGATCTCGCCGATCGGCTCGCGCAGCTTGGGCGGGCAGCTGCCGTCGCCGGCGAGCTCGGTCAACCGGGCAGCCAGCGACGCAGCGGTGTCACGCCAGCCGACGGGCCGGGGGATCTGCGCGTCGGCGAAGCGATCCCACTGCTGGTCGACGAGCGACACCAGCTGGTCGAAGAAGTACACGCTGTTGGATGCCACGAGGACGTCGATCGCCTCGCGGAGCAGCGGGTCGTCGAGCTCGGCGACCTGCTCGAAGAAGCGGTGCCGCACCCTCGTGGCGCGCTCGGACGATCCGGTGCCGGCGAGGAGCTCGTCCTGCGTCGAGAAGACCGGCGGCAACCCGGCCTCGAGCGGGTGCCGCCGAAGGATGGACAGGCAGAAGGCGTGGATGGTGCCGACCGTCATCTGGTCGATCGAGGGCACGAGAGCTGCAGGCAGCTTCGATCGGAGCTTGTCGACGAGGTCGCGCGCGGCGCGCTCGGTGAAGGTGATCGCGACCACGCCGGCAGGGTCGGCGTCTGTCTCGAGCACGTGGCGGAGCCGCGCGATGAGCGTCTCGGTCTTGCCGGCGCCGGCGCCCGCTGCGACTGCGAACGGGTGGGCGAGATCGTCACGCGCCCGGTCGCGCTCGGCCTGGTCGAGCAGCTCGTCGGCGAAGCTCAGCGTCAGCTGTCCCTCGGTCACGACGACTCCTCGCTCGACGACTCCTGGGTCGCGGCGGCCAGCCATTCCGCGAGGCGCTGGTTCGTCTCGTCGGCGCCGAGCCCGTCGGGCGAGCACACCTCGCAGCCCCAGGTGCCGACCTCACCGGGGACGAACTCGCCCCGCCGGATGTGATCGGCGATGTCGTCCAGGCGCTCGTGCAGCGCATCGGTCACCTGCGGGGTCAGTTGCAGGCGCACGTCGGGGTTGCGGTCGTGACGCCCCACGAAACGGTAGGCGGCCTGCTGCACGTCGAAGCCGCGAACCTGCCCGGCCGCCCATCCGTAGAAGGCGAGCTGCAACTTGTCGGTCGCTGCGCCGAGGGGCGTGTCCTGGTTGATGGTGCTGTACGGGTCGTCCTTCCCCGACTTCAGGTCCATGACCCGGACCGATCCGTCCGGCATGCGGTCGAGCCGGTCGATCGATCCGGCGAAGTGCACCTCGAGATCGGGGTGCACCGGTGAGTGCCAGATCACCGGCTCGGCCCCGTTGCGGGCGCCGAAGCTGAGCTCGGTGGCGAGCGGAGTCGCGCCGTCCGCGAGCTCGGCCTCGAGACCGCGCCGCAGCGCGACCATGATCTGCGCCCGTCGCGCCCGCCACATCTGTGGATGACCGAGTCGGTGCTGTTCGAGCCGGGTGGCGGCTTCGTCGTCGAGGATCTGGCCGGCCCGGTGCAGTACCCGCTCGAGGTCGTTGCGATCGGCGATCCACGGTCGATCGAGTGTGGGGTTGGCCTCGATGAACTCGTTGAGCAGGCATTCGAAGACGCGGTGGACGAGCGTGCCTTTGTCGCGCGGCTCGACGTCGACGATGTCGGAGGGATCGGTGTCGTCGATCGGTGCACCGAGCACCCGGGTGACGAAGTACCGGACGCCGCAGTGGATCCAGTCCTCGAACGAGGTGATGCCCGACTGCGCGCGCAGGCCGTCGGCCGTCGTGCGCGTGAACGGGTCGAGGTCGCCGAGTGGGCCGACGCTGCCGTCGAACTCGGTGGGCTGGGGTTGGCGTCGAGAGGTGATGGCACGGCGCCGGCGATTGAGGCGCGGCTCGGTTCGGTCGGGGTTGCGGCTGAACCACTCGTCGGCGTCGAGCCAGGGTCGCGCGGCGCCGACGACTTGCGCGGCGTGCGACACGACGTGCTCGTGTTGCACGCCCTCGGACGGGATGAGCGAGGACGGATACAACGCCCCACCCGAGCGGATGTCCCACCGTGCGTGGGTGACGGTGACGCTGCACGATGCACCGTCGAGCGCGGCCAGGAACCCGCGCCGATCTCGTACCGGCCGGTTGGCCGGACCGGTGAGCACGCCCAGCGGCTCGGGACCGAGCGCACGGGTGAGCACCAGGTCGTCGATGACGCGCCCGGGGAGCAGGCCGTCGTTCGCACCCACGACGAAGACGTGGTCGAACGCGGCGCCCGCCGCGTCGACGAGCTGGGCGACCGCGACACCTGCACCCTTGCTCTCGGCGCTGATGACCGATTCGTCGAGGAACGCGGTCACGAGGCGAGCCGCGGCACGCGTGCTTCGTACCAAGCCGAACTCGTCGAGTCGGCCGAGCATGGCGAACACGCCCTCGACCTGTTCGGCCGCGTCGAGCTGCCAGTTCGGCACCCCCTTCCATGCTTGGGCACGCCATTCCACCGTGCCGCAGTGCGAGGTGAACCACGCCTCGAGCGCGGTCGACAGCTCGGCCCAGCTTCCGGCAGCCCGCACGGCCTCGCGGTGCCGTCGCTGCAGCCCGACGAACCCGGCGAGCCCTCGGTGGCGCCGCTCGTCGGTGCTGTCGGGTTCGAACACGAGCTGTTCGAACGCCGGCCAGTCGCGCTCGGCGACGACGCCCCAGTGGCGCGCGAGGCGGTTCCACTGGTCGGCACTGCGGCGCCGGGTGCGAGGCGTGCCGTCCGCGTCGGTGTCGTGACCGAACGGTGCCACGCGTGCGAGCTCGACGATCGTGCGCCGGTCGAGGCCCTCGGTGGCGAGGGTGAGCAGCAGTCGCAGCACCTGCCCGGCGATCGAGCCCCTGAGGGCCGGGCTCACCTGACCGCGCGCCGCGATCTCTGCGCCGGAGAGCACTGCCGAGAGTGCCGTGCGGTGCGGCCCAGAGGGCGGATACAACACTGCGATCCGGTCGGCGACGACGCCTGCGTCGAGCAGCCCGACGATGCGGCGCGCCACCTCGCGCACCTCCTCGTCGTGATCGGGGCACGAGACGACCGCCGGGACGACCGTGGTGCGGGCCGGTGGATGCGCATCGACCACGACGGGTCGGCCGATGATGCGTGACACGTGCGGAGCCACGGAGAGATCGTGGTCGCGGCTGCTCGTAGCGACCACGACGGTGCGAGCCGCGCGATGGGCCAACGCCCGGAGGAAGTCGACGTGAGCCGGGTTGAACTGCTGCGTCACGACGAGGACGAGCGGGTCGCCGCCGACATCACGATCGTCCGCAGCGTCCGACAGCAGCCCGGTCGCCGTGCGGATGATCTCGGCCGGATCGACGAACCCTCCGTCGAGCAGCGCTCGGCGCACGTCGGCGACGACGGCGCACACCGCAGCGGCGCTGGCCCGGCTACCGGCGAGCTCGTGCAGGGCGTGGCGGTGATCGACATCGAGGGTGAACACACCGTCGAGGGCAGTGACCGCGCGAACGATCGCGTCGTGCGTCGCTGGATGTTCGGCACAGGATGCGAAGAGCGCGGGTCGCGTCCGCTCGTCGGCGAGCACCTGCTGCACCGCAGCGAGCACCGCCACCGGCGGAGCGGGACGGCGGTCACCGAGCACGGACGACGCGAGCTCTGTCGCCAATCGGAGCGTGCCCCCGATCTCGGCGCCACAGGTGCCGCCGAACCTCGGGAGCGCCCGCCGCAGACCGTCGACGGTGGCGCTGTCGGGAGCGACGACTCGGACGAGCCGGAGCGGATCGCCCGCCTGCAGCTCGCGGATCGCATCCCCGACCGCGCGCACCATCGACCCACCCGGAGTGGTGACGCGCACCTCGATGTCTGCCGGGGAGCCCACGAACCGAACCTACCGCGGGGGTGTGGCGTGGCCCGGCGGAGGGGTCGGCACGGCCGCTGCCGCCCGGTTGGTAGTTTCGGCTCGGTCCGAGGGGTGACCGAAGAGGGGGAGCAGCAGATGCTGGACCGGATCGTGCACGACGCAGCGGCGAGGTACGGCGACAAGGTCGCGCTGATCACGGCCGGCCGGGTGCTGACGTACCGTGAGCTCGACGACCTGGCCACCGCGTTCGCTCGTGCCCTGCAGCGGCAGGGCACTGCCGAGGGCGACCGCGTGTCCATCTACTCGCAGAACCGTTGGGAGTGGGTGGTCGCCTACCACGGCATCCTCAAGGCGGGCGCGGTCGTGAACCCGATCAACGTGATGCTCACGGCCGAAGAGGTCGCGTTCGTGCTGAACAACTGCGGCGCTCGTGCCGTGATCACGTCCGGCGACAAGGCCGACGCGATCCTCGGACTTGCTCCTGGCGTGCCCGCGCTGTCCCACGTCATCGACTTCGACGGTGTCGCCGACGGCGCAACGCCCTTTGCCGACTGCCTCGTGGACCGAACGACATCGCTCGCTGTCGGTGAGCCCAAGCCGACCGCGCTCTCGACCATCGGCTACACGTCGGGCACGACCGGCCACCCCAAGGGCGCGATGCAATCGCACCTGGCCGTGTACCTCAACTGCGCGTTGACGGCCACCATGCACGTGCGCACGTCGAACGACGTCGTCGTGACTGCGCTCCCGGCACCGCACGTGTACGGCAACGTCGTGATCAACAGCACCTTCATGAGCGGCGGCACGGTCGTGCTGATGGAGCGCTTCGACGCCCACGCGGCCCTGGGTCTGATCGCCGAGCACCGCGCCACGATGTTCGAGGGCGTCCCGACGATGTACGCGATGATGCTGGCCGATCCAGGGCTGGAGGATGCTGATCTGAGCAGCCTCACCCGGTGCACCGTGGGGGGACAGACCATCTCGACCTCGGTGATCGACGCCTGGGAAGCACGGTCCGGCGCGCCGCTCATCGAGCTGTGGGGGATGACCGAGTTGGCCGGGCTCGGCACGACCCACGCGCTCTACGCACCGAACGTCCACGGCTCGATCGGCGTCGCCCTGCCCGGTGTCGAAGTTCGCGTCGGGAACTTCGACGACCCGTCGGCGACGATGCCACCCGGTGAGCCCGGCGAGCTGATGGTGCGCGGACCGATCGTCATGCTGGGCTACTACGGCAACGAGGCGGCGACGCGAGCGACGGTCGAGGACGACGGCTGGCTGCACACGGGCGACGTCGCGGTGTCGGACGAGTTCGGTCGCTTCTTCATCGTCGACCGTCGCAAGGACATGATCATCACGGCGGGTTACAACGTCTACCCGGCCGAGATCGAGCGGGTCGTCGCCGCCCATCCAGCGGTCGCGATGGTCGCGGTCGGTGCCGAGACCGACGCCGTCAAGGGCGAGCTGGCGCGTGCGTACGTGGTGCTGCGCGCGGGCAGCACGGCGACGGAGTCCGAGATCGTCGACTTCTGCCGCCCGCACCTGGCGTCGTACAAGTTGCCCCGATCGGTGCGCTTCGTCGCTGATCTGCCGAAGACCTCGACGGGCAAGATCATGCGTCGCGCGCTGCGAGACCTCGACTGATCCGTCAGCTCAGAGGGACGGCAGCTCGAGCAGGAGGGATTGCAGCAGCAGCGTCTCGTTGGGATTGCGCTCCAGCGATTCGAGGGCCTCGTGAATGCGCGAGACGGCTCGAGCCGCGGCATCGGGACGTGCGGCCGAGCCCTGCGCCAGCGCGTCTCGATAGGCGGCGGCCATGGCACCGAGCCCGCTGCGCAGCTCGTCGGTGCGGTATCGACGCACTTCGCGCTTGTGCCGATCGTCCAAGGTCTTGCGGCCGCTGCCACGCTCGCCCGCTGCGGCGACGCGCGCTTCGAGGGCGGCGAGCTCTGCTGCGTGGACGGGGCCGAGCGACGCCGCTGCCTGGTCCGCCAGGGCGGTGATCTCGGCGACGAGGTCGACGACCGTGAAGCCCGTTCCGTCGAGCCGCGACGGGATGGAGGTGAACGCGGCGCGCCGCGCCGCGAGACCCGTGTCGCTGACGAGCACACGAGCGCGGTCGAGGTTGCCGGCGGCTGACGCTGCTGCTGCGGCGGACGGCTCGGGGTCGTGTCCCTCGGCGACGAGTGCGTCGCGTATGGCGGCCTCCTCGATCGGGGCGAACTCGATGCGGACGCAGCGCGAGGCGATGGTGACCAGCTCGGCGTCGACCTGATCGGCGAGCACGATGAACACCGTGCTCTCGGGTGGCTCCTCGAGCGTCTTCAGCAGCCGGGCGGCGCCCCGCGCGTCGAGCAGGTGGAACTCGTCGAGGATGAGCACCTTGCGTGCGCCCTCGATGGGCGCGAGCGCGGCGGTGCGCACGATGTCGTCGATCTGCTCGGCCGAGATCGCGGCACCCACCCGACGGATCTCGCGCACATCCGGGTGCTCGCCGGCGAGGGCGAGCCGGGCGGCCCGGTCCGTCGGGTCATCGCGCCCCGCGAGCAGCAGTGCGGCGAAGGCACGGGCCGCCGCGTCCTTCGTGGACCCGGGCGGGCCGACGAACAGGTAGGCGTGCACGGGCTCGCGGGCTCCTGCCCGGAGCCGTTCGACGGCCCGGCGCTGGCCGACGACGGCGTCCCAGACGCTGGTCGGCGGGGTCACTTTGTCGGTCACGTCCCCAACCGTTCGCGGACGGCGCCCCGGACCAGGCCGGCGACCTCGTCGGCGCTGCCCGAGCCGTCGATCACGGACCACCGGGCCGGGTCGTCGGTCGCCATCTGCGCGAACCCGGCGCGCACCCGCTCGTGGAACGCGGCGTCCTCACGCTCGAAGCGGTCGAGCTCGCGTCCGTGCATGCGTTGCTCGAGGGTGGTGAGGGGGACGTCGAGGAAGATCGCGAGGTGGGGCCAGCACTGGTCGATGGCCCACCCGTTGATGTGGCGGAGCTCGTCGAGGGGCAGCTGCCGGCCGTAGCCCTGGTAGGCCAGCGTCGACAGCACGCTGCGGTCGCTGACCACATGGCGCCCCGACGCCAGCGACGGAGCGACCACCTGCTCGATGTGCTGCGCGCGGTCGGCAGCCGTGAGCAGGGCCTCGGCCCGGTGCGAGAGGCCGGTCGTCGCGGTGTCGTGGAGGATGGCGCGGATGCGTCGACCGATCTCGGTGCCCCCTGTCTCGCGGGTGAGCACGGCGTCGAGGGCTGCGGCGAGTCGTGCCGCCTGCGTGCTCTTGCCGCACCCCTCGGCGCCCTCGAGGGCGATGTAGAAGGGCCCGCTCGGCATCGCTCGGCACCATATCTGCCCAGTCAGCTGCCCGGGATCGACCCGCTCGGAATCTCGCTCGACCGGATCAGACCGACACGCTACTCTCTATGTGAGACATCAATCTTGAATAGTGAGAAGACGACCGTCCATGTGGATCCCCATCACCGTTGCCGCCGCCGTCTTCCAGACGGCGCGCACCGCGGTCCAGCAGCGCCTCCGGTCGCTGCTGTCGGTGAGCGGCGCCGGCTTCGTCCGGTATCTCTACGGCGCGCCGCTCGCCATCGGCGCGGTGCTGGTGATCGGGGTGCGGTCAGGCCTCCCCTCTCCGCCTGATCGATTCTGGCCGATCATCGCCGCTGGCGGACTCGCCCAGATCTTGGGGACGGTGTTCATGATCCGCGCCTTCGACGCGCGGAACTACGCCCTCGGCACCGTGTACACCAAGACCGAGGTCGTCCAGGTGGCCGTGTTCTCCCTGGTCTTCCTCGGCGAGCCGTTGCAGCCGGCCGGGTGGGCGGCGACAGCCCTCTGCTTCGCCGGCGTGGTCGTCCTCGCAGGCGGGCGCGACGTCTGGCGGTTCACCGACCGCGCGGCAGGGTTCGGTCTCGTCGCCGGCGCGTGCTTCGCCCTGGCATCGGTCGCGATACGTGCCGCGTCCCGGTCGTTCCCCGACGGCTCGGTGGTGGTGCGCGCGCTCGTCACCCTTGCCGTGATGAACGCGATGCAGGTCGTCATGCACGGTGGTTACCTGGTGGCCCGCGAGCGCGAGCAGGCCCGGCTGGCGATCGTCCACTGGCGCTCGAGTGTGATCGTCGGGGTGCTCAGCGTGTTCGGCTCGGCGTGCTGGGCGCTGGCGTTCACGCTGCAGAACGCCGCGAAGGTGCGCACCTTCGGGCAGATCGAGCTGCTGATCACCTTTGCCGTGGCCCATGTCTGGCTCGGTGAGCGCCACGAGCGTCGTGAGCTGATGGCGAGCGCGCTGGTCCTCTCCGGCGTCGTCGGCGTGATGGTCGCGGGCTGACGAGCGCCACCTGGCACACCGAAGCGGGCAAACAGAAGGTGTCGGGGTGGCGCGAGCGGGTACTCAGGTGGCATGGTGACAGGAGCCCTTGCAACCATGTCCACACTCCACGAGGAGCGGCCCAGTCATCATCCGGACGAGACGAGCACGATGAGCGAACCCGCGACGACCCACGACTTCGTGATCGTGGCCAATCGCCTGCCCGTGGAGAGCACCGACCAGGGCTGGCGAGAGAGCCCCGGCGGCCTCGTCCGCGCGCTGGTCGGGCTGTTGCGGGAGCGATCAGGGGCATGGGTCGGCTGGGCGGGGGTCGTCGACGACGACACCCCCGCGTTCGAGCACGACGGCATCTCGCTCGAGCCGATCCCGCTCGACGCGAGCCAGGTTGCCGGCTACTACGAGAGCGTGTCGAACGCGGCGCTCTGGCCGCTGTATCACGACGCGATCCGTTCGTCGATCTACGACGCCGAGAGCTGGGCCAGCTACAAGGCGGTGAACCAGGCCTTTGCCGAGCGGACCGCGGCGGTGGCAGCCCCCGGCGCGACGGTGTGGGTGCACGACTACCACCTGCAGCTCGTCCCGGGCATCCTCCGCCGGATGCGCCCCGACCTGCGCATCGGCTTCTTCTTGCACATCCCGTTCCCGCCGCAAGAGCTGTTCATGCGCCTGCCGTGGCGCGAGGAGGTGATCGAAGGGCTGCTCGGCGCGGACGTCATCGGCTTCCAACGCAACGTGGCGGCCGAGAACTTCATCGGCCTCGCGAACCGTCTGCTCGGGCTCGCGACCGACGGGGCCACGATCAGCGCGGAGGACGGACGCACGGTCGAGGTCGGCAGCTTCCCCATCTCGATCGATCTGGCGGAGTTCGAGGCGCTGGCATGCAGCGAATCGACGGTGATCGAGGCCCACGAGATCCGCGGCCGGCTCGGCAACCCGGCGGTCGTGATGCTGGGCGTCGACCGGCTCGACTACACCAAGGGCATCGAGGAGCGGCTGGTGGCGTTCCGCTCGTTGCTCACAGCGCGTCGAAGCGACGACCGGTTGACGAGGCCGCCGATCGTGCTCGTGCAGGTGGCGGTGCCGAGCCGCGAGACCGTCGGCGACTACCAGGCCCAGCGCGAGCGGGTCGAGCAGCTGGTCGGCGCGATCAACGGTGAGTTCGCGACGCTGGGGCACCCCGCCGTGCACTACCTGCACCAGAGCCTCCCCCTCGCCGAGCTCGTGGCGCTGTATCGTGCAGCCGACGTGATGGTCGTGACCCCCTTGCGCGACGGCATGAACCTGGTGGCCAAGGAGTTCGTCGCGTCGCGGCCCGACGACGCCGGGGTCCTGGTGCTCAGCGAGTTCGCCGGTGCGGTGGACGAGCTGCGCGACGCGGTGATCGTGAACCCGCACGATCCCGAAGCGCTCGTCGAGTCGCTCGCGACAGCCGTGGCGATGGGCGAAGCCGAGATGAGGGACCGCATGCAGCGGCTGCGCGCGGCGGTCAGCGCGAACGACGTGCACTCGTGGGCGTCGTCGTTCCTCGGCCATCTGGCCGCGCACCACGCGTCGCTCCACCCGACGGCCGTCGCAGACGGGGCTCGATGACCGACGGCGTGGCAGACGATCTGCGGTACGACGAGCCGAGTGCGCTGGCCGAGCTGGTGGCGTCGCTGCCGGCGCCGCTCCTCCTGTGCACCGACATCGACGGCACGCTCTCGGGCATCACCGCGGTGCCGGGTGAGGCGCGGCTCACCACCGGTGCACGCGAGGCGTTGCGCGCCCTCGTCAACGCAGGCATCGACGTGGCTGCGGTGTCCGGCCGAACACTCGCCGAGCTCGTGCGCCAGTTCGAGCTGCCGCGCACGATGCACCTCATCGGATCACACGGCGTCGAGTTCGAGCACAACCCTCCGCGCACCGAGGAGGAGGGTGAGCTGCTCGAGCGGGTGGACGCGCTGCTCGGCGAGATCGCCGAGCGGCACGACGGCGCGGTGCTGGAACGGAAGCCGTTCGGATCGGCGCTCCACGTACGCCGATGTGACGAGGAAGTGGGCGCGGCGGCGCTCGCCGAGGCCGGGACGGCGATCGAGGGAGTCGAGGGCGTTCGCATCCTTCCCGGCCACCGGGTCTTCGAGGTGGTCGTCCGTGCGGTCACCAAGGTCGACGCCGTCGCCGAGCTCCGGCGCCGGCTCGACCCGGCGTCGATGGTCTTCCTCGGTGACGATCACTCCGACGAGCTGGTCTTTGTCTCCTTCGCCGAGGCCGCGTCCCCCGAGCGCCGCAACCTGATGGGCGTGAAGATCGGCGCCGGCCCGTCGGTCGCCGGTCACCGCCTGCGGTCTCCCGAGGACACGGTCGCGTTCCTGGAAGCGCTGGTGAAGCTGCTCGCCGACTGAGTCGACGAGCTCCGAACGCCAGGTCAGGTCGGCTGTGATCGCCGCTGCACGTCCGGGTGCTCGTCGATGGCGCCGTCCGGCAGGCCTTCGGCGAGGTACGCCGCTCGGCTGACCATGTTCGATGCTGCGGGCGACGCGAGCAGGTGGAGGATCGCGGCGAGGACGATCGACGTGAGGTCGTACAGGTCGTTGAGGTTGGCCGCGGCGCCGCCGAGGAGCAGCAGCAGGCCGAGGGTCGACGCCTTGGCGAGCGCGTGGAGTCGTGCAAGGACATCGGGCAGGCGGACGATGCCGATGGCCGAGACGAGGACGAACAGCGCGCCGAGGAGTGCGAGGAGCTCTCCGATCACGTCTGCCGAGCCTCGATGTAGCGCGCGATCATGCCGCTCCCGATGGGACCGACGAGGGCCACGGCGACGAGCGTGGGGACGAACGCGCCGACGCCGGTGTGCGCGGCGTGGGTGGCGATCGCGCCCATGCCGACGACGACGAGGCCGTTGAGCGCGGCGATGCGATCGCCGAGCGATGGCCCGGCGGCGAGGCGGTATGCGAAGAGCGCTGCAGATGCGGCGAGGATCACGAAGGTTGCCTGGGTCATGTTGTCTCCTCTGTGGTCCGGATGGGTTGCGGTGGGGACTCCAGGGTGAAGGCGCCCCTGACGAGTCGTTCGAGTCGTTCGAGCCCGGCGCGGGCGGCGGCCTGGTCGCGGAGGCGGAAGAAGTGGACGTACACGGTGGTCGAGTCGGGGTCGACGTCGACGATCATCGTGCCGGGACTGAGCGCGATGATGCTCGACATGACGGTGACGACCTCCTCGGACGGGTGCGCGAGCCGATGGGCGAGGACGCCGGGGTGCACGTCCGGCCGAACGCCGATCACGCGGCGCGTCATCACCACGTTGGACACGACGAGTTGCGCGAGCACGTAGCCGGCCAGCCGGAGGACACCTCCGACACGAACTCGCACTCGGCCTCGCGTTCGGGTCTCGGGCGGGAACGCGATCAGCGTCGCGCCGGCGACGGCGATCCCGCTCAGCACGTTGGCGACGCTGACGTCGCCCCAGGCGAGCAGCCAGAGCACGACCAAGAGCGCGGCGCGCCACACGACGCTCATCGACCGAGCACGTCCTCGATGTATGCGTGCCGGTCGAGCAGGTCGCGTGCGGTGCGCTCACTGAACGCGTAGATGGGCCCGGCGGCGGCGGCGATCGCCAGACTGCCGACGAGGAGGGCCGCCGTCGGCACGACCATCAGGGGCGGGCCGCCGCTCCGGTTGGTCGCGCTCGGGTGGCGGGACGGCGCCGTTTCGGGTGGGCTCCAGAACGCGCCCATCCAGATGCGGATCATCGCGAACAGCGTCAGCACGCTGACCACGAGGGCCACGGTGACGATGGCGTAGTGGCTGTCGGCCATCCCCGCGTCGATCAGCGCGAACTTCGACACGAATCCCGAGAGCGGGGGGATGCCGGCGAGGCTGAGGGCCGCGAGGAGGAACATCACCGCGAGGAACGGGTCGGTGCGGACCATCCCGCCGATGCGACTGAGCCGGCTCGAACCGCCAGAGTTGTTGATGAGACCCGCGGTCAGGAAGAGCGTGGTCTTCACGACGATGTGATGCACCATCGAGTAGACGAGGGCCGCGATCCCGGCGACGCTGAAGAACCCCAGGCCCATCACCATGTAGCCGATCTGGCTGACGATCGAGAACGACAGGATCCGGCGGATGTCGTCCTGCGCGATCGCACCGAGCACTCCGGCGACCATGGTCGCGCCGGCGACGACGAGCAGGAGCGTCGCCGGCCGCGTGTCCTCGGTGAACAGCAGGAGCTGCGTGCGCACGATCGCGTAGACGCCCACCTTGGTGAGGAGGCCCGCGAAGATGGCCGTGATCGGCGACGGTGCGGTGGGGTAGCTGTCGGGCAGCCAGAAGAACAGCGGGAAGAGCGCGGCCTTGATGCCGAACACGACGAGCAGCAGCACGGCGAACGCGGTCCGGACACCGGCCGAGAGCTCGTCCATGCGATCGGCGAGGTCGGCCATGTTGACCGTCCCGGTCGCCGAGTAGAGCAGGGCCAGCGCTGTCACGAACAGCGTGGATGCGATGAGGCTGATGACGATGTAGGTCATGCCGGAGCGGACCTGCTCGCGTCGCCCTCCGAGCGTCAGCAAGACGTAGCTCGCGGTGAGCATCATCTCGAACGCGACGAACAGGTTGAACAGGTCGCCGGTCAGGAACGACGCGCTCACGCCTGCTGCGAGGACGAGGTAGGCGGACTGGAAGCCGACGTGGTTGCGCTCCGCGCCGGGCTGGCCGATCGCGTACACCAGCACGGCCAACAGGACCACTTCGGCGACGACGAGGAGCACAGCGGCGAAGCGGTCGGCGACCAGGGTGATGCCAAGCGGCGCGGGCCACCCGCCTCCTCGCGCGACCAGCGTGCCCTCGCGATCGACGCGGACGAGCAGCACCACCGACATCACGACGAGCACAGCGAGCGTCGTCAGGCCGACGACCCGTTGGGCGGCGCGGGATCTGCCCACGAGGATGGACAGGGCTGCGCCGAGGAGCGGCAGGACGATCGGGAGCGGCACGAGCCAGGTCATGGCGCTTCCTCCCGTGCGATGACCTTGGCCTGGTCGGCGACCTCTTCCTCGACCACGTCGCTGCGACCGATGGCCCGGTCGCCGACGTCGTCGGGCACCTCGTCGTCGCTGGTGAGCAACCAGCTGCGGTAGGCGAGGGCGAGGAGGAGGATGGTGACACCGAAGGTGATCACGATGGCTGTCAGCGCGAGTGCCTGCGGGAGCGGGTCGGCGAAGCTCTCGGTCCCCTCCTCGCCGATGAGAGGTGGGCGCCCGCGCCGTCCGGCCGTGATGAGCAGCACGTTGGCACCGTGGGTCAGCAGCCCGAGCCCGATGATGATCCGGCTCAGCTTGCGTTGAAGCAGGAGGTAGGTGCCGATCCCGAACAGGACGGCAGCGGTGGCCGCGAGCATCACGGTCACGACGTCACCTCCGCCGGTTCGTCACCGAAGGCTTCGAACGCCATGAGGACCATGCCGACCACGGCGAGGTAGACGCCCGTGTCGAACGCGAGTGCAGAGCTGACCTTCGTGGCGGCCAGGCCGGGGAGGTCGAGCGAGGCGACCCCCACCTCGAGGACGCTGCCGCCCGCGAGGAGCGGGATCGTGGCCGTCGCAGCCGCGAGCAGGATGCCGACGCCGAGCACGGTCCAGGGCCGGAACCTCGAGGTCGCGCGCACCTCCTCCGAGCCCCCCGCGATGTAGCGCAGCGTGATCGCCGATCCTGCGAGGAGGCCGCCGACGAACCCGCCGCCGGGTTGGTTGTGCCCGGCGAACAAGAGCCAGAGCGACATCACCAGCACGGCGTGGAACACCACTCGCACCGAGACGTCGACGAACGCGAGCCGTCGGACCGACGAGGTGGGCGTCGGCAGAACCTCGTCGGCAGCATCTGCCGCCCGACGGCCGACTCGGGCCAGTGCCACCGCGCCGATGGACGCAACGGCGAGCACGGTGATCTCGCCCAAGGTGTCGAAGCCGCGGAAGTCGACGAGGATCACGTTCACGACGTTGCGGCCGTGCCCGTCGGGGACGGAACGTGCGACCATCTCGTCGGAGACGGGTGGAGAGAGCCGGTGCCCGGCGGCGACGAGGGCGAAGACGAACACCATCGCCGACACGGCACCCGCGACCGCGATCCGGACGATCCGTCGTCGATGCGACGACTGTCGTTCGAAGCGCTCGGGCAGGCGACGGAGCACGAGCACGAACACGACGGTGGACAGCGTCTCGACAGCGGCCTGGGTGAGCGCGAGGTCGGGCGCTCCCGCGAGAACGAAGAGCCCGGCCATCGCGTAGCCGGTGGCCCCGAGGAAGACGGCGGCCGCGAACCGGCGGCGGATGATGGCCGCGCCGAGCGCCCCGACCATCAGGGCGACGACGATGGGCGCCTCGGTGGCGCTGCCGAACGCCGGCAAGTCCGGCCAGTCGCGCGCGACGAGCAGTGCCGTGGTCGGCACGGCTGCGGCGGTCGCGAGGATCACGCCGGCGTAGACGGGGAGCGACCCGTTCTGGATGACAGCCGTGACGCGCGTCGAGACGACGCCGAGACCGTGCAGCACCGACCGGTAGATCTCGGCCCCGCTGGGGACGGCGCCGCCACGCGCGAGGACTGGCTGCAATCGCCGGTCGGCGAGGGCCAGCACGGTGCCGCCGGCGAGTGTGAGCCCCGAGAGGGCCAGTGGCAACCCGAGCCCGTGCCACAGCGCGAGGTGCACCGTCCCGGGTGCGACGGCGTACCCGTCCTCGATCGGGGTCTGCACGACCTCGTCGAGCAGACCTGGCGCGAGGCCGACGATGATGCCGACCACGGCAAGGACGGCGGCGGGTGCGAGCAGAGCCCGCGACGGAGCCGATGGGTCCGCTCGCTCGGTTCGGCGGCGCCGGGGTGCCACGAACGCTCCCCAGTAGAACCGCACCCCGTACGCGACGGTGAGCATCGACCCCGCGACGGCGACTGCCAGGACGACACCTCCACCTCTGAACGCGTCGCCGAGCGAGTCGTAGGCGAGCTCCTTCGCGATGAACCCCGCTCCGAACGGGACGCCTGCCATCGACACGAGCGCCAGCAGCGTCACGACCTCGGTCACCCGCCAACCTGGTCCGAGCGGCGGGAGCGAGCGGATGTCGCGGGTGCCCGTCTGGTGGTCGATGGCTCCGACCACCATGAAGAGCGCGGCCTTGAACGCGGCATGGGCCAGCAGCAGCACCCAACCGGCCGTCGCGGTCTCCGCAGTGCCGGCCGCGAACAGCACCATCAGCAGGCCGAGCTGGCTGACGGTACCGAACGCGAGGAGCAGCTTGAGGTCGTGCTGGCGAAGGGCACGCAGTCCACCGACCAGAAACGTGCAACAACCGGCGGTGACGAGGATGGGCCGCCACAGATCGGCCTCGGCGAACATGGGTGCGAACCGGGCGACGAGGACGATCCCGGCTTTCACCATCGTCGCCGAGTGCAGGTACGCGCTGACGGGGGTGGGCGCGGCCATGGCACCCGGCAACCACGCGTGGAAGGGGTACTGCGCCGACTTGGTGAGCGCTCCCACGGCGAGCAGGCACATCGCGACGGTCAGCGCCGAGCTACTCGCCGGAGGATCGGCGAGGATCTCGCTGATCCGGTAGCTGCCGGCTTCGCGGGCGAGCAGCACCAGACCACCGAGCAGTGCGAGGCCACCCGCACCGGTGACGAGGAGCGCGTGCAGCGCGGCGGCGCGAGCGCGGGACTCGGTGTGCCGGTTGCCGATCAGCAGGAACGACGTGATCGACGTGAGCTCCCAGCACGCGTACAGCACCAGGAGGTGGTCGGCCTGCACGAGGCCCAGCATCGAACCGCCGAACAGCACGAGGAGGCCCGCGAGCCGGCCGAGGTCGGGCGCATCCGGCGCGAAGTAGCGGAACGCGTAGCAGAGCACCGCCACCCCGACCACGCTGATGACGAGCGACATGATCCCTGCGGTGCCGTCCAGACGCAGCGCGATGGTGAGATCGAGCCCACCAATCCAACGCACCTGCTCGGTGACCGGGCTGTCCCTCGTGACGCCGCGCAACTGCGTCGCCACCCAGATCGCGCTGACCGCAGGCGCGATCGCCGCGACGAGGAACGCGCGGCGGCCCAGGCGCGCGCCGGCCGCCATGAGTGCGGAGCCGACGACGGCGAAGGCGATGAGGCAGGCGATCACGTGGGATGGGCTGGGTCAGCGCCGTCGGCCACCGAGAGGCTCAACCGGAGGGGCTGTCGAGCTCGAACACGTCCACGATCGCTGGCGAACCGTGATGCTGGACCCGTGCTGTGCGCAATGCGTGCTCCTGTCGTCCGGACCGATCGCGCTCGCGGCGCGCTCCTGATGGGAATCGAGTAGATCGGCGTTCGCCGATGGCCATTCTACGGATGAGCCCAACGCCATGTCCGGCGCGCACGCTGTGGGAACGATCCCACCGCGCACAGGGCGTCACCTCTCGCGACTGCGTGGAGGCGGTCCCGATCGAGTGCGATGCGCAGGCCGGTGCCGGTCGCGAGCTGGTGCTTCACGTCCGTGCGAAGAGATCCGCCACCCACGAGGTGGACCTCGTCGATGGCGGCCGCGACGTCGCGAGGGATGTCGTCGAGCACGAGGCGCGCGCACTGCGCGATTCGGGAGAGAGCTGGAGCTCGCGCATCAGGGTCGTCGAGCTCGGCGCAACCGAGCCGGATGGCGCGCACGGCCATGATGTCACCCGAGCCGATGATCGCAGCCTCGGTGATGCCATGGCCGACGTCGACGACGAGGTGCGGGCGAGAATCGGCGATGTCCAGCCCGAGACCGATGGCTGCTGCGATCGGCTCGTCGAGCAACACGATGTCGGTCCGGATCCCGACCATCTCGGCGATCCAGCTGACGGCTCTGCGTTCCACCGATGTCGACGTCGCGGGCACCGAGACCACCACGTGTGCGTGTCGAACGTGGTGGATCGAGGCCTCGCGCAAGGTGTCGGCGAGGATCCGCGAGGTCGCGCCCAGGTCGTGGATCACCCCGGCGCGCATCGCGACATCAGGGTGATCGTCGGAGACGGTCGGGCGTTCCAGGACGACGGGTTCGTTCGGCACACCGACGCGCACGTACGCCGTTCCGAGGTCGATCGACAGGATCGACCCGTACCGGGGCCGAGTCCGCCACGACATCAGGCAGCTGGCGCGGTCAACCGGCGCACTTGACGCACGTCGTCACCCCGACCAACGCGGCGAGACGTTCCGCACCGATCTCGCCCCCGCAACGGTCACAGCGACCGTACGAGCCGTCCTCGAGACGTGCCACGGCCGCGCGCGCCGTGTCGAGCTGATGGCGCGCGTGCTGCAGCAGGGCCGCCGCTGCGTCACGGTCTTCCTGGATCACTCCGGGATCGGTGAGCAGTGCCTCGTGCTCGGCCTCGAGGGCGGCCACCTGCTCGCTCGCTCGTTCGAGCTCCGCGCGGAGCCGGGCAGCGTCGGGACGCGCCGAAGGAGCTGCTGTCATGTGGATCTCTCCGATCGTCGGTACGAACGCGGCCGCGCGAAGGCCACCGCACGGTCAAGGCTACGGTCGAGCGTCGCGGCTGGTCGACCTCGACAGCACCGCTGAAGATGCGTGGAGCCGGCCGCCGATCGCGCCGCGCGGGCTCAGTCACGCAGCACCCAGTAGAAGGCTGCCGGCTCCTGTCGGAGGTTCCGCCACCGGGAGATCGGCGGCGACGTAGTGAGCAGCGAGTCGCCGGCGCGGAGCACAGGTGCGTCGTCGTCGGTCTCGACCTGGACCAAGCCGCGCACGACGACGACGAGCTGACTCCCTCGATGATCGACCGGCGGCTCGCCGACTTCGGCGCCCTCGAGGAGCACGAAGTGCGCCCGGAGCCCGGCGGCGGCGTCGCCGACCAGCGCCTTCACTCCGCGCCCGTGGGAGATCCGGCCGCGGTCGTGCCTCGCCAGCCAGTAGCCGGGACGAGGTCGCGCGGAGACGAGACGGTCGAGCGTGACGTCGAGCCCGTCCGCCAGGGTGATCAGCGTGTCGATCGACAGCCCTCTGGCGCCGGACTCGGCTTGGGAGATGGCGCTCGGCGTGACGCCTGCGATCTGCGCGAGCTGTGCCTGCGACAGCCCGAGCTCGCGGCGGATCGTCGCCAGGCCGTGGGCGAGCCGGCCCGCCTTGGGGTTCGCTCGCAGGACGAGCTCGCCGTGCTCGAACCGCACGTCGTGCACCGAACCTGCGACACCGACGGGCCGAGATTCGGCCTTGGTCACGTGCAGCTGGTCGTCTCGCACCTCGAGCATCACCTGGGTCACCTGGCGGACCGTTTCGAGGAGGGAGGAGCCGAGCTTCGGCGACATCCACCAGTAGGTGACGGCAGCCGCCTCGAGCATCGCGGGGGAGGTCCGGGCGAAGAAGGCGGACGCATCCGCCGCGCCCCAGCGCGAGGCGAGGGCCGTGAAGCCGGGGACGCAGACCACGCACGGAGGATGGTCACGCAGGTACGCCTCGATGACGTCGACGAGTGCACCCGGCCGGCTGGACGCGGACCCCGCCGAGGCATCGATCACGTCGACCCGCCGATCGGGTCGCGCGGCCTCGCCGGGCGTCGTCGCGACCACCACGGTGGGGCGCCGACCGACGTTCGCGTCGAGCACTCGCGCGCCGACAGCCGACCAGACGGTCTCGTCGGACGTCACCCACACGACGTTGTCGCCGGGCATCAACCCGTCGAGCACAGCGTCGACCGATGCGATCCCGCTCGAAACCGATGCTCCGGAGCTGATGAGGAAAAGTTAGCAGCGCTGTCGAACGGCCGGCTCGCGCCGGATGGTCAGTCGCCGCCGGTCGCGGCCGGCTTGGAGCGGACTGCCTTCTTCGCAGCCGCCTTCTTGGCCGGTGCCTTCTTGGCTCCTCCACGCTTGGCGGG
Organism: Ilumatobacteraceae bacterium; assembly: GCA_050248155.1. Lineage (GTDB taxonomy): Bacteria > Actinomycetota > Acidimicrobiia > Acidimicrobiales > Ilumatobacteraceae > VFMC01. Next base: position 130,764 of record JBFWSW010000003.1, read on the forward strand.
CGCCGTGCGCGAGGACGGGCCGCCCCTTTCGATGATCGCCTCGCGGCGGATCGCCAGCAGCTCGAACGCGCGCTCGGGCAGCATCGCCTCGAGCCGATCGCCCTTGCTGAGCGACGCGTTGGTCTCGCCGTCGGTGACGTACACCCCGAACTTCCCGTCCTTCGCGACGACTGGCTTGCTGCTGACCGGATCGATGCCGAACTCGCGCAGCGGGCCCTTGGCAGCCATGTTGCGCGCACCGCCGCGACGGAACACCTTCGGCTGGGACAGGATCTGGAGCGCCTCGTCGAGGGTGATCGTCAGCAGCTGCCGTTCGCTCTCGATGTTGCGGTAGTCCTTGTCCTTCTGGATGTAGGGCCCGTAGCGGCCGTTGTTGGCGACGATCGGGACACCATCGGCAGGGTCGACGCCGAGCGTGCGTGGCAACTGCAGCAGCGCCTCGGCATCGTCGACGGTGATCCGGTCGAGCTCCATCGACTTGAAGAGGCTGGCCATCTTGGGCTTCTCGAGGCCGGGCGGCGGGTTGTCGGGCGTTCCCCACTGCACGTACGGCCCGTACCGGCCGTTCTTGGCGAAGACGGGGTAGCCGTCGAGCTCGCCGATCGGTTCGTCGCTCTTTGGTGCGGCGAGCAGCTTCAGCGCCACCTCGACCGTCAGCTCGTCGGGCGCCAGGTCGTCGGGCACGCCGGCTGTGTCGTCGCCACGCTTCACGTACGGCCCGTACTTGCCGGGCTTGACGACCACCTCGTTGCCGTCGGGGTCGACACCGATCGGGAACGTGTTGATCTGCGCCGCGTCGATCTCGTCGAGGTTCTCGGCGACGAGGCGCTTGAGCCCGATGAGGTCGTCGTCACCGAAGTAGAAGCGCTGCAGCCAGTCCTGCTTCTGTCGCTCGTGACGGGCGATCGAGTCGAGGTCCTCCTCGACCCGCGCCGTGAACTCGTAGTCGACGAGGTCGTCGAAGTGCTTCTCCATCAGCCCGACGACAGCGAACGCCGTCCACGTGGGCACCAGAGCCTGGCCCTTCTTCCACACGTAGCCACGGTCCTGCACGGTCTGGATGATCGAGGCCCAGGTCGACGGGCGGCCGATGCCCAGCTCCTCGAGTCGCTTCACCAGCGAGGCCTCGGTGTAGCGGGCGGGCGGGGACGTGCTGTGACCGTGCGGCGTGAGCGATTCGACCGCGACAGGGGCCCCGACCGTGAGGGGAGGCAGCAAGGCTTCGCGCTCTTCGGCGTCGCCCTCGGCCTCGTCGACGGACTCGACGTACACCTGGCGGTACCCGGGGAAGGTGATCGTGGTGCCGCTCGCAGCGAACTCGGCGTCGGTGGTCGCGCCGTCGATCGTGGTGGTCGCGCCGAGGCGCACGCTGACCGTGGTGCCCGTCGCGTCGGCCATCTGCGACGCCAGCGTGCGCTGCCAGATCATGCGGTAGAGCAGCAGCTCCTGGCCGTTGAGCTCGCCAGCGACGGCGTCGGGTGATCGCAGTGGAGTCGTCGGTCGGATCGCCTCGTGTGCCTCCTGCGCGTTCTTGATCTTGCCCGAGTACTGCTTGGGGGCCTTCGAGAGGAACTGCGGCCCGTAGGTCTTGCCCACCTCGGCGCGCACTGCAGCCAACGCCTCGTCGCTCAGCACGACGTTGTCGGTGCGCATGTAGGTGATGTACCCGCGCTCGTACAGGCCTTGGGCGAGCCGCATCACCTGCGACGCGCTGAGGCGCAGCTTGCGCCCGCCCTCCTGCTGCAGCGTCGAGGTCATGAACGGCGCCTTCGGCGAGCTGCGGTACGGCTTCTCCTCGACCGACCGCACGGCGAAGTCGGCAGGCTCGAGTGCGGTGGCGAGGGCGCGGGCCCGTGCCTCGGTGAGCACGACGACGTTGCCGCGCGGCTGGCCGGTGCTGGCGAAGTCCTTGCCGGTGGCGACCTTCGTGCCGTCGACGCCGACGAGCGTCGCAGTGAACGCTGGCGACGTGCCGGTGAGCAGCTCGATGTCCCAGTAGTCGGCGGTGACGAAGGCCATCCGCTCGCGCTCGCGCTCGACGATCAGGCGGACAGATGGGCTCTGCACGCGACCGGCCGACAGGCCCCGGTTCACCCGGCGCCACAGCACCGGCGACACCTCGTAGCCGTAGAGTCGATCGAGCAGCCGCCGGGTCTCGGCCGCGTCGACGAGGCCGTAGTCGATGCCCCGCGGGTTGTTCACCGCTTGGTCGATCGCGCTCTTGGTGATCTCGTGGAACACCATCCGCTTCACGGGGATCC